>JBJDXR010000035.1:0-34748 GCA_051866775.1 Oscillospiraceae bacterium | reverse complement strand
TTTCCGTTCTCCATATCAGAAATAAATTGGTCTGTTGTCCCGAGTTCTTCGGCAAGACCGACCTGAGTTAGACCAAGTTTGCGCCGCGCCTCAGATACGGCAGCGCCAAAGGCTTTATTTAAGTCACGCATAGATTCACTCTTTACTATTCTAATTTGAATTAGACTTCTAAAGAATGCCGTTTTGCTTCTAATAAATTAGAAGCAAAATTCAAATTATTTGCAGAGATCGGTAATGCCATCGATCGTGTCGAAACGGTCGTTCACGGATACGAATCGAATTTTCTTGGCGGGGAAAAACTCCTCGATATAGTAGCTGGTCGTAATAAACTCTCGGCCCAACCGCGAGAGATCCTTAATGATCAGACAGCCAATTTTCCCGTCCGCAATATCCTGAATCATATTCTTAAAACCAGGCCGTTCAAAGGTTGTCCCGCTGAATCCATTATCGATGTAGAAGCGTGAAATAGAAAGCTGATGCTGCTCTGCCCAGTGCTTGATGATCGACTTCTGATTCTCGATGGAATTGGATTCTTCTTTCTTGGAAACGGAGAGACGGATGTAGCCCACATTCTCTTTTGGGGTTAATCTCATAGCTGCCTCTGTATTTAGGTGTTTTCTGCTCTTGCGCGCCATGATTCATTCTCCTTTCATAATAAAAAGGCCATGGTATTATACCATAGCCTTTGGGGTTCTCGTTGTGTTTTTGTAGATGTTCGGTTGTTAGGGGCTGGTTTCGTTTATTAGCATGGTCCATGCGCCTAGCTTTTTGTCGTAATTATAGCGTAAGAGGTGTTTTCCGCTCCCACGACCTGCGTCATACCTACGCCGTCCTATCGCTCCAAAACGGAGATGATGTCAAAACGGTGCAGGGAAATCTGGGGCATGCGACAGCGGCCTTCACGCTGGAGGTCTATGGTCATATTTCGGAACGTATGAAAGAGGACAGTGCCAACCGGATGCAGCGGTATATTGAGGGACTTCGTTAGCTTTTGCGCTGGCTCCAAAAGATTGTTAAAAAATCTCGTAAGGGTCAGCATAAGGGTCAAACGCAAAAGAAAAGTCCTGAAACCCTTGAGGTTTCAGGACTTTCTATGGCAGCGGGAGAAGGATTCGAACCCTCACATACGGAGTCAGAGTCCGCTGTGCTACCTTTACACAATCCCGCTAAGCGCAAGGATTATTATATCCATGATACACCAAAAAGTCAAGGATTTTTTACAAAAGTTTTGAGTTTTTTTCAGGGGTAACACATTATTGTACAGAGGAATATAATGCAACAGGCGCCCCAGCGCCATATAAAACACAGTTAGGAAGATCATATTGCATGACTACATAGTAAGAAATGGGGAGAGTATATACTCCATTGCTTATAAGTTCAGCGTATCGGCTGAAGCGCTTGTACGTATAAACGGTCTGAATTCCAGCGGTGTGCTTTATGAGGGGCAGAGAATTAAAGTTCCGGTGGTCATAATGCTTTATAAACCACGGCGCGGTGAAAGTATGGAAGCTATTTCAGAAAGCCTGCAGGTGCCGCTGACGCAATTTACATTCAGAGCAGATAAAAGTGAAATAATAATACACTTTTAAAGATCCCACGAAAGCTCAGCTTTCGTGGGATCGCTGCATCAAAGCAGTTGCATATTTACAGAATCAAACATACCCATATCAGTTATACGCAATTCGGGAAGCACCGGCAGAGCCAAAAAGCTCAATGTAATAAACGGGTCTATACCTTCTGCTACCCCAAGCTCTTTAGCAATCTTTAGCATTTCCTCGAGCTTTGGTATAAAGACATCCGCACATTCAGTACTCATAAGTCCGCCTACTATAAGGGGCAGGACGCCTAGTACCTGTCCGTCACATGCAATAGAATATCCGCCCTGACACTCTTTTAGGGCATTTACGGCTGTCAGCATATTGCCGTCGTTATCACCCACTACAATCAAATTGTGTGAGTCATGGGCTATTGTAGTGGCAATGGCGCCGTGGCTAAGACCATACCCTGATATGAGACCGACGCCCCTGTTCTGCGTTTTGCGGTGTCGCTCAATAACCGCAATTTTTCTTATCCTTCCATCTGCGATGGAGCGGTTTAAATCCTTCGAGTCAATTTCGCTGCGCCGTGTGACGATTTGCCCGGAGACGATCTCAATTACAGGGTAAACCTCTCTTTCCGGAAGGGCAAGTGTCTTTTCACTCAGGGGAGATATATGCACTGTTCTGCATATATCTCCGGATGGGGCGGTGCTGACTGGCCAGTCCACAACTCCACCGCTTACACGCAGGACTCCGTCCTTGTACACGCTGTGTACCGCGACGCTTTCCAGCTCATCAAGTATAACAATATCTGCCCGCCGGTTTGGAGCTATCGCACCAAGTCCGGAAAGCCCGTAGATTTCTGCTGCGTTTACCGTAGCCATCTGAAATGCGGATACAGTATCCAGACCTAGTGATATTGCCAGGCGTATATTCTCACGTATGGTGCCTTCGCGTCTTATGTCCGCAAGATGCTTGTCATCTGTGCAAAAGGCCATATTTCGTGTACATACGCCGTTTTCTACGACACCGCGGATAATGTCCTCAAGATTGCGGGAGGCGCTGCCCAGACGTACAAGAACGGCAATGCCCGCGTTAAGCTTTTCCCTGGCCTCTGACCATGAAATGCTCTCATGATCGGTGTGAATACCTGCTGCTGCATAGCCCTGCAGAGACAGGCCGCCAAGAGACGGAGCATGACCATCGATTGTCCGTCCGCGAAAGGCCTCTAGCTTATTGATTACGGATTGTGAGCAGCTTAGGACTCCGGGAAAATCCATCATCTCACCGAGTCCGAGTACACGGTCATCTGAAAGGAGAGATTTTAGCTCCTCTGCGTCGAGAACAGCGCCTGAATGTTCAAATACGGTGGAGGGGACGCAGGAGGGAGCCTGAACAAAATAATTAATCGGAAGCCCTGAGGCAGAGGAGATCATGAATTTTACCCCCTCAAGCCCTGCGACGTTGGCTATTTCGTGGGGGTCAGTTATGACTGTGGTGACGCCATGGCGCAGCTCCTCACAGCAGTATTCGTGCGGAGTTACCATTGAGCTTTCAACGTGGCAGTGGGAGTTAATAAACCCGGGGACAGCAAATCGCCCTTCAAGGTCGGTTTCCCGGATCCCGCTGTAGCTGCCCACGCCTGCTATAATACCATCTTCAACCGCAATATCAGCGCTTTGAATATCGCCTGTGAACACATTGAGGACTCTGACGTTTTTCAATACAAGTCCGGCAGGCCGCTTTCCGGAAGCAACTTCGATCAAAAGTCTGGTGTCCATTGACAATCCTCCTAAGCTTTTTAACTGATTTTGAAGCCTTGTTTTTTGCTTGTCAACATTTTATAAAAAATTTCCGGAGTTCAACACTCCGGAAATTTTTTAATAAGCTTAAATACGCGTGTTTCTTAATGCTCAAAGCAAAATTTGCCAACCACGCTGCTAAAACTCTTCAGTTATTTACTTGCTGAGATTTGCTTTAAGAGTTTCGAGGCTCTCGGCCAGCTCCTTCGGAAGCTTGCCCTCACCGACCTCGTTAAAGAATTCCTCAATGCTGTCGGCTTCCTTCTTCCAGCCATCAACATCGACGGAGAGAAGCTCGTTAAGCGTTTCCTGGGATACCTCATCCTCGATGCCCTCAAGGTTAATATCTTCGGGTCTGGGCATATAGCCGATAGGAGTCTCAACGGCGTCAACCTCGTCAAAGCAGCGCTTAAGGATCCACTCGACAACGCGCATGTTGTCTCCAAAGCCCGGCCAGAGGAAGTTGCCGTCATCATCGGTACGGAACCAGTTGACGTTGAAAATTTTCGGGGGATTGGTGACCTTTTTGCCCATGTCGATCCAGTGCTGCCAGTAGTCAGCAACGTGATAGCCGATGAACGGACGCATGGACATAGGATCGCGGCGGATGACACCTACAGCGCCGGTAGCGGCTGCGGTGGTCTCGGACGCGACGGTAGCGCCGAGGAATACACCGTGGTTCCAGTCTCTGGACTGATATACCAGCGGGACGGTATGGGGACGGCGGCCGCCGAACAGCATGGCGGAGATGGGAACACCCTGAGGATTATTGAACTCCTTGGACAGGCACGGGCAGTTTACTGCCGGAGCTGTAAAGCGGGAGTTGGGGTGAGCGCCCTTTGAGCCGTCAGAGGGATCCCATGGCTCGCCCTTCCAGTTGCAGGTGTCCGTAGGAGGATTCTTGTCCATTCCCTCCCACCACACGGTGCCGTCCTTCTTCATAACGACGTTGGTGAATATGGTGTTCTTCTGGGTAGTAAGAAGCGCATTGGGGTTGGACTTCATGCTGGTTCCGGGGGCGACACCGAAGAAACCGTTCTCGGGGTTGACTGCCCAGAGCCTGCCGTCCGGACCCGGACGGATCCATGCTATATCGTCTCCGACGGTCCAGCACTTCCAGCCCTTCTTGCGATAGATCTCAGGCGGGATTATCATTGCGAGGTTAGTCTTGCCGCAGGCGGAGGGGAAAGCACCGCAGATGTAGCGGACCTCACCCTGAGGATTCTCAACGCCGAGGATAAGCATATGTTCGGCCATCCAGCCCTCATCACGGCCAAGGCAGGAGGCGATACGAAGGGCAAAGCACTTCTTGCCGAGGAGCACGTTTCCGCCGTAACCGGAGTTAACGGACATAATGGTGTTGTCCTGCGGGAACTGAACGATATAACGCTTATCCTCGTCCAGGTCAGCCTTGGCATGAAGGCCCTTGATGAAGTCGGGGCTGTCGCCGAGAGCGTCATAGACGTTTGTTCCGACGCGGGTCATTATGGCCATGCTGACGACAACGTAGATGGAATCTGTAAGCTCAATGCCGTACTTTGCAAAGGGGGAACCAACGATGCTCATGGAGTAGGGAATAACATACATGGTGCGGCCCTTCATGGAGCCGTCGTAAAGCTCCGCGAGCTTTGCATACATCTCCTTGGGGTCCATCCAGTTGTTGGTGGGGCCTGCATCCTCTTTTTTCTCGCAGCAGATGAAGGTCCTGCTCTCCACACGGGCGACGTCATTAAGGGCACTGCGGTGATAAACGCAGCCGGGGAGAAGCTCCTGATTGAGCTTAATAAGCTCGCCAGTCTTGAAAGCCTCCTGACGAAGCTCCTCGAGCTGCTCCTCAGAGCCGTCGATCCAGACGATTTTGTCCGGCTTTGTCATTGCGGCCATCTCATCGATCCAACTGAGAACAGCCTGATTATTAGTGTACATATTGTTGACCTCCTTGTTATTGGGGAAATGTACAAATTTCTCTAAATACCATTTTACTCAAAAATCTTATTTTTGCAATAGAATTTTTGAATTATTAAGAGTACAAAAGTTTAAATTTTTGTGAATTCAGCGTATCTTTACACGGATAATGTATGCGCGTTTTGCAAGCTGACTATAAGAAATAATGCAAAATGTCTCATAAAAAGCGGAATACGCCGTATTATTTTGAAACAAACGGACTTTCTGAGAGCGTAAATCTCCACAGGTTATCCCGGGCGTCGCCTGCGTAATCTATGCCGATTCTCGCTGAACGCTCAATGCGGTGCGGTTCATTGTTTTCCAGTAAAATGAGGGGTGAGGTATCGTCACACAGATCACAGCCGTAGTTATCTCCCGTGATACCTAAAGCTCCGCATAGCTTACCGGGGCCTGAACAGAGATTTTTAAGCTTATCTGTACCGCGGCGCTTTATCATCGCCGGGATACCGATAGTCGGTTCAAGTGCACGAATAAGTACACATTCCGGTATGCCTTCTGGGCCGGTCGAGAAGTTAAGGCACCAGTACATGCCGTAGATCAGGTATATATATGCAAGGCCTTTCTGACCGTAAAGCACGCGGACGCGGGGGCTTTTACCCTTGTAGCTGTGTGCGGCAGGGTCGAGAGCGCCGAGATAGCCCTCAGTCTCGACTATAATTCCGCCGGTCTCGACACCGCCTATGCGGCTTATCAAGGTACAGCCTATCAGCTGCTCGGCAACGGAAAGGGTAGCCCCCTCAAAAAAATTACGCTTTACTATCATTTTACATACCGCTCGATTTTATTAGTTAATTCCGCAAAAGCCGGAATATCCAGAGCTTCGCCACGCACGCGAATATCGAGCCCGCTGTCAGTTATTGCATCGGAAATAAGCTGCTTGTCAATTCCGGGAGAAAACGCCGACGCAAGGGCGTTTAAGAGTGTTTTGCGGCGCTGATTGAAGGCCGCGCGTACAATCTTGAAAAACAGCACCTGGTTTACCTCTGCGGGCGGTTCGGCCCGGCGCTCCATGATTATCACTGAGCTTGTCACCTTTGGGCTAGGCTCAAAGCAGGCGGGGGGGACGTCGAAAAGAAGCCTCGGCCGGGTATAAAAATTAGTATACACAGTAAAAGCTCCGTAATCCGCCGTCCCCGGAGCAGCGCATATCCTGCGTGCGACCTCGCGCTGTATCATAACAGTTATAGTGGAAAAAAGCCCGGTGTCTATAAGTCGCGTAAGCACCGGAGAGGTTATGTTGTAGGGCAGGTTTGCGCATACCGCGGGGGTAAGGGAGGAAAAGCGCTCGTAGACAAGCGCCGGAATATCGGTCTTCATTATGTCACCGTTTACTATCTCCACATTTTCCAAGTGTCCCACAGTTTCTCCCAAAACCGGAAGAAGCCTTTCGTCAAGCTCCACAGACACGACCTTACCGGCGCTTAATGAGAGCTTCTCCGTGAGGCAGCCTACACCGGGGCCTATCTCCAGAACGCCGTTATTCCTGTTTATACCGGATTCAAGGACGATGCGCTCAGGTACCCAAGAGGCGACAAGAAAATTCTGCCCAAGGGCTTTGGAAAATTTAAATCCGTGGCGGGAAAGCAGTAGGTTAATTTCGTTTATATTGCAAAGATCCATATGGAGCCTCCGAATTTTATTAACAGCTATTTTAAAGCAAAAGGGCGGCCGGGACAACCCCTGCCGCCAAATAAGTTGTTAGTTTTTAATCAAGTACATAGACAAGAGCGTCACGGACGCCGAACTGTACGCACTCGTCATATGTCTCCATAAAAAGGTCAAGAATATTTCTTGCCGGCTTATCTCCAACGATTGCCACACCGTATTCCCATGAGCCGTCTGCCGCGACGATGTAGACGCGCGTCCCCTGAGGGAGCGTTCCGGGAAGGGCGGCAACGATTCCAACCTGCGCCAGGGCGCCGCTGTAGGTGATATTAACGCCGGAGTGATATGTGTAAGCTGTGGCGGTCATGTCGATGACCTTTGAGTAGGATAGGCTCTCCCCGGAAAGGGTGGTGATTGTGTTTTCATCATCTGCCGATGGAGTCTCTGAGAAACTGGCGAGTGCCACTGCAGCTTCACCGCTGAGATTATTTGATGAATAGCTGTGGGTGTATGTGGTATTTGACCCCGTTGCCGTGATCTCAGAAACAGGCTTGGAAACCACCGTTTCACTCTCAACATAAAAAGAATCAAGCACGCCGTCGATATAAGTACGGACGTAGGTTGTCTCCATAAGACCATTCTCGCCCTCTGAAACGACCATTGTCTTTCCCTCATCCATATATGGACTGTCAACATACTTGGTTTCAAATGGGATTACTGTCTCTACCGTCTCATACTCGACATCATATCTTGTAACCTTAATTTCCATGCCGCTTGAAAGCTTATCTGTTAACTTACAGGATAGCATATCGTCCGTGTCAAGAACTATGCCGAGGGTATTCAGCAACGAAGCTGCTGTTCCGCCCTCAACGGTGTAGGTCTCAGTGACTCCGTCACAGGTGACAGAGACAGGGAAGGTGCGGGTAATAATAATCTCAGTGTATCCGTCGTGGTTTTCTACCTCATAGGTTGCGTTTTCAACATTGATTTCAAATTCCTCAAGTACGGATTCAGCGATTTGTGAATATGAACTGACCTTTATGATATCGCTGCCATCAGTAATGACATAATCGAATTTATGGCTTACAGAAACCGCGGCAAATATTACGCCGGCGGCGCACAGTACGATTATGAGAGGAATAGCCGCAAAACGGAGCTTTCTTTGTACGGAGCGCTCTTTTTGCGGCACAGATGAGTTTTTCATCAAAACTCCTCCTTTGTATTTAATAATGGCTGTGCAGCATGAGTGTTACAAAAGGTTACAAATTAATTCTGTGGCATTATAGCACCTCGCCCCACTTTTGTCAAATTTTCAGGCAAATTTTTTGGTTTTGCCCCCACTTATCAACTGTTATGTAAACCTGAGAGGACTGTTTTTGTAATATTTTTATTGAATTGTTACTTTTGTAATAATTTGGAGGTTGATTTTTAACAGGTTTATTGTACACCAAGTTATAAAAGAAATTTATCGATAAAAGTGATTTTGTACTTGCAAACTCAGAAGAAATGTGTTAATATCATTGAGCACGAAAATTTAAGATAATTATCCGGGTGTGGCGAAGTTTGGTATCGCGCTTGAATGGGGTTCAAGAGGCCGCTGGTTCGAATCCAGTCACTCGGACCATTGAAAACGTCTGTATTTTTGCAGACGTTTTCTTTTTTATAGAACGAAAATCACGGATCGTGAAGGTGTTTCAAACTATTTAATCACAGGGCTTCCAATTGAGCTTTACATGTTTCTGTGATACAATATTTCCATATTTCAAAGAAGGATGATCGTTAATGAAGGCAGAGAGAGGTTTTCCCCGGTTCATCATTACTCCAAAGGGCACGAGATGGGTGGAGCAGGGACATCCCTGGATATATGCGGATGAGGTGATACGGGAGGAGGGCGACTGTGAAAACGGTGCCCTTGCTGATGCGGTGAGCGAAAAAGGCAAGTATCTGGGCACCGGCTTTGTGAGCAGGGAGAGCAAGATTCGTCTGAGACTTATCTCACACAATGCTAACGACCGTTTTGACGAGGCTTTCTGGAAACGCCGGGTCCAATACGCCTGGGACTACCGTAAGACCGTTATGGGCGGCGATATTTCCTGCTGCCGGGTCATTTTCGGCGAGGCGGACGGCTTCCCGGGACTTACTGTGGACCGGTTTTCAGACATTATTGTGACCCAGACTTTGTCCGTTGGCATTGAGCGGATCAAGCCTGTGCTGTTCCCCCTGCTGGTTCAAGTGCTGCGGGAGGACGGACAGGAGATCCGTGGCATATACGAGAGAAACGACGTGGCCATACGCGCCCTGGAGGGTATGGAGCAGAACAAGGGCTGGTTCCGGCTTGAAGGGGAGACCCACCCGGAGAGCGCGGTCACCGAGATCTGCGAAAACGGCATTTATTACAGCGTGGACGTGGAAAACGGACAGAAGACCGGGTTTTTCCTGGACCAGAAGTATAACCGCCTCGCGGTGGCGAAGCTCGCTAAAGGCAGGCGGGTGCTGGACTGCTTTACCCATACCGGCTCCTTTGCCTTAAACGCCGCAAAGGGCGGGGCGGAGCATGTAACGGCGGTGGATGTTTCCGCCTCCGCTATCGAAATGGCTAAGGCCAACGCAGAGCGAAACGGCCTTGCGGACAGAATGGACTTTGTCACAGCCGACGTGTTCGACTTGCTGCCGGAGCTTGCCACAAAGGGAAAAGCGCCCTATGACTTCATCATTCTGGATCCGCCCGCGTTCACCAAGTCCAGAAAGACCGTGAACAGTGCCGAGCGGGGCTATAAGGAGATCAATCTCAGGGCCCTGAAGCTGCTGCCCCGGGGCGGCTATTTCGCCACCGCCTCATGCAGTCATTTCATGCCCTCGGAGCTGTTCACCAAAATGCTGCGCTCCGCAGCCTTGGACGCGGGCGTGGAACTCCGCCAGATCGAAGCCCGCCAGCAGGCTCCCGATCACCCCATCCTCTGGAACGTACCGGAGACGGATTACCTGAAGTTTTATATTTTCCAAGTGGTTTGATACTAATCTCCGATAAAAGGTATACATTCAACTTCGAAAGATCCAGAGCTGTATTTTTATCAGGATGCTGCTTGTGAAAAAATACAACCTCAGATAGACATACAATTCGACTCCGGACTGTACCGCATTGACATCGGTATGTTTTGGAATGATGAGATCGGATTGGAACGTGAAGGAAAGAAGAACTGTCAGACCATGGCGGAAAGCGTTTGGTTTGAATATAAAGAAGAGTTTAAAGTGGATTTTCCTTCTCTGGCCGACAGTATCAGGCAGGCGGTGGCAGGGCAGTACCCTAAGGTTGAAGTGAACTATGAAATAGTTTAATGGTAAAGGGATATCTGTTTAGCGTTAAATTCCGGCTTTTCGGGTTTAATAAAATAAGGCGGGAGCTTGATTTGAACTGTTCCCGCCTTTGCTATGCCTGTTTTTATTGTTAAGCCTTACGCCGGACTTGATGTGTTTTTTCGAAAACTGAAAGCAAAGTCGTATAATTATACTCTTACCATATAAAAACAGCACAAGGGCGGGAGTTTCTCCCGCCCTTGTGCTGTCATATGAAAAGCGTTTATGATTTAAACAGGCTTTGCACGGTTTCAGAAAAACAGTAATTAATGTGTACGGCTCCGGACTTTTGTTCCAAATGATTTATTCATTTTCTGCAGTATCCGGTGATATCAGCACATCTACGATCTCCTGATTCCAACGATATTTACTGGTATCCAATTCCTCCATTGCAAAATGAGACATGCCGATTTCCGAATTGCTGCCGCGGTCCATGGTCGCATCACACCAGTACCATTGCCCGTCCAAGTAGGCGATATTCCACATGTGGTTTTCGGCACCATACGATCCTGTCACATTGAAGCAGGGGATTCCGGCCTTGTCGAATAACAGCTTTACGGCGTGTGAATAGCCGCCGCAGATGGCTACGCCGTCCCGCAATGCGCCGAGTGCCGTCTGCGAAGCGTATGGCATATTGTTCCTATCAGAGTAATAACGGAAATCGTATTTTGTATTTTCAGCAACATAGGAGTACAGCGCGGTTGCTTTTTCCCGGTCGCTCATGTCCGCCGTAAGTACCTTTGCAATGACCTTGTCAGCCAATGCGTACGCTTCATTCAGCGCAGACAGGCACTCCTCAAGCGTCATGCTGTAATCCGCCGCTCTGTATATGATCTGGGTCGCGTCTCTGCTCAATTCACACATCACATAGCCGCCGCCTGCCTGCTGCAGTGCACGGTTCATGTCGTCCGGCGTAAGAGACTTATTTTCAATGCAGATTTCGCAAGACGACTCGCCGAGATAGTCATTGGCTGCTTGGATGAGATCACGGATATTTGTTATTCTGACACCCTGATGATCTTCCGGATACTCACCGGTCATATACGGCATATAGCTGATCTGACAGGTCAGAATTCCACCGTCAATAACGGGTGAAAACTTGTATGCGTATTTCAGCTCCGGATGTTCCGAAAGCAGCGCATTATAGAGATTAATAATGTCAATCTCGGGATATTCACTCAGCTCAACGCCGGAAACATCCATCACCCTTGGCTGCCGAAGCTCCTCAATTGATGTAAGTAACTCTGCGGAAATCTGAGCCGTGCTGCTTGGAGTGATAAGGTCTGATTCAGGAGGGGAGGCCTCTGGCGTCTCATCAGAAGGCGCCGCCGGATTCTCCTGCGGGGGAGTTTCAGACGCTTCCTCCTGTGGAGGAGTTCCGGGGTCTGTCTCCGGCGGTGTCGATTCGGGTTCGGATGGGGCGGAGGACTCAGGTTCAGAAGGGGTCTCTGTCGTGGATTCCGCCGGGGTGTCTGCTTCAGGCTCCGAAGGAGCCGTCTCATTTTCTGAAGGCGCGTCCGTTTCCGCCGAATCCTTGCCGTAATCCGTATCCGAAGTAGTATCCTTACCGCAGCTGCTGCAGCCGGTAAGAAGCAGAAATACCAGCAGCATCAATGCTGTATATCGTTTTGTTTTCATTTTTTTACAACTCCGTTTAGCAGAATGTCAAGCTGCCTGTGACACTGTTCTTCATGTTCCTTCAAAGCTTGCTCAGGCGATTCCGAACTTACCAATATTGAACGGAAACGCGCATTAAAATAGTCCATGTAATCTTTGAAATCCTCCGCGGTGTCGGCAGAAGAAAAGTTTTCCCTCAGCGAAAGACCATTCAGGATATCTGTCAGTACGGAAATATTGAAAGCGTTGAACTCCTCCTTTGCCGCAGCGACCTCTTCAGCAATATGGCCGGACATGGGGATCAGGGTGTGAAGAAATATTCCAAGATGCTGGGGATGCCCGGCAAAATACTGAAGCCTGGCATCGAAATAGTCATCCAGGCTTTTCAGTGCATCCTGTGATACCGGTTTTACCGCTTCCTTCAGGTACGAGGTCAGAGTGTCATAGCATTCCTTTACACACGAAATAAAAAGCTCGTCTTTATCTTTGTAGTAATGATAGACGATCCCTTTGGAGATACCGTTATCTGAACAAATCGTATTAAGCGATGCGCCGGTATACCCATTTACGGAAAACTCTGTCATCGCCGCTTCCAGAATCTTCTGACGCGACAGAGCATTTTTTTCTTCCCGTTTCAATGCACACCTCCATTAAAAAACAGACCAGTCGGTTTACTTTTTGAGTATATCATAAGCAGACCGATCGGTCAATAATTTAATGGAATAAACTGTACAAATGAAAACCTTCTGCTTTCGAGTTTTAATAATATTCTGTTAAATAAGCATGGATAAAAATTAAGGATACGCAGTGCGTACCCTTAGTTATTTGATTGTATTAATATATCCTGTTAAAAGGGAGGCGCTTTTCGTTTGCCAGGACGCCTGTAAGCTCCGGTACCCCGAAAATATCGGTGAAACGCTGACACTTGCACATAAAGAGATAGTAGATGTTAAGACCGCAGCCATTGAGCGTTTCAAAGTTGCCCTGTCCCTTGGCTATTATAATATCTGCGGCCTTTACCTCGGAAAGCATTTCGCTGCTTATAAGAGAGAGGACTGTCCCGCCGATGTTCGTGCCGCTGTCAACGATGCGGGCGATACGGTCAAGCCCGATATCGGAGGCATCCTGACGCATCGCGTCATTCTGAATGGGCAAACCTCTGACCGCGGCACATATATCAAGCTCCGGATTTCTGCGTTTTATCTCCTCTATTACCAGCCTGTCCGCGACGATTTCTCCGGCATTATCGGTGATGTACAGCAGCCTGTGGGCGCTGTCAAGATCCTTTAGGAAGCTGCCGTATTCGCCGGCGGCGAGGGGCTGCTTCGGAGCAGAGTCGAGAAGCCTGTCCAGTGCTTCCATGGAGACATTGCCTGAGAGCGCGCCAAAGTCGATATAGTTTCCCACGACGGCAAGCTTTAACGCAGCAATGATGCGGTCATCAGAACGTGAGATCTGCCCGCGCAGACTGTCAATGCGGTCAAGCATGTAGAGGTTGGACATCCGTTTTTCGTCGGTATAGGCGTCGCCAATACCGGAATAGCGTTCGTATATTTTGGTGAAGATAGAGGTCATTTGCGGTGCGGTGGCGTCTTTATCGGATTCCAACAGAGTACGCATGACCTCATTCATGTAATCCAAAGATTTGTCCTCATCGTTTATTTGATAGGCAAAGGATGCCTCCCGTTTTATGAGACATTCGACGCATCGTGAATTTATTCGCATGATATCCTCCGATGATATTTAAATAGTAAACCGCCCCCGCTTGCGCAGGGGCGGTAAAATCAGCCATTGACACGGACGATACATTCTGTGCTGACACCATTTACCGTAACGGTGAGGGTGGCGATGCCGCGCCCGACGGCAGTGACCTTGCCGGTTTGGAGGACGACAAAGACAGATTCGTCGCTGCTCTCCCACACAGGAGTAGCTTCAATGTCTTCAGGCGTGTAGCGGCAGCTCAGCTGCTCAGAGCCGCCGATGTGGACGGTGAAGTCTGTGGTCTGTGAACCATAGGCAGTATAGATGGCTACAGTCTCAATGTCCGGTTCGGGGTCAGACGTCGGTTCACCATCAGGATCGCTGCCTCCATTCGGATCGGTGCCGGGATCTTCAACGCCCTCGTGTTCGGAATTTCCGCCGGTAATGGAATTTACCCCCTCATTTGAAGAAAAACCACTGCCGACATCAGGATTGTTATTGGCCTCTTCCTCGTTTGAGCCGCTGAGGGAAGTTACAAGGATGACCACGACCGCAGCGATTAGGACCACAACAAGAATGATTCCAATAATCAGCTTCCATGTGGCGTTGTCCGTATCGGAAACCCGCTTACCTTTTTTTCTGCGTCTTGCACCGCAATATGGACACCGGCTCCTTAAGCCGGAATATTTCCTATCGCATCTGCTGCATTTTGCCTGCGGTATAAGTCCCACGTCGATCCCCCCATTATCTTATAAATATATTTAACGACTATGATCCAAACTGTTATCCAAATTTACATAATATTCTACAACATACTTCGGTTTTCGTCAAGACGGGATATTATTATCATTTGTAAAACAAAATGGAATCCCTGAAAAACTGCCGGAAGATTGTTGATTTGCGTCCTGCCGGTATGATTTAAACACGCTGAGGTGCCGCTTTGTACCGGATGCCCATCGGATTTTTAAGTTTTTAAAGCAAGATGATCAAAATAAAAGTTTTTCTTTCCTTATTGCGGAGTTTTTGGTATACTGGCAATGCCGCGTTATGCGGCGTTAAGCAGACGGGAGTCGAACCATTACCGGTTTTTGCTTTCTGATTTTCACCCATGCGGCATCAACGTCCTTGCGAATCCGACAGGATTGGCTGCGAACGTTTCCTTGCCTGGGGAAAAATCAGTGTGCAAAAACTGCGCAGCACCCGTCGGTTAGGAAGATTTGACTGATTTTTTCTTTTTGAGATGCAGACGGGCTGCCGCCCGTCAAGGTGAAAAAAGGAAAAAGAAGCAAATATAACAAGCGACGTGCGGCAAGGGTTCGACTCTCGTCTGCTTAAATAAAGCACACCGCGGAGACCCCGCGTGGAGGTAAGGATATGTCAAAACTGCCAGAGTTGTTTGGGAGTCTTGTTTTCAATGACTCCGTCATGAAGGAGAGGCTTCCTTCAGCTACATATGCGGCGCTTAAGAAGACCATCGAGGATGGCACACCGATCGACCCGGCTGTTGCCGATACGGTTGCTCAGGCTATGAAGGACTGGGCTGTTGAAAACGGCGCAACACACTATACACATTGGTTCCAGCCGCTTACAGGAGTTACGGCTGAAAAGCACGATACGTTCCTGTCACCGCAGAAGGACGGCACCGCAATAATGAAGTTCTCAGGCCACTCTCTTATTCAGGGTGAGTCGGATGCATCAAGCTTTCCATCCGGAGGGCTCCGTGCCACCTTTGAGGCGCGCGGCTATACAGTCTGGGACCCGACCTCCTATGCCTTTATTAAGGGCAGAACGTTATGCATACCCACCGCCTTTTACTCCTACAGCGGAGAGGCGCTTGATCAGAAGACGCCGCTTCTGCGATCCATGGGCGCGCTGGAGACTCAGGCGATGCGCATACTCAAGCTTTTCGGCAGTACGGCAAAGCGCGTGCGCTCCACGACAGGTGCCGAACAGGAGTATTTTCTTATTGACAGGAGCACCTATTACGCCCGCCGCGACCTTATGTACACCGGCCGGACCCTCTTTGGAGTCAAGCCGCCCAAGGGGCAGGAGCTTGACGACCACTATTACGGCATGATACGCCTTCGCGTGGCCAGCTATATGCAGGAGCTTGACGAGGAGCTTTGGAAGATGGGTGTGCCTGCAATGACTGAGCACAACGAGGTCGCCCCGGCACAGCATGAGCTTGCCTGCAACTATGACACCTCTAATCTGGCCTGCGACCACAACCAGCTGACCATGGAGGTGATGCGCAAGGTAGCGAAGAAAAACGGCCTTACCTGCCTTTTTCACGAAAAGCCCTTTGACGGCGTAAACGGCAGTGGAAAGCACCTGAACTGGTCCATGGCCGCCGACGGAAAGATAAACCTTCTTGAGCCTGGCAGCACGCCGTCTGAGAATATACAGTTCCTGCTGTTCTTCTGTGCCGTTATCAAGGCTGTGGATGACTATCAGGAGCTTTTAAGGGTCAGCGTCTCCACAAGCGGAAATGACCATCGCCTGGGCGCCAGCGAGGCGCCTCCGGCAATAGTGTCGGTATTTATTGGTGATGAGCTTGACGCCATACTCTCCGCTATTGAGTCTGACAGCCACTATTACCAGAAGGATAACGGCGTCTTAGGCCTTGGCGTTGATGTGCTGCCCACCATACCAAAGGATTCCACGGACAGAAACCGCACCTCGCCCTTTGCCTTTACGGGCAATAAGTTTGAGTTCCGTATGCCCGGCTCCTCCGTTGCTATAGCCGGGGCCAATACTATAATAAACACTATAGTTGCCGAGTCTTTAAGGCAGTTCGCGGATGAACTGGAGGGGGCTGAGGACTTCGACAGCGCCGTTGTGGCTCTCATTAAAAAGACGGTCAAGAAGCACCGCCGTATAATATTTAACGGAAACGGCTACGGTGAGGAGTGGCTCCGTGAGGCTGAGCGCAGGGGACTTGCAAATTACCAATCCTCAGCTGAGGCGATACCGCATCTGTTAGATAAAAAGAACATTGAGGTCATGGCCCGCCACGGTATTTACACGGAGAAGGAGATGCAATCCCGCTGCGAGGTGATGCTGGAGTCTTACTGCAAGACCGTGAATATTGAGGCGCTTACCATGCTGGAGATGGCAAAGCAGGATATACTCCCGGCGGTCATAAAATATGAAAACGAGCTGGCGGAGGCCGTTATGGCAAAGAAAAAGGTCATTGCTGAGCTTCCTTGTACAGCTGAGACAGCTCTGATAAAGGAGCTTTCCGGGCTTTCCGACAGGCTCTATGCAGACATTGGTGCGCTGGAAAGCGCGGTCGACGGAGCTGCGGCCTTTCCAGAGGAGAAGGAGCCTTGCCACGCAATGTATTACAGGGAGAAGGTCATCCCTGCCATGGAAGAGCTTCGCACCTGTGCCGACAAGCTTGAGACGCTCACCTCGGAGGAGCGCTGGCCATTCCCATCCTACGGTACACTTCTGTTTAGAGTATAAAGACGCAGCCGCCCCTTTTGGGCGGCTGCTTTTTAATACGGAAATGGAGCTTTTAACGGCAATGACGGCAAAGAGACAGAAGAGAGGGATCATAATCAAAAAATTCGATTTGTTAAAACTGCGCGAACACCCTGTGCTGAAGGAGCAGGCGGCAAACTGGTTCTGCTCAAAATGGAATATCACGCTCAAGGCTTATCAGGAGAGCATGGACGAATGTATCCTGAGGAAGTCCGGAGTGCCTCAGTGGTATCTTGTACTGAGTAAAGGCGGCGATATAATAGCCGGGGCGGGGGTAATCGAAAACGACGGACCTGAGACATACCCCGGCCGTAAGGCGGCATATAATATATGAAAGTATTGTATTTTACATTTTGCAAGGAGGGATTTTACACGGATTATACAAAAAATTTACTGCACATCTTTTGCGTTTGTGGTATTATATATTAAATACCCATTTTCGACAAAATAACAGGAACGGTACAGATTATGAAAGAATTGATTGACGATCTTGTACAGGAAAAGCCCACTTATTATGTCAATAGGGAGCTTTCATGGCTTAAATTCAACGAACGGGTTCTGGAGGAGGCGCGGGATACTGCGAATCCTTTATGTGAGCGTCTGAATTTTGTCTCAATATTCCAAAGCAATCTAGATGAGTTCTTTATGGTGCGTGTCGGAACGCTGGTAGACAGTCTTGATGCCGGCGTAACGGACGACAAGACGGGCATGACCAGCGCTCAGCAGATCAGCGCTATACTCGCCCGCACAGGCCCGCTGCTTTCTGAGCGGGATAAGATATACAAGTCGCTTATGCAGGAGCTGTCGGGCTACGGAGTACAGCTGTGCCGTTTTGGGAGCCTTCAGGATAAGACGCAGGCTTACCTTGAAAAGTATTTCATGTCCGATGTCCTTCCGCTGCTGTCCCCGCAGATCATCGGACGGAAGCAGCCGTTTCCTTTCCTGCGCAACAAGGCAATTTACGCCGTGGCGATGCTGAAGACAAAAAGCGGCAGCAGCCGCATGGGGATCGTCCCGTGCGGTGACGGCGCCCTCAGGAGGCTTGTACCGCTTCCGGGGGAGGGGCTGCGCTTTGTGCTTATGGAGGAGCTTATAATCCACTTCCTGCCCAAGGTGTTCCTCCACTATAAAATAGAAGGCTCTGCTCTTATAAGGCTTGTGCGCAATGCGGACATAAACGTGGACGATAATGTGTCGGACGCGGACGATATGTCGGCGGAGGATTACCGCAAGACCATGGAGAAGCTTATCCGCCGCAGAACCAAGCTTAGCCCGGTGAAGCTGGAGTATAAGGGCAAGATGGATGATAATGTGCGCAGCAATCTTTGCCGCTATCTGGGATTGTCGAAAAAGCACATATTCCAAAGCGATATCCCGCTTGACCTGTCGTTTATAGGCTTCCTGAGGGATGTGCTCAGGGACAAAACCGAGCTTTTTTACCCGCGCCGCGTTCCGCAAAACTCGGTGAACATCGACGCTAACGAGCCGATGGTGCCCCAGATACGCCGTCGTGACATACTCCTGAATTATCCGTATGAGAGTATGCGTCCGTTCCTGCGGCTTCTTAACGAGGCGGGGCAGGACCCCCATGTGGTATCTATTAAAATGACGCTCTACCGTGTTGCAAATAACAGCAAGATAATAGAAGCTCTTGTTGACGCCGCCGAAAACGGTAAGGAGGTCGTCGTGCTTGTTGAGCTTCGCGCCCGTTTCGACGAGGAAAACAACATAGGCTGGTCACGGGTCCTTGAGCAGGCGGGGTGCCGTGTAATATACGGCCTCGACCGGATGAAGGTCCATTCAAAGCTCCTTCTTATTACACGCGTCCATGACGGACAGGTGGAGTATATCACTCAGGTGGGTACCGGAAATTACAACGAGGATACGGTTAAGCTCTATACTGACTACGCGCTAATGACCGCATCTCCGGAGATCGGTGCGGAGGCTGCCATGGTGTTTAACTGCCTCTCCATGGGCGAGGTAGTTGAGAATACAAAATATTTGCTTGTGGCTCCGCAGTGCCTGCGCTCACGGATACTTGAGCTTATAGATACGGAGATCGAGCTTGCCAAGAGCGGCGAGCCTGCATATCTGGGCTTTAAATTAAACGGTATGACGGATAAGGGCATCATTGATAAGCTGGTGGAGGCCTCAAGAGCCGGAGTGCAGGTTGATCTTTTGATACGGGGCATATGCTGTATGCTGAGCGGCCTGCCGGAGATCTCGGAGAATATCCATATCTACAGCATTGTGGGGCGCTATCTCGAACACTCGCGCATATACATCTTCGGCACTGCCGGACGGAGAAAGGTTTACCTCTCATCGGCCGATTTTATGACGCGCAATACCATGCGGCGCGTAGAGGTTGCCGTACCGGTTTATGACGACGACATCCGCCACCATGTGGAGAGGATGTTCTTTGAACAGCTTAGCGATACGGCGAAGCTCCGTGTCCAGCAGCCTGACGGCGTGTATGTACATGTTGCGGGGGAGGGCACACCCTTTAATTCTCAGGAGCACTTTTATGAGGAGGCATACAGCGGTGCTTGGGTAATGAAGCAGGCCCAGGAGCCGGAAAAGGTTCCCGAGAAGGAGGATAAATCCACAAAGCCTGATGTAAATGAAGCGTCTGCAGAGAAGGAGCCTTCTAAGGAAAAACCAGCCGTACCTGTTAAGACGAATAAGACGGCCGCAGCCTCAAGAACTGAACAAAGTCCCGGCACTGGGCCCGCCGGTACGCGGAAGCAGCCGGTAAAGACAGCTGTCAAAAAAACTGAAAAGAGTACCGGGCTTTATGCGTTGATTTCACGCTTTTTGGGAAAGAAGTAAGCAGCGGGAAAATGTCTGCATTTTCCTTACCGCGCGGGAGGCAGCGCAGAACATATGAAAAAAGAATGCGGAACAGCCACGGCTGTTCCGCATTTAATATACTTTCAGATCATCGCGCTTCATCACCGGCGCAGAACATGGCTTGAACGTCCCGCACAAAATCACGGCAGCTGTCTTTGCTTATGCTGTAGCGTGTGCGGTTATTCGAAAGCTCCAAATTAATAAGCCCGGTACTGAGAAGCTCCTGCATATGGTGCGTTACCGTAGCAGGCGAAAGTCCAGACAGGCTGATGATATCCGAGGTGAATTTAGGCCCCTCCAGCAGCGCTGAGATTATCTTTATTCTCTGCTTATCACCAAGCGCCTTGAAGGTTTTTTGCAGCTTATCGGCCTTATCGTTTTTTTTACGGTCGTGCTCGCTGAAGCGTCCTGCAAAAAGCCCGTAGCGCCATGCAAAGTCTGAAAAAGTGCGCCTGCCGTCTTTGGATTCCCATTTATATAGCGTCAGTGCAATGCTGGAAAACCGCTCAATGTATGGAAAAACCGTCACGGTACCGTCATAATCGGGAAACTGCAGGCCGCCGCTGTAGCTTAAAACGTCAAAAAGCCGCCCGCCTTTCAAACGCTCGGTAAGCTCACAATACCACTGGTCTATAAGCGGCGTGAGAAGCTCTTCCTTTTCCTGAAAAAGCGCCTTGCCGCGTTCAAATATATCGGAAAGCTCACACCTTGAGTTTTCCCAGTCCGCCAGAGAGCTGCACAGCGACCATGCGTAATCGGGGGAGGGGGAAAGCTCATCTATGCGCTTTACAAAATCCGGAAATGAAATATCGCCGCAGCCGTCCTCCTCCATTGTGCCGAGAATAAAATCGGCTGCCTCCTCACGGGTAAGCTCGAGATCGCGCATCGCGGCCACAAGACAGCCAAAGGAGCTGTGATCTGTGGAAACGGGTACGTAGAAATATTTTCGAAGCACCTGCTCCGAAAGCGACAGACCCTTAAGAACGTGTCCCTCGACCGCAAAAAGCGGCGCAAAAAGCTCCTTGCCGGCGCTTTTTGAAAGGCCAAGCTTATTGATATAGTATTCCGAAGCGTCCTTGATTCCGAGAGTGTAAGGCTCACGCTCTCCATCCAGAGCTGCAGCGGCCGACTCCAATATTGAACAGACCTCCCAGACCGGATCAGGCGTCCTCGACAGTTCTATTTTCATATGCAGTTTCATCTCCAAGCTTGCTGTATACCTTCATGAGACCGGCCAGAATAAAAAGCGCCAGCGCAAGAAGGCCAAATACGAAAAAAGTCTGAGATACCGTCAGCTTCAGCGTGAGTGCTGACAGCAGCAGTGAGGCTGCAGGCATGATACAGCACAGAAGGGAATTGGTCACGCCGGTAACTCTGCCCCTGTACTTATCATCGGCAGCTCTCATAAAGGCAACATTAAAATTCAGACTGAGTATGCCTATAAATGTTCCTAATAAAAATATTATACCAATGAGCGCAAGAACTCGCAAGGCAAAGCTGCCGATGACCGGGATAAAAGCCAAAAATATATATGTACCGCTGATGCTGATACCTGAGGCTGCGCCTAAAAGCTTAAAGCTGACACGGCTCAGCTTTGGAGCAATAAATGCCCCAAGTGCCGCCCCTGCGCCCATGGAGAGCTGAATCGCGGATAGAAGCTCAGCCCCCGCGCTTAAATCGTCTGTAACATACGCGGTTATGAGTACGCCCAGCGGGACCGCAACAAAATTTATTATCATACCGAGGAATATAATAGAGATTAGCATACCGCTGTTCCTTACGTATTTCAGGCCGTCAACAAGCCCGGAAAGCACGCTGCTCACAGTCATGCCGCACACAGAAGGCGTAAACGATCTTTTAGAGGCGCGTATTAACCGAATGAGCACGGCAGATATGAAAAACGTCCCCGCGTCTATTAACAGAGCCGCTCCCTTTCCGAAAAGCCCGACTATGCCGCCGGCAAGTACGAGTCCTATTATCTCCGATAATCTGCCGAGAGTTGAGCTTAAGCCTGAGCCTACGGCGTAGTTTTCCTCGTCCAGCAGGGTAGGGGTGAATGCTGAGCTTGCGGGGACCCTCAGTGCCTCGAGTGTGGAGTTTAAGATGACCGATATGACGATTATTAATGAGTTTAGCTTTCCGAGGAAGTAAAACATTGCGGTCATCATGACCGCAAGCCCCCGTCCAATATCGCACAGTACCATTACACGCTGTTTATTTAATCTGTCGACCAGCACACCGGCGACCGGCTGAAGCACTATTGTCGGCAGATAGTTGATAGCCATTATAAGCGCCATCAGCGCCGCGCTGCCTGTTATGGAGTAGATCATCAGGCCGTAGGCTATGCTGTCCACGGAATCGCCGAAGCGGTTTATAACGTCTGCCGCCAGCATCTTAAGATATTGGTGCTGTGTCTTAAGCACACTGTACTTATTATTAGACATAAATCAAAACCACCTTTGATGATAATCTAAATTGAGTATACGGCGGGTTTTGATATATGTCAACATAAAATTCGATAAAAATCAAAATGCCCTTTGAAGATTTTCTTCAAAGGGCATTTAATGCTTTAAAACGCTTATTGTAATAATTATTTATCAAAAAGGATCAGTCGTCACCGAAGCTTATTCCAAGGAGCCTTGCCTCAGCGATTATATCCGACTTCGGATCAACAGTTTTAAGCTTGCCGGCAACTTCAGAGAGAGGGACGGAGGTGATCTTCCTGTTGACTATCGCCACCATGGCGCCGTACTGCTCCTTGGATATCATCTGTGCGGCAACAGCGCCGAGACGGGAGGAGAGCACTCTGTCGTAGGGGCAGGGAGTACCGCCGCGCTGCATGTGCCCCGGTACGGTAACACGGACCTCCTTACCGGTGGCCTCGGTAATTTTCGCTGCAATCTCATAAGAGATGGAGGGATATGTTTTCAGCATTTTTTCGAGGCGCTTTTTGTATTCCTTCTTGGGGAGCTTTGCGTCTTCATCGGAGATAGCGCCCTCTGCTACGGCCAGAATAGTGAAGCCATGTCCCGCAGCCGCGCGTTCTTTTACCTTGCTTATTATGGAGTTGATGTTATATGGTATCTCCGGCAGGAGGATTATGTCAGCGCCTCCGGCAATTCCTGCATTTAGCGTAAGCCAGCCCACCTTGTGGCCCATGACCTCAACTATGAATATGCGGTTATGGGAGGCGGCTGTTGTGTGTATGCAGTCGATAACATCGGTGGCAATAGAAACCGCACTCTGGAAGCCAAAGGTAGTATCTGTTCCCCACAGGTCATTGTCAATGGTCTTGGGAAGGCCGATGACGTTAAGCCCCTCCTCACTCAGAAGGTTTGCGGTCTTTTGGCTGCCGTTACCGCCCAAAACAACAAGACAGTCGAGTCTCAGACGGCGGTAGGTGTGTTTCATTGCCTCGACTTTGTCAAGGCCATTGGGGTCAGGCTCGCGCATTTTCTTAAAGGGCTGGCGGCTGGAGCCGAGAATGGTCCCGCCCACTGTGAGAAGTCCGGTGAAATCCTGCGGTGTGAGCTTTTTGAACTCCTCATACATAAGTCCTTTGTAGCCGTCGATAAAACCAATGATCTCTACGCCGTTGTTGCCGTAAATGTTATAGAGGGACTTTGCGACGCCGCGCATGGTAGCGTTCAGCGCCTGACAGTCTCCGCCGCTGGTCAGAATACCGACTCGTTTCATGTTAACAGGTCTCCTTATCATAAAATTTGCTTGCCAAGCAATAGCTGTTTTCCGAAAAACGTCAGATTAATTTAATCAAGTATACCATATAAATACATAAAAATAAACTTGGTTTCGGCAAAATATATAATAATTTGTAAAAAAATTAACACAACATCAAAATTAAAAGAAGTCTTCCACAGAAGTCCGGTGTGTGATATGATATATTGGAAGAGAAAAAATATTGTACGCACGGCGCAGGTTTTTGTGCTGAGCGATTATATAAATTGGCGGGGTAAAATTATGATACTATGCCTTGGCGACAGTCTGACCCGCGGTGCAGTGGGTTATTCATATATAAAATTTTTAAAAAAGGGAAGCTATAAAAATAAGGGCGTCAACGGTGATACCACATACGGTGCGCTTAGGAGACTTAAAAAATACAGAAAGAGAAGCTGGTACGGAGCTGCGGATACGTGCATCGTCGCTATAGGAACGAATGATCTGCTTCAGCCCTTCCTGAGAAACGGAAATCTGATTTGGAGAGTCTGTTTTTTCCGCAGGGAACGGAAAAAATGGGCGACGGAACCGGAGATATTTGAGGAGTATTACCGGCAAATACTTGAGATCTTCAAGGAGGACAGCAAGCGCGCGGTGCTTGTCGGTCTCACAATGATACAGCTTAACGGGTACCCGATGGACAAGCTCCATGAGTACAATGAGATAATCCGCAGGCTGGCAGCGGAGTACGGCGCTGAATTTGTGGATATGCTCGCGGCGCAGGAGGTGGAGTGCCCCGGCTGCAGAAAGGACTATAGCTGGGGATTTACCGGGCTTGTCCGGGTATTGGATATTGTGGCCATGCTGCTCCTGCCATTTACAAAGGACACATTCTCAAAGGCCCGCGGGTTGGAGCTGACTGTTGACGGGGTGCACTTTAATTCAGTCAGCGCACGGCTTATGGCGGATAAATCAATGAGGGCGCTTGCACGCATTAAAAAAATGGAGGGCTGAAATTTGGAAAAATGCTTTATATTCGGCTCCGGTGAGTACGATGATATTGCACCGGATTTTTCACAGGCCGGATTTATAATAGCAGCCGATGGGGGATACAGCTGGCTTAAGGAACATGGAAAAAGGCCGGATCTGCTTGTGGGGGACTTTGATTCCCTGGATAAGCAGCCGGACGGCATACCGACGGTTCGCTATCCGTCGGAGAAAGACGATACCGACATGGCTCTTTCGGTGCGCGAAGGGGAAAAGCGCGGGTTTAAGGAATTTCTTATCTTCGGCGGCCTCGGCGGGAGGCTCGACCACACCTTTGCAAATATCCAGCTTATTGTGGGACTCTCCCGGCGCGGGCTTTCAGCTGTGCTTGTAAGCGGCGAAAATTCTGTCACGGCCATATCAAATTGCGGATTATGCTTTGATAAGTCGTATTCTGGGCTTGTATCGGTTTTTGCCTTTGGCGGAAGGGCGAGGGGCATCTGGGAGCGAGAGCTTAAATATACCCTGTCCGACGCTGAGATGCCGGATGACGTGACACTGGGTGCCAGCAACGAGTTTTTAGGTGTGGATTCACAGATAGAGGTTAGGGAGGGCACACTAATAATTATGTGGCATGGAAATCTTGACAAGCCCCTGCCGCGGCTATATAATCAATCGAAAACTTGAGCGGAGACATTTTTCTGCAAAATATATCGGAGGAACCGTATAATGGATTTTAAAGGGGCGGTATTCGACCTTGACGGTACGCTGCTGGACTCCATGCCGCTGTGGAACAGCAGGGGGTCGGATTACCTGAGAGGCCGGGGCATAGAGCCTGCGCCGGATGTGGACAAGAGGTACAAAGCGCTCAGCCTTGCTCAGGCGTCGGAGTATTTAAAGTCGGAATATGGAATACCAGATACGGCCGACGAGATCGCCTGCCAGCTCAACGCCGGTGTGGAGCAGGGGTACAGGCAGACGGTGCAGCCTAAGGAGGGCGTGCCGGAATTTTTGGCTTTTTTGAGAGAGAAAAAAGTTCGGATGTGCGTCGCAACAGCAACAGAGCGGTACCTTGTGGAGATGGTGCTGAGGCGTGTGGGATTGCTTGATTTTTTTGATGGTATACTCACCTGCGGAGAGGTCGGAACTGGTAAGGATGTTCCTGATATCTACATAAAAGGTGCGGAGCTTTTAGGAACGTCAATAGAGGAAACGCTGGTATTTGAGGATGCTCCACACGCCATAAGGACGGCCAAGGGCGCGGGGTTTCGCGTCGCCGCCGTTGAGGATGGTTCCTATGTGGCTGAACGTGATGAGATCCGCGCCATGAGTGATATTTATGTCAGTTCTTTTTATAAGCTCATGGAGGAGCTTGCTTAAAAGTAAAAGCGCCGCTTAAAGCGGCACCTTCTTATACAAACAAAGCCCTGCATATGCAGGGCTTTGTTGTTGTCTATTACCTTCTTCCGCCGAAACCTCCGCCGGAACGTCCGCCGCCTCCACGGGAGCTGCCGCCTACGGAATGACCGCCGGAGCGTCCTCCACTGAAGCCGCCGCTGCTCGGCCTTCCGGAACGTCCTCCGAAGCCGCCGCCGGAATGTCCGCCGCCTCCGAAGTTAATTGGAGGCCTTGACTGGGGACGAGCTCCGCCGCCGGGACCTCCCCCGAAGCCTCCGGGACCACCAGGACCTGGACCTCTGGGCGGACGCGGCCCTCTCGGCGGGCGGGGCCTGTGGGGGCCGCCCCACATATACCAGAAGTGGTAGCGCGGGATCGGCACGCCAAGCCCAACATAATAGGCCCTGTAGCGCCGCCTGTCGGCGATTGCAGAAAAGACGAAAATCAAAATAATAATTACGACCAGTAATATGATAAACAGGTTACGTAATATAAACGACAAAATAATTGAACCTACGGAAAGCCCGACAGCTGCGGAGCTTCCGGAGGAGCCGGCCGACAGGTTTATGCCGTACTGGTCCTCATACCAATCGCCCAGCTTATCAATAAGCTTCGTAACAGCCTTGTCGTACTTTCCGGCGTCAAAATAGTCCCAGAAGTATTTGTCAAGATAATTATTTTTCATGCTGTCCGGGAAGACTGCCTCTATTTCCGAGCCTACGGTTATACCGCCCCGTTTTTCGCTGGGGGAGGCCACAAGAAGCATTCCATTCCCGGAAATCTCCCAGTCGTTAAAAAGCTGGACAGCGTACTCGTCGGCATAGGTGTTTCCGAAATATTCCACGAACACGATGACGATCTGCGCACCGCAGGTATTCTCCAGCTGAGCATTAAGCTCAACGACCTCATTGATCGTTGATTGTGACAGTACCCCGACCTGATCGGTCACGTAAAAGTTCTCGCCAGGATCCAGGGCCAGCGCAGTACAGCTTAATGACAGCAGTAATGAAAGGGCAAGTATAAGCTTAAAAATTTTTTTCTTAGACATTAATTTCCTCCAAAGCTGTCGGGAAGGTCAATAGAGAAGATATTCGCGATTGCGCCGGCGGGGAAGCGCCCAAGTACGTCGGCCTCAAACTCCGCGACAGCGTCGTTGTAGCGGTTAAGCTCAATGGAGCCTTCAACGGCAACGAGATTTGAGTAATACTCCTCCAAATTTGAGAGGGACTTCTCAATCGTATCGGCAAGCTCGGAATAAGAGACGGAATTGGGGTTTAGGGCTGACTTTGCGGCGTTATAAAACTTTTCTGCGGAGTCGATAACTGCGGCGTTTGCACTGTATTTTTCACCGATGGTCTCAGCGTCGATAAGTGCGTTCAGAGCACTGCGTAAAGCCTCGGTCTCATCAGACAGCGCATTGACGTCTGTTCCAACGGTGACAAGCCCGCGCGTGTTCTTTATGACATCCTCAAGGTAATCTGCGATAGCGCCGGAGGTGTATTTTTCCTCCTCGATGTAAACGCCGTCGTAGAACATATTTTCAACCTTGTCGGCTGCCCGCTGAAGGCTCAGACGCGCCCCCAGCGGAGTAAACACGATTATTACGGCGGCAAGAATAAGCGCCGCGGTCTTTCTGCTTTTCAGGATTTCCATAGGCTCACTTATTTATTTCAAGAAGCTTCTGCTTAAGCTCCGTCTCAATCTTTCCAAGCTCGTTCTCGGCCTGACGGCGCTTCTGCGCGCCCTCGGCCTGAATGGTGCGAACCTCCTCAAGGGTCTCGATGAGGGACTGGTTGGTCTCCTTAAGAGTTTCAATATCGACTATGCCGCGCTCGGCCTCCTTGGCGATCTCAACAGAGCCCATCTTGAGCTTCTCAGCGTTTTTGCGCAGAAGCTCGTTTGTCATATTTGTTACCTCTCGCTGGGCCTCCATTGCCTGCTGGGAGTGATGAAGGCCGAGGGCCAGCACCATCTGACTCTTCCACAGGGGGATGGTGTTAACTAAGGAGGTCTGAATTTTCTCGACCATCAGGGTATCGTTATTCTGGATGAGACGTATCTGCGGGGACATCTGGACGGAGATCATACGGGTAAGTTCAAGGTCATGGAGCTTCTTATCAAAGCGGCTTATCATATTGGCATAGTCGTTTGCCGCCTGAGCATCCTCGGGAAGTCCGGATTCCTGCGCCTTTTTCTGAAGGGCGGGAAGGGTCACGGTCTGACACTCGTTAAGAGCCTTTTTACCGGCGAGGATGTACATTGTAAGCTCTTTATAATACGCCTGATTAAGCTCATACATCTTGTCAAGGGTCGCAACATCTTTTAAAAGCACGACCTGGTGCTTTTCAAGGGCGTCGGCGATCTTATCCACGTTTACCTCAGCCTTGTCATACTGGGCCTTGAGGCTGGCAATCTGGTTCTCGACCTTCTTTTTAAAGCCGAAGAGGCCCCTCTTTTCCTCCTCACCGTAGTTGAAGCCTTTGAGTTCCACAACAAGGTCGGAGAGCATATTGCCCACCTCACCCATATCCTTTGTGCGGACATTGTTAAGTGTGGTACCGGAGAAGTCGGCTATATTCTTTTGGGAGGCTGCGCCATACTGGAGAATAGCGTTGGTGTCGGTGATGTCGATCTTTTTGGAAAATTCCTCGACAGCCTTCATCTCCTCCGGGGAGAGCTGGCTCTGCTCATGCTCTGTGGATGAGACGGTATCGGCAGTCTCAGCAGCTGCGGCAGCCGATGCGGCGGGAGCGGCGGGAGTTGCATTAAATGACAATGTGGGGACATATTCGTTGTTTGTATCAGGCATGGTTAATTTTCCTTTCATGTATATTTTTAAAAATCTTTTCCTGACAGCCCCTCGCGCTTAAGCATAGCCTCAAGCACTGTTATATCAGTTTCGATATCCAGCGCCTGATTTGCAAAAAGGGCGTCCAACTGTTTCTTGTAGGCAGTGACCGTTGTATCAAGGATGTCCTCAATGCGTCCTAAGGTCGCGGAAATGTTCTCTCCGTCGATGTTCTGAGCGGACATCCGGTCGTAAGCATTTAAGAGCTTCATAGTTGCCGGAAGGTAATATCCCGCAAAGCGCTTTACCTGCGGTATATCGCTGGGGTCGTCGATAATATCCTTGAATATTTTGTCCGTAACGTCTATGAGAATATCTATTTTCTCACACACGGCGGTGTTCTTGATGGAGGAGCGAAGCCTGCGCATCTCAAGTACCGCGGTCTCTCCCTCGCGCAGAAGGGCGTCGGCCTCCTCATTGCCGGTGGTAACAGGCTCCGGCGGCTCCTCCACAGTTTCCACAGTGCCGGGGAAGAGCTTGCTCAGAACAGCGTAGGCCAGCAGACCTGACGCAATGAGCAGACAAAAATCTGATGGCCTGTACAGCGGAAAAATAATGCAGTAAAGCAGCCAAACAGCCGCCATGCCGTAAAGGGGTATTGGTGAACGTTTTTTGATTTGCCGCATTGTGCGCTCCTATTCAAAGTAAATACCTTATGTTATAACTAAACAAAATTATTGTATTATCTTATGAGCCTAAAGTCAAGATTTCACTTATCTGAGAAGAAAAAAATAACGAATAAAAGACGGCGCGAAACTTTAAGTTTATATATTGCTATTTTAATATTTTATTATTAAAATAAGATGGAAATCAAATGCTGCACAGGATGTTTTTTGATGTCCGTGCGCAAAAAAAGATTATGCTATAAAAACTGAAAGGAAAGCAAAATCATGGCGGTTACCATAAAAGATGTAAGAACTATTCTGACGGCCCCGAGCGTATGCGATCTGCTGGTGGTAAAGATCGAGACATCCGAGCCGGGTCTTTACGGCCTTGGCTGCGCCACCTTTACCCAGCGTATCCTGCCTGTAAAGACGGCGGTTGACGAGTATCTCAAACCTATGCTCATAGGCAGAGACGTCTCCAGAATCGAGGATATCTGGCAGCAGATGATGGGCAGCTCATATTGGCGCAACGGGCCTGTCCTTAATAACGCGATCTCCGGCGTTGACGAGGCCCTTTGGGACATAAAGGGAAAAATGGCAAATATGCCGGTCTACGACCTGATAGGCGGAAAGTGCCGTGAGGGAGTGGCAGTGCTGCCCTTTGGCGGCGGACGCGGACGCACGCTGGAGGAGCTTGGAGACGACGTTGAAGCAAGGCTCTTAAAGGGACAGAACTACTTCAGAGTCGGCCTTATAACTGACAATCCCTGCCCTGACAGCATAAAGCCCGAGGGCGCAGTGCCGGGCTATTACTTAAACCCCAAGAAGCTGCTTTCGGATTATGTCGCCATCTTTAAGTACCTGCGTGAGCGCTTTGGTGATGAGCCGGAGTTTGCCATCGACGTACATGAGCGCTTCTCACCGACTGAGGCGATACAGCTCTGCAAGGCCCTTGAACCGTATCATCCCTTCTTCCTTGAGGATCTTCTCCAGCCTGAAAATGTGGATTGGTTTGAAAATGTCCGCAACGCCACAAGCATCCCCATGGCAATGGGCGAACTGTTTAATAACCCCGTTGAGTATAAGGAGCTTATCGCAAAGAGAAGAATCGACTATATCCGCTGCCACATAAGCCAGCTGGGAGGTTTCACCCCGGCGAGAAAGCTTGCCGCCTTCTGTGAGGCATACGCAGTTAAGACTATCTGGCACGGCCCCCATGACCTGACGCCGGTGGGAGCCGCCGCGCAGATACACCTCGACCTTGCCACTGCAAACTGTGCGATGCAGGAGATCGGCGAGTATGACGACGTGACGAAGGCGATGTTCCCGGGGTCTCCCGAGATAAGAAACGGCTATGTATATTGTAATGATAAGCCCGGCTGGGGCGTAGACTTTGACGAGGAACTGGCAAAGAAATATCCGCCCAAGGGATATCTTCTTACCGGAGGTCTGGGCTTTATGGCCAGACGTCCTGATGGTACCGCTGTCAGATCCTGAGCGTATAATACCGCAAATTAAGCTCCGGAGATCTCCGGAGCTTAATTTTATATGTTGATATTTTTATTTTTTATATTAAAATATATAGGGTGTTTATCCGGTGGAGCCGCCGGAAGAAAATAGCTTCCGGCGACTCCTATATAAAAGCCGGACGGTATACCGCCTGCTACTTAATTTTATGCCGAAGAAGCCCGGTTGGTGCTGCACCGGGAGGAAAGGACTCCAGTATGATAAAGATAGCTCCGTCAATACTCTCAGCGGATTTTGCAAGGCTCGGCGACGAGGTGCGCTCAGTTTCAGAGGCCGACTATATACACTGCGATGTGATGGACGGTATGTTTGTGCCGAACATATCCTTCGGTATACCGGTCCTCAAATCCCTTAGAAAAGCAACGGATATGACGCTGGATGTGCATCTCATGATCGAACGGCCGTTAAGATATGTGGACGAATTTATTAAGCTGGGTGCGGATATCGTCGTGTTCCATGTTGAGTCGGACGAGCCTGAAAGGATACTTGAGTCCGTGAAGGCTGTTAAAGGCTCGGGCAAACGGGTGGGGCTTGCACTCAGGCCCAAAACACCCGGAGAGATCATTAAACCGTATATCGAGCTTTTAGATATGGTGCTTTGTATGACAGTGGAGCCGGGATTCGGCGGACAGAGCTTTATGAGCGATATGCTGCCGAAAATATCATATGTAAGGGAAGAAATTGAACGGGCCGGTCTAGCCTGCGATGTTGAGGTAGACGGCGGAATAAACGAAAATACAGCGAGGCTGTGTGTGGAGGCCGGGGCAAACGTGCTGGTAGCAGGCAGCAGTATTTTCGGAGCTGCTTCGAGATCGGAAGCAATAGAAAGGCTGAGAGGTTAAATTATGAGCTTTTTTCCCGCAACACTTGACAATCTTGTTGAAAAATTTGCCTCCCTGCCGGGAATCGGTCTTAAATCTGCCCAGAGGCTTGCTTTTTATATATTATCGCTTCCATATGAGGAGGCAAAGAGCTTTGCCGACGCGATCTACGCTGCAAAGCAGAATGTGCGCTGCTGCTCGATATGCCAGAATCTCACCGATTCCGACATTTGCAGCATTTGCCGCAGCGATGTGCGCGACGAGAGTGTGATATGCGTTGTGCAAAGCCCAAAGGATGTTGCGGCTATTGAGCGCGCCCATGAGTATAACGGGCGATACCACGTTCTCCACGGTGTTATATCACCGTTAAATCACATCGGCCCGGACGATATACGCATACGGGAGCTGGTGGAAAGAGTTGCCGACGGCGGAGTTGAGGAGGTCATAATGGCTATGAACCCTGATACAGAGGGGGAGACTACTGCCAAGTATATCTCGCGCCTTTTAAAGCCTTTTGGCGTTAAGGTCACACGCCTTGCCTACGGCATACCGGTGGGAGCGAGCCTTGAATTTGCCGACGACGCAACGCTTATGCGCGCTCTTGAGGGGCGTCAGGAGATATGACACGTTTATTTTTAGGGGAATAATATTGGCATGAGTGTTCCCTTAAAAAGATACAGGGCGTACGACCAGATGGTTTGACAAAGGCATCCATATATGGTAAAATAACCATAATATTTTTGAATTGATCTCCGGTATGTGTTAAATCTGAGGATCAAAAGGTTATAATTTAGCTAAGGATTTTTGTACCGAACAGGTGCTTTAATTATACGCACAATTTAAGATATTTTCAGTTCAGGAGCATAAGCGGAGATTTTGGGCGATGACAGGGCCTCAAAAGCCGCCATTTCTGAGCTTGTATTTCGTGCGCCTACATAAAGGAAAAAAGGAGTAGTGTGTTAGTGGCAGCAAAAGAAAAATTGAAAATTATATCCCTTGGCGGCCTCAACGAGATAGGCAAGAATATGTACGTCTACGAATATGGCGGGGATATCATCGTTGTGGACTGCGGTATTGGTTTTCCCGATGACGATATGTACGGAATTGACTCCGTCATTCCGGATATCACATATCTAACGAAAAACAGGGATAAGATCAAGGCGATAATTCTAACTCATGGGCATGAGGACCACATCGGAGCCATGCCGTTTGTGATGGAGGAGCTTATTGAGGTCCCGGTCTACGCGACGCCTCTGACGGCGGCCCTGGTGAACATTAAGCTTTCGGAGCGAGGCATTGCCGACAAGGTGACTATGAACATTGTCAAGGCCGGGGAGACGATAAAGGTCGGATGCTTTAGAGTTGAGTTTATACATGTAAATCACTCCATACCCGATTCAGTGGCTCTTGGCATCAGGACCCCGGTTGGGCTTGTTATCCACACCGGAGACTACAAGATAGATACGACCCCCATTGACGGTGATATGATAGACCTAGCCCGCCTCGGCGAGTTGGGCAAAAAGGGCGTCCTTGCACTGGTGACGGACTCCACAAACGTCGAAAATGCGGGCTACTCGCTGTCTGAGAGTGTGGTTGCCCAGAATTTTGAAAATCAGTTTAAGGACTGCACCCAGAGGATAATAGTAACAACCTTTGCCTCAAACGTCCACCGCCTTCAGCAGGTGATAAACTGCGCGAAGAAATATGGGCGCAAGGTGGCAGTAACCGGGCGGAGCATGGAGAACGTCCTCCGTGTTGCGACAGAGCTGGGATATTTGGATATCCCGCAGGGAGTGCTGGTTGACATATCACAGATAAAGGGGCTTCCAAAGGACAAGGTGGCCATAATAACCACCGGCAGTCAGGGAGAGACGATGAGCGCCCTGCACCGCATGGCTTTTTCCGAGCACCGTCAGGTGGAGATAACTGCCGGCGACAAGATAATCATATCGGCTTCCGCAATCCCGGGAAACGAAAACTCGATAAGCAATGTTATTAATGAGCTTTTCAGAAAGGGCGCCACAGTCGTGTATGAGCGCAGCGCCCTGCTCCACGCCTCGGGACATGCCTGCCGTGAGGAGCTTAAACTGATGCTTGCCCTTATTAAGCCAAAGTTCTTCATCCCTGTCCATGGCGAGTACCGCCATATGAAGATCCACGCGGAACTGGCAAAACAGATGGGCGTTCCTCCTAAGAATATTGTGATAAGCGACATTGGAAAGGTCATAGAGCTTTCCGGACGCTCAATAAAGCTCACAGGTACGGTGCCTGCGGGAAAGATATTTGTTGACGGGACCGGCGTGGGTGACGTGGGCAGTGTGGTCCTTAGGGATAGGAAGCACCTTGCACAGGATGGTATGCTGGTGGTCGTCGTGAGCCTCTCCAGCGGCGACGGGAGCCTGGTCTCCGGGCCGGACATCATAACACGAGGCTTTGTATACGTAAAAGAAGCCGAAAAGCTTTTAAACGAGCTTAAGGAGATATCTGTTGAGGCTCTGGACTATTGCAGCGCGCGGAATATAACCGACTGGTCAACTATCAAGAGCACATTGAAGTCACGTCTGTCGGATTTCTTATATAAAAAGACAAAGCGCAGTCCCATGGTCCTTCCGGTCATTATGGAGGTCTGAGATTGAACATACAGATATTCGGAAAAGCCAAGTGCTTTGACACGAAAAAGGCCGAACGCTATTTCAAGGAGCGCCGTATAAAGTTTCAGTCCATCGATATACTCCGCTACGGTATGAGCCGCGGTGAATTCGACAGCGTCCGTCGGGCGGTGGGGCTTGATAATATGATAGACGAAAAGGCCAAGGACTCGGAAATACTGAGATACCTTGCCTATGACGAGGATAAGGCGGAGAAGCTTCTTGAGGATCAGCGCTTTATAAAGACACCCATAGTCAGAAACGGCCGTCAGGCCACTGTGGGCTACTGCCCGGAGGTCTGGAAGGACTGGTAATAAAAAA
>JBJDXR010000034.1:0-7800 GCA_051866775.1 Oscillospiraceae bacterium | reverse complement strand
AGTGCCAGTAAATGCGCCTCCGCCAGATCAATAACATGGATGTAATCCCGTATGCAGGTACCGTCTGCGGTGGGGTAGTCGTCGCCGTAAATACCGATATATGGACGCTTTCCAAGGGCGGCCTGCATGACAAGCGGGATGAGGTGGGTCTCGGGAGAGTGATCCTCGCCAATCCCGGCGGCGGTGTCGGAGCCGGCGGCATTAAAATAGCGCAGAGCGGCATAGCGGATGCCGTAGGCCCTCTCGCACCACTTAAGCATACCCTCAATGGCGAGCTTTGTGGCGCCGTAAGGGTTTGTGGGGTCGGTGCGGTCCGTCTCCTCGATAGGCTGCTTTTCAGGCTCGCCGTAGGTGGCGGCGGTTGAGGAGAACACTATTTTGTCAACTCCGTGGTTCTTCATGGCCTGAAGCAGTGAGACCGCCCCTGATACGTTATTTGCATAGTATTTCAGCGGTTCCTTGACGCTCTCCGGAACGAGGGAGAAGGCGGCAAAATTTATGACGCCGTCAATGCTGTTTTCACTGAACAGCCTGTCAAGAAAGGCGGCGTCCCTAATATCCCCGACCCAGAGCTTGGCATCCCTTACCGCCTGCCAATGGCCTGTACAGAGATTGTCCGCCACTATGACGTTGTATCCGCGTTTTAAAAGCAGGGAAGTCATATGGCTTCCGATATACCCGGCTCCCCCGGCGACAAGAATGGTTTTCATGGTGAGCTTCCTCCTTATTTTACGCTGTCTATAAACCGCATAAAAGCATCGCGACCCTGCTCGGTACATTTAAATACTCCGGATTGCTCCAGAATCCGGACAAAGACGCGGCCTATTTCAAATTTGAGGATTTCAGCAGCGTTTGCTTCTGTAAAATCGTATTTTTCCCGCAGGCGTTCAGCCCATGAGGCGTGCTTTATGATATCATCATCGGAATAAAGCCCGCCGCCGGATATCAGCACCTCCGCCAGCTTTTCCAATTCCGTTTTAAGTCTTGCGGGGAGCACGGCAAGCCCCATGACCTCAATAAGGCCGATATTCTCCTTTTTGATATGGTGAAGCTCCGGATGCGGGTGGTAAACGCCCTGAGGATATTCCTCAGTCGTTATGTTGTTGCGCAGGACAAGATCAAGCTCAAATTCACCGTCCCGGCGTCTGGCTATGGGCGTGATCGTGTTATGGGGAACGCCGTCAGTCTCGGCGTAAATAAAGGCTGCGGCGTCAGTGTATGAACGCCAAGCCGAAAGTATCCTGCACGCAAGCTCCGAGAGCCTTGAGCTGTCTGCGCTGCGCAGCCTGATAACGGACATGGGCCATCTGACTATGCCAGCTTTGACGTCGGGAAAAGCGGGAAAGAGGATATCCCTTTCAATCGGCGCCAGCTCCATAGGGAAGGTGTACCGCCCGCCTTGAAAATGGTTGTGGCTCAATATTGAGCCGCCCACTATGGGCAGGTCGGCGTTGCTCCCTACGAAATAGTGCGGAAACTGCCTGACAAAGTCAAGAAGACAGTTGAAGGTCGAGCTGCCGATGTGCATCGGAGCGTGCTCGTGGCTTATAACGATACAATGTTCATTATAATACACATAGGGGGAATATTGCAAGAACCACCGGCCTTTGCAAAGCTCAATGGGTATGACCCGGTGGTTTTGCCTGGCAGGACGCCGGAAATCTCCGGAAAAGCCCTCGTTTTCGCGGCAGAGAAGGCATTTCGGGTAGCCGCTTTGGGGCGCGCTGCCTGCCGCGGCAATGGCCTTTGGATCCTTCTCCGGTTTTGCGAGGTTTATTGTAATGTCAAGAGCGCCGTAGGGGGTTTCTGTTTTCCACTTCAGGTCCCGTGATATCCTGTACCGCCGTATATAGTCGGTATCCTGACTGAATTTGTAGTACCAATCCGTGGCGCGCTTAGGAGAGAGGGAATACTCGCTGCGGAATTTGCTTATGACCTGAGAGGGCGGGGGAGTGAGCCTTCCCATGAGCTTTGCGGAAAATAGATCTCGGCTCCACTGGCCATCGGGTGATATCCCATGTAGAGCGGCAAAGTCCGTAAGCTCGTCTAAAATGTTTTCCAGAGGGCGCGGTGGGGGGACCTGCCCGGGGGAGTAATCCGAAAGTCCCAGAAGCTCAAGTAAGCTGTTTGAAGCCCATACCCGGTCCAAATCACCTATAAGCCCTGTGCGCACGCTGTATTCCACAAGTTCTGAAACGGCATTATCTATCATGTCAGCCACCTCATATTATTCTGATCCCGCCCACGGGCCGGATGGACAGCACATGACATCCGCCCTTACCTATGACGGCCTCTATGCGCTCTTTAAAGGGATCCAGCATGTCCAGCGGCACGAAGGCCTGGGCCGTCCCGCCAAAGCCTCCGCCGTGTACGCGCACGGCTCCCCGTCCGCCGAGGATGTGCTCGCACAGCTTGATGGTGAGCATCAATTCCTGATTTCTGACGCCGCCGGAGGGGATGATGTTTTGAAGGCACATGGCGGAGGAGACACCGGAGTCACGAACAAGCTCAAGAAAAGTATCAAAGTTCCCACATTCAAGAGCCTGCGCCTGACGTACCGCCCGCCTGTCCTCTGAATAAAAGTGCAGCCCGCGAAGCACAGCCCTGTCGCCGGTCTCACGCCTCAGCTTGGGTATTGCCTCCATGAAGGCGTCTTCCGGTACCTCCCTCAGCACCTCTTTTCCAAAATGACTGCATATCGCTTTAAGCTCGCCTGTTATGGCGGCGTATTCCCCGGTGAGGTTTGCGTGTCCCGCTCCGGAGTCCAATATGCACAGGGCGTATCCAAAAGACTTAAGGTCGAGGGAGAGTCTCCGTACTAAACGACGCGGGCTTTCTGCAAGGTCAATGGCAGCTACCCCGCCAACGGCTGAGGCCGCCTGATCCATAAGGCCGCAGGGCTTGCCGAAATAGATGTTTTCCGCATACTGCCCTATTTGTGCGATATCCACCGGATCAAGGCGGGATCCCATAAAAAATGAATTAATTATCGTTGCGATCAGCACCTCAAAAGCTGCCGAGGACGACAGACCGCTGCCTTCGGGGATATCTGATATTATATGAGCGTCAAATCCCGTGCCCTTAAGCTGGCAGCCCAAAGAGGCAAAGCGTGCGGCGATCCCTCGGACCAACGCGGAGGAGGTGCCAAGTTCCCCGTCTTTTGGCTCAAGCTCATTAAGATCAACTTTGATAAAAGGAAAGCCGCTCGAACTTACTCTTATAATACCGTTTGAGGCGGGCCTGACAGCCGCCAGAATATCCAGATCCACCGCCGCGGCAAGGACATGTCCCCGCTGGTGGTCTGTGTGATTCCCGCCAAGCTCCGTTCTCCCCGGAGCGCTGAACAGCGCCGCCGGCATATAACCGAAGGCTTTGAAAAAGCCGAAAATTACCTCCTCGCAGCGGGAAAGGGCCTTGGAAAGGCCGCTTTCTCCATAGAGCGACGACAGGGCGCCGTCGAGACGGCCGCCCCTATTTAACTCGGAGAGAGCAAGATTATTTGGCATCGAATTTCCTCCAGAACCTTTTGATATATTATCAGTGTACCCCAAAAAGTGCGGTTCACTTAAAAAACAGTAATATTTGATTTATCTTTTATTAATTCTAAATATAAACAGTATTAAAATTCGTTAACTTGAAACGTTCGCGGCTGTATGGTATATTTACTCTTAAAGAAATATTTCCTCTTTGAAAGGAACATACAGGTTGGATATTACAAGCCGAAAAAACGATAAGGCCGTCCATATGAAAAAGCTTGGAGCCTCCCGTGAATACCGCAGGCTGTGCGGAGAGTTTTTGTGTGACGGACGCAAGCTTCTTGAGGAGGCCGTAAAATGGCACGCGCAGGTTCGCTGGGTATTCACCTGCGGGGATATTCCGGAGGACCTTCCTGAGAGTGCCAGAGTGTTCACGGTCTCGCGTGAGGTCATCGAGGCGGTATCCCCGCTTAAGACCCCGCAGGATATTGTGTTTTCTGTAGGTATGCCTGAAGCAGAACATTGCCCGAGGATCTCCGGCGCGGTGATACTTGAGAATATGCAGGACCCCGGAAATGTGGGTACGATGATACGCACGGCAAACGCCTTTGGCATAAAAAACGTGGTGCTGGTGGGCGCGTGTGCAGACCCCTGGAGCGCTAAGACCGTCCGGGCGACAATGGGAGCGATTTTCCGCCAGCATATAAGCGAGATGAGCATTGACGAGCTTAGGGCGAAAAGTCAGGATACGCCTGTCATTGGGGCGGCGCTGAGTGACGATGCCGGTGATCTGAGAAAAATGGAGCTGACCGGCTGTGCCGTGGCTATAGGAAACGAGGGAAACGGGCTTTCCGATGAGCTTTTATCGCTATGTGCGGGCAGGCTCATAATACCCATGCGTCCGGAGTGCGAGTCGCTCAATGCGGCTGCCGCGGCGGCAGTGATAATGTGGGAGATGGCAAGGAACTCTATTTAAGGGGGCGGCTGTATGTCAGAGCTTAGATACTGGATTTGGTTCTCATCCCTCAGAGGTATCGGAGCCAGAAGTACTTTTGAGCTGTTGGAGCATTTCGGCTCGCCTGAGGCGGTGTATTTTGCCCGGGAGCAGGAGTACGCCGCGGTCATTAAAGGCGATATATCTCCGCTTCTTAATAAAAGCATGACGGCTTCCCGCCGCATAATCGCGGAGTGCGATGATAAAAACATAAATATCCTCACGATAGCGGACGGAGGATATCCCACCAGGCTTAAGAATATCTTTGATCCGCCGCTGGTACTCTATGTAAAAGGAAGACTCCCCGCAGTCGACGAGGAAGCCGCGGTGGCCATAGTGGGTACCCGCAGCTGTACGCCATACGGGATAGTCACTGCCGAGCGAATAGGCTACGAGGTCGCCTATTCCGGCGGGCTTGTGGTGTCCGGTCTTGCCCGGGGCATAGACTCCGCAGCGGTAAGGGGAGCGCTGCGCGCCGGCGGCAAAGTGATAGGCGTACTGGGCTGCGGCATAGACATTGTGTACCCGGCCTCAAATAGACAGCTTTTTGATGACGTCTCGCAGACCGGCGCGATAATAAGCGAGTATCCGCCGGGAACGCCGCCTGAGAAGCATAATTTTCCCGCGAGAAACAGGATACTCAGCGGTATTTCCGTGGGTGTTGCGGTCGTAGAGGCGCCGGAAAGATCCGGCGCGCTCATAACGGCATCACTGGCGCTGGAGCAGGGACGGGACGTTTTTGCCGTCCCCGGGAATGTGGATTCCGTTTCCTGCAGAGGCTCCAACGGCCTTTTAAGGGAGGGCGCGATGGCAGCCCTTTCCGGCTGGGATATAACAGAGATGTATGAGGCCGTATTTCCGGAAAAACTCAGCGGCAGAAGAAAAGTGCGGCCTCAGAAAATAGAGGCTTCCGAGGCTGAGAAACTTGTCGAAAAAGAGCTGAAAGAAGCGGTAAATCGGCAAAAAGCGACAAAAAAAGTATTTGACAACACTGACAGCGAGAGTTATATTGACATAATAGTAAATCCGGATGAGCTGACGGATGAGGAAAAGGCAATTTTATCTGTACTGGATACGTGTATGCACGTGGATGAGATCATAGAAAAAACCGGACTTGAAGCGTCGAAGGTGTTGTCGGCGCTTACAATGCTTGAGATAAACGGCGCAGTCTCTCAGGAGGCCGGAAAGCGCTTTGTACCGCATTTTAAGTTTGAGAAAGAAACAGAAAAGGAAACTTTTGTTTAAATCTGATAATCTGAAGGAATGGTCACTTGAATGGCAAAAGCAAAGACTAATCTTGTTATTGTCGAGTCGCCTGCGAAGGCAAAGACGATAGGAAAATATTTGGGGCCGGAATATAAGGTGACGGCATCAATGGGACATCTGCGGGATCTGCCCAAGAGCACCATCGGCGTTGACATAGAGGGCGGCTTTATACCGGACTATCAGCCGGTAAAGGGCAGGGAGGAGACGATAAAGGAGCTTGAGAAGGCCGCGAAAAACAGCAGCAAGGTTTTTCTGGCGACCGACCCTGACCGAGAGGGTGAGGCGATATCGTGGCATCTTAAGGAGCTTCTTCAAATACCTGACGACGAGGTATACCGCGTTACTTTTAATGAGATAACAAAAAAGGTCGTGACCGAGAGCATAAAGAACCCACGGAAGATCGACCAGGATCTGGTCGACGCCCAGCAGGCCCGCAGGATACTTGACAGGATCGTGGGCTATAAGCTGTCTCCGCTTCTGTGGAAGAAGATAAAGCGCGGCCTGTCAGCCGGGCGTGTCCAGTCTGTGGCCACGCGCATGGTGGTGGACAGGGAGGAAGCTATACGCAGCTTTATTCCTGAGGAGTATTGGCTGATGGACGCCCATTTAAGGCACGCGTCGAACGCCGTTTTTACCGCCAGATACTACGGCAATGACGGAAAAAAGGGTGAGCTTAAAAACGCCGAGGAGGTGGCCGCTGTTGAGGCGGCTGTTACCGCTTCTCCGTTTGTTGTAAAGTCCGTAAAGAGAAAGGATAAGCAGCGCTCACCGGCGCCTCCGTTTATAACCTCCACGCTCCAGCAGGAGGCATCCCGAAAGCTGGGGATGACGCCAAAGCGTACTATGTCCATTGCCCAGCAGCTGTATGAAGGTGTGGACATTGAAGGCGAGGGCACCGTAGGACTTATAACGTATATGAGGACTGACTCGCTGCGCCTTTCGGATGAGGCTCTCGCTCTTGCGGGCAGTCTTATAACCTCCCGCTACGGAAAGGATTATTACGCCGGGGTGCGCCGCTACAAGAGCAAAAATTCCGCCCAGGATGCACATGAGGCGATAAGGCCCTCAAACCCGTCGCTCGCCCCTGAGAATGTCCGGGGAAGCCTTACGAGCGACCAGTATAGGCTGTATAGGCTCATTTGGAACAGGTTCATCGCCTGCCAGATGGCAAATGCCGTGTATGACAGCGTGACGACAGATGTGGAGTCTGCGGGTTATATATTCCGGTCAACATACTCGGCCGTCAAATTTGCAGGCTTTACCGCTGTTTACGAGGAAGGCAGGGACGAGGAGCCTGAGGAGCGCCAAAATTCTATCCCCGTACTGACAGAGGGCGAGACTGTTGAGCTTGTTGAGCTTATAAAGGAGCAGAAATTTACACAGCCGCCGGCAAGATACACCGAGGCTACGCTCATTAAGGAGATGGAGGAGAGCGGCGTAGGAAGGCCGAGCACCTACGCGCCGACGATATCCACCATACTTGACAGGGAGTATGTGATAAAGGAGGGGAAGAACCTGCGCCCGACCCCCCTTGGCGAGGTCGTGACAACGCTTATGAAGGAGCGTTTTACCGATATCGTGGACACGGGCTTTACCGCCCGCATGGAGGAGACGCTTGACAGCGTCGAAAAGGGCGAGAGACCGTGGAAAGAGGTACTGTCTGATTTTTACGGTCCGTTCAACATGGCACTGGAGAACGCAGAAAAGGCACTTGAGGGCGAGCGCATTAAGATACCGGCGGAGGAGACTGACGAGATCTGCGAGGTCTGCGGGCGTAAGATGGTCATAAAATCCGGGCGCTTCGGCAGGTTCCTTGCCTGTCCGGGATATCCCGAGTGTACCTTTACAAAGCCGCTGGTCATCGAGATGCCCGGAAAGTGCCCGAAATGCGGTTCCAGAATTTTAAAGCGCACCTCCAAAAACGGGTATGTATATTACGCCTGTGAGCGCGGTGCGGCCTGCGGGTTCATGACGTGGGACGTTCCTGTTGCGGAAAACTGTCCCGAGTGCGGCCACACTATGTTTAAAAAGTCGGGCAGAGGCTTTAAAAAGCCCTTCTGTATA
>JBJDXR010000033.1:0-103303 GCA_051866775.1 Oscillospiraceae bacterium | reverse complement strand
CGACACGCTCTCCTGAGAGGATACTGCGTGACGGACCGGATATTTTTGCAATGGGCTGCCCTTTCTTAACGGGATCGCCGTCCGCTGCAAGAGGGGTAACTATAACCCTTTCATCAAGCAGTTTGAATACGCGGATAAGCACATCGGTTCCGCAGAATATACCCTCCTGCTTTGCCTTAAAGGTTCCGACGGACTCGGCGCTTTCAGGTATGCAGCAGGTGGTGGTGATATCCCCGGTGCCGATATCTTCACGCAGGGCGTCTAGTATAAACTTGTCCAATCCAATATAATCCATTGCCGTACCTCAGCTTTCTCTGTAGTGTGCGCCGATGCTTTCGGGGCGGGAGAGTGCGGAATTTATAATGTTGATCGAAATAAGAGCTAAATTCAAGGACTCGTCATATTCCTTGCAGTTTGAAAAACCGGCTTCAAGCTCCTCAAGAATTTTTTCCATCTCGCATAGGGCGTATTTAAGTCCGCTTTCTGTTCTTATAACAAAGCAGTTGTCACTCATGAGCTGCTGCATCCTGCTGCGCAGGGCGGCATAGTCAATATCAAGCGGTGATCTTACCGGAAGCGTAGGGAGAGGTATTTCGTCGGGTGCGGGAGCGGATGTGAAGTTAGCGTTTATATCCTCAGCAGCTCTGCGGCCAAATACAAGGCATTCAAGCATTGAATTTGATGCCAGGCGGTTGGCACCGTGTACTCCGGTGGAGGCTGCTTCTCCGCAAGCATAAAGGCCGGGAAGTGTAGTACGTGCATGAAGATCTGTTTTTATTCCACCCATAAGGTAATGCTGGACGGGACATACGGGGATGTAGTCCTTGGAAATATTGATGCCGCGGCTTAGGCACTCGTTATAGATAGTCGGGAAGCGATGCTTGAGAGCCTCCTCAGACATTGAGGTTATATCAATAAATACATGATCCTCACCGGATCGCTTCATCTCGTTATAGATCCCGCGAGCGACTATATCGCGCGGTGCAAGCTCGTTAAGCTCGTGCTTTCCCAGCATAAATCTGACGCCGTCTTTATTTTTAAGAAGCCCGCCCTCGCCGCGCACGGACTCAGAAATAAGGAAAGAGCGTCCCTCGTGCTCCGGGGACCACAGTCCGGTGGGATGAAACTGGATAAACTCCATATGGCGAAGACTCACACCAGCGCGGATAGCGGCGGCGAGACCGTCGCCCGTGGCGATCGAGGGATTTGTGCTGCTTGTATACACTTGACCGCAGCCGCCTGTGGCTATAATGATGTGGCGGGTGGTAACGATCTCATACTGGCCATCGTCATCCTTGACGATAAGCCCGCAGACACCATCAGCATCTGTCAGCACGTCTACGAAAAAGGTATTGTCGCGGAACAATATGTTACTGCGTTGCGAAGCTATAAATGCGAGGGTCTTGACAGTCTCTCTGCCGGTGGCGTCACCTCCCGCATGAAGAATGCGGTTTTTATGGTGCCCGCCCTCACGGGTCCTGTCAAGCTCACCGGATTCGGTAAGATCAAAGGGAACGTTCATGCTGATAAGCTGGCGTATATCCTGAGGACCTTCATCTACAAGGACGTGAACCGCCGCCTCGTCACAGAGACCGGCGCCGGCAACTAAAGTATCTTTAAAATGAAGCTCCGGGTCATCGTCGGGAGAGGTCGCGGCGGCGATACCGCCCTGTGCCAGCCATGAGTTTGAGATATCTATTGTTTCCTTTGCAAATATGCAGCAGGTAAGCTTTGAATCAAGATTGAGAGCAGAATACAGCCCAGCTATTCCTGCACCAATGACCACAACATCATAGCTGGAGCGGCGCGTAGCTTGTATTGAACCGTCAATTGCATAGCGCATAATTTTGTTACCTCTTTTCGTGCCCGCGTGTGCGAGTACAATTTTACTTGCTTATGACTTGATTTAAAATATTATACCAACACCCGAGAATTTCCGCAACAGCAACATGACGAAAAAATGGAAAATAGGAGCGGCTTTTGCTCCCGGAGTGATCGTTTTCTAGGACAAATGTGGGAGGGATCTTGCAGAATTCTTAAAGCCAAAGGCTTAACCAAATCTTAAAGAGTTGCTCCGTTTTATCTTAACATTCATTCTGCTATACTTTTTCTCAGCTCAGGGAAAAGATAAAACAGAAGATGAGGTGCGAAAATCATGGAGGCATTGAAATATATAAATCTGGCTATTTCAATACTGTTCTTTTTGTGCTATTCCTATCAGCTGATATACCTGTTTATTCCGCTTTTGAAAAAGGACAAGCCCCACAAACCTGAGAAGCAGCACCGTTATGCCGTGCTTATCGCTGCAAGAAACGAGGCACCCGTGGTCGGGAATCTTATAGACAGTATCTGGACTCAAGACTATCCGTCTGAGCTTATAACAGTTTTCGTCGTCGCAGATAACTGCACTGACAATACAGCAGAGCTTGCAAGGCGTCATGGGGCGTTGGTTTTTGAGCGCTTTGATAAGCGAAACGTCGGCAAGGGGTACGCGCTGGACTTCTTGCTTAAACAAATAAGACGCGGCTTCGGAGAAGATGCATTTGACGGGTATTTTGTCTTTGACGCCGATAACCTTCTGAAGAGTGACTATATAGCACAGATGAACAGGACGTTTTCCGACGGCTTTCAGATAGTAACAAGCTATAGAAACTCAAAGAATTTCGGAGATAACTGGATATCCGCCGGTTATGCTCTGTGGTTTCTTAGAGAGTCGGAGTTTCTGAACCATGCGAGGATGCTCATTGGTACGAGCGCCGCGGTATCAGGCACAGGCTTTTTGTTCAGTGCGGAGGTGCTTAAAAAATGCGGTGGTTGGAGCTTTTTCCTGCTTACGGAGGATATTGAATTTACGATACATAATATAACGGGAGGCGAGAGAATCGGATACTGCCCACAGGCGGTATTGTATGATGAGCAGCCTGTGAAGTTTACCCAATCATGGCGTCAGCGGATGCGTTGGGCGAAGGGATACCTTCAGGTGTTTGGAAAGTACGGCGGCAGGCTTATGCGGGGCATTTTTAAAAGAAACGGCTTTGCGTGTTATGATATGAGTATGGCTATTATGCCGGCAATAATTCTGGCCTCCGCAGGATTTGCGGTGAATACAGCAGCCTCAATACTTGGCATTGCGGGGGGAGCCAAGGTGGCTGGGTATATATTCATGGCACTGAGGTCTTTAGCCGGTACTTATCTTTTTATGCTGTTTATCGGAGCTGTAACAACTGCAACGCAGTGGAAGAACATCCACACCTCAAATGCTAGAAAGATACTGTATACATTTACCTTCCCGCTCTTTATGTTTACGTATATCCCCATTTCCATTTCCGCAATGTTCAAGCGGGTAGAATGGAAGCCGATAGAGCATAAGGTAAGCGTTTCAATATCGGAAATTGAGCGCAAGGCGGTGTGATCAAAAGAGGCGGCACAACCGTGCCGCCTCTTTAATATTTCAATATATATTGCAGGTGCTGATATTACAGAAGTGTGACCCCGGCACGTTTGCATACATCAATAGTCCGGTCATCCCATATGGATGCCTGCACCTCGCCAATGTGAGCCTTTTGCAGGAGAAGCATACAAAGGCGGGATTGGCCGATGCCTCCACCGATAGTCAGTGGGAGCTCTCCGCATAAAAGCATCCTGTGGAAGGGGAGTGAGCGCCTGCTGTCGCAGCCGGATATGCTAAGCTGCTTGTCCAGAGACTGTGGATCGACACGTATGCCCATTGAGGAAATTTCGATTGCTGAGTCCAGCACGTCATCCCAGAACATAATATCTCCGTTCAGAGACCAGTCGTCATAGTCGGGGGCACGTCCGTCATGTGGAGAACCGGAGCGGAGGGCGCCGCCTATCTGCATAATGAATGTGGTGCGGTGCTCCTTGACAAATTTGTTTTCTCGCTCCTTCGCTGAAAGCTCCGGATATGCATCCTCAAGCTCTTGACTTGTGACAAAAGATATGTCGCGGCAGATGTCGGCGGTTATAGCAGGGAACTCGGATTTTATAATATCACTGGTGTCCGCAATGGAGGTTACTATAGCCGAAACGGTTTCTTTCAGATACGAAAGGTTCCTGTCGCTGCTTGTTATTACCTTCTCCCAGTCCCATTGATCGACATAGATGGAGTGCAGGTTGTCTGTATGCTCATCTCTGCGGATGGCGTTCATATCCGTATAAATTCCGGCACCGGGTGCAAAGCCGTATCTGTGCAGAGCCATACGCTTCCATTTAGCAAGGGAGTGTACAACCTGTCCTTCCTTGTGCGCGTCAGGAATATCGAAGCTGACCGGCCGCTCCACACCGTTTAGATCGTCGTTAAGGCCCGAGCTGCCCTCGACAAAAAGAGGGGCGGATACACGCATCAGATTGAGACGGCGGCTGAGGTTGCTTTCAAATGTTCTTTTTAGAATACTGATTGCCCGTTGAGTGTCATAAATACCGAGCACCGGTTTATATTTTTCGGGTATATAGGAATCCATAAAATATCTCTCCAAATTAACAGATAAATGATATTTTAAAGCATTACATCAAAAAAGTCAAATGGGCGGAGACTGTCCGCCCATTTTATATATCAGCTTTTATTCCCCGGCTTGTTCTATGAAGTCCCTATAGTCCTCTGGGTTTGAAATTGTATCCGGCGGGAAGAATTCGTCAACAGGAAAATCTATGCGTGAGAACATTGTGCAGGGGTCGTCGCTCCCTGTCCCAACACACTCCTTATCCGGCATGCAGTAGTCATACGCAGGCATGAGAAGCTGAGAGTCACGCTCAAGACGCACGATAGTAAACTGTCCCAATGTAACGAAAACGCGGCGTCCGGAATTGTCCATGCCAAGTGGTCCATCAAACATATCGGATATATATGACGGAACTTCCAGCACCTCACAGTCAGAGGGCGAGCTTTGACATGCGTCGACAAACTTTAAATCGAGGATAATTGGATCGACCGCCTCCACAACAGCTGTTGGAAGGTTGGAGCTTTCGATGACGTACTTTGACATACAGCAGGAGCCTCTTTCGGAAGTGAAGATCTTAGCATTGCCCTCGCTGCCGAACAGCAGTACACGCTTGTCAAATGTGGCAAGGCCGCATATGGGGACTGACTGGTTGCTGAGCGTACAGGCCTCTCCGCGTATTTTATAGAAGAACCTGACATCGACGGTATAGTAACCCCTGTTGAAGGATACCGGCTCTACCTCAGGAACCGCGCACAATAAGGTGGCTGATTTTGAACGTATGCTTACTGCGTTGTCAACTGCGCACTGGGATGCGGAGTTTAAATAAACCCTAAGATCCTCAAGGCAGTCTTTATCTTTACATGAATCATAGATCTTGTTTGTATGTACACAAACTGCTTCCCGAATGCTAGCGTCGCTTTGAATCGGGCCCGGTGTAACCCTTGATGGCATTATGTTTCCTCCTTATTTACCTTTTCTCCTGTCATTTGCGGAGAATTTTATGAACTTCAATACAGTCTATGCGGTGGTAGGATTTTTGTGATGTTTTGAGTGAAATTATACTTTTGTGCGTGTCTGATATATCTGATTGAAGTTGCAATTATAATGTGGTAGAATAAATAAAATGTATTTTTTAAGGGGAGTGCTTTATGGCGGTGATTCTGGGAATAGACCCAGGAATAGCGACAGTCGGCTTTGGAGCGATACGCACGGAGGGAAGCTCTGTAAAGCTCCTCGGATGCGGTGCAATCACAACCCCCGCCGGGCAGAATCTATCACTTAGGCTTTCTCAGATATATCATGATATGCTTGAGCTTATCGATACATTCAAGCCTGAGGCAATAGCTATTGAAGAACTTTTTTTTAACACTAATATAACCACGGGAATCTCTGTTGCACACGGAAGGGGAGTGATACTCCTTGCCGGGCAGGAGAAGAAAGTGCCGATGTTTGAGTACACCCCGCTCCAGGTTAAACAGGCGATCACCGGTTACGGCAGAGCGGATAAGAAGCAGATGATGGAGATGGTTCGCAGACTACTTAACCTGAAATCCGCCGCCAAGCCTGATGACGCATCGGATGCGCTCGCTCTGGCCATATGCCATGCAAGGTTTTCGAGTTCCCTTTTGAATGTATACGGAGGTAACACAGTATGTTCTACTATATAGAAGGAACTGTAACGATAATTGAACAGAACGCCGTGGTTCTTGACACAGGCGGCGTCGGGTTTTTGTGCTATACAACAGTTAACACACTTTCCCATTTGGAGATAGGGGCGAAAGCGCGCCTTTATACTTATTGCAACATCCGTGAGGATGCTTTTGACATTTACGGCTTTTATGACGCAGGAGAGAAAAGATGCTTTGAGATGCTGCTGTCAGTTTCGGGCGTCGGACCCAAAGCGGCTGTTTCAATTTTATCCTCCGCTACCCCTGAGGGGATCGCGCTTGCTGTTGTGACAGAGAATGAGAAAATGCTCACCTCTGCGCCGGGGATAGGCAAGCGCATAGCTCAGCGCATTATTTTGGAGCTGAAGGACAAAATTGCAAAGGAGAAGCTTGAACTTAACAAGGCTCCGATACCACAGGCAGCTCCTAGTGCCGCCGGAAAGAAGCTCTCAGATGTGACGGCGGCCCTGTCCGTACTTGGTTACAGCCCTGCGGAGATATCCTTAGCCTTGAGGGAGATCGACATTGATAAGCTTTCGGTGGAGGAAGCCGTCAAGCTGGTATTGAAAGGTTCTGTGAAGTAGGTGATTGTAGGGTATGATAGATTTTTCAAAGGAATCATTTGAGGTCGAGGATGACGGCGGCGCGCTTATGTCAGCTGCTCACACTGCAGAGGATGATAATGAGGGAAGCCTGCGTCCAAAGACGCTTTCGGAATATATAGGGCAAGAAAAGGTAAAACGTAATCTTGAAGTGTTCATTGAAGGCGCTAAGCGCAGAGGAGAGCCTCTTGACCACGTTATACTTCATGGACCACCGGGACTTGGAAAGACTACTCTTGCCTCAATAATAGCAAACGAGATGGGGGTCACGCTCCGGAAGACTTCCGGCCCTGCGATTGAGAAACCCAAGGATCTTGCAGCTCTGCTTACAAATCTAAATGAAAATGATATTCTTTTTATTGATGAGATACACAGAATGAACAGGGCAGTGGAGGAGATACTCTATCCCGCCATGGAGGACAGGCAGATAGATATCATTATCGGTCAGGGACCGGCAGCAACTTCAATATGTCTTGAGCTTAAGAGTTTCACACTCGTCGGGGCCACTACAAGGAGCGGACAGCTTTCTTCACCGCTGAGAGACAGGTTTGGGATCGATTTAAAGCTTGAACTTTATTCGCCGCAGGAGCTTAAAAAGATCGTTGAGCGCTCTGCTGAGATACTCAATGTTGATATCGAACCTGAGGGGGCGCTTGAGATAGCCTCCAGAAGCCGCGGCACTCCCAGAATATCAAACAGGCTTTTGCGCCGTGTTCGGGATTTTGCCGAGGTCTACGGTAAAGGTGTTATAACTAAGGATATAGCGGACCTGGCGCTGCAAAGACTCGAAATAGACAAGTCAGGACTTGACGCCATAGACAGGCGGCTTCTCTCCAGTATCATAGAGCACTATGCCGGAGGACCTGTAGGACTTGATACAATAGCCGCGACTATAAACGAGGAGCCTGTGACAATAGAGGATGTTTATGAGCCATATCTTATGCAGCAAGGCTTCTTGACCCGCACTCCGCGCGGAAGATGTGTCACAAGACGGGCATATGAGCACCTTGGTATTGAATTTGCAGGGCAGACAAGTCTGAATTTATAAAAATACTTGTTTTTTTGTAATATATTTTTAAAATTTTTTACAAATCTGCTTGACTTATTAAAATAGGATTTGTATAATATGTATATTCTTATGGTGAAATTCTGGCAAATTTATGGAGAATATTATTACCGCTTCTGAAGAGTCCCTGTGGAAGTCTGCTGCTGCCGGTGATATTGAAGCTGAGGAGCAGTTGATTCAAAAATATTCTGTTCTTGTACGTGCCTGCGCCCGTCCTTATTTTTTGACGGGTGGGGACAGCGAGGATCTAATTCAGGAGGGTATGCTCGGGCTGCTCTCCGCAGTACGCCATTTTGAGCCATTGCGTGATACCTCGTTTAAAACCTATGCGGAGCGCTGTATAAAGAGCAGATTGTATACAGCTATAAAGTCGGCTTCTAGATTTAAGCATCGTCCACTTAACGATTCGATTTCTTTCGAGTCTCCTCAGTTTGATGAGAGGCAAACCTTGTCCGCAACTTATCTGTGCGATCCAGAAGAGCTTGTTATAACCCAGGAATTGACGGACGAACTCAGAGCAAAGTTTACTGATACGCTTTCAAGGCTTGAAAAAGAGATTCTTGAGTATTACCTTGACGGCCTTTCTTATTCAGATATAGCGTTGAAAGCAGGCAGGACGGTAAAGTCCGTTGATAATGCTGTGCAGAGGATCAGAAAGAAACTTTCGCAGCTGATTTAATTATGGCGTTTTCAGCATATGCTGACGCAAATACAAGCCCAAAGGGCAAGATTTGTCAAAAGTGAGGTCCATTATGTACGAAGACAAGACATTAGTTTGCAAAGAGTGTGGTCAGGAGTTCGTTTTCACCGCCGGTGAGCAGGAATTCTATGCAGAGCGCGGCTTCCAGAACGAGCCTCAGCGCTGCAAGGCCTGCCGTGATGCACGCAAGAACGCTGCTCGCGGTCCCAGAGAGTATTTTACTGCAGTTTGCGCAGCTTGTGGTGGAGAGGCCAAGGTTCCGTTCGAGCCGAAGTCTGACAGGCCTGTATATTGCAGTGAGTGCTTTGCAAAGATGAAGGAGCAGGGTCAGGCTTGACCTTACGCAAATGGGCTTAGATAGGTCTTAGCCCCTAGGCATTCTCAATTTTTATAAATTAATGCCCAATTAAAGGAGGTAAGCACGAGCTTGCCTCCTTTTTTGTAATATTTAAGAGTATTTTGGTATTGAAATATATCGAGCCGGCGGGTATAATAAAGTTGAATTCATTATTCGGAGGTTACAATCATGACAGAGTTTACTAAAGATACTGTTATTTCTGAAGTCCTTGCTGCGGCTCCGGACTCCGCACCCATATTTCTTTCTATTGGCATGCACTGCCTTGGCTGTGCTATGGCCAGCGGCGAGACTATTGAAGAGGCGTGTGCCGTTCATGGCGTAAATGTTGACGATTTTCTCACAAATCTTAACAATTTCGTTGCCCAGCGCGCCTAATCAAAGTTAAAAAGTATAGGTATCAATGAAGGCGGACGCTGTCCGCCTTTCATTGTTTTATGGAGTTTGGATATGATTAACCTTTCTGTTAGACTTTCTGCTATAGCGGACTTTGCCCGATCAGGTAAGAGGATAATTGATGTTGGGACAGATCACGGATATATACCGGTGTTTTTTGCTCAGGCAGACAGATATGAGCGCTTGGCCGCATCTGATATTAACGAAGGACCGCTTAATAAGGCAAAAAGTTCAGCGGCTGAGTATGGAGTTATAGATAAGATCGATTTTTTTCTGGCAGATGGCCTTTTAGGGTGCGGGGATGACTACGATACGGTGATAATTTCCGGTATGGGCGGAGATATGATAATAAACATACTTTCCGCTGCCCCTTGGACAAAAAGCGGCGTGCGTATCGTTTTACAGCCCCAGACAAAGCTTGAACGGCTATGCGGGTGGCTTGCCGAAAACGGATACAGATCCGAGGAGGCCAGACTTGTGCTTGATGAGGGGAAGCTTTATGTCGTGTTCTCCGTTTCCGGGGGCGCCGATGAGGATCTGAGCCCCGATGTTGTCGATTTTATTTGGAGACATCTTATAAACAGCAAGGATGCGCTTTTTCCGGTGTATCTTGAACGGCTCGACAAAAAATATGTCCGTATAATAGATGGCCTCAAGAGGGCTGAAATTGACCAAAGGCCCCAGCTTGAAGAGACGGAGAAAAAGCTTGCTGTGGTGCGTGAGATGATGGAGGAGGTAAGCAGATGGTGACGGTATCCGATGTTCTTAAAAAATTATGTGAGCTTGCGCCGATAGAGCGTAAAATGGATTTTGATAATGTCGGCCTGCTTGTGGGAAGCGGAAGGCAGGAGGTATCAAAGATCATCACGGCGTTAGACATTACTGATGAGGTAATAAACGAGGCGGTAAGCTGTGGAGCAGAACTTATTGTTTCCCACCATCCGCTGTTTTTTGAGCTTAAAAAGATCACAGATGATGACCTTGCAGGGCGCAAAGTCTTAAAACTTGCGGAAAACAAGCTGTCTGCAATTTGTATGCATACAAATCTTGATGTTTCCGCCGGGGGGGTCAACGATGCGCTGGCTGAGTCAATCGGACTTGAGAATTTTGAACCGATGCTTGTTGACGGGACTGATGAAAATGGAGATAAGTACGGTTTAGGTAGATTCGGCTCTGTGCGCTCTCAGAGTTTTTTAAGCTTTTTGGGACATGTAAAGTCGGCACTTGGGGCATCAGGGCTTCGTTATTTTGACGCTGGGCTTATGGTAAGAAAGGTCGCCGTGTGCGGAGGCTCGGGAGGTTCAGAACTGTACAGGGCTTTTGAGCTGGGCTGTGACACATATGTGACGGCGGATATTAAGTATAATGTGTTCCTTGATGCGGCGGAGCTGCCAATAAACCTTATTGACGCCGGACATTACCCCACAGAGAACGTTGTTGTAGAATATTTGAAAAGCTATCTGAAAAGCAGCTTCCCCGAGCTTGAAATTCTCGTGTCGAAAAAGCATTCACAGCCGGAAAAGTTTTTTTAACACTAATGTATTGCAAAAAACGCCGAAGCTTATTATAATTCGGGTGTATCAAAATTTGCGCCGCATCCACATATGGTGGAGCGACAGCAGGAGGTTTTTAAATTGAATAGTAAAAACAGCGTACAAACAAAAAAACTGGTGCTCGTAGCCCTGTTCACAGCCATTGTGGCTGTGCTGCAGCTGTTAGGAGTGTCTATCCGATTCGGCGTATTTGCTGTCTCGCTGGTGGGTGTTCCTATCGTCATTGGTGCCGCCCTGTGCGGTCCTCTGGCGGGGGCATGGCTGGGACTGGTGTTCGGAATCACGGTTCTGATTTCGGGGGATGCAGGTTTGTTCATGGCATGGAATCCCTTTGGCACTATTCTTACCGTACTCCTCAAGGGGACGCTGGCAGGTCTTGCGGCTGGATTAGTGTATAAGCTTTTGGAAAAGAAAAACAGTTTTGTTGCGGTACTGGCGGCGGCTGTGGTCTGCCCGGTGGTGAATACCGGCGTGTTTTTCCTGGGCTGCCTCGCGTTCTTTCTTGATTACTGCGTGGAATATGCCGCTGGTTTTGGAATAACCGGCAGCGGCGCGATGGTGATTATCACATTCTTCATCGGCTGGAACTTTGTGTTTGAGCTTGGGCTGGACCTGATCCTCAGCGGAGTCATCGACCGGCTTATCAATATCGGAAAGAAAACGCTGAAGAAAGTATAAGGACGGTTTTCATATGATACTTGCGGTTGATATCGGTAATACCCACATCGTTCTTGGCTGTATGGACGGCTATGAGATCGTTCAAATGGTGCGAATTACGACCAATAAGCTGAAAACGGATTTTGAATATGCCATGGATATCAAAAACACGCTCTCGTTCTTTGATATTGACGCATCACGTATAGATGGGGCGATCATATCCTCAGTGGTTCCTCCGCTCACGAATAACGTGGCCAAGGCAATCAAGATGATCACCGGCATTTCACCGTTCATCGTTGGAAAGGGCGTGAAAACGGGGGTCAACCTGCTTATTGATGATCCGGCCGAAGCTGGCGCGGACCTTGTGGCCGCTGCCGCGGGTGCTATAAAGCTTTATGAGCCGCCGCTTATCATTATAGATATGGGCACTGCTACGACAATCACCGTTCTGGATAAGAACGGCGCCTTTCTTGGAGGCTCCATCGCACCCGGAGTTACTCTCGGCATGGCGGCTCTGTCCTCCGGTACATCGCAGCTGCCGAATATCTCCTTTGAGCCGCCGGCACGCTGTATCGGTACAAACACTATTGACAGCATGAAGAGCGGCAACATTTTTGGAGCTGCTTCCATGATCGACGGAATGATCGGCAGAATTGAGGCGGAGCTTGGGTATGAGACCACTGTTGTGGCAACAGGCGGCATCGCCTCCGGCGTCATACCGCTGTGCAGAAGAAAAATAATAATAAATGATGACCTTCTTCTGTATGGATTAGCCGCGATATATGAAAGAAATCACAGAAAGTAATTACATTTTTATCAGGTCACGCCTTTTTTGAGGCGTGACCTTTTTATTGTCATAGAAAACAGCTTATCCCCATAGATATTAATAGATTTTAGCTTAGGGGGCGGCAACGTGGAAAACAGCAGTATATATGAGGACATAGCGCTGCGTACGGGCGGGGACATATATATCGGAGTGGTGGGACCGGTCCGCACAGGGAAATCCACTTTTATTAAGCGTTTCATGGAGACAATGGTAATTCCCAAAATTGAAAATGTTTATATGAAGGAGAGAGCAAGGGACGAACTTCCTCAAAGCGGCTCTGGGAGAACGATAATGACGGCGGAGCCGAAGTTTATTCCTGAGGAGGCGGTGGATATTGCCGTAGATGACAAGACGAATCTTTCCGTCAGACTTGTTGATTGTGTTGGCTATATGGTCGACGGAGCGATAGGCGACATGGAAAACGGCGAAGCCCGCAAGGTGACGACGCCGTGGTTTGATACTGAGGTCACAATGAAAGAGGCGGCGGAGGCCGGAACAAAGAAGGTCATTACAGAGCATTCGACCATTGGGATTGTGATAACAACAGACGGAACAGTGACTGATATTCCCCGTGAGTCATATATAGATGCGGAGAGCAGAGTAATACGGGAGCTTCAGATGCTGGGTAAGCCGTTTATTGTGCTGTTGAACTCCTCAAACCCTGAGTCAGCTGAGACACAGAGCCTGAGCCGTGAGATAGCAGAAAAATACAGTGTTAACTGTGTGCCTATAAACTGCATGACTCTTCAGGAGGAAGATATACTAAAGCTTATGAAGGCCATCCTTCAGGAGTTCCCAATCTATGAAATAAGCATGTTCCTTCCGTCGTGGTTTGATGCCCTGCCGGTGAACAACGCAATAAAGGAATCAGTCTGCTCAGCAGTAAGAAAAGGTGCGGAGCATGCCTGCTATGTCAAGGATATCGAAAAATATGTTGAAGATATCAGCTTGTGCGAAGAGATAACAGGCGCAGATATTAAAGAACTTAATATGGGTACTGGAAGCGCATCTCTGGAGTTAAAGATTCCGAGGGGACTTTTTTATAACACGATAGGAGAGATGTCGGGCTTTGATGTGAAAAGCGATGGAGACCTGATGTCGCTGCTCACGGAGCTTTCACACATGAAATCAGAATACGATAAGATATCCGACGCCCTCAAGGCTGTTAAGGAAAAAGGCTATGGGATAGTTATGCCGGATCCGGAGGAACTGACACTTAAGGAGCCGGAGATTGTGCGGCACGGCGGTAAATACAGCGTTAGGCTTAAAGCGAGCGCGCCGTCAATACATCTGATAGGTGTGAGAACTGAGACAGAAGTTTCTCCGGCGGTTGGAGGCGAGCGCTCGTCTGAGGATGTAATCAATTTCCTCCTGCAGGAATTTGAGGGAGATACAAGCAAAATATGGGAGTCAAATATTTTTGGAAAATCACTCCATGATATTGCGGCTGAGGGGCTGCAGACAAAAATAAAAAAGATGCCTCCTGAGGCACAGACGAAGCTGCGCGATACACTGCAAAGGATAATAAATGAAGGAGCCGGAGGGCTTATCTGCATAATTTTATAGTCTTGATAGAAATGAGCAGGCTTAGGCCTGCTCATTATTACTGTCGAAATGCACAAAATATGAAAGTTATTAAAACAAGATAATTCATAAGTATCTGAAAATACACTAATAACCTTGAAAAAATGCAGGATAAGACATATAATCGTTGTAAAAAATCGTGTGGGGGAATACCAGTAATGAAAAGCATCTCAAAAATTGCTTCCGGCATAAAGCCTTCGGCGACTCTTGCAATAAGCGCGCTCTCCCAAGAGCTCAAGTCCAATGGTGTGGACGTTGTAGGCTTTGGTGCGGGTGAGCCTGATTTTACAACTCCGGAAAACATTAAGAGGGCCGGAATTGAAGCAATAGATGAAAATAAGTCGTATTACACCGCGGCGTCAGGAATACTGCCGCTTCGAGAGGCGATATGCGGGTATCTGGATAAGACCTTTGGACTTAAATATTCCGCAAAAAATATTTGTGTATCAAGTGGTGCTAAGCATGTAATTTTCGTTGCACTTCAGGTTTTGCTCAATCCCGGCGATGAGGTTATCCTGCCTGCGCCCTATTGGGTCACATACGAGGAAGCTATTAAGATGTGCGGAGGGGTACCGGTCATACTTGAGACTACTGAGGAAAACAGCTTCAAGGTCACTCCCGAGCAGCTTCAGGCTGCAGTCACGGAGAAGACAAAGTGTGTCATAATGGCAAATCCCTCAAATCCTACGGGTATGCTTTATACCGAGGATGAGCTTCGCGCTCTGAGTGATGTGATTGTTAAAAACGACCTTTATCTTATCGATGACGAAATCTACGCTACGCTTGTTTATGAGCGGGAATATGTGAGTGCTGCGGCGCTTAGTGATGAGATGAAGGAACGTACAATAATTATTAACGGCGTATCAAAGACATATGCCATGACCGGCTGGAGAATAGGCTTTGCCGCTGCAAATGAGCAGATCATCTCCACTATGGCGACTTACCTCGGACACTCCACTGGAAATGCCTCAAATGTTGCGCAGTATGCGGCTTTAGAGGCGTATTCGGGTGATCAGAAATATGCAAACGACATGAAAAATGAGTTTAATAAGCGCCGTAAATACTTTGTTGAGAGAGTAAAAGCTATGGATAAGGTAAGCTGCCTTGAGCCGGACGGTGCATTTTACATCTTTATGAACGTCAGCAAGACATTCGGTACGACAATATGCGGTGAGAAGATCGAGTCAAGTTCTGACTTTTCGCAGGCACTTTTAAAGCACGGCCTTGTTGCTACGGTCCCCGGTATTGCCTTTGGTGCGGATAAATATGTTCGCTGGTCCTACGCCACAAGCATGGAAAATATCAAAAAAGGCCTTGATAGGCTTGAAAAGTTTTTGAATTCTGAGCCTGTTGAATAAGAAAGAACCCTATGGACAGCTTGAAAGAGCGCTGGAAATTAGACTACAATGAAAAAGAGAAAGGACCATTTATAAAGATGGCCCTTTCTCTTTTATTTTGTTTTATATGAGCAGCCGGAAACGGCATATTCATGCAGATGTTCTTCCAGCCGATAACAGACGGTACCCTCGCGGGAAAAAGCCTGCAGGGGATAGATGTCCTCGTCCTCCTGTCGGCAGAGAATCTCCAAAAAATCCAGCCCTTCGCGGACGGCCTTTTGCGCAAGCAGCTTTAGTATACCGCCGACTGTTCCGGTGCTTAGGTATTGTTCGTCAACAAAAAGCACATCAACAGTCAGACCTCTGAGCATCTTAATAAAGTCGCTCCTATAGTGATAGATACAAAGCGCAAAGGGTGAGCCATTGTCCCGACCAAGGATTACTTTATATGCCGGGTCGGAAAAAAGCAGTTTTAAAAGAGTACTTTTTTCAAATACCGGACTGCATTTTGGCCGTACGGTCATTTGCAGCAGCTTGTTTATGGAGTCAAGACTTGAAGCGTTTTCGTGTGTAATTGTAATCATTTATGAAGCCTCCGTTTTTTATAGTGTAACATTACATTTCAAGTGGGTCAATCGCAGCATTAACATATTCCAGCCTATGAACATAGAATATTGTCAGGTACAGGATATGTGCCTTCAATGTGACGGGAGGGAAACTCTTGGAAATTACGAAACCTGAAATGAAGCCGAACGACGAGTGCAGCTATAAATGCGGCAAACTCCCGGAGTGTGCGCCGCTTGCCACTTCATGGGTGCCAATGCAGCAGGAAAACCCGCCTGTTTACGGCAGCAGCGAGGCGCTGACCCGGGGTACGCTGTTCCCCGGCCTTGACCTGCCTTTTAAAAACATGGTGAATAAATCAAATCCATATGCCGGCACCCCGCTAGGAGAGCTGATGGCTCTCCGCTTTATGGCCCATGAGCTGCATCTTTATCTTGATACCCACAAAGATGATAAAGAAGCCTTTAAGGCGCTCAAAGAGACACTTGCGCTGGAGAAAGAGGGGAGAGCCCGGTATGCCAAAATGTATGGGCCTCTCACTGTAGGCGACCTGGAATACAGCGATAGCTTTAATTGGCTCGATGACCCGTGGCCGTGGGAATTTGCAGAAAGGACGGGCAGAAACTGAATGTTTACGTATACAAAAAGTCTGCAGTACCCAGTGAAGATCGCAGCTACAAATCCCGCACTTGCGAAGTTCATAATAAGTCAATATGGAGGTCCGGATGGAGAGCTTGGCGCGTCGCTTCGATATCTTAGTCAGCGCTATTCCATGCCCTATCCCGAGCTTAAAGGGCTTCTGACGGACATAGGAACTGAGGAACTCGGCCACTTTGAGATGGTGGCATCGATCGTACATCAGTTGACGCGGGATATGACGATGGATGAGATCAAAAAGGCTGGGTTTGACACCTATTTTGTGGATCACACAGCCGGTATTTACCCACAATTTGCTTCCGGCACCCCTTGGACGGCCGCTACAATTGCCGTTAAGGGTGATGTGATCACGGATCTTACCGAGGATATGGCGGCTGAGCAAAAGGCCCGCACGACATATGATAATATACTCCGTCTTTCTGATGATCCGGATGTAAACAACGTGATCAAGTTCCTCAGAGAGCGGGAGATAGTACATTTCCAACGCTTTGGTGAGGCACTTCACAAGACACTTGAAAAGCTGGATCAGAAGAATGTATATATGACTAACCCATCGTTTGATAAGTAATAATTTGATAAGTAATAAAAAGGCGCATCGGAGTTTCGGTGCGCCTGTAATTTTTATCATCAAAAATTATTGTGTTAAAGCTGTCGGCATTGTTTTATTAAACTTCTTTTTATGCTATAATGACAGATAACAGCAACTACGTCTGTACGGTATATAATATTTGCCGCTCTCATATCATTGAAAATAAAGGGGAGTGGAAAATTAATGAAACGTGCTTTTTTACTCAGAACAATTGCAGCGGGGATTATGGTTTTCGCATTATTTTATGCAGCGCTTGCTTATGCTGGTGTCGGTGCACAGAAAACTGAGCAGGTAATGTCTTACAACGCGCGTGGAGGGATAAACCTCGTAATTGATGCTGGCCATGGCGGCGAAGATGGCGGTGCGGTGTCAATAACAGGTACGCCTGAAAGCGTTATAAACTTATCGATAGCGCTGAAAGTGGAACAGTTGGCTGCCTTTTATGGGGTGGCTCCTGTTATGACACGGGAATCAGACGAGATAGATTATCCCGAAGATGCAGTGACCACAAGAGCGAGGAAGGTAGCCGATCAGAAAAACAGGGTAGCGCTTATTAATTCTACCGAAAACGCTGTTTTAATAAGTATACATCAAAATAAATACACAACCGCCGGACCCCGCGGATGTCAAGTGTTTTTCTCGCCTACCGAAGGAAGCTCGGGATTTGCCGAATATTTACAAGCGCTTTTTTTAAATAACACTGATTCAGGAAACAGAAGCTCCGCAGCGCAGATACCGGACAGCATTTACCTTATGAATGCTGTAGATTGCCCTGCTGTACTTATTGAATGTGGTTTTATTTCAAATACTAAGGAAGCTTACTTGCTGGAGGAAAAAGATTATCAGATAAAGCTTGCCGTGCTTATTGCAGGCGGTTTTGCCGGATATTCGGAGAATCTGGCGGAGGTTTATACGGAGGCATAGATGAAAGCCAAGACAGTTTTTTATTGCGCTGAGTGTGGAAATGAGTATCCAAAATGGATGGGGCAGTGCCCCGCCTGCGGAAGCTGGAATACGCTCGTAGAACAGACAGTTCAGAAAACCGAAAAAAAGGTGACACAGGGCGCCGGAATAAATCTGAGAAAAAGCCCAGTGACTTTAAAGGAGCTTGATGCAACAGAGGAGATACGCTTCAGTACGGGGCTGGGGGAGCTTGACAGAGTCCTTGGGGGCGGAGCAGTTAAAGGGTCTCTTGTGCTTGTTGGCGGCGCACCGGGAATAGGAAAATCCACCTTGCTTTTGCAAATATGTCAATACATAGGAGCCAATTTCAAGATATTATATGTCACAGGTGAGGAGTCTGAACGGCAGTTAAAAATGAGAGCACAGCGTCTTGCAGTAGATTCAGACAACCTGCTTGTACTCTCAGAGACGAATATGGGGGATATTCTCGATGCTGTTGAGGCGGTAAAGCCGGATATACTGATAGCGGATTCAATTCAAACGCTGTATTCTCCGGAGCTTACGAGTGCGCCAGGAAGTGTGGGACAGGTCAAGGACTGTACTTTATCGCTTATGCAGATAGCAAAGAGCTTTGGAGTAACAGTTTTTGTGATAGGCCATGTAAACAAAGAAGGAGCAATTGCAGGTCCTAAGGTCCTTGAACACATGGTGGACTGTGTCTTGTATTTTGAGGGCGAGCAGTCCGCAAGCTACCGCGTCCTGCGGGCAGCCAAGAACAGGTTCGGCTCTACCAACGAAATAGGTGTATTTGAAATGCTGGAAAACGGGCTTTCGGAGGTGCCAAATCCATCAGAGATGCTTCTTTCCGGGCGTCCTGAGAACACCCCAGGCACTTGCGTTTCGTGCATTATGGAAGGCTCCAGACCTGTACTTGCGGAGATTCAGGCACTTCTTACGCCCACTAGCTTTAACGTGCCCAGAAGGACCTCAAACGGCGTGGATTATAATAGAGCAATGCTGCTTCTGGCTGTTCTTGAAAAGCGCGGCAGGCTGCGTATCGGTGGATGCGATGCATATATAAACGTCATTGGCGGGCTTTATATCAATGAGCCGGCTGCCGATCTGGCAGCAGTTCTTGCAATAGCTTCCAGCTTTAAAGACATACCCATATCGGACGACCTTGTGGCATTGGGAGAGGTCGGTCTTACCGGAGAGTTGCGCACTGTTTCGCAGATAGACCAGAGGCTTTCAGAGATTGCCCGGCACGGATTTAACAAATGTATTATCCCCAAACAGCGCAGAGGCAATCTGGCTATACCGGCTGGGCTTAAGGTGTTTGAGGTAAAAAACATCCGTGAGGCTATGGACTTGCTATTGGCAAATTGAAGTAACTCAAAAAGAAACAGCTCATAAGATGGGAAGCCTACGCATTCTTATGAGCTGCTTTGTTTTGTGAGGAGTTCTTAATATCCTCGATATGTACATCTTGATATGCAACCAATAAGATCGAAAGAAGGCCACGTCAGGCAATAAAGAATGATTTTATACCATGGAATAAGGGGTTTCTTTTTGCGTTCGGCGATGAACAGATTGCTGGCGTCGAAACGCTCATAACACACAGCACCGAGTGAACGTGCAATCACTGCGGTATCATCGGTACAATTATCGGCAACAACAAAAATAGAAACAAGCTTGCTTGGATAATCTTGAGCGTTAATACTGTGGATAAGTTGTCCAAAATGTAAATAAATTTATAAGAATACAGAACGATTTCAATTATGCTCATAACGGAACAAGCCTTAATAAGAATGTTCAGAATTCATAGCAGATGTGATTATATACCGTTACACCGCAAGATTAAAGTCGAGATCTGCAATTTTAAATAAACCTTAATATTTGAATCATTGCTCAGGACACATTTTGCTAGTATTACAGCCCCCCTAAATTGAACAAAATTTTTATTTTGTTCAATTATTCGTGAATTTTATAGTAGACCTCCCTCGTGTGCTGTGATATACTTTTTAATTAAGGATAGCTGAAAAATGCAATGATACCGAGGTGCTTTTTATGGATTACCGAACTGAGGCTCCAGAAATAATTAGAAATTTTCTCATCTATCATGAAACGGTAAAAGGACATTCCAGAAAAACTGTGGACGAATATTTTCTTGACCTTCGTACATTCTTCAGATATATGAAAATTGTCAAAAATCGTGTCCCCAGAGATACAGCACTTGATGAGATTTCAATCGATGATATTGATTTGGATTTTGTCGCTTCTATAAATATAAGTGATATCTATGATTATCTTGCCTATCTTTCAAGGAACCGTGAGAGAAGTCATAACAGCAAAGAGACTGAATACGGGCTTAACGCTGCTTCACGTGCCAGAAAAATATCTACAATTCGCTCGTTTTATAAATATCTCACCCTAAAAACAAAACAGTTGGAATCTAATCCGATTCAGGATCTTGATTCCCCAAAAATTTTAAAAACACTCCCCCGCTATCTGAGTCTGGAGGAATCTGTCAGGCTTCTTGAAAATGTGGATGGTAAAAATAAGGAAAGAGATTTTTGTATACTTACTATCTTTTTAAATTGCGGCCTGCGAATCTCGGAGCTTGTGGGGCTTAATATCTCAGATGTCCACGAGGATCATCTCGTGGTGATGGGCAAAGGTGGAAAAGAACGCGTAGTATACTTAAATGATGCTTGTGTTGAGGCAATAAATGACTATCTTTTGGTGCGCCGTTCAATCGCCGCCGTAGACGGCAAAGCGCTGTTTTTATCTTCAAGGCGTACACGCATCAGCACATCTATGGTTCACGCGTTAGTTAAAAAGCACCTTGCCGCCGCGGGAATTGACAGCACAAAATATTCTTCCCATAAGCTCAGGCACACTGCGGCAACACTTATGCTGCACAACGGCGTGGATGTAAGAACGCTTCAGGAGCTTTTAGGGCATGAGCATCTCAATACAACAGAGATTTACACACACGTTGAAAGCGAGGGTCTGAGAGAAGCCGCTGCTCGTTCTCCCCTTGCGGATTTCAAGAAATCGGATAATAATCAGGAAGATGTAAATGATTAGGTGGCAAAGAATCCTTCGCCACCTAATCATTTATTAGTTATTTATGTTTAAACAGAGTAAAAGCTGTACAGCAAATTGTGTAAGTATTACGCTCCATAGTGGCATAATACCGCAAATGCTTAGGATAACAATCAAAATATCCGCCAAAAGTGCAGCAGCTGAATCGAGCTTCAGTGTTTTTCGTACCTTCTGAGGTATTCTGATCATCTCGGGTATAAAAGACAGCTCATGGGAATCTATAATAACATCCGCGTCGACGGAACCGTCATCATTTCCAAGCACCACACCGATGTCAGAAAGCGCAAGAAGCTCTGCATCGTGTACACCGTCGCCGATGTTTGCAAGTTTATCATCCGGTTCCTGAGTATCAAGGATGTACTGCATTCTGTTTACCTTGTCCTGAGGCTGATAGTCGGCGTAAATTTCAGATATGCCTATCTGCCTTCCGACTTTTGTGGCTACGGTCGTGCTATCGCCTGTCATAATTGCGATATTTGCGACGCCAAGCTTTTTGAGCTTCTGAACAGTGCTTTCCGCATCATGTCTTATGTTGTCAAGAAAATCTATACGACCGACATAAATTTTATTCACTGCTATGTACACGGAGGTAGTACCGCTGGGGCTGAAGTTCCCCGACACACCGAGTTTTTCCATAAACTCGATATTTCCCGCAGCTATGATCTGAGAACCCACCAACTGTATAACACTGCCCATACCAAGTTCCTCTTTGCGGCGTAGGATGCGTTCCTTATCGACATTTATGCCGGAATACCGCAATATTGCCCCCGCGAGGGGATGTGATGAGTAAGCCTCCGCGTAAGATGCAAGAAATAGCAGCTCATCTTCGCTTATCCTCACAGGATATATCCCTGAGACCTCAAATTCTCCGGTTGTTATTATTCCTGTTTTGTTAAATAAAACAGAGGTGATTGAGGCTGAGAAAAAAAACAGATCAATCGATCGAAAATATATCTTATTTTGAAACGCATCAAGGATACCGGATATACAAGTCAGTATAGATATGCCGGTCAGCTCACACACCGTGCCTGCTGCCGCGACGCATACGGCTCTTCCGATCCACTTTCCAAAGGACATACCGTCAAAAAGAGGCGGTATGATGCAGAGCGCGACGGCGACTGCTAATATTGAACAGCTTGCAATATAAATAAGCTTTGATATAAAGAGAGCCTCGTTGAAATGAAAACCGTTAATATCATCGCGTAGATTATTAAGGCGTTCAGCCTTCTTCCCTATCACGTTTTCCTTAGACGCAAAGCTGTCTATATAATGGTTTAATGGTTCTGATTTTTTCCTAAAAAACACGGAGAAAAGCATTGTGCCACCGTCATAGATAAATGCGGCCGCAACAGCAGACAAAAAGCTGCCGGTTATTGCGGCTGCAGTGGCAACTACAAGAAAGACTGCAGGTTTATAAAAATGCTGTCTATTAATAATGAGCCGTATAATGCCTATGACAATGTTTATAACTCCCAGCAGAAACGCAGTTATACGAAGCACTATAACAACTGATGAGGTAAACGAGGAGACGTAAGACAAACCAATTAATATTGATGACAGAACAAGCCGTGACAAAAAAGTCACAGCCGTTTTACCAAGACTTGACAGCCTAATAGGAATAAGAGTATGCAGCCTTGAAAATCTGTTCTGCTTTATTGTGTTTTCCTTATTATCCGCCACTTCCCTCACCTGCCATCAAATATATAAAACAGAAGCGATTGAACAGATAGTTCAACCGCTTCTTATTTTATACAAGCTTAGCTTTATAGTCAAGCCTTTCCGGCGCAGCCGAGAACGTCAATGAGCTTATGGGTGACAAGCGCCTTGATATTCTCACGTGCGGGCTTGAGGTACTGGCGGGGATCAAAATGATCCGGGTGCTCAGCAAAGTACTTGCGGATACTGCCGGTCATGGCAAGACGCAAGTCAGAGTCAATATTTATCTTGCAGACAGCCAGAGACGCGGCGTGACGAAGCTGATCTTCAGGTACTCCGATGGCTCCGGGCATATTGCCGCCGTTTTCGTTGATCATCTTGACGTACTCCTGTGGAACAGAGGAGGATCCGTGAAGAACTATCGGGAAACCGGGCAGACGGCGCGAGACCTCTTCAAGGATGTCAAAACGAAGCTGGGGCTTGGTACCGGGCTTAAATTTATATGCGCCGTGGCTGGTACCGATTGCAATGGCGAGAGAGTCGCAGCCGGTTTTGGTTACAAATTCTTCTACTTCCTCAGGGCGGGTGTAGGAGGAATCCTCTGCGGAGACCTTCACGTCATCCTCAACACCTGCGAGAGTGCCAAGCTCTGCCTCAACAACTACTCCGTGGTCATGAGCATACTCGACAACCTTTTTTGTCAGCTCTATATTGTCGGAAAAGGACTTGGAGCTTCCATCGATCATGACAGAGGTAAAACCGCCGTCAATACAGCTTTTGCAAAGCTCAAAGGTGTCGCCGTGGTCAAGGTGGAGAGCGATGGGAAGCCCCGTCTCAATTACAGCAGCTTCAACAAGCTTTACCAGATAGGTATGATTAGCATATTTGCGTGCACCGGAGGAAACCTGAAGGATAAGAGGTGCGTTTACATCCTTAGCAGCCTCGGTGATGCCTTGGATTATTTCCATGTTGTTGACATTAAAAGCGCCGACAGCATAACCGCCGTCGTAGGCTTTCTTGAACATCTCGGTCGTAGTAACTAATGGCATAATTAACAGCTCCTATCAATGTCAAAGATTTATACCCTAACTTATTTTACCATAATAAGTGACTATTTCAAGCATGAAATAAATAAAAAAATGTTTAATTTTAAGAATTAATATGTTATCATTTCCTGTGGAATATTAGCGGGTATATAGAAAAGATTAAAAAACATGCTAATTTTTGGAGGGATTGTTTTGAGCGATAAGCTAATCGGCGCGTGCATAATAGCACAGTCGGGCGGGCCAACGGCAGTTATTAATGCCAGTGCTTACGGAGCAATTAAGGCCGCAATGGAGGCACTTGAGATTACAGAGGTTTACGGCGCTGCTTATGGAATAACCGGAGTTCTTAATGAGCGCCTTTATGAAATGGGTAAGGAGGATCCGGAGGAGCTTGAGCTTCTTATGCAGACGCCCTCCTCTGCCCTTGGTTCATGCAGATATAAAATGGCGGAGCCTGAGGATAATGAGACGGATTATGCGCGTATACTTGAGGTATTTAAAAAGTATAATATCCGCTATTTCTTCTATAACGGCGGCAACGACTCGATGGATACCTGCTGTAAGTTAAGCCGTTATATGGAGCATCAGGACTGGGAGTGCCGTGTTATTGGCATCCCTAAGACAATAGATAATGATCTCTGCGGAACAGACCACTGCCCCGGCTTTGGAAGCGCCGCAAAATATATTGCCACATCTGCCGCCGAGATATACAGAGATCTTGATGTATATGAAAACGGATCGATAGTTGTGATAGAAGTTATGGGAAGACATACAGGCTGGCTGGCAGCAGCTGCATCCCTTGCGGGGTTGAGCGGGTGTGCTCCTGATCTTATTTATCTTCCCGAGCGGCCTTTTGACATTCAGCGCTTTACTGAGGATATTAATGATGTATACAGCAAAAAAAAGAGATGCCTTGCAGTTGTATCTGAGGGAATACACGACGCTGACGGGGCGTTTATATCACAGAGCAGCATAAGTGAAAATGACGGTTTTGGACATGTACAGCTTGGGGGCCTCGCAGGTACTCTCACAGACGCGTTAAAAAGACGTATGGGAGCCAAGGTTCGGTTCATTGAACTTTCCCTTCTTCAGAGGTGTGGAGCGCACCTGGCCTCAAAAAAAGACGTTGAGGAAGCATTTATGGCTGGTAGCGATGCTGTAAAGCTCGCCGTTTCAGGTGAAAGCGGAAAGATGATTGGCTTTAAGCGCACATATGAAGACGGGAGATATCTTTGCAGTACTGTTGCTGTTCCGCTTGAGGAGGCTGCAAATGCTGAAAAGACCATACCGGATGGCTGGATCAACGCCGCCGGTAATTATGTCACGCAGGAATTTATTGATTATGCGGTGCCTCTCATCGAGGGAGAGTGCGAGATTAAATATCAATACGGACTTCCCCGATATGCCAGACTGAAGAAAATAGTGAAAAGAATATGAAAGACGCGGCTGCGTATTCGCAGCCGCGTTTAATATTGTCAGCTTATCGCTATGTATAATACCTTTGCCATTTCTGCGCGGGAAATCTGGTTAAGCGGAGAGAGCTTGCCTCCGGACCCCTCTATCATTCCGTAAATGATGAGCGATGAAACTGCATCTGCAGCAAAGTCAGACACCTCGGCGCCATCGGTAAATGCGTCAAGGGCGGAGCGGTCGGCTTCCGGGAGCTCTTTTCCGGCATAATTAAGAAGCCTGTAAACAAGAGTGAAGGCCTGGTCACGGTTGAGCAAGCCTAGTGGGTCAAATTTCCCGCCTCCAGAGCCGTTGGTGATGCCGACGCTTTCGGCCCATGCGACAGCTTCGGTATAGTAGCTGTCTGCGGGGACATCGCTGAACGTACATTCGGCGGTGGATTCCGGCTTGCCCATAGCGCGCCACATCATAAGCACAAAATCGCAGCGTTTTATGCTGTCGTTTGGCTTGAACAGCAGATTGCCGGTTCCCTCAACGATCCCTGAGGAAAACAGTGCGTCAATATAGCTTTCTGCCCAATGCCCGTCAATATCAAGAAGCTTGGTTTTTAGTGATACGCTCAAGGTGTATTCAAGACCTCCGGCACTGACTGTTATAGTACCCGAAGAACCGGGGGTTCCCGATGCTGTGAAGACACCATCAGCAGAGATGCTGCCAATATCCCCGGTCACTGTGTAGCTGACGGCACTTTGATCCAGTGCAACGTTGCGGGAGAGTAAGCTCAGTGAAACATTCAGCTGAACAGTATCTCCCCTATCAAGATTTGAAAGAACAGGAGCCTTGCTGGTTGAAGCATCGGTCACAGTGAGCTTGTCTGCAGATGTTACTATATGGATTGTGCCAAAGCCCGAAGCCCCGGAGGGCGATGACAGCAGGATTTTATCGTCTCCGGAGCTGCTGCCTGCTGTATAGATGTTTTCAGATATACTTCCGAGACCTCCGGATACGGCCGTTATTTCCTCTGGAAGCGATGCCGGTGAGGAGCTGCTGTCCGATGCCAGATATGATAGTTCAACTGACGAACCGGCAAGTACATAAATACCGTCGTTTTTAAGGAACAGCCTATCTGCAGCTCCGTCTGATACATTATCAGTAACAAAAAGTATGTACGAGGCGCAGGAACGTGCAGAGCCGTCGGATGGGTTGTTGACGACTGCACACGAGTCGGTTCCGGGAAGCTTAACTGCCATCGCGCTTGAGCCTCCGCCATCCATGTTGACGACATATTCACAGCCCCTTGCGATCAACTCTGCTGCTATCTCAGACATTTTTGCACCGTTAGAATACGAGGAGGAACGTCCGTCAACAACATAGCATATTATCGATCCGTCGCTTTTTATACCGACAGCAGTACGCGGCTGTGCGCCGAACAGATCCGAATCCCAAGCAGCTGTATCGGTAATGCTGCCCTCGGAAACGAGAATATCGCCGCAGCCGGACGCCCATTGGGCGTCAACCAGTGAGCTGTCACTGCACACGGTCGTGAGAGTAATAATATCTCCAACGGAAAACTTCTGAAGCTCGGCCGACATCCCGCAGGCGGCTGAAGCTGTTAGGACAACATATCCGTCTCCAATCTGATATGATGTTCCCTCGGGGATGACTTCCGCCACCTCAAGGGTCATCTCCCCGGAGACGCTCATGCTGCCGCTGAGTATTCTCATGCGGACTGCCCAGCCTGCTGTGGTAGTGCGGGTAGAGACTGTTGAGAAGGCAGAAGTATAGAGATAAAGTCCGCCGGTCTCGGTACGCATTTTATTTAAATGCTGAAGCTCAACTGTCTTTCCCGCGTTGGAGACGATAGATCCGGAGTTTGTGTCAATATATTCCCCTCCGCCGTTATTATAAAGATTTATAGTTATTTGTGGTGCCTTTGATACGAAGGCTCCGTTTTGACCAAATGCCAGTACATTCTCTCCTGAAGGACTGGACTTGTATTCTCCGTTTTCAATAACCGCACCCAAAGGTATCTTGTAGCTTGTGGAAAAGAAGTCGGCATTGACGGCTCCGACTACATTATAGCCCTGAGATTCAGCGTAGCTGACGATCTGTGTGATCGTCATTCCGCCATAGATGGTATCACACGCCATAACAATGGGATAGATGCCGCTCTGAGGGCTTGCCTCAAGAGAGAAGGTCTCCACACGGTTGGAAGAAGAGTTATATGATATCGTGTTGGTATAAAAGAAGCCGTCAGCAAGCTCGGTAGTGTTGGTGTAAAGCTCTGAACCAGTGCCGCCGGCAGCTGCAAGCACCGATGCGGCTGAGATAATAAGGCTTATTGCTAGGATAAAGGAAAATGCTGTTTTGAGTATTCTTTTTGTCATTATTTTCTCCTGAAGTATGTGGCATGCTAAGTTTATATCGTCTGTTATTTTATCATTTCGGCGAATTCCTCCTCGGAAATGACGGGTATTCCAAGGCTCTGTGCCTTGGTGAGCTTTGAGCCGGCATTCTCTCCAGCCAGCACGTAGGTAGTCTTTTTTGATACCGAGGATACTGCTTTTCCCCCAAAGCTTTCAATGATTTCAGATGCCTGATCTCTGGTGAATTTTTCAAGCGCTCCGGTAAGGACAAAAGTCATCCCCTGAAAACGGCTATCAACAGAGGTATCAGTATACTCCATATTTACTCCGGCATTACGAAGAAGACCTATAAGATGCTTTGATTGCTCAGACTGAAACCATCGAATGATGTTTTGCGCAGTAATAAAACCTATGTCCTCCACAGCTGTAAGATCCTCCTCGCAGGCTTTGGAGAGTGCGTCGATGGTCTTAAAGCTTTTTGCAAGCTGTTTTGCGGCGCTTTGGCCAACCTGAGGTATCCCCAGGGCGCATATAAGCTGGCTTAAATCGTTTGATTTTGATTTTTCAATCGCGGCGATCAGGTTTTCGGCCGATTTTTTGCCCAGTCCCGGCAAAGAAGCAACGGACTGCCGGTCAAGGTAATATATATCCCCTGCCGATTTAATAAGGCAGTTATCAATTAGGAGTGCGACGACCGCGGTTCCAAGCCCCTCAATATCCATCGCTCCGCGCGAGGCAAAATGCACTATATGCCGAAGCCGCTGGGCCGGACATTCTGCTCCTACACAGCGGATAGCAGCCCCTCCATCGTCCCGGGCGACGGGTGATCCGCACTCCGGGCAGAATTTTGGAAACACATATGGCACGGAATCTGCGGGCCTTTTTGAGATATTAACGCTCAGCACCTCGGGGATTATCTCTCCGGCTTTTTGAACAAGCACGGTGTCGCCGATACGTATATCCTTTTCAGCTATAAAATCCTGATTATGAAGAGTGGCGTTTGTGACAGTGGTACCGGCCAGCCTAACAGGTTCCAGCACTGCCTTAGGCGTAAGAACACCGGTGCGGCCGACTTGAATAATTATGTCGGTAATCCGGGTTTCCTTTTTTTCAGGCGGATATTTAAAGGCAACCGCCCAGCGCGGGGCCTTAGCAGTGCTGCCGAGAACGGCTCTGTCTGATATACCGTTTACTTTAATGACGGCGCCGTCAATATCAAAATCAAAACTGTCACGGTTTTCCGCTATCTCCGTAATTTTATCGCAGCACTCCTCGATTGTATCAAACTCAGTGTGAGGGACGGTCCTGAAGTGAAGCTCCTTTAGATACTCCAACGATTGGGAGTGAGTCTCAAACTCAATTCCGGACGCAAGCTGTACGTTGAAAACGATGATATCCAGCTTTCGCTCGGCGGCAACTCTCGGGTCGAGCTGGCGCAGGGAACCTGCCGCTGCGTTGCGCGGATTGGCGAAAAGCGGCTTTTCATCAGCCTCCCGCTCGGCGTTGAGCTTGTGAAATACGCGCTTTGGCATATATACCTCCCCACGCACCACAAGGTGTTCGGGAGCGCCGGTGAGCTTCAGCGGTATGCTCTTTATAGTGCGGAGATTTTCGGTGACATCCTCGCCGATTGTGCCGTCACCGCGAGTAGCTCCCTGAATGAAAATGCCGTTTTCGTAGCGAAGCGCGACGGAGAGTCCGTCTATTTTCGGTTCAACATCGTACAGGGGATTGTTAATTGCACCAGACACCCGTTGACCAAAGGCTATAAGCTCGTCAAAAGAGAAAACATCCTGAAGACTTTCAAGCGGGACTTCGTGTTCAACAGGCGAAAAAGCCTCAAGAGCCTTTCCGCCGACTCGCTGTGTGGGAGATTCCCTTGTTATAAGTTCCGGATGGGCAGCCTCCAGCTCCTCCAGCTCCCTAAGCAGCATATCATAGTCATAGTCGCTGAGTTCCGGCTTGTCAAGCACATAGTATTTATAATTATTCTCTTCAATGATTTTTCGCAGATATTCAATTCTTTTTGTGCTGTCCATAAAATACAGCCTCCATACAAGCTATTCCAATGTGGCATAAGTGTTGGGAACCGTCCCAACAATGACAGTCTCAGCGATGCTGACCTCTGTAAGGACAGTATCGGTTTCGCTGCTGCCAGCGAGAAGTATTCCCAAGGTCACCTCGACATCCATCATTATCTGGTGCCGTGTTTGATTAATACCAGCTGATGTGAACTCGTTGCGAAAGCTGGTGGTAACGTTGGTGACAGACAGAATATCAACTGTTATACGCGGTCCCTTGCCGGAAAGCAGAGTTCCTCCGATAAGATTTCCAAGCGGAATACTGACTGAGGTTATATCAGTCTCAGCGAAGTGCTCAACAATAGCGTTTGTTATCTCTGACTGAAGGATATTTATGTTTGCAATATTTGTAACCAGTGCTGTAATATGCCCGGAGTTATCCTTTTCAAGCGTTACAAGGTTTTCATAGCTTATGTTAAGCTCACTCATCTTCTCTGAAACTGTGTTGTTTACTGCCAGAGTTATATCGTCAGTGGCGGTCGCAAGCGCCATTTCCACCACCATCGGGCGAAAATGCGAGAATATCATAGCGGCAGAGATAAGAAGCACCGCGCAAGTGAAGCAAAGAATAATGGTTCCAACTGCGCGGGCATTCGTGCGTGCGTTAAAAACCAGTCTTCGTTTAAATGTTCGAAACCGCACAAAGCTCACCCCTGTGTATACTTTATGCGTGCAAACACAAATTTTTTCTTATTTTTCCCGATTAAGCCTGTCTGCAGCAATCATAATGCCAAGCTTTCCGGACTCATAAGTAAGGCCGCCCTGAAGATAGGCCGTATAAGGCTCTCTCATTGGCCCGTCGCAGGAAAGCTCTATCGAGGCTCCCTGAACAAAGGTTCCAGCGGCCATTATTACCTTGTCCTCATATCCCGGCATATCCCATGCCTCCGGAGTTACATAGGAATCCACCGGAGATCCTGACTGTATCCCTCGGCAAAAGCGCTCAAGAAGAGGGCCGCTTCCAAAATCTATGGATTGGATTATATCAGAGCGCTCGGCACATGAGGCCGGACGTGTCTTATAACCCAAAAGCTCCATGAGTCTGGAACAGAAAACCGCTGTTTTGAGCGCCTGCGCAACCGTATGTGGTGCCATGAAAAGCCCCTGAAAGAACATACGGCTTCCACCTACAGTACATCCACACTCCCCCCCTATGCCCGGGGAAGTAAGACGCATGGCAGCGGCCTCCACAAGGTCTTTGCGTCCTGATACATACCCGCCGGTGGGCGCAAGTCCCCCTCCGGGATTTTTTATAAGTGAACCGGCTATAAGATCAGCCCCTGCCTGAGTAGGCTCCAGAAACTCTGTGAACTCGCCATAGCAGTTATCTACGATCACCGCAGCGTGGGGATTTACCTCGTGAACCGCGGAGCAGATATCCCCTATCTGTTTGACGGAGAGAGCGGGCCTTGCGGAATAGCCGCTGGAGCGTTGGACTGTTACCTCACGTACTTTCGGGTCGGCAGAGGCCCGGCGTATCCCGTTTATATCAGGGGTGCCATCGGGCAGAAGCTCCACCTGCGCGTAATTTATACCGTAATAGCGGAGTGTACCCGGGTAGTCACCTGTTATGCCGATTGCACTTTGCAGAGTATCATAAGGGAGTCCGGTCGCTGCCAGAAGCGTATCACCCGGCCTAACGCCTGAAAAAAGCGCGGCTGTTATCGCGTGGGTGCCGTTAACAAATCCGGAACGGACTAACGCGGCCTCTGCACCAAAAATGTCGGCATAAATAAGGTCAAGCGTATCACGCCCGATGTCGTCATATCCGTAGCCTGTGGTTGCGGAAAACATTGGAGCTGATACCCGGTGCTTTACAAAGGAGGCCATTACTTTGGCCGTATTGGCCTGGGCCGTTTTGTCTATCCGGTCAAAAACCTCCATTACATCGCGTTCTGCTTGTGCCGAAAGCTCAATGATTTTCTCCGATATTCCAAATTGCTGTAAAAAGTCCATCTTTACTCCAACTCATTTACTATTTCTTTAAAATAATTGCCGCGTTCCTCAAAATTTTTAAACCTGTCAAAAGAGGTGCAGGCCGGTGAGAGAATCACGACATCTCCGTCGGAAGCGGCCTCAGACGCGGCTATGACGGCTTCCTTAAAGTCACTGCGTTCAATTATGGGCATGGTACCACCGGCATTGATTACGGCGCTCTTGATCTTCTCGGCGGTGAGGCCGGTAAGTACAAGCGTTTTTACGTGCTCGCAGATTTCCGTTCCTAGAGAGTCAAAAGGTACGCCCTTGTCCTTGCCGCCGGCGATGAGGATTACTTTTTTATCAAAGGAACGCAGCCCTGCAGTTGTTCGGGAAGGACTTGAGGCTATGGAGTCGTTATAGTATTTCACGCCTCTCAGCTCCCTTACAAGCTCGATCCTGTGGGGTACGCCGCGGAAGGTCTCCGCCGTATTGATAAGCGACTCGCGCTTTACCATATCATGGAGCAGTGAAAATGCGGCGAGGTAGTTTTCAACATTGTGGCTTCCGGGCAGGAAGATCCTGTCTGCAGGCATTAACTCAGCTTCTGAACCATCGGAAGAGGTATATATAACACCGTTCTCACAATACGCGCCGTTTTCAACCACATCGCGCATACTGAAAAAGCGCACGCCGTGACCTGCCTCACGGGCAAAGGAACGGGTAATATCATTATCCGCGTTAAGCACAACGACCTTTGGCTTTGGCTCGCCTGTGAAAATGTTCTTTTTGGCATTGACATACTCCTGCATATCCTTATGTATGTCAAGATGATTGGGAGCGACATTTGTTATGACGGCGTAATCGGGACACTTATGCATGGTCATAAGCTGGAAAGAGCTAAGCTCCAGCACACAGATATCACCGGGGGACATATTATCGGCCTTATCAAGAAGCGGTGTTCCGATATTTCCGCCGACATGTACAATCCTGCCGTCGGCTTTAAGTATTTCGGAGATTACCGTTGTTGTTGTGGTTTTTCCGTCTGAGCCTGTGACAGCAATTATCGGACAGGGGCAGACCTCAAAGAATGCCTCCATCTCAGAGATGAGGTTGGCGCCGCCCTCAACCGCCTTTAAAAATTGCGGCAGATCGGGACGTATACCGGGAGAGCGGAATATGACATCCGCCTCTATCCCTTCAAGATAATCCTCTCCCAAAACAAGCTTACAGCCGGCCTTTTCAAATTCGTCGGCAGCAGGGCCGAGCTTTTCGCGTGACTGCTTATCTCTTGCAGTTACTGCGATGCCGCTTTTCAGCAAAAGCCGTATGAGCGGGCGGTTGCTGACCCCCACTCCAACGACTGTGATCCGTTTTCCTTTTAGTCCTTCGATATATTCAGAAAGCGTCATGGCAACCTCTCAAAACAAAAAAATAAAAGTGCTCGGGCTTTGATCAATGGTTTCAAAATATTATACTCCATTTTATCGCCTATTTCAAACTATATATACAACGCAAAAAAATTGTTTTGTTTGACAGCATAAAGTTTATGAGTTAAAATATAAGGCCGAATGAGTAAGCCAGACAGCCGCGGGCACATTCCGAAAGGAAGTGCGTGAGGAAAGTCCGGGCTCCACAGGGCAAGGATAACGGGTAACGCCCGCCAGGGGTGACCCTCGGACAAGTGCAACAGAGATATACCGCCTCGCTCCCCATAAACGGGACCCCGCAAAGGCGTAAGTTTTTGCGACGACGAGGTAAGGGTGGAAAGGCGAGGTAAGAGCTCACCCGCCGAACGGAGACGTGTCGGCGCTGTAAACTCTATCCGGAGCAACACCGTGGGAAACCGCACAAGAAGGTTGTACCTTCCGCTATCGGTTTTTGGGACAAATGGCCTGCCCGGCCGTCCCCAGGAGGTGGCTTGAACCTGCCGGCAACGGCAGGTCTAGATAGATGGCTGTCCATGACAGAATCCGGCTTATAAGCTTACTCATAAAAAAGACAGGCGAGGGTTTTCCCATCGCCTGTCTTTTTTATGTGCCGAAACACCTGTATTTTAAGCTAAAGAGCCCATAGGATCCCATGGGGCCAGTTCTATAGGCGTGGACTCGTATGCCTCAACAATTTCATATGGAAGGTATTTTTTGTTTACGACTATCTGATACATATACTCGTTAAACCAAGCGTCGGTCATAAGATACATACCCTTTGCACCGCGGTCCTCACCCCAGCTGTTTTCCACGCACCAGCGGGTCGGATTACCGTTGCCGTCGATGTCAACACCTTGAAATACCATGGCATGGGTCATCTGACTGTGGCCGTACTCAAGACGGTCGGCCTTTGTCATTTTAAGCTCAGTGCTGAAGAGCGTTTCAAAGTCATAAGCTTCAAGGTCCATGACGCCCGTGTCACGGTCGCTGTATTTGCCCACATCGCATCCGAACCATACGGGTTCCCCGTCCTTCATCTGTGCGATGGCAGCTTTTTTAAGCTCCTCAACAGGCACGTTTACATAGCGTACAGGAGTACCGCCGACGACATTACCAAGGAATTTCACTGTATAGCTGCGCATATACGGCTTGTCCTCAGTTGGTGCATTTATAAGGCTTATATACTGGCTCAGGTCAACACCGACATACCTTTCGTAAAACTCGTGGGGAGTTATGCTGCGGTCGGCTATATATCTTCCGTCCTTGGTGCGGATACAGAAATCAAACTTCTCCGGAGGGGTACCCAGGCAGATGCAGAGTATGCGGTAGACCTCCAGCAGCATATCCTTTTTCATTGCGTGAAGCTCATCTAATGACTTGCCTTCGTTGTGTGCAGAGCGAAGCACACTGGCGTCTCCGCGGAGCTTCTCGGTAAGGACGGTGTTCATCTCCTTGGTATTGGAAGAGCATGCTGTCTCCGGCATTGCTTCCTTAGGAACAACACCATATTTGGATATAATAGCGCTTATCATATCCCACTGACCGCCATCCTGCTCCGGAGCTTCAAGGAGATGCGCAATATAACGGCTGTCCGTGGGCTCGTCAAGCGTTGCGAAGATGTTCTCATAGAAGTAGTTTGCCTTCTCGAGCTTGTCATAAAAGAGGGTGTAGTTTTGGCTGAGCTCGAATCCATCCAGGTTGAGCTTATGTATCACCTGAAAACGAAGGCAGTTTAAAGCCGCGAACATCCAGCACCGGCCGCTGGCCTTCTGATTGGTTACGCCATGCTGGTCAAGCCTTATGGAATACTGATGTACGGCGCTTGCAGGCGCCTGCCAACGCTTTGCGGCGGCCTGAACTCCGTTAGAGGTAACCGCGTTCATTGCAATCAAATTTGAGCGCGACTCATGAAAATTTTGTTCAAATTGTTCCAGATTTGTGCTGGAAATATATTTTTCCATTTATGTATTCTCCTTTCAGGCTATGACCTGCCATCTCTCAAGCTCTATGGCCTCGTCACCGTCATAAACCTTTCTTATCTCTTCGGAAACGAATTTTTTATTAACGACGATCTGATAGGTATATTTTTCAAACCAGTCATCAGTCATCGTAAACATGCCCTTGCTTCCAACATCCGGACCCCAGCTGTTTTCCACTCTCCAAGTGAGCGGCTGTCCGTTTTCATCGAGGTCGACGCCCTTAAAGACCATAGCGTGATTGAGCATTGCTATTCCATAAAGGAGTCGGTCTTCCCTGTCGATGTCAAGATCAATGTTAAAGAGCTTCTCATAACCATACAGGTTGTCATCCAAAATGCCTTTTTCACGCCACATACGCTTAAGCACGTCGCAGCCAAAGCATACAGGCTCGCCTGCTTTTAGTTGTGCGATGGCAGCCTCCTTGAGGGTGCTCACCGGAACGGACACGTAATTCATCGGACCATTCTCAATGACGCTGCCGGAATCTATGCAGCAGTATTTTTTGATTTCTCTGCCATTTGTATGGCCGGCGGTAATAATTATGTACTGGTCCAAATCTACGCTCACATATTTATTATAAAATTCAATAGGCGTGATACCACGGTCACAGATAAATTCACCGCTCTTATTTCTAACCTTAAAGTCAAATGACTCCACAGGCTCACCGTAGCTTATGCACAACATTCTGTAGATAGTATTGAGCATAGCCTCTTTGTCGTTTCTGAGCTGTTCCATTGTTTTCCCGGCTTTATGGCCGCGCCTGAGCTCACAGGCATACTCACGGAGCTTTTCCTTTATAACCGGTACGGTGGTGTTGCTGTTGTCGGTTGGGAAGGTCTCCGGCTGGGCATAATCCGGAACGACGCCGTATTTCTTTACAAGTCCCACAAACATGGACCAGTTACCGCCGTCACCCAGCAGGCCGCGGTTGAGCAGCATCATTATACGGCTGTCAGACGGCTCATCTATGTATTTTAGAATACTCTCCAAGTATAGATTGGACTTTTCAAGCTTGTCGTAAAACATGAGATAATTGCCGGAAAACGCAAACTCCTCAAGGTCGAGCTTATTGATAAGCTTGTCTCTGAGTGTATTGAAACTTGAGAACATCCAGCAGCGTCCGCTGTTTTTCTGCCACGTGATGCCATGCTGATCAAGGCTTACAGAATAAACATGGCTGACTGCGCGGACAGATGTAAATTGACGTGCGGAATTATCTACACCGTTTGAGGTGACCGTGTTCATAGCCAGAATATTTGATTTATCGCTTTTGAAGCTCTCGGAAAATTCTTTGAGTTCATCATTTGTTATTGAATCTTTCATTACAGCCTCCAATAAAAATATTTGTAAGTTTGATATCATTCCAAAAGCTATATATTTACATGAAAACTGCCCCGACTGCCATGGTACCATGGTGCCGGGGCAAAACAACAGCTTTCAGTTATCCCAATTATGCCATACGTTCTGGATGTCATCGTTGTCATCCATAAGCTCCAGCATCTTCTCGAATTTCTTTATATCATCCGGGTCGTTGAGCTGAATATAATTCTGAGGTACCATCTCCACCTGCGCGGAGAGGAACTTATACTTGCCCTCAAGCGCGGAAGCAACGGAAGATAGGTCGTCCGGTGCGGTGTAAACCTCAAATACGCCCTCCTCCGGAGAGAAATCCTCAGCTCCGGCCTCAAGAGCATCCATCATGACTGCGTCCTCTTCAAGCTCCTCATCCTCGTTATCGATGATTATTACGCCCTTCTTGTCAAAGGACCAGGAGACGCAGCCGGAAGCACCCATATTACCGCCGTATTTATCAAAGAGATGCCGTACCTCGGAAGCCGTCCTGTTGCGGTTATCCGTCATCGCATCCACGATGACGGCAACTCCCTGTGGTCCGTAACCCTCATAAGTAACGCTCTCGTAGTTATCATTGCTACCGCTGCCAATAGCCTTCTCAATAGTACGCTTTATGTTATCGTTCGGCATATTGGCTGCTTTTGCTTTGGCGATAACAGTAGCAAGACGGGAGTTATTCGCAGGGTCGCCGCTGCCGCCTTCCTTGACAGCAACAATCATCTCTCTTGCGATTTTTGTAAAGGCCTGTGCTCTTTTAGCGTCGGCTGCTCCCTTGGTTTTTTGTATATTATGCCATTTTGAATGTCCTGACATAAATAGATCATCCCTTCTGCCGATTCTTTTGTAAAAACTCGTATGGTATTTTAGCACAATCTAGTTCATATGGCAAGGAGTATAAAACCAGAAATTTCTGAACAAAATATAACTGCTTCCGGGAGGTGAAATGATTATGAACAACAAAAATAATCAGCAGAATCAGAACAACAACCAGAACCAGCAGAACAACAGACAGAGCAATCAGCAGAACCAGCAGAATCAACAGAATAAACAGAATCAAAAGTAACCGGATCAAAAAAATATTGAGGGAGCCTGCTCCCTCAATATTTTATACATAGATATCAACGGTTTTTAGGGATTATCAGCACAGTGCCGCTTGCTATACCATCGTTTTCGGATATATTGTTGATTGCCGTTATGGACTCTATAGATGAACTGTACCTTTTTGCAAGCGACCACAGATCCGTGCGGTCTCCCGCTCTGATCACAACGAGTGAGGCGAGAGCGGAAATATCCTTAAGGCGTTCCTCGTCATAATCTATTGATTCAATTAGACCGATAGTCTGCTTGGAGAATTTTGATATACTCAATTCAGCAGGTATGCGCAGCTCTATGCCGCTATCCGACACAGCTGCAAACGGCTCTCCGCAGGTAAGCTCCGCCGCAGTTCCTGATGCAGTTTCCGATTCAAGCTCGTGACGCAGCTCGAGCCGCTTTGAGGAAGATAGAATTGAGCCGTCGGTGCTTGTATATACGACCGATGCGGTAATATTGGCTGAAAGCACCGTTTTGCCGTCCTGCATTGTGGCAGTGACCGGTCCGGGACGCAGACTGACCAGGTTGATCTCACCGGTTGTACCGGCGGTTGGGATATTTCCCTTAATGGTTTCGGATGCGCTTTCCTTGCCGGAGAGACAATCAAATACGATCCCTGCCGTGCTCATGTTTATATCATACTTTGTACTGTACGCGTCTGACAGATAGTTTACTGTAAAATCGGAATAGGATACACACTGGGCTACGGCGTGCACCTCCAGCGAAAGAGCCTCTCCCCCTCCATCCTCCAGATAGTCTCTCGAAACGTAGGCGCCGGTCAACATAGGATAAACCCTAAAATCCTGCGCTTCCTCAGAGGAATCTGATTCGACAATCTGCGAAAAGGGTGTCACAAATGATGCGCGCTGAAGCGTGCCGGTGTCCCTGGCACTATAGGCGATATCAGTAAAAGCTGAGCCTTTGATAACGGCCTTACTTCCAACAGGCTTCACATCTTCACATTTAAGTCTTACTGAGGTTTTTAGGATATCACCGATACTGTAAGATCCGGATGGCATTTTAAGCTCATCAGTGAAAATGAATGTGTTCTCATTTACCGCTGATGGCAGCCGCATAACAGCGCTCTCCGGACGTACAAAAATATCTGTGGTCTCTCTCGGTACCCCGCAGTAGATGGTAAGCGGTGAATAGCATGCCACCTCACAGCATATCTCAGCACGTATGATGATTTTTCTGGGGTTTATGGTCCTGCTGTCCGCTGAAATGAGGGTCACCTGAGCCGTTATGAGGCTGTCAGACGTGATATCCGCGCCGTCTGACGATGCTGAAAACGGGAGATTGACCTCCAGTTTCTGAAGTCCTCCGCCGGATTCCGGAACATAGAGTGCGGTCATCTCGGCAATCCCCGATATTGTCACCCTTCCGGCATCGGAATCCTTGCTGCGCAAAAGCGGTGTACCGTCGGTATCAATCAATCTGAGGATATCCGGCAGCGCATCCGGCACGATGACCTCTATCGATTCTTCACGTGTGAAGCGGTGCTGGAACACCGGCTTCATATAGCTTATCTTTTCACTTTTCAGGTCAAGATTCACCAGTACTCTCTCCTAACATTAACAAATTTGCGGCCGGAACTCGGCTTAAGTATCTGTTAGGAAATATATTTAAAATATACCGCTTTTATGACGGCTTGTTTTATCTTCTCATTATTGCTATGCCGGCACAGAATAGTATAAGTCCAAAAATAAACCACCAAAAGGATGTGGGGAGTACCAAGGATAGAATTATAAGTATTCCACAGCTGGCTATAATGCCGCCTAAAAGCTTACAGTGCCTTTTCAGAACGCATCCCTCCGTCATGTAGATGGAATAGTGCTGTTTCATCTATATGACGGTATGGCAAGTCCTGTGACAAAAACACGCAGGCTTTAGCCTGCATGTTTTTTACTTATCCCAATTGTTTAAACTCTTAAGCTGTGTGTAGAGCCTGACGTAGCTTTTGTGGCGGGAGGCGGCGATTCTGCCGTCCTCAAGAGCCTTAAGCACCGCACAGCCGTCCTCTTTAATGTGTGAACAGCCTGTGTATCTGCACTGTGGGATGTATTCAATAAACTCGTGAAAGGCATATTGAAGCTGAGAGGCGTCTGTCATATCCATCCTGTCCACGTCGAAAGAGGAAAAGCCAGGCGTATCAGCTATGATCGCCCCGCTGAGTGTTTCAAAAAGCTCCACATGCCTGGTGGTATGGCGTCCACGCCCCAGCTTTTCACTGATATCACCTGTTTGGATGGAAAACTCGGGATCGATAGCGTTTAAGATGCTGGATTTACCAACTCCTGAATTTCCCGAGAAGGCGCATATCTTTCCGTTCAGAATATCTGCAAGCTGGGCTATACCCTCGCCGGTCACAGCGCTTGTACGCAGAGTTTTAAACCCGGAACGCGCATAGGTATTATAAAGATCATCTGCGCGGTCGAGGTCGCATTTATTTATGCAAATAACAGCTTCACAGCCCTTATGTTCTGCTATGGCAGACATTCGGTCAATCAGAAAAGGGTCGGTCACAGGTATTACGTTTGATACAACAAGTACCATCAGATCAATGTTTGCAACCGGTGGTCTGGAAAAGGAATTTTTTCGGGGAAGTATTTCATCAATGACGCCCTCACCCCCTCCGGAGATCGTTATGGACACCTTGTCTCCCACAAGTGGTGAGGTCTTATCGTGACGGAAACGGCCCCGTGCTCTGCACCGGACCGTTTCTTCGCCGTTTTTTACATAGTAAAACCCACTAAGGGCTTTAAATATGATGCCATTATCCATGCGGCTCTATTGCTTCTCCATTTCCAAGCTCTTCATCTCCGGGATCAGTGGGATCAGTAGTACCGCCCACATTACCGCCGCTGCCTTCTCCGCCTGAACCGGAATTGGGATCCGTTGGATCAGTAGGCGGATTATTTTCAATAGGCGGTTCAATCACCGTAATCTCGGGACCCAGAGATACAGAAAATGTGACCTCAGTGTTTTTAGGTACTTCCTCATTAGGATCGTAATCTTGGAAGAATACCTTGCCTTCGGGTGCGGTATCGTCATACTCATGCAGCACATTGTAGGTAAGCCCGCAGCTCTGGAGCTTTGAGATAGCCTGAGCCTCCGTATAGCCCGTAAGGTCGGGAACCTTGACCGTCTCAATCTCCGGACCGGTGCTGTATGTTATATACACGCTCATACCGCTAATAAGGACCTCGTTTTCCGCTGGGAATTGCTCCATCACGTAGCCTTCTGTGTACTTATCGCTCGGCGCATAGTCTACATAGATTTCCAAGTCAAGCCCCAGCTGTTCAAGCTTGTTCTTTGCATCACGGTAATCAATATTCATAACATTAGGCATTAATATGGTCTCCTGTCCTGAGGAAACCGTCAAAGTCACATCAATACCCGTCTCGGAAACCGTAACAGACCTGTTGGCAGCAGGATCCTGAGATATTATATATCCCTCAGCGTATTTATCACTCTCAACATATTCGGTCTTGAAGTTATAGTACATTGTATAGTCACTGTTTGTAATGACATTATCAACCATTTGACCCACAAAATTCGGGACATCGATGCGGTCCTCCTGCTCCGGGGATAACCACCCTTTGAGCGCATAATTCCACATAAACCAGACGATTGCAATAAGAAATACTATGATACAGAATATACCAACCAGCGTAGTCGTCTTGCCGGCTTTCTTACGGTTCTTTTTATAGCTTTCCTCGGATACACGGTTGCGGCTTATGGAGTTCCCATTCTGTTTTTTAACAACATGTTCGCTTTTGACGTTTGAGATTGCGCCGGATGGAATCGGTCTCGTGGAGTCAAGATCGTCGACAATAACAGGAATTGCAGAATAATTAAATGTTACAGAGGGGTTTTTCCTAAACTCCTCAAGATCTGCAAGGAGCGCTGTTGCGGAGGGGTACCTGGTATCCAGATTGGGATCCATAGCGTGCATGGTTATCTCCTCAAGTCCGATGGGGATATCTGGATTTATCTCCCTTGGCATAAGAGGTATGGAGCTAATGTGCTGAATGGCTATGGAGACAGGCGAATCTCCCTCGAAGGGCAGACGGCTTGTAAGCATCTCATACATTACCACACCGACAGAATACAGATCTGAACGGGCATCAACCTGTCCGCCCTTGGCCTGCTCCGGTGAAATATAATGCACTGATCCGAGGGTCTCCTGTGTGAGTGTGTTTTGCGTTGTAAGAAGCCTAGCGATTCCAAAGTCGGCGACCTTAACGTTGCCGTCCTTTAGAATCATTATATTATGCGGCTTGATGTCCCTGTGGATTATCCCCCGGGAGTGGGCGTGCTCCAAAGCCTTTACTATCTGTGTGGTAAAGTGCAGGGCTTCTTTCCAGTTCAGGATCCCCTTTCTATTTATGTATTGCTTTAGGGTGATCCCTTCAATAAGCTCCATAACGATATAATCAATGTTATCGGAGTGATTTACGTCATATACAGAGACAATATTTGGATGTGAGAGCATAGCAACAGCTTGTGACTCGGCATGAAAACGGCGGCGCAGATCCGGATCCTGAGCAAGGTCGCTCTTTAGGATCTTAACTGCCACAAACCTATTGAGCCTGTGACATCTGGCCTTGTAAACAACGGCCATACCGCCGGAGCCGATCTTCTCCAGTATCTCATATCGATTGTCCAAAAACTTGCCTATATACATATCGTCCATATGATTTGCCTCCCAAAGGCTTAATGAAAAGCGCGTTCGCTTATTTCCGGAACAGAACTATTGTGACGTTATCCGGAGCGCCCCTTGCAATAGCCAAGCCAAGGAGCTTTTCGCAGCAGAATTCAATTGACTCTGCATGAATGACCTCATACAGGATCTCCTGCTCGGCCACAAGGTTTGAAAGCCCATCCGAACAGAGAAGTATATGGTCTCCGTCTGCGATATCGAATGTGAAGATATCACATTCCACCTCAGGTGTCGTTCCCACGGCCCTGGTAATAAGATTTTTATTCGGATGCGTCATGGCTTCCTCACGGGTCAAATCGCCCCTCCGGATCATATCCTCAACCACGGAGTGGTCGCGGGTCACCTGACGTATCTTTCCGTCGAAAATATGGTAGGCTCTGCTGTCTCCTACATTGAGTATCGATGCCAGCGAACCAACGACAGAGGCGGCGACTATCGTTGTGCCCATCCCGGCACAGTCGGGGTCGCTTCGGCTCAGGTCGTACACGGCGCTGTTGGCAGTTTTAAGAGAGCTTCGCATAAGCTCTGAGAGGTCCTCCAGAGACATCTCGTTTTGTATGCGCTTTTTTACTTCTTCAAAATAAACGGTGACAGCCAATTCGCTTGCAACATTGCCGGCTCTTGCTCCGCCCATGCCGTCACACACTAGAAAGACGGCTATCCCAGTGCTGTTATCACAAAAAGCATTATATGCGTCCTGATTCTGCCGCCGCACTATTCCTTTGTCTGTGATTGCCCAGGAATTCATAACTTCCCCTCAGATTTTTCTTTATTTATTATCTCACGCTTTCTGCGAAGCTGGCCGCAGGAAGCGTTAATATCAGGTCCAAGCTTACGCCGAACGGTGACGTTTATCCCATGCTTCTGCAGAATGGATATAAACTGCTTGAGATTCTCCGGCTTACTCGGATGCAGCGCGCTCTCCTCAACCTCGTTAAGTGGTATAAGATTCACATGGCAGCCCGTGCCCTTAAGCTTAGAGGCCAGAAGCTCGGCGTGGTCCCGTGTATCATTTACTCCGTCTATCATCGCATACTCGAAGGATATTCTCCTGCCGGTCCTTTTGAAATAACGGATGCAGGCCTCAAGCACCTTGTCAACGCCGTAGGCCTTGTTTACCGGCATTATTTTTGAGCGCGTCTCATCATCCGGTGCGTGCAGTGAAACAGACAACGTTAATTGTAAATTAAAACCTGCCAGTTTGTCAACTTTTTCTGTGAGACCGCAGGTCGAAAGTGAAATATGACGCATGCCAATATTAAGTCCATCAGGATTATTGACAAGAGTGAGGAACTTTATGACGGAATCAAAGTTATCGAGAGGCTCCCCTATTCCCATCATGACGATATTTGATATCTTGTCACCCGAATCAAGCTGGGAATACATGACCTGGTCCAGTATCTCGGAGGGGGCAAGATTTCTGACCCTGCCGCCGATAGTTGAGGCGCAGAAAGCGCAGCCCATGGCGCAGCCTACCTGTGATGATACGCAGACAGTGTTGCCGTGCTCATAGTGCATGACCACGCTTTCAACGCAGTTGCCGTCTCCAAGCCGCCACAGGTACTTTATTGTGCCGTCTATATGGGAGACCTGTTTCTTCTCAACGACCGGACAGGTTATGAAAAAAATATCGTCAAGCTTTGATCGCAGGCTCTTCGGAATATTAAGCATCTCGTCAAAGGAACGAACGCCGCTCCAGAGCCATTTAAAAATCTGCTTTGCACGGAAGGCAGGCTCTCCAAGCTCGCCGAGAGCTTTGGAAAGCTCCTCCGGAAGCATGGATTTTATATCGCGCTTTGTTATTTTGTTCGTCTCATTTTGCATATGAAAAATCCATCCGTATCTGCGGCATCCGGTAATAGTACGCTCATCCCATCGGATGCGCCAAAAGGCTCCGGCAGGCTAAAGCTCTCAAGGAAGAAATCGTCTGTCTCAGAGAGAAAGCTCTCAGCAACAAATTGATTTTCTCCTCTCAGGATCGTGCAGGTTGAATATAAAAGCACACCGCCGGGCTTTACAAGCTTAGAGGCACTTCTGAGAATATCCAGCTGTATCTGTGGGAGTCGGGATATCTCCTCCTCACTTTTAAACCTGATCTCCGGCTTTTTTCGGATAACTCCCAGGCCTGAACAGGGAACATCGGCGATAACGATGTCGGCAAGGCCTGCGGTCTCCTTGTTAAGTGTCCGGGCATCGGCGGATTTAGCGGTAATGATGCCGATTCCAAGCCTGCGCGCGCCGTCTGTTATCTGTTTTATTTTATTTTCGTGGATATCAAAGGCGTGTATCTCACCTTTGCCGTTCATTGCGACAGCAGAGGCAAAAGACTTTCCTCCGGGGGCGGAGCACACGTCAAAAACGGTCATTCCGGGCTGAGGGTCAGCTGCGGCAACTGCTAGGCGCGCGGCGGCGTCCTGCACATAAAACATACCGTCCTTAAATGTGTCGAGGCTGTCAAGTGCGCCTGTACCGCTGACATTTATCGCGTCCGGCAAAAAGGGATGCTTAACAGCGCAGATTCCTGAGTCTTTCAGCTTAATGAGAAGCTCATCGGAGGTAGTCTTAATGGTGTTTACCTGTATTGTTATAGGGGCTGGACTATTGTTTGCGACGAGTATTTTTTCACAGCGGTGGATACCAAACTCGGAACTGAGCCTTTTTACCAGCCAAAGGGGGTGGCTGAAGCGTATGGAGAGCTTTTCCTCCGCGCTGCCGCGTATTTCCGGAAGACTGTTCCTGTTTTCTGAAATCCTGCGCAGAACCGCATTAACAAGACCCGAAGCGTGCTTAGAATATTTTTTTGAAAGCTCAACGCCTTCGGAAACTGCCGCGTGATCAGGTATTTTTGTGAGAAACAATATTTGATAGACTGAAATACGGAGGATGTCAAGTATGGCAGGCTCCAGCTTTGATACGGCAACGCTGCTGAATGCGCTGATGTAATAATCGCACAGCAGCACGTTTTGAAGGACGCCGTCCGTAATGTTAACTGCCAGTGCCATGTCCCGCTTATCAAGCTTTCCCTCAGTAGAAAGGCCGGAAAGTATCATATCCGGTCTTGCCCCGTGCTTTCTATAGGCGATGAGTGCCGAAAGCGCGGCTTCTCTGGCCGTTATAGACATATCGGATGTCCCCTTAAATAATCTCCTGCCTTCATGCGCTTGCCGCCCGGCGCCTGAAGCTCTGTGATTGTCACTGTGCCGTCGGTACACGAGATGGCAATACCGCCGTTTCCGGCACTAACTATCGTGCCTGGCACGGAATTAACAGGCTCAAGGGTGTTGTGCGCGGCAAAAAGCTTGAATCGCGTGCCGTTGATTTCAGCCGAGGCCACTGGCCACGGATTAAGCCCGTTTATTTTAGATACGATTTTTTCGCCTTCCTGCGCCCATGAAATGTCAGACATGTCTTTAGTCAGTGGCGGCGCAAAAGTGGCGCAGGAACTATCCTGAGGCGTCCTGGTAAAGTTTCCTGATAGAATATTCCGTATCGTATCGCATAAAAGCCCGGCGCCGATCGGAGCAAGGCGTGAAAAAAGCTCACCCGAGGTTTCTCCGGGGAGAATTTCGGTACGCCTGGCCTCTATTATATCACCTGCGTCCATCTCCTCGGCCATATACATTGCGGTGACCCCAGTTTCTTTCTCTCCGTTGATCACAGCCCATTGTATCGGAGCGGAGCCGCGGTATTTTGGCAGTATGGAGCCGTGAATATTGATACATCCATATTTAGGATAATCAAGTATATCCTTTGGAAGTATGCGTCCGTATGCCACCACAGCAATAAGCTCAGGAGCCAGGCCTTTTATAATATTTAGCGCTGTTCCATCACGAAGCTTCGTCGGCTGAAACACGGGTATACCGTGTTTCTCCGCCAAGACCTTCACAGGGGGACTTTCAAGCTTCTGTTTACGCCCCACGGGCTTATCAGGCTGGGTAAAAACTCCCGCTACGTCAAATCCGCTTTCTATAAGAGCACGGAGGGATTCAGCTGCAAAATCGGGCGTCCCCATAAAAAGGATCCTCATTTATCCTCCTCCGGAGAGCTCTCTTCTGCCATCATCTCGTCAAGCTCCTCCTCGGAGAGGATGCGCTCGGCGCGTTCGGTATAGAGATGCCCGTCAAGATGATCAAGCTCATGACAAAATGCGCGGGCAGTGAGCGCTGTTCCCTCTGCCTCAAAGACGTTTCCGAATCTATCCTGGGCGCGGACCTTAACGTGGTCCGGGCGTGTGACAAGTCCGTATAAACCCGGAATCGACAGGCAGCCCTCCGGGCCGGTCTGCTCGCCGTCGGACTCTATTATCTCCGGATTAATAAGCTCAATTATTTGCTCCTCGGGAGAAAGCTCCTCCTTTGAAGTGTCCATAACAAGAACAGCGCGCCTCAGCACGCCTACCTGCGGTGCGGCAAGCCCCACCCCGTTTGCGGCAATGAGGGTTTCCCTCATGTCGTCAAGGAGCGTGTGAAGCCTGCTGTTAAACTCAGTCACAGGCCTGCACTTTTTCAGAAGTATTGAATCGCCCTCTTCGCGAATGATTCTCTTTGCCATATTGTTTATCTCCTAAGTATATAAAATTCATTCAACAGGATCGGCATCAGCGAAGACCGACAGGCCCCTGTTTTCCCTATCGCCGGAAAACTCGCGTATCACATGCCCGATAATATCCCGTATCTTCCTGCTGTTTTCACAGGAAAGCGACAGCTTATAACGGAAACGATTGTTAACCTTTGTAACGCCTGCCGGCGCAGGTCCAAATATGCTCAGCTCAGATTGATTTGGGATATAGTTTCTTAAAGCCGAGTCAAGCTTCATACAGCCGCGAAGCACGGCTGCCTCGTAGGGCCCCGTGACGGTCACGGAGATCAGATCTCTAATGGGCGGTGAGGACATAAGCCTGCGAAGCTCTATCTCACGGGCATAAAAGCTCTTATAATCCTGCTTTGCCGCAAGACATATTATCTCATTCTCCGGAGTGAAGGTCTGGATCACAGCTCTGCCTGTTTTGCTTCCTCTTCCTGATCTTCCGACGACCTGTGTTATAAGTGAGAATGTGCGTTCGTGTGCCCTATAGTCGGGTGCATACAGCGACTGGTCGGCAGAGATGACGCCCGCAAGAGTGACGTTTTCAAAATCAAGTCCTTTGGTCACCATTTGCGTGCCGATAAGTATTGGTATATTCTCGGTTTTAAATTTTGAAAGGAGCTTTTGATGCGAGCCTACGTGGGAGACGGTATCGGTGTCCATGCGTATTACCTCGACGCCGGGAAAAAGCTCATGCAGCTCCGTCTCAAGCTTTTGAGTACCTGCGCCGATAAACTTCAGCTTTCCTCCGCACTCGGGACATTTTTCAGGGAGCGGCCGCGAATGACCGCAATAGTGGCATCTTAAGCGGTGGTCGACAGAGTGATAGGTCATTGAAACGCTGCAGTTTCTGCACGTGAATGTATAACCGCACTCCCCGCACATGACTAAGCTAGAAGCACCGCGGCGATTTAAGAACAATATGCTCTGTTCGCCCGCGTCTATATTGCGCCGAAGCTCGTCTTTTAGGACAGAGCTGATAGACGAGCCGTTTCCTGCTTTAAGCTCTGCACGCATATCGGCAATAAGGACTTCAGGGAGCGGACGCTCGTTATAGCGACTCTCCAGTTCAAAATAGCTGTATCTGCCAAGTGAAGCTGAGTACATACTGTCGACAGAAGGAGTTGCAGAGCCGAGTACAAGAAGTCCATTGGATCTTACGCACCTGTATTTGGCAATATCTCTTGCGTGATAGCGTGGAGAGTTCTCTGATTTATAGGTGTGCTCTTGCTCCTCGTCGATAATAATAAGGCCGATATCTTTAAGCGGTGCGAACACAGCGGAGCGTGTGCCGATGACAACGTGTACTAAACCGGCATTGATACGTTTCCATTCGTCATAGCGCTCGCCCGCTGTAAGTGAGCTGTGCAGTACAGCCACATCATCGGCAAAATGTGATGAAAAAATTTCCACAAACTGGGGTGTAAGACCGATCTCCGGTACCAGGACTATGGCCCCCCTGCCCATTGAAAGAGCCTCCTGGACAAGCCTTACATAGACGGAGGTTTTTCCGCTTCCCGTTACTCCGTAAAGCAGTGCGGCCTTTGGAGAATCGAAAACGAGCAGCTCCTTAAGTCCGTAAAATACCCTCTCCTGCCCATCTGTAAGCCTTATCGGTTCGGCAGTGGGGCTGTCCAGCAGCGGTCTGCGATAAACCTCCCGCAGTTCAGAGGTTACAAGCCCCTTCTTTTCAAGTGATGCTATGACGGCAGGAGATACGCCGGCAAATGAGCAGATATCAGATGCCGCGGCCTCACCGATTGCAGAAAGGAGCCGCAAGACCGCTGACTGCTGCGGGGCGCGCATATGCCGCTGTTCGGCAATGATTTCGGCCTCCTCACCGGAAATGGCCAAAGTGATGAACTTTTTTGTCTTATCTCCTACACGCTTTTCCCCACCTGAAAACCACATACCTGCCGGAAGCATGGCTCTGGCGGCCTCATACAGTGTACAGAAGAACCTGTCGCGCATCCATAATGCAAGTTTAATATGCTCCTCAGAAAAAACCGGAGAGTCGTCAAGAACCGACTCAATGGGCTTTAAGCCCTCGCGTTTTTCCTCATCGCAGACGGACAAAACGATTCCCTCCGTCCTGCGGTTTCCTCTGCCAAACGGAACTGTTACTCTGACTCCGGGACATATGCTATCAACAAGGTTTTCCGGGATAATATAGGAGTATGGACGGTCAATAGCAAATACGGCTGCGGATACGGCGATTTTGGCTATTTGTCTTTTCGTAAAGCCGTACACCCCCCTATATGTCAAAGTTTGGTTCGGATATCATATCCGAACCAAAAGCTTAAAATTCCCCTTCAATATGAGCGGAGACCTTTCCTTCCGCAATTTCATTAATAGCCAATGACACCGGCTTCTCATTGAGAGGTATTTCTTCCGACTCTGCTTCAGCCGATATCTCCCTTGCCCTTTTTGCGATAACATTTACAAGCAGGTATCTGCTGTTGTTAACCTGAGAAAGAAGTTCAGGCATTGTAGGATATAACATCATAAAAATCAGATCCTTTCTATTATGCGCGGGCCTGTGCCTTTGAACTCTCCATGATATCGAGAAGCTCAGCGGCCGCCCGGTCGACCTCGTCATTTACGACAATATAATCATAACATTTTGCGGCTTCGATTTCAATTTTTGCGGTCTCAAGACGCTCGAGAATTTTTTCCTCTGTTTCCGTGGAACGGCCGCGAAGCCTCATCTCAAGCACCTCTAAACTGGGTGGCTTTATAAATACAGAGACGGCGTCCGGACGCTTATCCTTAACTTGCTTTGCGCCCTTTACCTCAATATCCATTACAACATCATAGCCCTCTCCGAGCTTTTCCTCGACAGGACCTCTCGGGGTGCCGTAGCTATTGCCGGCATATTCTGCATGCTCCAAAAATTCGTCATGGGCCAGCATTTCTTTAAATTTTTCGTGTGTGAGGAAGAAATACTCAATACCGTCCCTCTCACCTAAGCGAGGCTCTCTGGTCGTCGCGGATACGGAAAAATAAAGCTTATCCCGTTTCTTGAAGACCTCGTGCAAGACCGTGCTCTTCCCACATCCAGAAGGGCCTGAAACTATAAAAATAAGGCCTTTGTCATTCGTCGTCATATTCTTCATTCTCCAAAGTGTCTTTTTCAGAGCGGCCGGAAATGCGGCTCGCCACAGTCTCAGGTTGTATCGCCGAAAGTATGATATGACCGCTGTCTGCGATAATAACTGCCCTTGTGCGGCGGCCATAGGTAGCATCAATGAGCCTGCCCCTTTCCCGTCCGTCATTAATTATTCTCTTTATTGGGGCCGATTCGGGGCTTACAACGGCGATTATGCGAGAGACTGATATCATATTTCCAAAGCCTATGTTAACAAGCTTCAAAAGCACTCACTCCTATTCTACATTCTGGATCTGCTCGCGGACCTTCTCAATCTCCGCCTTTAGATCTACAACGATTCGTGCCATCTCAAGGTCGTTTCCCTTTGAGCCGAGGGTGTTAGCCTCACGGTTAAACTCCTGAACAAGAAAGTCGAGTTTTCTTCCGACCGGCACATCACTGTTTAGTAGCTGTCTCAGCTGGGCTATGTGGCTGTGAAGCCGGACCGTCTCCTCATTAACTGCAACGCGGTCTGCAAATATTGCGGCTTCAGTAAGTATTCTGGCCTCATCGAGCTTGGTGTTTTCAAGCACCTCCTTCAGACGTTTTGTGAGGCGCTCCCTGTATTCGGCGACAGTAATCGGAGAGCGTTCTTCAGCCTGAGCAACGAGGCGCTCTATTGCGTCGGCGCGTGAGCAGATGTCGTTATACAGCTTTTCACCCTCACGGACACGCATTGAATCAAAATCCGCCAGCGCCCGGCTAAGTATCTCATCAATATCTTTTCCCAGCTGTTCAACGTCAGTCTCTGTTTTTGTGACGTAAAGGACATCCTGCATACGTGAAAGAGAAACCGCAGTCACATCGTTGGGGAGACAATAGCGCTCAGACAGCTGCTTTATGGCGGAGACGTAAGCGTCTGCAAGGGATTCATTTACGCTTATTGTTACATTATCTGCCTTTGAGGCGTCTATTGTGATAAACACATCCACTTTGCCGCGGGATATCACAGACTGCACGCGCGTTTTAATGCCATCCTCAAGGACAGTGTATACTCTTGGAAGTTTGACGGTACAGTCGAGAAATCTGTTGTTGACGCTTCTGAGCTCAACGGTTATCTCCAATTTTCCCGAAGTCCCGCTGGCACTTCCATAACCTGTCATACTTTTTATCATAATCTATTCCATCCTGCTTTTATTTACTGTGGATTTTAGGGAAAATTTTAGCTGTGTAAAAGCATATTAATCTGGACACGCCCACATCAAAAGCCACAAACACGGCGTTACAAAAAATATACATGACAACATAACTGTTTTTTATGATGTCAGTCTCAAATAATGTAAAAGAGAAAATAAATAGGATAATTGAGAGCGCAATGTTGAATACGGCGAGCTTAACGACCCATTCAAAAGTCCTTGAACGCATTTTCTCTGCAATTGATTTAAGTACCGGATAGTAGCCAAAGAACATGGAGTATAGTACGACGAGCATCTTGTCCGGTACAAGCATCAAACCTATAAGGGCGGTGCCGGCGAAGACGAAAAGCCCTCCTGCGGTGCCATATTCTATGACTGCGGCTACGCCAAAAAGAGATGCAATGCCAAGGAAGCCCAGCTGCCCTGTGGGAAATACAGAGGACAGATACAGAAAAGCTATGGAGAAAGCCGTAAACACAGCCGTAAATGAAATTTTTCTCGCTTTGTTAGTCTTCATATTTTGACAATCAGCAGCCTCTGCAGATCATATTTGCGCACATCATTGCTGTACACATATCACACATATCAAAACCGGATTCCGCTGGAGGCCCGTATCCAGTATTTCTGTACGGGGCCGAAGATGAATTCAGCATCATCAGAGCCTGACGGTACTCGCTGTTTCCTGGGTCCATATTCACAGCCCGCTGAAAGAAGCTGCGGGCGTCGTCAAGCCAGCCTTTTTTGTAATATATGCTCCCCATAAGAAAGTTCCATTCAGCATCCCGGCTGGCGACGGAGTTAAGAAGCTGCTCCGCCTGATTGAGGTCCCCTGAATTTATCAGTCCTCTTATACGGTTATAAAGATCGTTTCCGCCATAATCTGCTCCTGAAGAGTAGCTCTGATATGAGGAAGCTCCGCCTGAACCCGAGCTTCGTGAGGAACCTGCTCCGCCGGACCGCATTTTTGTAATGGAGTCATACGCCTCATTGATCTCCTTCATCTTTTCCTGAGCCAGATCCGCTAACGGATTGTCATGGTAGTTGTCGGGGTGGTACTTCTTTGCAAGATTTCGATACGCCTTCTTGATCTCGTCATCCGAAGCGTTTGGGGATACTCCCAATACCTTATACGGGTCGTTCATATATCAATTCTCCGATCTGTCCTGAAGTTTATCAGGACGCTTTGGAAGTCTCTGCGGCCTATTACTGTAAGTACCGGCAATGACCTGACGGCACATATCCGGTATACCGTAATAAACTATATTTTCGGTTATTTCGCTCCAGTAGTTTCTTGGAAGAAGCTCAAATGCCGCAGACATCATACTGCTTGAGGCGCTGAGCGTCTGAGAAACGGACAGGGATACCTCTTTTGGAACATTCAAGGTGGTGAGCGAATAGCGTGTGACTAACGGATTATATCGCTTATGCTTAATATCATCCTTTATGTCATTGTAAGCGTCGGCAATGTAAATTATCCTGCCTACATGGTAAAGTATCTGCTCAAGCGCACGGCGCACGGCTTCATCAGGCTCCTCGGCAGCGGCAGAAGCCAGCAGGGCTGCGAATTTGTCGGCGGACTTGTCCATAGAAGGCTCGTTGGCGTTCTCAAGCTCTGTAAGCTCAATGAGCTTTGAGCTTACAGAGCTGTCAAAATCAGAGAAATCAGCCGAGGCCTTGTTATAGGAGCGCCTTAAAAAAGTCCTGAGGAGCCTTGCCTTAAGGCGCTTTAGCCCCTTTTCATCATTTACAGTGTCACATAGCTTCCAATAGGTAAGTATAACGCAGTAACCTGCACAGACTTCAAGCTGACGTGAACTGCTGCAAACACAGCGCCTCCTGAAAAAAGTCGGCATGCACCGCTTAAAGCAGTAATCGCAGCTGTTTTCATCATGGCTTAAAAGCATGGCAAGGAACACAAAGTCATAATTCAAAACGAATCTGGCTGTGAGTCCGTACCTTTCAGAAAGCTCATGGCAGAGCCCGCAATAGCAGGCTCTGAACCGTTCAAACTCCTTGATCCTCAGTTCTGGTGCATCCGGACGGATATAACCGAACATCGCATTCTCCTTTAACACCTGTAGGAATGGGTATAAAACTTCATACGCGGTCAAGCACACAGCGAAAGCAGGTAAAAGCAATGCGCATGAAGTTTTACGCGCATGTGGGCCGTCCCGGCCCACGCGCTAAGCTTTTAAAGCCGTGCCGCCAGAGGCGGCACATGGCCATTTTTGCTGTGCTTTTGAGTAGCAAAAACTTACGATATAATAACTGTGACCTTATACTCCCCTACAGCGTCAACGGAATCAAAGCCATCAACATATACCTTTGCATTAACAGTGAATCGTCCGGAAGTATTATCTAATCCGCTTAAGTCAGCGACTATCCTGATGTTCTCGGGCGTCACGGCATCAAGATCTTCCTGCTTGCCTCGAAGGGTGACTTCAATGCTCTGGTTAATAATGCTGACATTATTTGTTGGATCATTGCGCGTGATGATATTTGTAGAAGTGACCTTAGTGGTTTCTGTGTTCAGTACACGTACCTCAACGGAAGCGGAAGAAACACCCGACAGGTTGGTGACATCATTTGGAAGGACTATGGTATAGGTAGCTCCATATGATGAGGTGAAGCTTGTCAGGTCTATCGTTCCGAGTGTTATTACATTAAACGAATCAAGAATTTCCGGATCACCGGAGATCGTGATATATTCAGGATCAATTTTACGAATAGTATTTTCCGCAGTTGCCGAGGCGCCATAAACAAGGTTTACCTCAAGCGGTACGTCCTTTACCATAAGGACGGATATTGAGACAGTGACAGTGTCTGTACTGAGAGTAAGTCCATCATCACTTACCACATTACCGTCTTCATCCATAAGCACAACGGGAACCTGCTCACTAACGGATTTAGAAAGGTTCTCGCGGTTGAGAGTGGCAAGTGCGTAGGAAATTTTATCTACTGTTTCCCTGGGGCCTGAGACAGTGATGGTTTCCGGAGAGGCAACAGGTTCCTCTGCCGTATAGCCATCGGCGATCCCGCCCTCATAATTTGCCCTTACAGGAATAGTTTCAGTCACAAGCTTTTCTATCGTGACGGTTATATAATTTTTTGAAGCAGAAGAAACAGTAATGCCGTTGCTGGAAGTCCCGTACTCAAGAGTATAAGTAAGCTGATGGGTCCCGGCGGTCGGAGAAGAATTGAGAATGTCGCTAAGATCAACCACCGCCCTGACGTTGTCCTTTGATAAGTTTGATACAACGTTCCTGCTGCCGCTGAATGTTATTGTAAGGGAGGCCGTATCGACGCTTGTGACAACAAGGTTATTGTCGGCAAGAAGCTCCTCTCCGGAGAATTCTACTTTTATTCCGGAAACAGAAACATCCTTCTCCGGGTTATCGACATACGCAACATAGAGCCATAGCACGAGAGAAGTGATTATGGAAAAAACTATATATAATATTTTTCTTTTTTTATCAGTATTATTCTCTTTCGTCATATTCATTCACCGGCGGATTTCTTATCAGACTTGGCGGTTTTATTTTTACTTTTTTTAGATTTAAAGATCCCGGTTTTCTCGCTCTCCTGCGGCATAAGTTCATTACGCAGGAGCTTTTCAAGTGTATCCGGAGTCAAACCGTGTTTAAGCATACCGTCCATTGCAACCGAAATGGCTCCCGTCTCCTCGGAGACGATGGCTACAACTGCATCTGAACGCTCGCTCATCCCTATGCCGGCACGGTGCCTCATTCCCAGGTCACGGCTTATATTACTGTTGCTGGAGAGCGGCAGCATACACGCAGCCCCGGCAACACGGCCTCCTCTAATTATAACCGCACCGTCATGAAGGGGAGCTTTATCATAAAATAAATTTTTCAGCAGCTCCGCCGCAGGAGAGGCATCAACTATTGTGCCGGTTTTGATGTATGAATCAAGGTTGTTATTGCGCTCAAACACAAGAAGAGCACCTGTGCGGGAACGTGACATATCCGCGCAGGCAAGGACCGTCTGCGTTATTGCAGTCTCAATACTGCGCAGCTGTATAGGACGGCCGAAAAGATCCTTGAAGTTGCTGCTGCTTCCGAACTGCTCAAGCAGACGTCTGAGCTCAGGCTGGAACAGCACTATTACAGCGAGCAGCCCAAGCTCAAACGTTCCGCCAAGAAGATAACTGACGACTGATAGATGAAGAATACTTGAAAGCCACATTACAGCAAGCAGCAGCATTATTCCTTTAATAACATTTCCGGAATTTGTCTTTCTTACGAATGTCAGTACTTTGTAGATAATAAAGGCAATTATTGCAATGTCCAGCAGATCCCAGAATGTTACCGTCTGTATGAAATTAAAAAGAAAATTAAGAAAATCGTCAAGCTTATCCATACGGTAAAATCACTTTCTTTCAGTACTTATCTCAAGAATGCCCCTATTTTCTAATCTACTATTATAGTATAAATCGCTTTTCTTGGCAATAAAGTTCTATGAATATTTTGTTAAAGCATTTTTAGACATTTGTTACTTCTTTGCAATTCTCTTAACAGCGTTTATGAGTGCGTAAATATCTCTCGTACTGTTAAAGGCGGATACGCTTACACGCACCGTTCCGTCAGGGAGTGTTCCTGCGGTATTGTGCGCCATTGGCGCACAGTGAAGTCCGGCCCTTACCGCTATCTGTTCTTTTGCAAGAAGCGCCCCTGCCCTTTCGGCGGGGAGGCCTTCAATATTGAGAGACAGGACACCGGTCTGTGAAAGAGCATCGCTCGAGGCGAATACCTTTACTCTCCTTATATTTGAAAGCCCGTCAGCGGCAAGCGTTATTAGCTTTTTTTCGTGTGCAAGTATTCTTTCAGTGCCGTTTGCAGCGACAAAATCAAGCCCTGCCGACAGGCCTGCGATCCCGGGCATATTGTGCGTCCCTGCCTCAAGCCTGTCCGGCAGGAAGCTTGGCATCTGCGGTGATAGAGAATCGCTTCCGCTCCCTCCGTGCATTATCGGAATGGTATCGGAGCCGCACAGCAGAATTCCCGATCCCTGCGGACCGTAAAGCCCCTTGTGGCCGGGCATTGCGATAAACGATGCGCTGAGAGCAGCCATGTCAATTTTCAGAACACCGGCTGATTGTGAGGCGTCGACTATAAGAGGTATTTTCTTTTGCCTGCACAGCTCCGCAACTCTGTAAAGCGGAAGCTCGTATCCAAACACGTTTGAGACATGGTTAAAAACTACAACATCTGTTTTTTTATCTAGCTTCTGCTTAAAAGCTGAAACTGCCGCCTCAGGCTCAAATAGCTCGGAGGCTGCGGGATCTATGACTGCGCCTATCGCTTTAAGAGGCCGGACGACCGAATTGTGCTCATACCCTGTGGTCACAACGCGCATACCGGGTTTGACAAGACTGTTAATTGCGATATTCAGTCCATGGGTCGCGTTGAAAGTAAAGACCACATTCTCAGGGTTTTTAACGTTAAATAATTTTGCCGCCTTTTCCCTGCAGGCAAAGGCGGTATCCGCGGCCATCATTGCGTATCGGTGTCCCCCGCGCCCGGGGCTGCCGAGGTTTTTCATAGCCCAGTCGACATTTTTTAAAACTGAAACAGGCTTTTGAAAGGTTGTTGCAGCACTGTCAAGATATATCAAATGGGCACCTCCTCGGTGTGCCCATCCTCATATACTGCAAAGGCCTTCTTGGGCAGCAGCTGGGCGAGTCTGAGTGTACGCAAAGCCTCTGTAAGTGTTCCTGCGCGAATTTTTACCGCGTAACCACAACCCTCACGGGACATACCGGAGGGGGTACGGGTGACGCTATTTGAAATCCTTGCCGCATCCAGAGCTTTTGACGAGCGCTGCGCATACGTAAGCGAGCGGCAGGTAAGATAGTAATTGATCATAAAAATCCTCCCGACTGTACATATGACTGTAAATACAGCCACAACATACTATGCTGGGAGTGACCAAAGTGTTATATGCCAAGGTTATCTATAAGGACTACAGCGTGGGCGGCGATACCAAGACAGGCTCCGGTAAAGCCCAGTCCTTCCTCGGTCGTCGCTTTTACATTCACGTTCTCCACCGGGATTTGCATATGAGAGGCGAGATTTTTTTCCATTTTTGAAATATGGGGAGCCATCTTTGGCTGCTGAGCAATGATGGTGATATCCGCATTTGAGACCTTATAGCCGTTCTCGAAAAGAAGCTGAGTTACTTTATCAAGAAGTACAAGGCTGCTTATCCCCTTGTAGGCATCGTCGTTATCGGGAAAATGCCTTCCAATATCCCCAAGTGCTGCCGCGCCGAGCATTGCGTCCATGAGTGCGTGGACAGCAACATCCGCGTCTGAATGTCCTGCCAAGCCAACCTGACAGGGTATATCAACACCGCATATTATGCATTTTCTTCCATTTTCAAATTTATGTACGTCGTAACCATGACCAATTCTCATTTTCAGCCTCTTGCATCCAAAATAGCTTCCGCCACAGTGATGTCTACTGGGGTGGTTATCTTAATATTTTCGTGTGAGCCTGTGCTCAGGGCAACAGCAACGCCGAGCGCCTCCACAGCAGAGCAGTCATCCGTGACGGAAAGCCCCTTGTCCTTTGCGTTTTGAAGAGCTGCCTTTAATATCTCAGTTCTAAATACCTGAGGTGTCTGGACGGCAAACAGCTTGGATCTGTCAGGTGTGCTTGTGACAAAACCGTTCTCGGCGGTCTTTATTGTGTCGCTTACCGGTACCGCTGGAGCTGCAGCGTTCCCTTTATACGCAGCTTCCATGGCTGCGGAGATAACCTCCTGTGTTACAAGCGGCCTTGCACCGTCCTGAACAGCCAAGAATTCTGCTTCTGAGGAGGCCTCAAGTGTACCGATAAGTACGGAGTCGAGCCGTTCGCTTCCGCCGCAGACTATTTTTGTGGCCTTGTCTATTCCGTACGCCGCGCAGATATCGGCGATCGGTACAATGGATTTCTCCTGAGTAACTACTACTATCTCATTTATATATGCCGATTCCTGAAGCTGCATAAGCGTGTGGGCAATGACAGGGATGCCGTCAAGCTCAGCAAAAAGCTTATCCTCCCCACCCATGCGGCTTGAGCTGCCTGCGGCAGCTACTATTGCGGTACAGAATGGACGGTTTTCGCTATCCCTAAAGCTTTTAAAGAGTCTGTTAAATAATCCTGACACAACGCCGCCTCCAAGCACAAGCATTTAATTATTATTTATTATAAACTAAAATGCATGAAAATGGCAACATCAATGAATGTCGAAAACAAAACATAAAAGCGCACCGCAATCGCAGTACGCTTTTATGAAAAACTTTAGGTTCGATTTTACTCAGCGTCGATATCCTCAGCTGCCGGGGGATTCTCGGTATCATAGACGACCACATTCTGGTCATCATCTGCCTCAGGTTCCGCGTCATCCTCAGCTGCAGCGGGGGCCTCAGGCTCAAGGAGAGCACGGATGCTGAGGGAGACCTTCTTGTTCTCGTTGTCAATGTTTATGATCTTTGCATTGACAACCTGTCCCTCGGAAAGAACATCGTCAGGCTTGCCGATCCTGCGGTCAGCAATCTGAGATATGTGGATAAGGCCGTCAACGCCAGGTACTATTTCGGCAAATGCACCGAAGGTCATAAGCTTTACGATCTTGACCTCGGCTACGCTGCCAACAGAATAATTTGTGGTGAAGCGTACCCAGGGGTTCTCATTAGGATCCTTATAGCCCAGGGATATCTTTTTGTTCTCCTTATCAAAGGAAATAACATAAACATCTATTTCGTCACCGACGGAAACAACCTCAGAGGGCTGGTGAATACGCTTCCAGGAAAGCTCAGAGACATGCACCATGCCGTCAATGCCGCCGATGTCCACAAACGCGCCATAGGATGTAAGGGACTTGACAACGCCGTGATAGCGCTTGCCAACTTCGATCTCATTCCATATAGCCTCCGCCTTTGCGCGGCGCTCCTCGTTTGCAACTGCGCGGATAGAGCCTACGACGCGGCGTCTGGGCTGATTGACCTCGGTGATGCGGAGCCTGACCTTCTTCTTGAGAAGCTCGGTCATCGGAGCATCCTTGGAAAGTCCGGAAAGGGATGCAGGAACAAACACGCGAACGCCCTTAACGGATACGACAATGCCGCCCTTGTTTTCTTCAATGACGGTGCCCTCAACAACAGCGCGCTCATTTCTGGCTTCAGCGATGGTATCCCACGCCTTTACGGAATCAAGACGCTTCTTAGAGAGCATAACAGTGCCCTCAACATCATTGACACGCATAACATATGCTTCTATCTCATCACCGACCTTGATGATGTCTTCAACATTTACACCGGGCTCGTCGGTGAGCTCGGAGATGGGAATATATCCGGCTTGCTTCGTTCCGAGATCCACAGACACTTCGGTCGGTGTGATTGAGGCAATTATGCCAGAAACCTTCTCCCCCGTATGTAAAGTTTTGATGGAGCGCTCAAGCAGCTCCTCAAAAGAAGCCTCTGCTTCCGAAGTTTCTGCCGCGGTATCCACAGCAGCTTCATTGTTTTCGACTGCCTCTGCAGTCATGATCTCGTCACTCATCTTCCTGTTGACCTCCTTAATAATCCACTCTGGCGTGGAAGCGCCTGCGGTGACACCCACAACATCATCTGCCTGCAAGAGCCCTACATCAAGCTGTGACGCGTTTTCAATAAAAATGACTCTGTCACAGTGATTGCGGCAAATATCTGCAAGCTTACGGCTGTTGGCGCTGTGCCTGCCGCCAATGACGATCATCACATCGCATCGGGAAGCAAGCTCAGCAGCCTCCTTTTGTCGTCTGGACGTCGTATCGCATATTGTATCAAATATTTTGCTATTTGTACACTCTTTTTTTATTATATTAACATTAATTTCAAAATTTTCTCGTGCTGCCGTGGTCTGAGAGACGACGGAATAGACTTTTTCAGCGGCATCCTCGGATTCAGTAAAAAACTGCTGAGTCTCCTCAGGTGTTTCAAAAACCTCAGCGCCGGCGCACCATCCGGCAATGGCTCTTACCTCAGGATGTGCTTTTTCACCAATAATTATTATACCTCTTCCCTCAAGGGATTCCTGGGAAACGAGCTTGTGTATTTTTGATACGTCGGGACAGGTTGCGTCGATTATCTGGACATGCCGGGACTCAAGCTCGGCATATTCGTCTCTGCCTATTCCATGGCTGCGTATTATGACTCTGTCGCCCTCGTTTATTTCTGAGATGTCGTGTACAGTGCGTATGCCTCGACTTTCGAGTTCCCGAACTACATCGTCATTGTGAATAAGCGGCCCAAGGCACACGCAGCTTCCGTATTCCTCGGCGGCCTTCTCTGCTATTTTTACCGCACGTCTTACGCCGAAGCAGAAGCCGGCAGTCTTAGCGGTGATTATCTCCATATAAGCTTCACGCCCTTACTTTTCCGGGATCGATTTTTCCCAGAGCGGTTATCCTGTTCATAAGCTCATCAGCAAGCATTTCATAATCCTCCTTGGTTCGCCGCTCCTTGGTCCTCTCCACCGTAAACGGTTTACCGATCACTATACGGGTGCGCTTAAAGAATTTCTTTTTTCGTGGGATGTAAACAGGAATCATCGGAGCGCCCACCTTTTCGGCAAGCCTGACAGCGCCGCTTTTCGGAGACACGGCGCCATCCTCCTCGGAGCGTGTCCCCTCCGGAAAGATCGCGAGCTTTTTTCCTCTCCGGAGATACTGGAGAGAGGTCTTCATGGCGCTCATGTCGGCAATGGAACGGTTTACCGGAAAAGTTCCGATTGCGTTAAAAAAGGCTGCGTTAAACTTTTTCTTGAAAAGCTCCTCCTTTGCCATAATGCACATATGGTATTTTCCGGGTACCGCGAAAGCCAGATAAATCGGATCCATCCAACTGGAGTGGTTTGCGCATATAAGTGCCGGTCCATCTGGAATATTTTCCCTGCCAAGTGCCTTATACGGCATGACTATTCCGAGAGTTATTGAAGCACCGAAACGGGCTATTTTATAAGCAATCTTTTTAAAATCCATGACCAACGCGCTCCTCAACCAATCGTTTTATTCTATCAAAGCTCTCTTCAAGCGAAAGCGCTGTTGTGTCAAGCTCAACAGCATCATCCGCCTTCCTGAGTGGGGCTATGTCGCGGCTGCTGTCGTCTCTATCACGTTTTTCAATATCACGAAGGACATCGTCAAAGCTTACGGTCATGCCCTTTTGAACAAGCTCCGTGTGCCTGCGCTTTGCACGTTCCTCGGCAGAAGCTGTAAGGAAAATCTTGATATCAGCATCGGGAAGCACGACTGTACCGATATCCCTGCCGTCCATTATCACGTCATATTTGTACGCCATGTCACGTTGGGTATCAAGCAAAAATCCCCGCACCTGAGGAATAGCCGAGACCGCGGAGGCCGCCAAGGATACCTCCGGAAGACGGATATCATCGGTGACGTCCGCTCCGTTGAGGTACATCCGCTGAAGGCCATCCTCGTGCTTCATCTCAATGTCTATCTCGGGAAGAAGCGCCGCAACTGCGGCAGCATCGTGGAGGTCCACAGGCTTTTTCAGAGCATAGAGGCCCACACACCTGTACAGTGCTCCGGTATCGACATAAATATAGCCCAATTTTTGTGCCGTCATTCGGGCAAGGGTAGATTTTCCTGCGCCGGATGGGCCGTCAATGGCAATGTTGATCATTTTCATAAGCGGTCAGTCCTTTCTTAAGGGCAAGGTATACCCATAGCGGCAGCGTGGGCAGTTGACCATGCGATCTGTAAGTTATAGCCGCCGGTGTATGCGTCCACATCTATAACCTCTCCGGCAAAATAAAGGCCTTTAATGAGCTTAGATTCCATTGTGCGCGGATTTATTTCGCGCACATCGATGCCGCCTGAGGTTATTATTGCCTCGGATATCGGTCTCGGACCGGTTATCTCCACAGGGAATGCTTTAAACAGCTCAACAAGGCGTCTTCGCTGCTCTCTTGTTATGGAGTTTACCTTTGTTTCCGGAGGTATGCCGGAGAGCTTGATAAGCACGGGAATCATGCTCCTGCCGGCAAGCTCGTCAAGGGCATTGGCAAAATCACGATTCGAGAATTTTGAAAAATCCCGGAGAATCCTGGCGTCCAGCTTCTTTTCATCAAGCGCAGGCTTAAGATCAATCTTTATCGAATAACGGTTATTTTTAAAGTCCCGCATATGAGAGGAGGCCGACAATATCAGCGGCCCGGATACGCCGAAGTGCGTAAATAGCATCTCGCCAAAATCCTCATATATTTGCTTTCCCGATAAATCAAATACCCGCAGGGAGATGTTCTTAAGAGAAAAGCCCTGCATCTGGGAGCATATATCGCCTGCCGCGGTCAGCGGCACCAACGAGGGCTTAGGCTCAATGATATTATGTCCGAGAGCGCCTGCAATTTTATAACCGTCACCCGTAGAGCCTGTGGCGGGATATGACATCCCACCTGTGGCAAGAATAACATACGATGCGGATAATTCACAATCATCCGTCAAAACGGAGGTTACAGAACCGTTGTTAGTAAGTACTTTTTTTACGGTGCCGTTTATTATGTTTACTCCGTTTTGACGGCAGTACCTGCGCAATGCATTTACAATATCCGCAGCCTTGTCGGATTCGGGAAATACTCTTGCGCCGCGCTCGGTTTTCAGCGGCACCCCGAGATTTTCAAAGAATGCCATGACATCTCTTGGTGTAAAATTATTAAGGCAGCTAAATAAAAATTTCCCGTTAGTAGGCACATTTGCTATGACCTGAGCGGGGGTTGAATCGTTTGTTACATTACAGCGGCCTTTACCGGTTATGCCAAGTTTCCGCCCAGTTAGTTGGTTCTTTTCGACGATAACCGTCTTTATTCCACGCTCCGCGGCAAGACCGGCTGCCATAAGGCCCGCTGCACCTCCGCCGATTACAACAAGTTCACTGTTCGTACTTTTCATAAACCTCATATTTAGCCCATATCTTTTCAAGACTCTCAAAATTGGATTCAAGGTCATAATTTGAACGCTCTGCCGCAGCAACGACGATAGCGTTTATCAGGCTCAGCGGAGCTACCAGAGAATCTAAGAATGAGACCATTTCGCTGCGTGCGTACAGCTTAATATCGGCTATATGCGCAACGAGCGAGGATGCAGAATCGGTGATGCCTATTACAGTTGCCCCTTTATCCTCAGCAAACTGCATGGCCATTATAGTTTTTCGGGAATATCTGGGAAAGCTTATCGCTATAAGTACATCATCCTCGGAAATGTGAAGCACCTGCTCGTATATCTCACTCGCAGCACTCTGGTTTACAAGCCGCACATCGGGAAAGAGCAGATTAAGGTAAAAGCCCATAAAGCTGGCAAGGGCCGAAGAAGATCTGAGGCCGACAACATATATTGTCTTTGCCTTTGTTATGGCGTCGACCGCATCTGTAAAAGCTGCATGATCAACATCTTCAAGGGTGTGGCGGATCTTATCTATATCAGAGGTAAGCACAGTTTCAAGTACGTCACCGCTTGAGATCATTCCCCGGGCTACCTCAATGCGCTGTACTGTAGTAAGCCTGTTTTTAATAAGCTCCTGAAGAGCCTTCCGCATCGCAGGATAGCCGTCATAGCCAAGATCCGCGGCGAAGCGTACTACTGTAGACTCGGAGACGCCCGCAGCGCTGCCAAGCTTTCCGGCGGTCATAAAAGCGGCTTTGTCATAGTTTTCGGTGATATAATTGGCGATCCTGCGCTGGCCTTTTGAAAAGGTAGGCGATACAGCCTTGATTGCGGCCAGAACATCTTTATCCATCACGATTTTTCTCCTCTATAATATCAGTAATTGAAAAAATGCAAATGAAAATACATATACGAACAAAAGCTATATTATATTTATTTTTCTGAGATTTCAAGGGGTTTTTGCAATTTTAATAAATATATCCTGCAATTTTGAATCAATTACTGCACAGAAGCTCCAATTCTTCCTTAGTGAGGTGCCGCCAGCAACCCTTTTTCAGCCTTCCCAGGCCCAGCTTACCTATAGATATTCTTGTGAGGCGGTGAACCTTTAGTCCGGCAGCCTCGCACATACGGCGGATTTGCCGGTTTTTCCCCTCATGTATAGTGATATCAATAACGGCCATGCCGTTTTCTTCCTTAAGAAGCTTTACCGACGGTTTGCGAAGCTCGATCCCATCCAATTCCATAGGCGCTAAAAGCACAGGTATGCCCTTATGAATATCCCCTGATATCTGCACCCTATAAGTCTTTTCCTTCTCAAAGGACGGGTGCATGATCTTGTTTGCAAAATCCCCGTCATTTGTCATAAGCAGCAATCCTTCGGAATTTAGATCGAGCCGTCCCACCGGATAGACACGCTGTGGGATATCCTGAACAAGCTCAGCGACGGTTCGCCTTCCCTTTTCGTCGCTCATTGTCGTAACAAAGCCCGCAGGTTTATTTAACATTATGTAAACCTTTTTCTCATCGTCCATATTGAGCAGCACACCGTCTATGCTGATCTCATCGGTAGAAGCATCAGCTTTGCAGCCGAGCCCTGCAGTGACGCCGTTTACCAAGACCTTACCGTCAGAAATAAGCTTTTCTGCGGCACGGCGGGACATACCGCCGTGCGCAGCAATTATCTTTTGAAGGCGTTCTTCCATATCATCAGCCCTTTTGATTCTCTAATTCTCCGGCTCGTATCCCAGGCCGGCAAAGCTGCGGCCTACAATATCGGAAAGAGCACGTTTAATTTTGTCCCAGCCGGAGAGCTTCTCCGAGCTGTCACGCGGAACAGTATCTGCGTAGTATAGCTCCTTCGTAAATATATCGGAGCCGTTTATCACCCGAAGATATCCGGCAAGAGCCCCTTCGCTCACCTCAGCATATACGAATTCAGGAAGCTCCAGTTCTATTTTTGTCTCAGACCCGCGCCTCACGATAAGCCGCAGGTCGCTGTCCGTGCAGACCCCGACGGTGTCCGATTCCCCGGAAATAACGGAAACATCTGAAACCGGCTCTCCTGCACGGCAGATTCTAACTGCTTCCCAATTTGAAAACGCCTCATCATAAAGTGCCATATGGTCGCTCCAATCATTCGAATCGCAGAGGGTGACACATATAAGGCGCATACCGTCACGCTCGGCACATGTGACGAGCGTACGTCCAGCGCTTTTGGTATACCCCGTCTTGCCCCCCACAACACCGTCATATGACCAAAGGAGCTTGTTGTGATTTGTAAAGCTTCTTCCGCCAAATGAAATAGTCTTGGTTGACACTATCTGCTCAAAAAGCTCATTTTCCATGGCCTCGGACATGATCTTAGCCAAATCCCGCGCCGAGGAATAGTGTCCGTCCGCATCAAGTCCGTTAGGATTTACAAAATGCGTATTCTCACATCCCAGCGCCTCTGCGCGGTCATTCATAAGCTTTGCAAAGTCCTCAATGCTCCCCGATACGTGATATGCAACGGCTACTGCGGCGTCGTTGCCTGACTCCAGCATCATCCCGTAAAGCAGCTCTCTAAGCGTAAGCTGCTCCCCTGCCTTTAGATAGAGGGACGAGCCTTCAACACCTTCACAGGCAGCCGGAACCGTCACAACCGAGTCGATATCGCTGTTTTCCAGCGCCACCAGAGCCGTCATTATCTTAGTTGTGCTGGCTATGAGCATCTGGTTATCGGCATCCTTTTCATAAAGGACGGTTCCTGTACTTGATTCTATGACTATTGCGGATTTTGCGGATATTTCAGCGGCAGAACAATCAAAAACGCCAACCGCCGCCAGTATGCAAATGGCGGCGGCTGCCGGTAAAAGCTTTTTTATCATAATAAACACCACCTTGCGGTGCTTATTATTGCCTTACAGGGCTAAAAACTATACGGGCATTTTATTTCTTCTCTTCATCCTCTTTTTTTATAAGCGCGGAGATCTTGTCAATAATCTCAGGTGCGTTGTCAATTATGCGGTCCACGGTATTTGAAGCAGGAGGTTCGATATTCATAATGCGCACCGCACCATCCTTTATAACCACAAACGCCACCGGATTAATTTTGACGCCGGCTCCGCTCCCGCCGCCGAACGGGTTTTTCTGTGAGGCCTGCTGATTTTTTCCCGTAAAGTCAGAGCCCCCAGCGGCAAAACCGAAGCTGACCTTCGACACAGGGATGATTGTAATGCCATCCGCGGTGTTGATCGGCTCACCGATTACTGTACTGACGTCCACCATCTCGTGGATCTTTGTCATGACGGTGTCCATAAGATCACTTATTGGTTGCTTGTCCATTTTTATCCACCTTTCCCGTATCCTCACCGCTGCCTAAAGACTTCAAAAGCGGCAGCAGAGCAAGGCATATATATATTATTTCCCAAAAAGCGAGCGTAAGCTGCGCATTTACATAAATAATATTCTCAGTAGAGTCAAAAGTAACGTCTGCACCGACGTCGCGCTCCCGTATCTTAAAGTTATTTTCGATAAGCGGCATAACCGCCCCTATCGCCGCAGAGGCATAGCCGAAGCTCATTGCCGCCGAACAAGGGTCGTCCGCAGCTGCAGTATAGTGGATGGTAAGCTTATCTATAGACAGCTTTCTTCTTAGCCTTCCAAGAGCGTTTAATACCGGAGGGAGGAGCTTTTGGAGCTTTTCTTTAATATCGATTTTTTCCTTTTTGGGCGGTTCGGCTTCTTCTTTTTCCGTTTTCTCCCGCTTTTTGCGCTTTTTTTCAGGTTTATCTTTTTCCTTTATAGGAAAAACAGTAATCCTGACAGGCCCGGCTACAGCTTTAACGCAAAGCTCCTTATCTGAATATATAATGGAGACGCCGAAACGCAGCAGGGATATAAGCAGTAGAATCAGGAAAACTGCGCCAATTATTATTAAAGCTGTCATCAACACCACCGCGTCATTCAATTACATAGCTCATATGTCAGTGCCGCTTTTATCTTCTAAATCGGATTTCGAGTCAGCTTGAGAATGCTCCTGCAGGGCGTCGATCGACGCCTTAAGCCTTAGCTGTTCGTCGTTATCATCATTTACAGAAGGAAGCTCGGGAAGCTCTTCCAGCGAGGAAATGCCAAAGGTCCTTAGAAAATTTTTTGTCGTTCTGAATAAAGTAGGCCGCCCAGGAGCATCCAGCTGACCACACGGCTCAATAAGCCCGCGCTCAGTCAGTACACCCACGGTATAGGAGCTGTCTATACCACGCACCTGTTCTATATACGCTCTGGTGACGGGCTGAAAATATGCGACTATCGACAACACCTCAAGGGCTGTCTGCGTTAGCTTGGGAGGCTTTCTTGTCTCAAGCACCGCGCGGATATAATCGCTGTATTCAGGCGCCGAACACAGCTGAAGTGAGTTTTCCAGCTTTAAAAGCCTTATCCCCCGACGTTCAAAGCTCAGCTTATCAGCTATCTTATCAGCAATATCAAAAATCAGCTCCTTGGGAACTGCCAGCACTGCGGCGATGCGTTCTACAGGTATCGGCTCTCCGGAGGCAAAGAGTATGCCCTCTATCGCACCCTCCAAATCACGGATTTCCATTATTATTACCTTTCATTGTTCGTTTGAAACATATGTTACGCTTGAATCATTGCCGTCTCCGCAGATCATTATGCTGCCGGATCGGCAAAGCTCCAGAAGGGCGATAAACGTTGCGACAAGCTCAGACCTGCTGCCGCTGCTCCCGAAAAGCTCACTGAGGCTGGAGCCGCCGATCCTTTTTAGGCGTGAAATAATCTCACTCGTCTTCTCGGTAACAGAATAGACTATGCGCTTTGGGACAGGTATGACCGGCGGTTCTTTGAGTGTGGCGGAGGCATCCTCTCTGGATAGAACTCGTATCATAGCGTCAAGCAGATCGTTTTTTTCGTGTGAGTATTTATACACCTTATCTACAGGCATGTACTCAGGCGGCTTTACTATTGTCCCGGCACCGCGCGTATACATCTCTGCAATTACAGGAATCGTCTCTTTAACACTTGCGTAAACGTCACGGTTTTTGAGCTTTTCAAGAGACTGCATCAGCTCCTCAAGCTCAGTTGTCTCCTCGCCGGCGCTTAAGAGCATCCGGGCCTTTATGTATACCAAATGGGAAGCCATGGCTACAAACTCACTGGCTATCTCCAGATCCATCGCCTTCATTTCGTCGAGATAAGCCATGTATTGCTCAAGCAGCTGGGATATCTGTATGTCCTGAATCTCTATCTTATTTTTAGCAAGAAGCTGAAGAATGAGAGTAAGCGGACCCTCAAAATCCTCCATATCGTCTTTTGCCCGAACTATTCCCTCCAGCCGGAACGTAGGGTTTTCCATATTTGCTCCTTATTTCAGAAGATATTTGTTATTTTGGTGCCAAGCCCGGCAAAGAAGAACAGCTTATTAAAGACAAATGATACTGCTGTGTTAAGAGGTCCGTTCAACACATCTGTGACTATAAGGATGAGAAGGATGATCATTCCGTATCTTTCATACCTCATCAGCTTATAGTAAGCATCATCAGATATTAGTGAGAACAGAACCTTTGAGCCGTCAAGAGGCGGGATAGGTATGATGTTAAACACTGCCAATGCAGCACTGAGATATGCCGTGCGGTAAAGCGTATACAGCACATAATATCCAAAAGACGATGAGTAAATCGGTACAAACAGCAGCCCGTAAAGGAACAGGAGCAAAACCGAGAGAAGTATATTCGATACCGGCCCCGCAAGCGCAGAGACAGCCATACCGCGCTTTGGATTTTTAAATCTGCGCATATCTATCGGTACTGGCTTTGCCCAGCCGAAGCCAACAAATGCCAGCATAACAAAGCCTAAAATGTCAAAGTGCTTTAAGGGATTTAAGGTCAGCCGCCCCATATCCTTTGCAGTCGTATCCCCAAGCTTCAGAGCGACAAAGCCGTGACTGCACTCATGGATAGTGATACATATAAGAGCAGGTATTACGGAAAGCAGCGCGTCAGTTAGCACCGACCAATCCAAATTTTTAAATACTTCGATCATACTCGTTATTTTAGCACATGGAGAGCTTGTTTTCAATTACTGAGATAAGCTCCCCTCGCCCGGTTCCCTTCTCAGCAGAAAAAGGGACAAGAATGGTGCCTGCCGGAAAATCCAGAACCGAGCCTATAAGCTCAAGATTGTCCGAAAGCTCACTCTTTTTGGCCTTATCGGTCTTATTTGCTACAACAATCACAGGGCAGCCGGTGTCCTTGAACCACTTAAACATGGTAACGTCATCAGCTGTAGGCTTATGACGGGCATCGACGATCATGACCCCAAGTGTTATAAGTCCCTGCTCGGCAAAATAGCTCTCCATCAGCCTTCCCCACCGGTCGCGTTCCACCTTGGATACCTTGGCATAGCCATAACCGGGAAGATCGGTTATATAGGCCTTATTGTCCACCAAAAAATAATTTATCTGGGAGGTCTTGCCGGGCTGCGCCCCTACTCTGGCAAAGTTTTTCCTTTTAACAAGAGTGTTGATAACGGAGGATTTACCCACATTCGAGCGCCCGGCAAAGGTTATCTGCGGACGGCCGTCACGAACAAAATCCTTAACAGACGCGGCTGATTTTACAAATTCGATTTTGCTGAAATCCATATTTTTTCCTTGCAGCACCGTCACTGTCTTATAGAGACGGTGCTTCCCTTAACCTCTTTGCGTGTGAGAATTTTTTTGCTTTCAGGACATTCCGCTGAATTCTCCGGAAAGACCAGTGCCACATCGAGAACATCGTCAAGTCTGGAGGCTGTCACAAAATTGAGACATCTCCTTACCGTCTGGTCAATGTCCTCAAGATCACGTTCATTATCCGATGGTATAATGACAGTCTTTACCCCAAATCTCATTGCTGCCATTGTCTTCTCTTTAAGTCCGCCGATCGGAAGAATACGCCCGGTCAGAGTTATCTCGCCCGTCATAGCAACATCGCGCCTTACAGGAACGCCAGTGAGTGCGGAGATCACAGCTATTGCTATGGTTATTCCTGCTGAAGGACCATCCTTAGGGATGGCGCCTTCTGGAAAGTGAATGTGGATGTCCTTATTTTTATAAAACTCCCTGTCAATTCCAAGCCTGTCACAGCGGCTGCGAATATAGGAGACCGCTGCCTGAGCCGACTCCTTCATAACATCTCCGAGGTTCCCCGTAAGCTCCAGCTTGCCGCTGCCGTCAAGTACTCCGGCCTCGACCTCAAGGATCTCGCCGCCGACAGACGTCCATGCAAGGCCGTTTACCACGCCTACCTGATCCTTTCCGGACAGCTGCTCAGGCTTAAAACGGCGTACCCCGAGAAGGGATTCAAGCTTATCGGCGGTAACCGTCATGGCCTTTATCTCTCCAGAAGCGATCTTGGTGTCTGTCTTACGGCAAATTGCAGCAAGCTCACGCTCCAACTGCCGTACGCCTGATTCCCTTGTGTAGCCGGATATTATATCGCGCATCACGTCGTCACCGATTTTAAGCCTGCGGGCATCTAATCCATGCTTTTTTCGCTGCTTTGGAAGCAGATAATTCTTGGCTATCTGGAGCTTCTCCTCATCTGTATAGCTTGTAAGCTCGATGATCTCCATACGGTCAAGCAGCGGGCGAGGTATGGTATCCGTGGTGTTCGCAGTTGTGATGAACATCACCTCCGACAGGTCGAATGGCACCTCAAGGAAGTGATCGCGGAATGATGAGTTCTGCTCAGGGTCGAGGGCCTCCAAAAGCGCCGAGGCCGGGTCGCCCTTATAGTCGCTTCCAAGCTTGTCTATCTCATCAAGCAGCAGGAGCGGATTACGTGAACCGGACTGGGTTATGGCAGTCATAATACGTCCGGGCATAGCTCCGATATACGTCTTTCTGTGACCGCGGATCTCAGCCTCATCGTGTATTCCGCCTAGAGACATCCTTGCAAGCTTTCTGTTCATAGCTTTTGCGATACTGATAGCGACCGAGGTCTTTCCGACTCCCGGAGGGCCGACGAGGCACAGTATGCCGCCCTTAATATCAGGAGCCATCTGCCTTACAGCGAGAAACTCAACAATGCGCTCTTTGACCTTATCAAGTCCAAAGTGATCCTTATCAAGAATTTTTCTTGCCGCAGCTATATCAAGGCGCTCCTTGGTGGACTCATGCCATGGAAGGGCAAGGACGGCGTCAAGATAACCGCGTATTACCGAGCCTTCAGCGGAGCCGAAGGGCTGCTTTGCCAGCCTATCAGTCTCTTTTAACAGCTTGTTTTCAATCTCATCTCCAAGTTCCAGCGCCAGAATTTTCATCCGATAGTCCTCTATCTCCGAGGATTCATCGTCTCCAAGCTCCGACTGAATAATGCGCATCTGCTCGCGAAGAATGTTTTCGCGCTGATTGTGCATAAGCTGCTCACGGAGCTTATCGTTTATATCGCGCTCAATAGTGAGTACCTCAATCTCACGCTGGAGCATCATATCCACAGCTTTTAGACGCTCTAACGGGTCAATAATCTCAAGTATCTCCTGCTTCTGTGAATAGTTAAAATGCACGTTCTGGGCGATATAATCCGCCGTATACCCAGGATCATTGCGAACAGCGAGTCCAATTAGCGTTTCGGGAATAGAATTCCCACTGAGTGATAGATATTCCTCATAAACTCCGATGGTGTTTCGCATGAGAGCCTCTGTGTCAGGTGTAGCGTCAGCCTTTTCTGCGGGAACTGAGGCCACCTCAGCCGTCGCGTATTTACCGCCAAAATCAAAGAGTATGGCCTTTGCACGGAACTGTCCTTCAATCATGACGCGCATTCCGCCATCCTGCGTACGCAGAAACTGCCTGAGAATACCGACGACCCCAAAATCATAAACGTTATCTTTATCGGGATATTCCTTCAGCACATCTTTTTGGGCAGAGAGAAATATGCGCCGGTTGCCGTCTATGGCGGCGTTGAGCGCTTCAACCGATTGCTTGCGCTCTACATCAAAGCTCATAGTCATCTCAGGAAAAACGCTTATACCGCGCAGAGGGATAAGCGGAAGCGTTTCCAAACTGCCAGATGACTGAGCGTAGTATTCTTTGTCCATAAAAATGCCCCTTTCGTGGGATTAGAAGCAAAAAAGAGTTTTTGCATAAGAGCCGCACTATAGTGCGGCTCTCAAAAAAAGCTATTATACTGCTGTGACCGCATCCGGGTCTATCTGCGGCCGCGGTCTGTGTATGATTTTCGGCTTATCACCGTTTGCAACGCATTCTTTTGTTATGACGACCTTCTCAACCCTATCGTCAGACGGGACTTCGTACATGATGTCCGTCATAACACCCTCAACAACGGAGCGAAGTCCACGTGCGCCGATATCCATTTCTATGGCCTTGTCGGCTATAGCTTCTAGAGCAGCATCGTCAAAATCAAGATTGACCCGGTCGTAGCTCAAAAGCGTTTTATACTGACGGGTTAGAGCGTTTTTAGGCTCCTTCAGAATCCTTACAAGGTCGTCTCTGCCAAGCTGACGCATTGGTACCAAAACAGGCATTCTTCCGATAAGCTCAGGTATTATGCCGTATTTGAGAAGATCATGGGACTGGACGTTCTGCATTATCTCGCCCACATCCTTCTCCTTTTTGCTTTTTATCTCCGCCTCAAATCCGATGCTTTTCTTGTCCATGCGGTGCTCAATGATCTTATCAATCCCGTCAAAAGCCCCGCCGCAGATGAAGAGAATATTTGAGGTATCGATACTTATGAACTCCTGATGCGGATGCTTACGACCACCCTGAGGCGGGACATTTGCAACTGTTCCCTCAAGAATTTTGAGAAGTGCCTGCTGAACGCCCTCGCCGGAAACATCACGGGTTATAGAGGTGTTCTCGCTCTTGCGGGCGATCTTGTCAATTTCGTCAATATATATAATTCCGCGCTCAGCAAGCGGGACATTGAAATCCGCGGCCTGAAGGAGCCGTAAAAGGATATTCTCAACGTCGTCCCCCACATAGCCAGCTTCAGTAAGCGTAGTCGCATCTGCGATGGCAAACGGAACCTCCAGTATTCTTGCGAGCGTCTGCGCAAAAAGCGTTTTTCCGCTGCCAGTAGGTCCGATAATAAGTATATTGCTTTTCTGAAGCTCAGAATCGCTGCTGCTTCCGCAGAAAATGCGTTTGTAATGGTTATAAACAGCCACGGAAAGGGCGATCTTCGCCCTCTCCTGACCAATAATATAATCATCAAGATACGCTTTGATCTCTGCCGGCTTCGGAAGGCTCTTAATAAGCTCAAAAACATCCTCCGTCTCAGAGACAGGCTCTGACTCGTAATCCTCGCTTAAAATGCTGGAGCACAGACTGACACACTCGTTGCAGATATATGCTCCGCGGCCGGCGAGTAAACGGTCAACCTGATCCTCCGTTTTGCCGCAGAAATCACAGCGGATAGGTTTCTCTTCGTTATTAGGCATCCGAGATTTCCTTTCGCCAAATGAATAAGCTCAGCGCTTTGCAATGACCTTGTCGATAAGCCCAAATTCAAGGGCTTCGTTGGCACTCATGAAATTATCACGCTCACAAGCGTCACGGACGATCTCAAGAGATTTGCCTGTATTCTCAGCGAGGATGGTGTTCATCCTCTCCTTAATAGTCTCTAATCGCTTGAGGTGAATGGCCATATCCGTGATCTGCCCCTGCGTTCCGGCAGAAGGCTGATGGATCATAATCTCCGCATTTGGGAGAGCAAGGCGCTTACCCTTTGCTCCGGAAGAGAGCAAAAATGCACCCATGCTTGCGGCGAGACCTACGCAGATGGTGGACACATCACACTTGATATACTGCATAGTGTCATAGATGGCCATTCCGGCGGTTACAGAGCCGCCGGGTGAATTGATATAGAACTGGATATCCTTATCCGGATCCTGCGCCTCAAGATACAGAAACTGCGCAACGATAAGGCTTGCTGTTGTATCATTGACTTCTTCGCTGAGAAAAACGACTCTGTCATTCAGAAGTCTTGAAAAAATATCATATGACCTCTCCCCGCGGGAAGTCTGCTCGACAACATACGGCACCAAACTCATAATAGCATCTCCTTAAAAATTATTTGCGACGGAAAGATATTATCCAAAGGTACGCGTATATATTCAAAAACGCACTTTAAGAAATTATTTTTCCTCTGTCTTATCCTCAGACTTTTCTTCTTTATCCTCAGATTTCTTCTCTTTCTTCTCGATGACCGCAGAATCAAAAACCAGTTTACGGGCAGCCTCGATCGTTAAGCCGGTCTTAATGGAGTTTTCATCAATGGACTTCTTTACAACGTCAAGCTCAACCTTGTAATTCTCAGCCATCTTCTTATATTCTTCCTCGATTTGCTCGTCAGATATCTCAAAGTTCTCCTGCTTGGCAATGGCTTCAAAGGCGAGGTCAGCCTTTATCTGCTTCTCAGCGGTGGGACGGGTGTCCTTCTTAAAGGCCTCGAGATCCATTCCGAACATGGACATATACTGCTCAAGCTCCATGCCCTGAGACGCAAGATTATAGCGGAAGTTGTTTATCATGGAATCAACCTGCTCGTCGATCATAGCGTCAGGGATATCGCACTGGACCTGCTCAACAAGGCGGTTGAGTACGACCTCCTCAAAGTTCTTCTGAGCCTCAGCCTTGCGGCTCTCGGTGATCTGCTCTTTAACACTTGCGGAATACTCAGCGAAGGTATCAAACTCCGATACATCCTTGGCAAACTCATCGTCAAGATCGGGGAGGATCTTCTCCTTGACCTCGTTGACGGTGACCTTGAAGGTCGCGTCCTTCCCTGCCAGCTCTTTAGCGTACTCTTTGGGGAAGGTAACATTGACGTCGATGCTGTCACCGGCTTTTGCGCCGATAATCTGATCCTCAAAACCGGGAATGAACTGGCCTGAGCCAAGCTCAAGATCGACACTTTCTCCCTTGCCGCCGTCAAAGGCAACGCCGTCAATAAAGCCCTCAAAATCTATGTTGGCGATATCACCGGACTTTGCTTCGCGCTCTACGGTCTCAATGCGGGCGTTTTGCTCACGAACATGCTCAATCTCGTGATCGACGTCCTTTTTAAGTACACGCACGGTAGCCTTAGGGGCAACTATCCCCTTGTACTGGCCAAGGGTGACTTCGGGATAGAGCGAAACGAGGAACTTTATCGTCAGGCTCTTATCCTCACCGATGTTGAAATCAAGTATGGACGGGCGTCCCACCATATCGATCTGCTGCTGATCAATGCCGGTCTGAAGGGCCTCGGGGTAAAGAGCTTCAACGGCATCTTCATAGAATACGCCGACGCCGTAAAGATTCTCGATTATCTTGCGCGGGGCTTTACCCTTTCTGAAGCCGGGTACGGCGATCTTACTCTTATTCTTGAGATACGCCTTATTTACCGCTGCTTCAAATTCTTCCGGAGACACCTCCATAGTAAGTTCCGCGGTATTTTTCTCTTTTTTCTCAAATTCTTTAACGTTCACGTGGCTTTTCCTCCTGTATTTATCTGGGCATGCCAGAATATTATAGCAGAACTTCCCGCAAATGCAAACATTTTAATAGAATTTTCATTTTATTTTTACCGGACAGAAGTTCACATGGTCGGCAGAGATGAGATGATAACTTATACCGGATACATTGCCTTCGACCGCGTAGAGCCGTCCCGGGCCGTGGATATGGCCGTAATAGCACTCCTTTACTCCATAAGCGTGCATAAGGTCTATCATATCCTTGGCAAAAAACTTACCAAAGATAGGCGGATAGTGGAGAAAGCAGATCTTTTCCTCGCAATCCCCTGCTGCCTTTAGTGAAGTTTCCAGCCGCTGTACTTCACGCTGCATTATCTTTTTGTCATGTGCGGATGCATTTTCGGTGGGGCACATCCAACCACGGGTACCGCATATGGCGGTGCCCTCATAGAAAAAACAGTTATTGTTCAGTACGCTTATCGTATTTATGCCGTTCTCCTCAAAAAAGCGGGATGCCTTGCTGGCGGTGGTCCACCAAAAGTCATGGTTACCCTTAAGTATGATTTTTTTACCGTTAAGGGCGTCAATAAATTTAAAGTCGGCGAGACAGCTTTTCATATCCATGCCCCAGGTCAGATCGCCGCACACAACACAAATATCCTCCTCATTAAGGCGCAGAAAATTTTCCTTCAGCTTTTCAGCGTGGTTTTCCCACTCCGCGCCGAAAACACTCATGGGTTTTGATGCCTCAAAGGAGAGGTGCAGATCGCCTATTGTATAGAGCATTTTTTCCTCCTGTTCCACCTGTATGTTGACTTTTTGTTGAATATCAAGCGCCAGGCGGCAGATAATATGTATGCCACCAGGCAAAAATGCAAAGGAGAAACGACAAATGAGCGATAACAAAGATTGCATCGGCGGAGATAAGCTTCACGGAGTAGGCTGTGACGTAGTCAGCTGCAAGTACCACGGCGGCGACAATTATTGCCACGCAGACAGCATCGTCGTTGAGTCTGAAAACGCCATAAGAAAGGCAGAGACCTTCTGCGGCACTTTTGAAGCGAAGGCAACAATGTAACTCTCAGTCCTCTTAAAGAGAATCCGAACCGCACGGGATGTCCTGTTCCGGTTCGGATTCTACATACATCATTTTAAAAAGCTCTCAACAACAGACATAAGCTCATCTTTTTCAGAGCTTTGATTAAAGCGCACGGTCTTTGAAGCAAGAGATTTGAGAGGTGCGGGCGCACAGACGCCGGAGACCTCCTCAAGCTGGCTTATAAGTCCGCAGCCGCGGGTAGTTATCGCACTCCCAAGAGCCTCGAGCACACTGTCACAGAATTTATACGGACTGGCAGTAGAGACAACTACGGTAACTGTATTATCCCCGGTCTCCTCACGGTACTTTTCAAGCACGCCATAAGCAACAGCGGTGTGTGTATCAATAAGATAACCGTTTTTACTGAAGGTATCCCCTATAACGCATTTTGTCTCCTCATCAGTACAGAAGCCGGCGGCAAAGTCCATGTCCAGCGCTGACTTTATCTTGTCCGAAATCTGATATTTACCGTCTTTTGCAAGTTCAGACATATATTCCGCCGTGAGCTTGTCATCCCCGCCGGACAGGTTGAAGATCAGCCTCTCAAGGTTGCTGGACACAAGAATATCCATAGACGGAGATATCGTGGTATAAAAGCTGCGGTTCTTGTCATACACACCTGTTTTTATAAAATCAGTAAGCACGTCGTTTTTGTTTGAAGCACATATTAGTTTTTTAATGGGTATCCCGAGCTGCTTTGCATAAAAGCCCGCAAGTATATCTCCGAAGTTTCCGGTTGGTACGCAGAAGTTTACAGGATCGCCCTCCGCAATGCTTCCCTTGCCTATAAGGTCACAGTATGCCGAAACATAATAGACTATCTGCGGCAGGAGCCTTCCCCAGTTTATGGAGTTTGCTGATGAAAGAGACCAACCGCGAGCGGCAAGACGTTCCCTGAGCGATTCGTCTGAAAAAATAACTTTTACGCCTGTCTGAGCGTCGTCGAAATTGCCGTTTACGGCACATACTCCCACGTTTGCGCCGCTTTGGGAAACCATCTGAAGCTTTTGAATATCAGATACGCCGTCACGCGGATAGAACACCATTATCTTTGTGCCCTCCACATCGGCAAAGCCCTCAAGGGCAGCCTTGCCGGTGTCGCCGCTTGTAGCGACAAGAATGCACACCTTCTCCGTATTGCCGTTCTTTTTCATGGAAGCTGTAAGAAGGTACGGGAGTATCTGCAGGGCCATATCTTTAAAAGCGCATGTAGGCCCATGCCACAGTTCAAGAAAATGCGTCCTGTCATCCAGTGTGTAGACAGGCGCTATCTCCGGGGTGTCAAAGCCGGCCGGACTGTATGCCTTATCCGTGAAATCAGAAAGCTCCGCAACAGAGAAGCCCTCGAGAAAGCTCTCCATGATGTAAACTGCACGCTGCTTATATGTCATTTTGCAAAGCTGAGGGATCGCGCCGGCCGCAAGCTTTGGAAGCGTCTCGGGGACAAAAAGCCCTCCGTCACGAGAAAGCCCCTGCGCAATAGCTTGGGAAGCAGTAACCCGCAAATCTTTGTTTCTTGTGCTCAAATAACGCATAATAAAAAGTCCTCCACTATTTCATATAGGAAAAATCAATCATAGGAGAAAAAAGCGTTTTCAATGTGATTGATCTTTGGCTTTTTTGTCTCGGCACCCTCCGGCGCATATATCTCAATTACATCAAAGCGCGGCTGCTTGCTGCATTCATTTAGAGAAAGCCACAGCTTCGCTGCGGATAAAATGTGGTGCTGCTTACCCGCATCAACAAATTCACGCGCCTCGGCAAAGTTATCATTTTTTCTCGTTTTTACCTCAGCAAAAACGAGAAACTTTCTGTTTTCTGCAATTATATCTATCTCGCCAAAACGCGTCTTATAGCTCATGCCGATTATCTTATAGCCTCTGTGTCTTAAAAAATCAGCGGCAACGGCTTCTCCCCATCTGCCGATAAAATGAGTCGTATTCAATGAAGCTTCCTCAAAAAGGTCTTTCTGTGAATTGGTGAAGGACCATATTGACGCAGCCGCTCATAATGGAGCTTTGTACCGTAGCCCTTGTGCTTTTCAAAGCCGTATTCAGGATATTCTTTGGCCATTTCAAGCATAAACCTGTCTCGGCTGACCTTAGCTATTACAGAGGCGGCCGCAACAGAGGCAGACTTGCCGTCCCCGCCTACAACGCAGATGTTCTGATAACAAATACCGTTGGATCTATTACCGTCTATTATACACATATTTGGCATGGGATGCAAATTTGCTATTGCTCTGTTCATTGCAAGGTAGGTAGCGTTAAGGATATTTATGTCATCTATCTCCTCGTGCGTGGCTGTTCCTATGCCATAGCTTACCGCCGACGAAGTGATAATGTCAAAAAGTCTCTCGCGCTTAGCAGGAGAAAGCTTCTTTGAGTCGTCAAGTCCGGGGATTTCAAGCCCTCCCGGTAATATGACGGCAGCGGCGTACACAGGTCCTGCAAGCGGCCCGCGTCCGGCTTCATCAACTCCTGCGACAACACCGTATCCCTTCTCAAAAAGCCCGTTTTCGATTTCCCAAAAGTCCATATCAACCCTCCGGCAGAGCATCAAGGGTAATGCGCCCAAGCTTTCCGCCGCGGAATTCATCCAGAAGAACCTTCGCCATGCGTTCAAGGTCAAGCTCTCCTCCGGATATAAGAAAGCCCCTCCTTCGCGCTGCCATCTCGAGAAGCTCAAATCCCCCTGCCTTCTCAGGAGGCTTAAAGCCATAACGCATCTCAATGTTTGAGGAATAATGCTCAGTGAGCCTTTCCATCAGGTGGGCAGCAAGCGTCTCGGTATCAAGGATCTCGTCGCGTACAGCGCCTGTAAAGGCAAGGTTTTCTCCAACAACCTTGTCTTCAAATTTGGGCCAGAGCAGACCTGGGGTGTCCAGCAGCTCAATTCCGTTTCCAATATTGATCCATTGCTTACCGCGGGTCACGCCGGGCCTGTCAGAAGCCTCGGCGGCCCTTCTCTTTGCAACACGGTTTATAAACGACGATTTTCCCACATTCGGTATGCCGATTATCATTACTCTAAGGGGTTTTCCCGCCTGCCCCTTAGCTGCATAAGACTCGAGCTTATCCTTTAGGAGGGTCCTGACAGCTCCGGAGAAGGCATTTGTGCCCCTTCCGCTTTTACAGTCAGTTTCAAGGACGAAAAAGCCCTGAGAGCGAAAATATTCCGACCATTTGCGCGTCTCGGTGGGATCGGCCTGATCAACCCGGTTTAATATTATCAGTCTTGGCTTTGAGCCTGTCATTTCCGAGACCTCGGGATTCCTGCTGGACAGAGGTACACGGGCATCGATCACCTCGCATACGGCGTCCACCATTTTAGAGTTTTCAACGACCATACGCCGAGCCTTGGCCATGTGTCCGGGAAACCATTGGATGTTGAGTTCTTCGCTCATGTCAGTTGTAAATACTCCCTATCCTGCCCCAGTCGCGCGAGCCGTCCTCATTAGCACTGGGGATTATAATTAAGTATACCTTGCCGATCACGCACCGCTCGTCAACCATACCCACCATGTTCGAGCGGCTGTCTGTTGAATAATTTCGGTTATCACCCATCAGGAAAAGACAGCCTTCAGGTACGGTTACGGGACCGGTAAAGTCCTCCTGTACCAGCGTAAGTGAATTTGTATACGGCTCATCCAGTGCCTCGCCGTCAACATATACGATACCGGCGTCAAAATCTATATCTACAGTCTGCCCTGCGGTAGCGATGATACGCTTAACTAAGGGATCCGAGCCATAGGTATCTGTCTGGACAACAACAACGTCGCCGGCTTTCGGTTTATAAAATAGATTTGAAGTTATTATTTTATCGCTGTTATGGAGCGTTGGAAACATCGAAGAACCTTCCACATTAACGACACGCGCCACAAACATAAAAAATAAAATTCCTATAACAAGTGCGGCAACTATACACTGCACCCAATCGTACAGTTCAAGCTTTCCGCCTGATTTGTCACCGGAGCTGATCTCTCCTGAGCCGTTACCAGCGGAAGGCTGCTTCTCCTCTGGTTCAGCACCGCTGGTTTCAAAATCGAAAAAATAATCCTCTTGCGTAAGCTCCGCCGCCTTTCAGTATTTTGCCTTGGCACAATATCCATATTACACTTTGTCTGTATCTTGCACACAGATTACAACTGTACACTTGATTATACACAAAAAAACAAATAAAAAAAAGGGGCGAAAGCCCCTTTTTTTTATATTCTCTCTTTGACCTTTGCGTTTTTACCGACTCTGTCACGGAGATAATAGAGCTTTGCTCTTCTGACCTTACCGCGTCTGACAGTTTCGACAGAGACGATCGTGGGAGAATGGACAGGGAAAACCTTCTCACAACCCACGTTGTACGAAATACGGCGTACAGTGATGGTCTCATTGATGCCGCCGTGCTTCTTTGCAATAATAGTACCTTCAAAAGCCTGCGTCCTCTCACGGTTGCCTTCCTTTACACGGACGGTAACGCGGACGGTATCACCGACATTCATCGGAGGAAGCTCCGGCTTCATGTACTGCTGAGTAAGAGTATCAACTAAATTCATTTTGCAATCCTCCCTTCATTGCAGGCGTTCTTGCCGCAGCCAGGCGACAGCGGACCGCCCCGATAGCGGAATATGATCCCGCGAAAGCTTTGATATGATACCACAATATTTTGGGAAATGCAAGACTTTTTTACATACAGAAGCCGTATTTTTGCAAAAATCATCCTACAGGCTATAAGTCTGTAGGATGAAAGTTTTTAATGAATTGAGAAAGGATTATATCAAGCGCCGCTGTGGAGGGATTCAAGCAGTGAGTAAACCGCCTCATCAAGCCCCTTCTTCATATTAAGAGCCTCGGCAATATCAATATCTGAATAATCTTTTCCGTCAAAGCATACGACCCTGTTTGTTCCGCCCTCGGCAAGTATCTTCACAGCCTCATATCCCATGCGTGAAGCAATAACACGGTCTCGAACAAGAGGACGCCCGCCGCGCTGGACATGGCCAAGGACGGTGACGCGTGTCTCCATTCCGGTCTCCTGACGTACGACATCCGCCACATCGTTAGCCGGAATAGCCCCCTCAGCAACAATAATATTGAAGTTTGTACGGCCGCGAAGCCTTCCTTCTCGGATCGGCTTTACAATATCCTCGGTGTAATCTATCGGTTTTTCCGGTACGAGAACTGCCGTAGCGCCGACAGCGACGGCAACATTAAGGGCAAGATGTCCTGCCCTGTGACCCATGACCTCAACAACAGAGCAGCGCTCATGGGATTTCATAGTGTCGTTCAGCTTATCAACTAAATCTATAGCTGTATTGCAGGCGGTGTCATAGCCGATGGTATAGCTGGTACAGGCTATGTCGTTATCAATGGTCGCGGGGATGCCGACAACTGCAACGCCATATTCAGAAAGTTCGCCGGCTCCGCGGAAGGTTCCGTCTCCGCCTATGGCGACTATTCCGTCTATCCCACGGAAACGGCAGTTGTCTGCGGCACGCTTAAGCCCCTCCGGGGTCTGGAACTCCTTGCTTCTTGCAGTGTAGATGATCGTTCCGCCGAGGCTGGTAATACCGGAAACCTCTGCAGGCGTCATAGGCTCCATATCACCGGTTATAAGACCGTGATAGCCTCTCTTAATACCGATGCACTCTATACCAAGTGAATGGGATGTGCGGACGACCGCCCTTATGGCGGCGTTCATGCCCGGCGCGTCGCCGCCGGAGGTTAGGACTCCTATCCTGTGTACTTTTGGTTCCATTGCTATTTGCCTCCTATACTCTTCTGTATCTACCTGAAGACCATATGATCTTTGTTAAACACCTCAATACGTTTCAGCCCGACAAAATCGGGCTTCAGCTCCGGAAGCTGCTGCTCTATTGCAGAGACCAACTGTGAAGGAGAAAGTGAAGGCTCCTGAGCGGATATCCTGGCAGTTATTATTACAGCGTCAGCTGCTGCAGAAACATCAAGCTGATGAATCATTGGGACTATATCGACTGAAGCAATCCCCTTCTTTGAGCGTTTCTCAATAACTATACTATTTAAAGAAAAGAATTTTCTCAGCTTTTCTGCAACAAAAGCGCTTTCCATGCTATCGTAAACCAGCCGGCACTGAGTGTCAAGCCATTTAATATCTTTAAATTTCGTATCAGAATCATATGCGCTTAGCACGGTTATCTCTTCGGGAAGGTTTTGATTCAGCAGCGCCGGAATATCTGTAAGCTGTGTGTCATCCACCAGCTCAAAATCCATAAGCTCACACAGGCTCTCTGTCCCTACGGACAGCGGAAGTGCAAAGGCCATATATGGATGCGGATTAAAACCGGAGGTATGCTTTATGGCAAGTCCCGCCCTCAAATAAGATCTCTGCATTGTCCGCATAAGGTCAAGGTGGGATATATATTTAGCCCGGCCCTCTTTTTTAAAGAGTATCCTACTCATCGCAGCCCCTCCTCTCGAGAAGACGTACAGCTCCGCAGCCGGTGCATTTAACCCGGCAGTCGGGTGTAATGCGGCCTTCATACGCCGCCGCACGCTCCCTTATCAGAAAGGACTTATCAACTCCAAGATCAATTATATCCCATGGGAGAGGCTCACCGTTTTCCCTTTTGCGGCAGGCATAGAATTCCATGCTCAACCCGCATTTTGAAAAAGCGTCCATCCACCTGTCGAAGGAAAAATACTCGCTCCAGGAGTCAAGCTTACCACCGTCACGCCAGACCGCCTCAATGGCATCGCCAACACGCCTGTCGCCCCGTGACAGGGCCGCCTCAACCAAGCCCACATCTGCCTCATGCCAATTATAACTTATGGCCTTAGAGCGCATATTGTCACGAAGCAGCTTGACCCTGCGGTTATATTCCTCAATATCAACCTGAGGCTCCCACTGAAATGGTGTATGGGGCTTGGGTACAAAGCAGGAGGTGCTGACAGTGATCTTAACACCACGGCTCTTGTTCTTAGCATATTGTTTCCATGTATTCAGAACTTTATTTGCAAGATCAGAAATAGCAAGCACATCTTCATCTGTCTCTGTAGGTAGGCCAAGCATAAAATAGAGCTTAAGACTGTTCCAGCCGCCCTCAAAGGCAAACCTGCAGGATCTTAGAAGATCCTCTTCGCGAACATTCTTGTTTATAACATCACGCAGGCGCTGGCTCCCCGCCTCAGGCGCAAAGGTTAGGCCGGTCTTTCTGACCTTTTGAACCCGCTCCATAAGACCCATTGAGAAATTATCCGCCCTGAGAGACGGAAGCGACAGACTTATTTTTCGCGGCTCACACCACTCAAGAAGGCCGTCGCAAAGCTCGCCAAGCCCCTTAAAATCACTTGTCGAGAGGGATGAAAGCGTTATCTCCTCATACCCGGAATCGGCAAGAGCCTCCCTGGCCTTTTCAAGCAAAAAATCTGTACTGCGGCGCCTAACAGGACGGTAAGCATAGCCCGCCTGGCAGAACCGGCACCCGCGTACACAGCCTCGGAAAAGCTCAAGAACAACACGGTCATGCACGATCTCGGTAGATGGTACTATAGTCTTACTTGGGAAAAAGGTGTCATCAAGATCTTCAATTATGCGCTTTGTGACCTTATCGGGCGCACCAGGAAGCGCATTGCGGCATTTTACGGTTCCGTCGTCGTTATATTCAAAATCATAAAGCGATGGGACATAAACTCCGGGGATTTTAGCAGCCTCAGACAGGAATTGCGTTTTTGTCCATCCCCCGGCTTTGGCCTTTTTAAGGAGACGCACGATATCCAAATCAAGCTCCTCACCCTCGCCAATGGCAAAGAGATCGATAAAAGGAGCCATTGGCTCCGGATTTATACATGAAGTCCCTCCGGCAAAAACCAGCGGCGTCAAGCTATCCCTGTCAGCAGAGCGCACCGGCAGGCCGGCGAGATCCAGCATATTCAAGACGTTAGTATAAGCCATCTCGTAGCCGAGGGAAAAGGCTATAACATCAAAATCCTTAATTGCGTCTCCGCTTTCAAGAGCATAAAGAGGCATACCGGCGGCGCGCATCTCATCTTCCATATCTCCCCAAGGGGCAAATACACGCTCGCACCAAAGCCCAGGTTCGGCGTTCAGTGCTCCATAGAGGATGTGCAGGCCAAGGTTTGACATCCCTATTTCATAGGTATCCGGAAAACAGAAAGCGAAACGTATGTCAACCTCTGACTTATCCTTAACTATCTGATTGTACTCTCCGCCGGTATATCTGGCGGGCTTCTGAACCCTTTGAAGTATCCGTTCAAGTTCAGGCGTCATAATATCGATACCGTCCAAATCAAAGAAATTTTATGACCGGACAAAAACATTCAAAAATAAAATGTATTTGTTTTTAGGACATTATGTAAGGAATTTTACACTATTTTTAAGTCTTTTGCAACTAACTTCTGCGAGTAATATTGCACAAAGGATTAATGTCAGATTTCCGCCGCTTTTGGCAAAAACGTAAATTCCGGCTGCAAGAACAGTAAAAAAGCACAGGACATCTAAGACATAGCTTGTTTTTTCAGCGGTAAATGGCCCAAAAAGTGCCGCGGTCACTGCAAATACTGCTCGTCCGCCGTCTGCCGCACCCGCAGGTATAAGGTTAAACAGGCAGTATATTAAATTAATACCGGAAAACAGAAGCAGCTGTTCCAATTTAAAAAAGCACCCCATATATGAAAAAGCGACTGCAGCCAGCAGACTTGCGGCAGGTCCTGAAAGCGCAGCGATTACATCTGCTCTATAAGAGAATCTGCCGGCATAGCCAATCTCCAGTCCAGCCGCACCTGCTGTAATAGAGGTTATACCGCCGCCAAAGGCATATATTGCCGCAATGTGCCCCAATTCGTGTAGGAGCACCGCGACAAGCACAAGTATCGTATTTTGAAACCCAACTAGGAAAATCGTGCAGCTGAGCGTTAGTATAAAGCCAGGGTTAATTCTTATGGTGCAATTTCTTATTCGCATAGTATATAATACTCCGGATTAACGTAAGTCCCATCCATTATTATCTCAAAGTGCAGGCACACATCTGTGGCGTTTCCGGTTTCACCTGCCAGGCCAACAGATTCCCCTTCTGATAATTGCTGCCCTTCTCTTACTGAAACGGAATCGAGATGTGCGTATAAAGTTCTTAGCCCCTCTTCGTGTTCAACTATTACATATAATCCGTAGCTTGTGCTGTCACCAACTGATGCAACAGTTCCGGGTGCAAAAGTATTAACAGAACTCCCCTTTTCAGCGCCTATGTCGATCCCATAGTGAAATCTCACCTGTCCGTCTGAAGGATGCTCACGGTATCCAAAGCTGGAGGTTACCGTTCCGGATACAGGGGCTGTCCCTGATACTGGGAGTTCGAGCTTTTCGTAGGAGGTATTCTCAGGCGGTTCAATATCAGAAAACGCCGTTTGACTGCCATTAAGTGTACTTGAATCATCGGTGCCTGTGTCATCTGATGTAGCTGTTAATGTATCTGTATCCTCCATATCATACGTGCTCTCCTGGGGTTCATCTGCTGTTCCGGTCACTGTATCTTCTTCATCAGAAATCTTGTTTTCCGGTTCAGGACCGTTAAAATAAAGCTCAGTTTCATCGATATCGCTGTCTATGGATACCTGTACATCCTCAGAGTCTATTTTGAAGGCATACGAGAACGCCTCGGCTATCGCTTCAAAAAAGCCTTTTTCTCCGCCGAAAGCCTCACCCAACGTCCTAACGGCAGCGGTGTAATTAACATTTCCTCCAATGAGTCCAAGAACCGATTCTCTTACACCGGCTGCCGCTTCTGGGAAAACAAATTTAAAAACGACGGTTGTAAAAAGCGTACAAAGGCATATTGTCAGTTTTATGGCCATTTTTCTTCCCGGCAGCTTCTTACTTTTTGTACGCTTTCGTGCGGCTGAAACGCTCCTGCCCTCATAAACCATCGAATATCCCTCCGTATGCAACAAATCACAGACAAACCTATATACAGAATATATTCTGTTTGCTTTCCTTATATAACGGCACTGGAGGTTTAAAACAGCTTAATAAAAAATCATTCCATTATTTCTCTTGACAACCTCGGTTTAGATAATTATAATATACAAGCACGACAAAACGGGGTGTGGCGAAGCTTGGTATCGCGCTTGGTTCGGGACCAAGAGGCCGCGGGTTCGAATCCCGCCACTCCGACCAAAAATCGACAGGTTTCGATAAGAAGCCTGTCGATTTATTTTTTGTATGCCCAATGTGCTTGTCTTGCTCGGAAATTGGTGGCCTTCGCATTTACTCTTATTTTTTCCTCAGCACGATTTTGATAAAGTTCAGATACTTTCCTCCGCCGGCTTTCATGGATTTGCGGTCGCCCACAGCGTACTCATTCTCCTGCCGGAGCCAGTCCGCCCAGACTTCTTCATTGGATTCCATCTCATTGAGTTCAATCACCTCGGCAGCCCGGCTCCGGCTGACCATGTCGCGCCAGTATGCCGCATCATGCATATAGTCCAGCTGCTCCGGCGTCCAGGACAGCAGCAATTCCGGAGGTAAATGGTCGTGGCAGTCCTGCTTCATGCCCGGGATGGCGATGTAGACATATCCGCCTTTCTTGAGAAAGGGCAGCAGCTTCTGATCCAGAAAGTCCGGGTCACGGCCAAAATAGTTATAGGAATCCGTACTGACAACGGCATCAAAGAACTCTGCTTCAAAGGGCAGAGCGGCTGCGTCCGCTTTGACCGGAATGATTTCCGCTTCGGACAATCCCATCTCCCGGAAAAACTGCCGGTTCTCCTCCGAATCGCTCCACAGGTCCGCGGCATAGACGGTAAAACCGTATTCCCTGGACAGAAACACGCTGGTCAGTCCCTGTCCACTGCCCAAGTCACAGACCACGCTACCGGCGGGAATTTTGTGTCCGGTCAGCAGTTCTTCCTCCAGTTTCAAAGGATTCGGCCCCATGATTTTCCCCATGAGTTCTGGTGTGTTGTATTTCTCGCTGAGCGGATAGTTCATGTATATTACCTCTTCTTGAGATACTTGTTGATTTTTGAGATCTCTTTGAATTTTTTCTCTTTCGCAGCCAGATAGCTTTCGCTGTCGGCGGCATAGGAATTCTCGTTTTTCAGTTTCTGCCAGGACTGCCAGCGCCCGGCGTCCAAATGGCCGCTCTCCAGGGCGGCCCGGACGGCGCAGCCCGGCTCGCCTGAGTGGGAACAGTTGCGGAACCGGCACCGTGCCGCCAGTTCCTCGATATCCCCGAAGGTCTGCTCAACGCCGGAAGCGGCATCCCACATGCCCAGTTCCCGCATACCCGGTGTATCAATGACCATGGCCCCGCCCGGCAGAAACAGCAGTTCCCGATGGGTTGTGGTGTGATGGCCCTTGTCATCCTTTCGCAGACCGTCTGTCGCCAGGCGTTCCTCCCCCAGCAGGCGGTTGATCAGCGTGGACTTGCCCACACCGGAGGAACCCACAAAGGCAACGGTTCTGCCCTTTGTGATATAAGGCATAATCCGCCCATATCCGTCGGACTCCATGGCGGAGGTGGTGAGAATATCCACGCCCATGGCGATGGATTCCACTTCCCTTTGCTTTTGGGGCAGATCCCCGCACAGGTCCGCCTTTGTCAGCACCACAACCGGATCCGCTCCGCTTTCCCATGCAACTGCAAGATAGCGTTCCAGCCGGCGCAGATTGAAATCATTGTTCAGGCTCATACATAGAAACACGGTATCGATATTGGCAGCCACTACCTGTTCCGTTTTGGAAGTGCCTGCCGCCTTGCGCACAAACAGGCTTCTGCGGGGCAGCACCTGATGGATGACGGCGGTATCCGGATCGGCGCAGTCGGCCATCACATAGTCGCCTACGGCGGGGTAATCGGACGGGGACTGCGCGTCGAACTGAAACCTGCCGGAAACCAGCGCGTTCTGTTCGCCCACGGCGGTGCGGAGCCGGTACATCCCCTTTTCCTGCAGCGTGATACGTCCCACAGTCTGTTCGGGATACTGATTGGCCAGCACCGCCCAGCGGTCCGGGATAGAAAAAGTCATCTGCGCCACCTCTCCAGATGGGCGTCCAGCAGGGCAAATACCGACGCCTTATCGTCCGCAGTATCGTAGACGCTGTACAGCAGGTACATGGGGCCGTAAAAAGCCAGGGCTTCCGCCCGGGAGCCCAGCAGATCCGCCACATAGTTCAGCGGGCCGGCGCCCAGATACTGATGGTAAAGACCGTTCATTTCCTCGCTGCGGTATTGTTCCACCGTCAGCATCTTTCGGAAAGAAGATGCAAACTCATCTTCCGTCCAATAACGGAATTGCTGTTTGCTGAATGCGATCAGATCCTCTATGGACGATCGTTCATAGGCTTCCGGCATGGCCTCTGCCGTTCCTTCCGGCAAAGAACAGGCAGCCGCGTTTTCTCCATCCCGCTGTTCCATGATCCGCAAGATGCTGTCAAAAATATCCCGTTTACTTTTGTAATGCTTATAGAGGGAAGGGGCTTTGATACCGACAGCTTTTGCGATCTGATCGACACGGACAGCCTCATATCCCTCTTTCGAAAACAGTTTTACTGCTTCCGTCAGAATTCTTTGTTTCGTCGTTTCGTTTTTCATAGTACCCTCGCAGCTAACGATTGTTAGCTGAATTATAGGCTAATAATTGTTAGCTGTCAATACGGTCTTTCAGAAAAGCTGCAAGCGGTGGTAGTGATGGTTTCAATTCTGATCATGACACAAATCTGCTTTTGAACCATGCCGCTGACTATTCTATTTTCTTTTGGATAAAAGCACCTTGCTTGCTGCTTACAAACCATTGATTTTACTTACGTTTACCAGATCCTTTAATGACACTCCGCATTTTTTATTCGTTTAATTTAACTGTTCAAGGGTTTTGTTTACATATATTACATTTTCTGTAAAAATGATAGAATAAATAAAAAAGATAGTTTTTCTGAACAGGCAATTGGGTGGACAAATGCTGAGTAAGAGAGATATTGAAAAGGAACTTGGTACCAGCGAATCTCAATGCTTTTCTCAAAGAAGAATATTATTTTTGGAGTTATACTAATTGCTGCCTGTGTTATTTTTGGGGTGTTGGCTGCCTATTTTGACGAAAAAATTCTACTACTTTATGGAGTGATAGATTTTGGACAGTGATGGCAGCTGGAATAATTGTATACATTCTTCAGATTATGTCACCCAAAAAGTGATCTCTGTATACCATAACAGCTTCTGCTGTCTAGTCCCACAAAAGAAACACATACGTGATTTTTTGTGCTGCTAAACATAGTTTTCTGCATTGCATTCATTATCCCCCGTATAATACCGTGCATGAACACCAATAGAGGCCGCCCCTCATATAATGCAGTGTGACTAATTATATTGGGGTGACCAATTTTGGGGAATAAAGAAAAATATGTAGTTTTATCTTTAGAATTGCATATCTTTTTTGCACGAATAATGAAGGAACACAGCCTTTTTTTAGAGGCTGGCTTTACCCCGCGGAATGCCGAACTTTCACGGCAGGCTGAGAGGTTTAAAAATGAGTTTGAGGATTTACTTATGTGTACCGTCAAATTAAGTGACGGCATCATCAGTCAAGACGTGCTGTGTTCCGGAGAAATCTTTACTGAGTTTACAGACCGGGCGGAGAGGCAGACACAGCAGTTTACTGGAATACAGATCAACAGCGCTATCACGCGTATGCAGGCCAGATTGACATGCGGCGAAAACCCGCGCATATGCTCGTCGCTTGTCCAACAGGTAAGAAGACTAAATCAAAAGGCGCTCAGGTTGGTGAACGGCCTTATCGCTTTTAAGGAAAGGGTTCTTAATGCTGTACTGAACTGCAATATATTTACGGTTAACTATCCGCTTCTGATAGAGCATATTCTGCGCGAGGCAAGGCTGTACCGCACATATATACTTTGCATTGAGAGCGGAAATGCCTGCGAATGCCAGACAATGAGACAGATAGAGCGGTTTTGGAATCAAATCATGATGGAGCACGCACTGTTTATTCGTGGGTTGTTGGATCCGACTGAAAAGGATCTTATATGCGCGGCAGACGACTTTGCAGATGATTACGCGCGTCTGCTCAATTGCTCCAGAGAGACAAACGACACTGCAGCTTCACTTGATGAGACTTTGAAATTCAGAGACTTCAAGGCAGCCGGGACCAAGGGAATTCAAAATTGCGAGATAAGATCAGTAATTTTACCGCTGCTGGCGGACCACGTTCTTCGTGAAGCAAACCACTATATCAGGCTGCTCAATGACTAGTATATACTCATACTAGTTCTTGATAAAATGCTTTAAAGCTTTTTATCAAGAACTGCATGAGACGCTGCGAGTGTGCGCAGCACACGGGATTCTTGATTAAAGCTTTTAATCAAGAATCAGTATCAATAATTGCCCATAGATTAAAAAATGGACAGAGCGGTAAGCTCTGTCCATTTTTATACCTTTTATAATTCTTACGCCGAATTAAATTAATTGGTGATATTTTTGCTTATAAGCTGAATGATCTCTGTTACACTGTCCTCTATGTTTCCTCCGCCGCACTCCACCGTAATATCAGCGTATTTCTTATAAAGCGGCAGACGCTCATTGTAAGCATCCTCAAGTGAATTCCCGTTTATTAGGACAATACCCCTTGTCGTAATGTTCTTTATCCGTCTGCATATTTCGCTAAAGTCTACCGACAGATATACAATATCACCAATGCTCTTAAGATGTCTCATGGCACGTTCTGAGTACACGGCGCTGCCGCCGGTGGCGACGACAGTGTTTGTCGCCTCAAGCTCCGACAGTACGCTCTCCTCAATTCTCAGAAACTCATCGACACCCCGGCCGTCCAATATCTGCTGAAGAAGCTGTCCTTCTCTGTACTGTATGATAAGGTCAGTATCCACAAACGTCATCCCTAAAGCCTTTGCCAAAAGTACGCCGATCGTGCTCTTACCCGCTCCGGACATACCAATCAAAATTATATTCTTCATCTTTCTCTCCGTTTGCAAGCGAAAATAAATTTTTTGCTTTGTCAATTATGCGCCTTTGATTTATAATAAGCAAGCATTTTATGAATCGATAATCAATTAATACAGAGCTATCTATTTATACCCCAAGCAGAAATGTTAAAACAAAACCGGGTGTTAGTCAACACCCGGTTTTGCTGCTTTGTGCTGTTTCTGCCAAATATGGTGAGTACATCATTATGGCCTCGTTTTTTACCGCAAGCTGCTCAAGGATGAGATTCCCCTCCATATCATAGGTCTGCTTATACAGCTCATTGTGACGGCTGTAGCCTCCCCAGAATTCCGGACGCATCTCATGGTTCCGCTCGACAACCCTATAAGTGTACTTTGGATTGCCTGAACATAGCAGTTCCCCCTCAAGATACTCCTCACCCACCCTGACCTTTAACTGAAATGTATCGGATGTATCGTTGCGGAGCATCAGATCCCCGTGAGGATAAAAGCACGTCGCCCCACTGCCAAATGGCTGGGTGCGATTGGAATCCGGAAATACGTCATAGCCGTGCCTGTGGCGTTCTATAACTGTAAGCGGTGAATGCAGCGCCATCCAGAAAATAAGGTTCGAGAGCTGACACAGCCCTCCGCCTGTTCCGGCTGTAAAGCCTCCGTTTCTAAGAATCATACCGTCAATATAGCCTTTTTTTCTGGTTGGTTTGCCAATAAGCTTCCAATAGCTGAAGATCTCCCCCGGATGGATAAGCACACCGTCGATACATTTCACAGCAATGCGCAGATTTTTGATCTTATTATACTGCAGCTGCATATCCACATCCTTGAGCTTTCGCAGAAGGATCGTCTTATGTGAAAAAATGCTGTTCGGCAGTCTCTCACTTGTGCGGGTTGTTGAAAACATCTTATCTAGTTTTCTCCACAGGAACCGTCGCTTCACACCGTAATAGAACATCCCAAGTCTATGCCGCAGTGCTGAACGGTGTTTCGGCTTATCCAAACAATCACCCCTGTTTAATTTTACAATCTGCAGCCAATTTATGTCAAGCTCAATTGTCAGAGGTAATTTACAAGAATAATAGCGGTACCCATTATAGTAAGCACAATTCCGGTAGCACGGTTCAGCGTCTTGGCGCTTGCTTTATTGGCAAACGATGCTCCCACGCGCGCCCAAAGAAGCGTTGATATTACACAAAATACCAGACACCATATATCGGGCATCCCTCCTATGGCAAAATGGCTTACTGCGCCGGTGAGCGCCGTAAACGTCATAATAAAAACGCTGGTGCCAACGGCGGTCTTAAGCTCATATCCAAGCACGCTCGTAAGTATAAGCAGCATCATCATGCCGCCTCCCGCGCCGACAAAACCACAGATCAGGCCGATAACCGTACCGCAGATCACCGACTGTATAAAACGCTTTTTCCTGCTGACGCTTTCCATTGCCTGCTTGGTTGTCATGACAGGCCGTATAATGAACTTGATTCCCACAAGCAGGGTCATAAACATCGAGAATCCACCCATCGCCGACTCCGGAAGAAACTTGGCAAGATAACTGGCGATGAATGTAAACAGTATGACGGCCGCCATCATTACTAAACCGTTTTTAATATCGAGATTCTTATTCTTTCCGTAGGTATATGCGCTCACGCCGCTGGCAAGGACGTCGCTGGCCAGCGCAATGCCTATCGCCTGATAAGCCGGCACATCCAAGAAAGTAATAAGCATCGGACTGATTACAGCGGCGGCGCTCATACCGGCAAGCCCGGTCCCAAGACCTGCTCCAATGCCGGCAATAAAACAGATGATAAACTTAAACAACATTTTGCTTCTCCTTTATCTTCTTTCTTATATTTTCTGACATCTTGCAAAAACTCTGGTGGATCACCAGCGCCTCCTCATCCGAAAATCCGTTAAACAGGCATGAGAAGAACTCCTTTTGGACGCTTCGGCCATCTTCAATAATACTGTCTGATAAGGGCAAAAGCTTAAGATGTACGCTTTTCTTGTTTCCTTCCGCAAAGCTCCCTGAAATGAGTCCCCTGCTGCACAGTTCCTTTATTGCTGCGGATACATGGGATTTTGTAAGAAGCCTGCGCTCCACAATATCTGCTGCGGTATCATATTGCTGGTTATTGGCGAGAAAGAGCAGTATATCCACCTCAATACGAGAAATGGAATATTTCTTACAGACAGGCTCCAGCATCATTGAATAGAGGCGCTTAATATTTGGAATATCTTCGAATAACATTGCATCACCGCTTAGTTCTATTTTGAACTTTTTTAAGATAACACTATAATCAAGATTTTTCAAGTGTAATCAAAATTATTAATAATTATTTTATATTTGTCTTAATGCTTTGCTGAACACCGCGTGCACTTAAATAAAAGGCTCCGGAAAGTCTTTCTTGCCTGTCTTTTTGCATATAAACATATAAAAAGGTCTGATATCATAATTGATATCAGACCTTAAAGCTCAAAAAGGTATCATTAAGCTATGCTAACGCTTCCTCCGCTGGAAGGTATAATGGATATGTAGGTTGTCCCTCGTCCGAATTCAACAGCGGTACCGTCGGAGAATTTATAGACGAATTGTGAGGTGTAGCTGTCCTTAGACCAGGTTATCTCAGAACAGACGCCGTTGCAGATAAAGTACCCGCTGCCGCTGCCCGTAAGTACAGCACGCATACGGCCTGCGCTGTCACCGGGAATCTGGGTTATGGATGCATAAAGTACGATTATGTTTTTAACGGTGACCTGCTCGCCGGTGCTGCTGTCCTTCATCGCAGCTCCATACTGGCTTACTTTGTAGCTCTTTGATTCGGCGTCAAAAGCAAAAGAGGTTGACTTTGCCGAAGAATAAACGACTTTGACATTCTCGGCGCTTTCACCCGGGTGTGAGGGCGAATCTGAAAACACCATATTGCACTCATAGCTGTCGTTATGTTCCGTACGGAGTTTGTACTTCTCATTATAAGCGTCAAGCAAGGTGGTATCCAGCATAAGGCTGTGCTCATAGCCCATGTTGGCCTTACGCCATGAATCTCGGAAGAAGGTCTCACCGCTGCCGTTTACTCCATCAATATGTGCCACAGATCGGTTTTTGAGCTCAGTATACGCATCATCGCTCCCTCCGGCGTGGATGTAAATCGCGTCGTGTCCCTGCGCAAGATCGATAAAATAAGGCCGGGCGCTGCGAACGCTCCCGATCGTCTCCACATCGGAGACATCCTGATATACCGCAAGGAGCCTTGTGAGGCCGCCCTCAGCAAGGGTCTCGTAGATTATATCCGCATATCCAATTCCGGCTTGAGGCGTCGCCACCTTTATGTTGTTTATCATGATAGCGTATGGGCGCTGATCCGATATATCCTCATCCACAGGAAGGCCAGTAAGGGGATTTACCGGCCCGTCGTAAACCTCTTGTTCTTGCTCAGGCTCGTCACCAGATTCGGGTTCCTTTTCAGGCTCAGGATCCTCGTCCGGTGTGTCATTTTCCGTATTGTCGTTATCCTCCACGGTAGGCTCCTGAATATCTCCCTCCGGCGGCTCGCTGCTATCCTCTCCGCCTAAAAGAACTATGCAGACGATAACAGCGATAATGGCTGTAATAACCACAGCACAAAGCAATGCAAGCTTTCTGCCGTTTGCTCTTCTTCTCTTTTGATGTCTTCCCCTGCTCATCAACTTACCCCTCAACAATTAATGACATTTTTATGCAATTTGTCCGAAAAATTGCTCCTCTATTTTAAGCTTTAAGGTGAATTATGTCAATCAGTGATATAAAAATACTTGTGAAAACTAAACATAGAGTATATAATACACAAGTAAAAACAACGGTATTGGAGATGGCATTTTGGAAGGACGCTTTGGCTTTATACAGAGTGAGATGGATCTTAAGGTCCTGATATTGTTTATACTTCGGCGTCTTCCGGAGCCGGCCGCAAGGGATGAACTGACCGACATCACGCTTCTTTGCGATGGTGCCATAGGTTACTTTGATTTTTCCGAGTGTTTGACGGATCTTACGCGCACCGGGCATATAAGCGTTGAAACAAGACCAGATAACGACTACTATTCCATTACGGAAAAGGGCCGCATAAACGGTGAAGCCACTGAATCAGGTCTTCCCTATTCAGTACGCATGAGGGCTGAGAAGGCGGCTTCGACGCTTGCGAATATACAGCGCAGAAACGCCATGATCAAAGCCTCCCATGAGATGCGCATGCGCGGCGGCTTTACGGTCAAGCTGTCAATGTCAGACGGTATCGGCCCGATAATATCAATGGATCTTTTGGTGGGCGATGATAAGCAGGCGGCTGCAATAGAATCAAGATTTAAGAAAAACGCTGAGTCCATATACTCAAAAATAATCGATATCCTGCTTGACAAATAATTAAAGCTCTGGTGATATACTCACCAGAGCTTTACCATATCTTATCGATCCTTCAGCAGCCCGATAGTTCTTTTGTACGGTCAAAGGAGGCCTTTATAGCTGAAGCCACCTCGTCGGAAAACGCTCCTGCGTTGAGCTTCTTGACGCCCTCAATAGTGGAGCCGCCGGGACTGCACACGTCACTGCACAGCTTATTGGGATCCTGCCCGCCATTGAGCGCCAGCTTTGCCGCGCCAAAAACAGTCTGTTCGGCAAGCTCCAGAGCTTTATCCTCAGGGAGGCCGCATTTCTCCCCTGCCTCCGCCATTGCGAGGATGAACTTATACACAAAGGCCGGACCGCAGCCGGAAACTGCGCAGCCGGCATCGATCAGATCCTCCTCCAGCTCCACAAATTTCCCCGCGCTGTGCATGAGTTTTAAAAACCTGCTGACCTCATCAGCTGTTACCTCGCTGTTCGCAGCATACAGTACACATCCGGCCTCTACGGCGACAGGTGTATTTGGCATTATCCGAATGATTGGGCAGTTGATCCCTACAAGTGCGGTAATACGCTCCATAGTTATTCCAGCCGCCATGGACACCAGAACAAATCTGTCCTTTCTCTCAGAAAGAACAGGAGCTATTTCCTCAAAAAGGTCAGCAATATTTTGCGGTTTCACACCGATAAATATGAACTCCGAGTTCTCCGCAACATAGCAGGCACAGTCCATAGTGCAGTCAAGACGTGCTGCAACAGACGCCGCGTGATCCATATTGGCGTCGCAGATTATGACATCCTCCGCGTCTCCGCCGCGGCAAGCGGCCTCCGCAAGGGCGCCGCCCATGTGCCCGGCTCCTATAAATCCCAGCTTATACATTTTATACCTCCGTGATTATCTTATCTGCCCATCACCGTGAATGACATATTTATACGTTGTAAGCTCCTTAAGCCCCATAGGCCCGCGGGCGTGAAGCTTTTGGGTTGATATTCCCATCTCGCAGCCGAGGCCGAATTCCCCGCCGTCGGTAAAACGCGTGGACACATTTACATAGACAGCTGCGCTGTCTATGCTCTTTACAAACTTATGCGCATTCTCCTTGTTTTCCGTGATGATGGCCTCGCTGTGCCCTGTAGAGTGGACGGCAATGTGGGCGATAGCCTCATCAACGCTGTCGACTATCTTAACGGCTAAGATGTAGTCGAGAAACTCCGTGTCAAAATCATTATCAGCCGCAGGTGTACCGGTGATATAGCCTTGACTTCTCCCGTCCAAGCGAAGCTCCACCGGGACAAGTCCTTTTTTTATGCGCTCTTCAACCAGGCGCTCCTTCAGAATCGGCAAAAAACGTTCCGCAGCAGCGCTGTGTACCAGACAGACCTCCGCGGCGTTGCAGACAGACGGGCGGCTGGCCTTGGCATTTTCAATTATGTTTGCCGCTTTGTTAAGGTCGGCAAATTCGTCCACATATACATGGCAAATCCCTGTACCTGTCTCAATGCACGGCACTGTAGCGTTCTCCACGCAGGAGCGGATAAGTCCCGCCCCTCCTCTCGGTATCAAAAGGTCTACAAGACCCGAGGCAGTCATAAGCTCGTTTGCGCTCTGCCGTGTAGTGTCAGTGACAAGATTTATAAAGTCCTCTGTCAGTCCGCAGGCTTTAAGTCCTCTGCGGAGAGCGCACGTTACCGCGTTTGCGCTGTTCCACGCCTCCTTGCCGCTGCGCAGCACGCAGACATTTCCACTTTTAAACGACAGCACCGCAGCGTCGGAGGTGACGTTTGGGCGGCTCTCATAAATGATGGCCGTTACGCCAAGGGGTACTGAGGTCTTTTCTATTACAATACCGTTTGGACGCATGGTGCTGGACAACACCTGCCATACAGGGTCAGGAAGTGCCGCCACATCGCACATCCCTGCTGCCATGGCGTCTATCCTGGTGGGAGTAAGGGCCAGCCTGTCCAGCATTACATCGGAAATCTTACCTTTTGCAGCTTCCATATCAGCGGCGTTTGCCTCCATAATCTCTTTGGCAGCTGCCGTAAGGCTGTCGGCCATCGCGTAGATCGCCTCATTCTTTTTTTCTGAAGAAAGCGCCGCAAGCGCAGGGGCTGCGGCCTTAGCCTTTATAAGAATTTCATGTGTTGTCACGATGTTTTCTCCCAATAAACCTTGTCCCAACGCTCTTTCCCTCGCCTATTTCATACAGAAGCTCAGGCTTCTGGCCGTTTGCGATTATCATATCTATTCCGGCCTCGGTGGCTATTCTCGCCGCAGTAAGCTTTGTTGTCATTCCGCCGGTGCCCAGCGACGATCCCTTACCTCCGGCAAGCGCCTCAATATCCGGCGTTATCTTCTCAACCGTCTCGATCAATCTGGCATCAGCGGACTTGTGCGGATCGGCTGTGTAAAGGCCGTCAATATCAGACAGAAGCACAAGAAGATCAGCATCAATAAGCTCGGCAACTATGGCTGAGAGCGTATCGTTTTCCCCAATGGTATTTTCAACGCCTATCTCGTCCGTGACTACAGCGTCGTTCTCGTTAACGATTGGGATCACCGTAAGCTCCAGAAGCCGCATAAGTGTATTTTTCATATTGCTGCGGCGCTTTTCGTTGCAGACATCCTCGCCGGTCAGAAGTACCTGCGCTACCGTGTGGTTATACTCCGAAAAAAGCTTGTCATACGTGTACATAAGCTCACACTGTCCTACGGCAGCGGCGGCCTGCTTTCCGGGAAGATCGGCCGGGCGTGACTTGAGGGACAGCTTACCGACGCCCATTCCTATAGCTCCTGAGGACACAAGGATAACCTCATGTCCGCTGTTTTTTAAATCGCTGAGGACCTTAGTCAAAAGCTCGACCCTTCTGATATTAAGACAGCCGGTGGGGTGCGCTAACGTAGACGTACCGACCTTTACAACAATGCGCATATTAAAACTATCCTCCGATCAGAAATCAAAGCCTGCTGAAGCGCTCTTCGCCTTTAGTCTTAAGATAAATAAGCATAATAACATCAGCCGCCAGAATAATCAGCGTATATATCGCTGTGGCAAGATTCGCGCTCAGGATCTCCGATAATAACGCAGCGTAGATCACGATAGGGACTATTGTTATGAGCATCGTCCCAAACATACATATAAGCACACACACGCCCTGCTTGACCACCTGCGCCTCACTTGTCCAGTCAAAACGCGGGAAGCGGAGATTTGTAACTATGCCAAGCAGCGCCGTAAAGCCTGCGAAAACCAGCGGCAGCAGGATGGCGATAACTATCATAAACGGCGGCATCTCCACAGCATATATAAGCGCAGCAGAGGCGACAAGAGAAACTGGTGCGGCTATATAAAAATGCATTTTTACCTTGGCTATAAGGATGTCCGCGCCGGGTATGGGCAAGGATTTCAGTATCCATATACTTTTCCCCTCCAGCGATATCGAAGGAGCTGAAAAGAGCACCATTGAGAGCAGCAGGCAAATGAGCATTACCCCGGCAGGAGCAATATAATCGCTCAGTCCAAACATCTGTGAAACTATAGCCGCGACAGCATTCTTTTTAATTATCAGATATACGCTTGCCGCTAAAATGAACAGTATACCTATGCCCGCGTTTAAAAGATATACGGTGCTTGAAAGGAGCCTGCCGAATTCCTTTTTAAGGAGAGCCCCGGAGGCGGTCGACGCCTTTAATCCCTTTCGCTGATACTTTATCCTTGATACGCCGCTTTTATTTGAGGTCATCTTCCTGAAGGTGACGGCAATAAAGGCAAAAACAAGCCCAAAAGCCGCCAGCATGATGAGCGAAACCATAAGAAGATACGATACCCTGCCATCTGCTATAGCAGCGCCCAGCCAGTATACCGGCTTTACCCCGCTGGATATCTTCTCGGCTATTGTGCTGCCGTTCAATATCAGCATCTGAATGTAGGTGTTGAGCTTTGTGTAGAAATAAAAGTACGCGGCAAGAAATGCGACGGAAAACAGCGTCCCTATAAGTGTCTTGTTCCTGACGCGGGACATTATAAGATGCAGGAAAAAGCTGAATATTCCCGACACCGCAAAAGCGAGGAAAGGCAGCAGGAGCGTTATAACAACAAATGCGATTACGCCGGTAATGCTGAGGGGCGCAGTGCGCAGCCACACAAACAGTGCCGGAACGGCAGCGATAATTCCGTAAACAAAGTTTTCAAGCAGCAAAGCTGCGATTCGGCTGCCGAGAATAAACTTAGACGGTATCGGCATTGAGAGCAGAAGCTCATTGTCTTTTGAGTCGTAAAGCTGAGACTGGGTCATAAACACATTAAAAACAAACATCAGGGCGAAGGCCATAATCCCATAAAAAGCAAAATACAGCCAGCTGATCCCAGCAAGATAAAACGCTTCCGCCAAGGAGCTGAAAAACATACCCATCAGCATCACAAAGCAAACCGCAACATATATGTAGAGGAGCGCGAACAGCAGGCCTTTTTTCGTACCGCCTGCTTTTTTTGCAGATTTGCCGGTAAAAGCGTTAATATATGACAGAAGGCGGATCTTAAGAAGAGCCTTAAACATTTTTCTCCTCCAATTCAAGGAATACTTCCTCAAGGGAGGCGTCTCCCCTGACCGATTCCATCGTCCCGGAAGCCACAAGCCTTCCTTGCCTGAGTATCGCCACGCTGTCGCACAGCTTCTCTGCTACCTCAAGCACGTGGGTGGAAAAGAAAATGGCCCCGCCGTCATTGCAATGCTCCCGCATTATCTCGCGCAGCTTATGTGTTGCAATAGGATCAAGCCCAACAAACGGCTCGTCCATTATTATAAGGCGCGGGGAATGTATCAGCCCCGCTATTACAGCAAGCTTCTGCTTCATCCCGTGGGAATACGCCGATATAGGCTGTGCCAGATCGTCTGTCAGTTCAAAAGTATCCGCATACTTGTGTATGCGCTCCTCCCTGTCACTTTTGGATACGCCGAAGATATCTGCGATAAAATTGAGATACTTTATACCGGATAGAAAATCATACATATCAGGCTCGTCAGGTATATATGCCAGATCCTTCTTGCAGGCAATCGGATCGGTCTTTACTGATCTGCCGTTTACGAATATCTCGCCCTCATCGAAATTTAGTATTCCGCAGCAGGACTTTATAGTCGTGGTCTTTCCTGCTCCGTTTGGACCGATAAAGCCGCATATCTCTCCGGGGGCAATGTGTATTGACAGATCGTCTACAACCTTTCTGTCGCCGTACTTCTTGGTAAGGTGTTCTATCCTAAGCATAACTTCCTCCTATAGCTTCAGTTCAGCCAAGCTTTTTTACAATATTTCCTCCGGACTTATATATGCTGTTTTCCGGTACAACTCCCCGAACGCAGGACACCGGGTAAATACTTGAATGTCTGCCTATGACCGTACCGGGGTTTAATACGCTGTTGCAGCCCACCTCGACATAATCACCGAGAATTGCGCCAAACTTTTTCCTGCCCGTCTCAATATGCTCGCAGCCGTTTTTAACAACGACATTTGTCTTGTCACTCTTGACGTTTGACGTTATCGAGCCGGCGCCCATATGGGAGTGAAAGCCCAGAACAGAGTCACCCACATAGTTATAGTGTGGCACTTGAACGGAATCAAAAATAACCGCATTTTTTATCTCCACTGAGTTGCCGATAACGCAGCCGTTGCCAATAAGCGCGCTTCCGCGGATAAACGCACAGTGCCGCACCTCCGTCCCATGGCCTATTATGCACGGGCCGTTTATATATGCGGACGGGAATATAACAGCATCCCTGGCAATCCAGACATTTTCCGCTGTATTTTCATATTCGCTTTCAGGGAGAGTCTTACCAACGGCCTTAATAAAATCGCTGATCTTATCAAGCACCTGCCAGGGATACTCAGTCCCCTCAAAGAGCGGCGCCGCGATAGTTTTTGTTATATCAAGAAGCTCAAAAGTTTTATACATAAGCTCAGCCTTTCAGCTTTATATGATTTATTTGATAAGATATCCCTTTTTAGCCATCGCAGCGATTATGGAATCCACGTTGATTTCACATTCCGCCTGAGTTTTTGCCTCCGCCATTACGCGAAGGACAGGCTCTGTGCCGCTCTTTCTCAAAAGCACGCGTCCCTCGCTGCCAAGACGCGCCTCTGCCTCAGCCACCGCCGCTTTCACATCGGGATCATTCAGTGTCTGCTCCTTATCAAGTACCTTTACATTCTTAAGGACCTGAGGGTAGACCGTTACCGGCTCACAGAGCTTTGAAAGCGGCATCTTTTTATCCATCATTACCTGCATAAGCTTTATAGCCGTAAGCATCCCATCGCCGGTGGTTGCGTATTTTGCAAGGATAATATGGCCTGATTGCTCGCCGCCTATTCTGTTTCCGTACTCACGCATATTCTCCCAGACGTATTTGTCGCCCACGTCCGTTTTTTCATAGCCTATCCCAACAGCGTCAAGGGCCTTATAAAGGCCGAAGTTTGACATGACAGTAGTGACTATCTTTGTGTCTCCGAGCTTGCCGCGCTCATACATATACCTGCCGTATATATAGAGAATGAGATCCCCGTTAACAACATTTCCCTTTTCATCCACAGCAAGGCACCTGTCCGCGTCACCATCAAAGGCAAAGCCCACGTCAAGACCGTTTTCCAGAACAAATCTCTGAAGCCCATCAATATGTGTGGAGCCGCAGTTCATATTTATGTTAAGCCCGTCGGGATTGTTGTTTATGACATATGTGTCCGCGCCAAGGGCGTCAAAAACGTTCTTGGCTATCATCCATGTGCTGCCGTTGGCGCAGTCAAGGCCGACCTTTTTGCCCTTGTAAGAGTGTGTGGCTAGTGATATAAGGTAACCGATATATCTGTTTCTTCCTGCTGAATAGTCGATAGTACGCCCGATCTTATCGCGTTCAGCATAAGCAAGCTCTTCCGGACGGCCGTCAAGATATGCCTCTATTTCATCAAGGACGGCCTCCTCCATCTTTTCACCGCTGGAATTTATAAGCTTGATGCCGTTATCATAATACGGGTTGTGGCTTGCCGAGATCATAATCCCGCAGTCAAAATCGTCTATCCTTGTAATATATGACACGCTGGGTGTGGTCGTCACATGCATAAGATATGCATCAGCCCCCGAAGAGGTTATACCGGCGGAGAGGGCTGATTCAAACATGTAGCTGGAGCGGCGGGTATCCTTGCCTATTAGTATACGGCACTTATGCTCCTTACCGAAATACCATCCAAGAAACCGCCCTATTTTAAAAGCATGGTCCACGGTCAGGCCCACGTTTGCTTCACCGCGAAAACCATCTGTACCAAAATATTTCGACATATTAATCTCCATTCTGCTGGCAGCAGCACAAAATTAAATTATGACCTCCCATGCGTGACGGGAAACCTACGCGTCATAGACGGCACGGTTTTTAATATAATCTGTATGGTGCGTTTTTTAACTATACACTCTAATCAGATTTTTGGAAATTGTTCTGCAGCGCTATCCGATATATCGTAATCCGAACGGCTCCAACTGT
>JBJDXR010000032.1:0-36497 GCA_051866775.1 Oscillospiraceae bacterium | reverse complement strand
TCAGACGCTCCGATAGCTGAGATCTTTAGGATTTTATTATATATTGACATCTTTCAGCTTTTATTGTATATAATATAAATAAACTAACCTTGCGGGGGAGTAGTCGGCGCATCTGCGCGCTTCAAGTCAACAATCATGGCGTTTTTGCCTGGCTTGGATCAAATGACCAGACCTGCGGATATACTAGCTGTATATCCGCAGGCCTTTTTATATTATCCGGGCGTTTTAAGGAAATCTTAACCGATTTTTTTCGAGACGCTAATGGCTGACCCGTGGTAATAATAATAAGTGTGTGGTATACTTTGTAGGTGTGTCAGGTTCACATCTGCTCTATACTGCCACTCCCCCGCCCCATTTTATTGAGAGGATGGCTCAGATGAAAGAATACCTGAAAACCGTGTCTGAAACATTGCACGAGCTTGAGAGCTCCTCCTCCGGCCTCTCCCAGGAGCAGGCCGGGCAGCGTCAGGAGCGCTGCGGACCCAACAAGCTCAAGGAACCTAAGAGGGTCTCTCTCCTGCGGCGCTTTTTGAAGGAGCTGGCCGACCCGATGATCCTCATACTCATCGCGGCGGCTATTGTCTCCGGGATAACCGCCGCCTACTCTGGGGAATCCTTTGCAGATGTCATCATTATTCTCGCCGTGGTGCTGATAAACGCCGTTCTGGGAGTTTATCAGGAGAGCAAGGCGGAGAAAGCCATTGAGGCGCTGTCCGCCATCGCCGCGGCCACCTCCAAGGTTCTGCGCGGCGGCCATCTTGTTACGGTGAAGAGTGAGAAGCTGGTCCCCGGAGACGTGGTGGTGCTTGAGGCGGGCGACTCCGTCCCCGCCGACTGCCGCCTTATTGAATGTGCCAGCCTGAAGATTGAGGAGGCGGCCCTCACCGGTGAGTCGGTCCCCGTGGAAAAGAGCACGGAGGCGCTCACCCCCGCCGGGGAGGGGAAGGACGTCCCCCTGGGTGACCGGGTCAACATGGCCTACATGGGCAGCACCGTGGTCTATGGCCGGGGCCGCGCCGTGGTCACCGCCACCGGCATGGACACCGAGATGGGTAAGATCGCCGACGCCCTGGAGAACGCCCAGGAGGGGCAGACCCCCATGCAGCGAAAGCTGGGGCAGCTGAGCCGGGCACTCACCTTCCTGGTTCTGGCGATCTGCGCCGTCATCTTCGGTGTCAGCCTCCTGCGGGCCTATCCTAATATCGACCGCACCGTGCTGCTGGACACCTTCATGGTGGCGGTGAGCCTGGCGGTGGCCGCCATACCGGAGGGGCTGGCCGCCGTGGTGACGATCGTCCTGTCCATCGGCGTCACCAATATGTCCAAGCACAACGCCGTCATACGCCGCCTCACCGCGGTGGAGACGCTGGGCTGCACCCAGATCATCTGCTCCGACAAGACCGGCACGCTCACCCAGAACAAAATGACCGTGGTCGAGCACACCGGGGAGGACGAGGCGCTGCTGGCTACTGCCATGGCGCTCTGCAGCGACGCGGAGCTGGAGGGGGATGCTGCCATAGGCGAGCCAACGGAGTGCGCCCTTGTAAACTACGCCGCCGCGCTCGGTCTTAAAAAGCCTGCGCTCACCGCCGACCACCCCCGCGTGGGGGAGGTCCCCTTTGACTCCATGCGCAAGCGGATGACCACTGTCTGTAAGGACGGTGAAAAATACATCCAATACACCAAGGGCGCCCCTGACGAGGTGCTGCGCTGCTGCACCCACTATCTCACCGCTGATGGTCCGTCGCCGCTCACCGACGAGGCGCGGGCGGCCATACTCGCCCAGAACAAGGCCATGGCGGACCGGGCTCTGCGGGTCCTCTGCGCCGCTTACCGCCCGTGGGATACCCCGCCGGAGCAGTACACCCCCGACTGTCTGGAGCAAAATCTCTGCTATATCGGCCTTGCCGGGATGATTGACCCCATCCGGCCGGAGGTGCTGGATGCCATCGGCAAATGCCGCGGGGCCGGGATCCGGCCCATTATGATCACCGGCGACCACATAGACACCGCCGTGGCCATAGCCATGGAGCTTGGGATAATCTCCTCACCGGATGAGGCCATTACCGGCGCACAGCTTGACGATATCTCCGACGAGGAGCTGCCCGACCGGATCGAGCAGTACTCCGTGTACGCCCGCGTGCAGCCGGAGCACAAGGTGCGCATTGTGAACGCCTGGCGCGCCAAGGGGAAGGTTACCGCCATGACAGGCGACGGCGTCAACGACGCCCCCTCCATCAAGAACGCCGACATCGGCGTGGGCATGGGCATTACCGGCACCGACGTGACCAAAAACGTGGCCGACATGGTGCTGGCCGACGATAACTTCGCCACCATCGTAGCCGCCGTGGAGGAAGGCAGGCGCATTTACGCAAATATCCAGAAGGCCATCCAGTACCTGCTGGCTTCTAACCTTTCAGAGGTACTGTCCATCTTCTTTGCCACGCTGATGGGCTTTACAATCTTAAAGCCGGTGCATCTTCTGTGGATAAACCTGATAACGGACTGCCTGCCGGCGCTGGCCCTGGGCATGGAGGAGGCGGAGCCCGACAGTATGTCCCGCCCGCCCCGCGACTCCCGGGAGGGGCTCTTTGCCGGGGGCATGGCCTTTGATATCGTATTTCAAGGCGTCTTTGTGACGCTTATAACCCTGGCGGCCTATTTTATCGGCCACTTCATGGAGGCCGGCCGCTGGGAGATCGCGGCAAGTCCTGATGGGATGACCATGGCCTTTCTGGCGCTCTCCATGACGGAGATTTTCCACTCCTTTAATATGCGCTCCAGAAGACATTCCATCTTTAATCTGAAAAATCACAACAAGTTTCTGTGGGGCGCCATGGGGATCTCGCTCCTGTGCACGGCGCTGGTCATCTTTGTGCCGTTTCTGCGCAGAGCCTTCGGCTTTGAGGCGATCTCCCTGGCCGAATACGCCGTGGCCGTAAGTCTGTCACTGACCGTCATCCCGGCGGTGGAGCTTTGTAAGCTCATCCAGAGGCGCCGCCCCGAAACATGATCCTGTAAGCGTACAAAGAGAGGGCTTATGAAAGAATCCAGGAATTCTGAGAAAAGAACAGAGGAGAAGCTCCAGGCCCGGGAGGAGTTCCATTCCGAAGCATACCGGAAAAAGAGCCTGCGCAACGCCGCAGTAGGCGCCGTCATCGGGATCGGCGCCATTCTTCCCGGCGTGTCCGGGGGCGTGATGGCCGTGAGCCTTGGCCTCTGGCGGCCCATGATTGACTCCATCGCCGGCTTCTTCAAGTCTCCCTGGCGAAACCTGCTGTTTCTGGCGCCCATAGGCATCGGCGCGGCGCTGGGGCTGCTGCTGGGCTCCATGGCGCTGAACACTCTGGCCGTGGACTACTACACCCAGATCATGTACTTGTTTCTGGGGCTGGTGGCCGGGGGGATCCCCGCCTATTTGAAGGAGGCAAACACCGAAGGCTTCCGGCCGCGCTACCTGATCGCCACCGTGGTGGGCGCGCTGCTGGCCTCCACCCTGCTGTTTCTGGAGAGGGACGTCTCCTCCTCCGGCACGGTGGAGACGCTCGCCTCGTGGGAGGCTGTTCTCTCCGGCGCCATTCTGGCCGTGGGGACGGTGGTTCCCGGCATATCCACCTCCTTTATTCTCATGTACCTGGGCTGGTACCGCCCGGCCATGGCGGCCGTGGCAAATTTCGACATTCTGACTCTTCTCTTCCTGGGCATAGGGGCGGTGGGCTTCGCCCTGCTGACCATACGGGCCGCCCGCTGGCTGTTTAACCGCTTCCGCGGGTACGCCTACTACGGCGTGCTGGGCTTTCTCATCGTCTCGGCAGTCCTTATATTCCCCGGCTTCTCGGGAGGCTGGGGACAGCTTGTCAGCATACTTCTGGCTGCGGGCGGCTTTTTTGTGGCCATCTTATTCGGCAAGCTGGGCCATTGAGCACTTTACTTGAATTTGATTTTGATTTAAAAAGCGGCGCGTCGAAACGCGCCGCTTTTTAACATAATTTTAACATTGGCGCGGTTACGCTTTTAACAAATTGAGTATAATATAATACTGGTGTTTTATGTATAAACTTTGTAAAATCAGAACAAGGTGGTGTCCATGTGCTGACATATCGCGATATCAAGGAAAACGAAACAATAAACACCTATATCGCCAAAGCGGATGAGTCTCTGCAGGCGCTGGGCTTTACCGAGCACAGCTTCGCCCACGTCACCCGGGTGGCTGAGGTCTGCGGCTATATTCTGACTACACTGGACTATCCGACCCACGATATTGAGATAACAAAGATCGCTGCGTATATGCACGACATCGGCAATCTGGTAAACCGCGTGGACCACTCCCAGTCAGGCGCTGTTATGGCCTTCCGTATCCTGACGGATATGGGCATGGATGCCGCGGACATCGCCACCATCGTCACAGCCATCGGCAACCACGACGAGGGGACCGGAGTCCCGGTAAACGGACAGGCCGCGGCCCTCATCCTTGCGGATAAATCCGACGTGCGCCGCAGCCGCGTGCGCAATCAGGATATATCCAGCTTCGATATACACGACCGGGTAAACTATTCTGTAAAGCGGTCGCAGCTCAAGATAAACGAGGATCGCACACTTATAAAGCTAAAGCTCTCCGTCGACACCCGTTACGGCTCCGTTATGGACTATTTTGAAATATTCATGAACCGCATGATCCTCTGCCGCAAGGCGGCGGAGAAACTGAACCTAGAATTTAAGCTCATAATAAATGAGCAGCCCCTGCTGTAAAGAGGGAGCGCCATGATATATATACTTGAAGACGATGCGAATATACGAAATTTCGTTGAATACGCGCTGAACAACACCGGCTTAGAGGCCCGGGGGTTTGAGAGGCCGGCGGAATTCTGGGCGGCGCTGGAAGAATCCCTTCCTCAGCTCCTGCTGCTGGACATAATGCTTCCGGATGAGGATGGTCTTGCCGTCCTTCAAAAGCTCCGTGAGAGGCGTGACACCAAGCGGCTGCCCGTAATAATGCTCACTGCCCGCGGCTCGGAATACGACAAGGTCCTGGGCTTGGATTCGGGGGCGGATGATTATGTGGCAAAGCCTTTCGGAATTATGGAGCTTATCTCCCGCATTAAAGCGCTCCTGCGCCGGACAGAACAGGAGTCCGGCCAGACGGAATACACCGTGGGGGCGCTCTACGTCTGTCCATCAAAGCACATTGTCAGGGCTGCCGGTCAGGAGGTCTCTCTGACCTACAAGGAATTTGAGCTGCTGTGCCTTCTCATTCAAAGCCCCGGAACGGTGTTTACCCGGGACCAGATACTAAGGCGCATTTGGGATATCGAGTTTGACGGTGAAAACCGCACTGTGGATGTACACATACGTATGCTCCGCGCAAAGCTCGGCAGCTGCGGAGAGCTTATCCAAACTGTCCGCGGCATCGGATACAAGTTAGAGGGGCAAGCATGAAAAGGCGAATATTTTGGAGCATTTTCTCCGTGGCAGCAGTAAATTTTTTGCTGTGTCTGGCGGCCTCCTTCGGACTTCCGCCAAAGATGATAATCCCAATCGCCTCCATACTTCTCGTGCTTTCGGCGCTGCTTGCGTACATTATGGCCAAGGGCATTGTGGCCCCCTTTAACCGGATTGACCTTGAAAATCCGGAGGATGAACACAGCTATCCTGAGATTCTTCCCTTAACAAACCGCCTGAGCCATCAGAATGTGCTCATAAGCCGTCAGATGGACGAGCTGCGCAGGCAGCAGCGGGAATTCCGCGCCATCACCGACAACATGGCCGAGGGCTTTGTGCTCATAGACACCAACGGAAACATACTCTCCTATAACTCCAGCGCACAGCGGCTGATGGGCAGCGTGCCTTCAAGCGGGCTTTCCGGCTCCGGCTTTTTCAGGGAGAGCGCCGAGCTTGCCCTCAAGGGGCAGCATAACGAGCGCATAGTCAAGCTGGACGGGCGCGTCTACCAGATACTCGCAAACCCTGTGGAAGTGGGCGGAGAGATAAGCGGCGCGGTCATGGTCTGTCTGGACATAACCGAGAAGGCGCAGAGGGAGGCCATGCGCCATGATTTTTCCTCCAATGTTTCCCACGAGCTTAAGACCCCCCTCACCTCTATCTACGGAATCTCAGAAATAATGATGAACGGCATCGTTAAGCCCGATGACGTAGCGTCCTTTGCAAAGAGCATACATGATGAATCCGGCCGTCTTATCACTCTTATAAACGACATAATCCGCCTCTCCCAGCTTGACGACGGCTCTTTCACCATTGATAAGGAGGAAGTCGACCTTTACTATCTGGCCGAGGAGGTCGTAAAGCGGCTCTCCATTGTAGCTGCGGAGCGCGGCATAAAAATAAGCCTCGACGGAGAGCCGGTGAAGGTCCGCGGTATACAGGCCATTCTTGACGAGATGATATACAACATATGTGACAACGCCATAAAATACAACGTGGAGAATGGGAGCGTCAATGTGACCGTCGCCGTCCGCTCAGGCCACCCGGTTGTGTCGGTAACAGATACCGGCATTGGTATACCCCGGGAGCATATCGACAGGGTATTTGAGCGCTTCTACCGGGTGGATAAGAGCCACTCCAAGGCGATTGGCGGAACGGGTCTGGGTCTTTCCATCGTAAAGCACGCCGCGGCATATCATGGTGCCGACATCGCTATCAAAAGTGACCCCGGCAAGGGAACAACGGTCACCGTCACATTTTAAAAGCGGAAAACTCCCCTAATAAAAAGAGAAATGCATGAAATTGCGCAGGAGGATCTCCATATATGGATATTTTTGATGTACTGACGCTGCTTGGCGGACTTGCCATGTTCCTGTTTGGTATGAATCTGATGAGCGCGGCCCTTGAAAAGCGGGCGGGCCACAAGATGAAATCTCTGCTGGCCAGCATGACCTCAAGCACCACCAGGGGCTTTTTGCTGGGGCTGGCCATCACAGCCATCATTCAGTCCTCGTCCGCCACCACCGTAATGGTCGTGGGCTTCGTTAACTCCGGTATTATGACGCTGCGTCAGTCCATCGGCGTCATAATGGGGGCAAATCTGGGCACCTCGATCACCTCCTGGATTTTGAGCCTCACCGGAATAGAGGGAGAGAACTTCTTTATTCAGCTTTTGAAGCCCTCCTCCTTCACACCGGTGCTGGCCCTCATCGGCATCGTCTTTTATATGTTCCAGAAGAACCAGAAGAAGAAGGACACCGGCATGATCCTGCTGGGTTTTGCCGTTCTGATGTTCGGCATGGAGACCATGTCCGACTCGGTATCCGGGTTGCGGGATGTTCCCGGTTTTACCAGATTCCTCACGGTATTCTCCAACCCCTTACTGGGTGTCCTTATCGGAACCGCGTTCACTGCGATCATCCAGTCCTCCTCCGCGTCGGTCGGTATTCTTCAGGCGCTCACCGTGACGGGGGGCATAACATACGCAACGGCAGTCCCCGTTATCATGGGCCAGAACATCGGCACCTGCGTAAGTGCCATGATCTCCTCCGCCGGTGCCTCGAAAAACGCACGTCGCGCGGCAATGATTCACCTGCTGTTCAACGTGCTCGCCACACTGATACTGCTGCCGCTGTATTACCTAATAACTACGCTGTTTGATTTCTCTGCCTTTACCTCGGCAGCGGCGACGCCTCTGGGCATAGCCGTGGTGCACACAGTTTTCAAGATTCTGGCTCTGGCCATACTCATGCCGCTCACCAAGTGGCTTGAAAAGCTGGCTTGTATCCTCGTTAAGGACACCGAGAAGGATGAGCAGATCCAGCTTTTGGATGAGCGCCTCCTCAACACTCCTTCCGTAGCTATTGAACGCTGCCGCACAGTGACCATAGCCATGGCGGAGCTTTCCGTCGAATCTCTGCTTGAATCCTTCAGGCAGCTCTCCAATTACGACGAGAAGATGTATGACACCATCCACGACGCCGAAGACCGGGTGGACTATTACGAGGATAAGCTGGGCACATACCTTGTTAAGCTATCAAGCCAAAACATGAACAGTTCGGATAGTGCGGAGGCCACCAAGCTCCTGCACATGATAAGCGACTTTGAGCGCATATCCGACCATTCGGTAAATATACTCGAATCTGCCGAGGAGATACACGACAAGAATCTCACCTTCTCAAGCGAGGCTCAGCTTGAAATATCCACCATGATCGGCGCGGTCAGTGAGATTCTGCAGCTGGCATTGGCGGCCTTCCGGGACAACGACATGAATTCCGCCATGATGGTCGAGCCTCTTGAGCAGGTAGTGGACAATCTGAAAGACCAGATAAGGAAGAACCACGTCATCCGTCTTCAGAGCGGTGAGTGTACCATCGAGCTTGGTTTTATCCTTACAGATCTTCTCACAAATATGGAGCGCGTCTCCGACCACTGCTCCAACGTCGCCGGATACATGCTGGAGATGGCCCATGAAAACATCAACATGGGCGTTCACGAGTTTTTACAGCAGGTCCGCAGCGGCGATACCAAGGAATTTAACGATTATTACGACTATTACAAGGTAAAGTATAATCTTCCGGAGAAGCTATAAGGCGCCGCCTATGGCACGCGGTTCACTGCCGCCTCACGGCGGGAGCCTGCGCGTTTTCTGGCGCGTCAGGGTAAACATTTTAAAAACGTTACTGGAAACAGCTCCCCCTCATTATGTCGAGGGGGAGCTGTCTGTTTGCCCTAAACTTGGTGCAAAACGATGTTGACATTCTTAAGGTAAGCTGATACTATATTAGCAATGGATCTTTAAGCGCGGTACAGAGCTGCCGGCAAGAGGACATATCGGCAGGGCGCACTCCCCTGCGATTTTTTGTGTTCCTGCGGGCCTTGCCGCGGGATTTTTTGTGTCGTGAGGTGGATAAATGGACTTTTGTTTAAAAAATGCGTCCGTTTTTACTGACGGCGTTTTTTCTAAGGCGGATATACTTATTGAAAACGGCACTATCAAAGCCATTGCTCCCGGCCTCGCATACGGCGAGGATGCTTCTGTTTTCGATTTCACCGGCGCCCACATATTTCCCGGCTTTGCGGATGTGCATGTGCATCTGCGGGAGCCGGGTTTTTCTTATAAAGAGACGATCCGAACCGGAACCCGTGCTGCTGCCCACGGCGGCTGCACGGTGGTCTGCACCATGCCAAACCTGAACCCGGTACCGGACACGCCCGAAAACCTGAAGGTGCAGACAGACATCATTGCGCAGGACGCCTGTGTGCATGTATATCCCTTTGGGGCGATAACACGGGGCGAGCTTGGGAACGAGCTTTCGGATATGGGAGGGCTTGCGCCATATGTCGCCGGGTTCTCCGATGACGGCAGGGGCGTTCAGCGCGACAGCCTGATGCGCTCGGCTATGTGCTCCGCCCTGGAGCTTGACAAAGTAATAACCGCCCACTGCGAGGATGAGAGCCTTTTAACAAAGGGCTGGAGCGCCCATGACGGCAAATTTGCCCGCGCTCACGAGCTTGTAGGCAACCCTTCGGAGAGCGAGTGGCGGCAGGTGGAGCGTGATCTTGAACTTGTGCGGGAGACAGGCTGTAAATACCACGTCTGTCATGTTTCCACCAAGGAGTCCATCGCACTCATAAGGCTGGCCAAATGCGAAGGCCTTGACGTGACCTGCGAGACCGGCCCCCATTACCTGATGCTCAGCGACGGTGAGCTTAAGGACGAGGGCAGATTCCGTATGAACCCGCCCATACGCTCGGAGTCAGACCGGGAAGCCCTCATTGAGGCGGTGTGCGATGGTACGGTGGATATGATAGCTACCGATCACGCTCCCCACTCAGCAGCCGAAAAATCCAGCGGTATGGCGCAGAGCCTCAACGGCATCGTAGGGCTTGAATGTGCATTTCCCGTGCTGTATACCGGTCTTGTAAAGAAAAACGTCATATCCCTTGAGAGGCTGCTGGAGCTTATGTGTACCGCTCCAAGGCGGCGCTTCGGGCTTCCCGGCGGTGAGCTTAAGGCAGGCATGCCGGCGGATCTGACGGTTTTTGACTTAAATGCTGAATACGCAATAGACAGTGAAGAGTTTCTCTCCATGGGCAGGGCCACGCCCTTTGAGGGCATGCCCGTCAGCGGCAGGTGCCTTGCCACCTTCTGCGGCGGAGTCCCTGTATGGCTGTACGAAGGAGGCGGAAAATGAAAAAGGGAATATTTGAAATTATCTCAAACCGGGAGATCGCACGCAACACCTATGAGATGGTCCTCACCGGAGACACCTCCGGGATATCCCGACCGGGACAGTTTGTAAATATCGAGCTGGAGGGCTTTTACCTGCGCAGGCCGATATCCGTCTGTGACTGGACAGATGGCAGCCTTACCATCATATATAAGGCGGTGGGCCGGGGAACAAGGTATATGGCGGAGCTTGCTCCCGGCGCGGAGCTTGACATCCTATCAGGTCTTGGAAACGGCTATAATACGGAGCTTTCCGGAGAAAAACCTCTGCTAATCGGCGGCGGCGCGGGCGTACCCCCAATGTACGCCCTGGCAAAAAAGCTGGTTTCTGATAACAAGCAGGTCTCGGTCATTTTGGGTTTTAATTCGTCGGACGAGGTCTTTTATGAGGATAAATTCGCGGCCCTGGGAACAGATGTAAAAGTTACGACAGCGGACGGTTCCTACGGTATAAAGGGATTTGTGACGGACGCCATGGACCTTACCTACTCCCACACCTATGCCTGCGGCCCGGAGCCGATGCTGAGGGCGGTATACGCAAAAAGCACTACCGGCGGACAGTACTCCTTTGAGGAGCGCATGGGCTGCGGCTTTGGCGCCTGCATGGGCTGCTCCTGTAAGACGAAATACGGAAACAAACGCATATGCAAGGACGGGCCGGTGCTAACAAAGGAGGAGATCATATGGTAAATACGGAAGTTACCCTGGCGGGCCTTGAGCTTACAAACCCCGTCATACCCGCCAGCGGCACCTTCGGGTACGGGTATGAATTTTCGGAGCTTTACGATATAAACCTTCTCGGCTCATTTTCCTTTAAGGGGACGACCCGCGAGCCTCGTTTTGGAAACGACACGCCCCGCATCGCAGAGACTGCAGGCGGGCTTTTAAACTCCGTGGGTCTTCAAAACCCCGGAATAGACAAGGTCATCTCCGAGGAGCTTCCCAAGCTTCGGCAGGTATTTCACAAGCCGGTGGTGGCAAATATAAGCGGCTTTTCTCTTGATGAATATGTTGAATGCTGCGGCAGGATCGACAAGGAGGAGGGCGTCGGGCTTATTGAGGTCAATATAAGCTGTCCCAACGTCCACGGAGGCGGCATGAGCTTCGGCACAACGCCGGAGGGCGCCGCCGAGGTGACAAGGGCCGTAAAAGCCGTTACGAAGAAGCCCGTCTTTATGAAGCTCACCCCAAACACGGCGGATATCGCCGCCGTTGCCCGCGCCTGTGAGGATGCGGGAGCCGACGGCATAAGCCTGATAAATACGCTTTTGGGCATGAGAATAGACCTAAAAAGACGCGCCCCGCTCCTTAAAAACACAACGGGGGGCCTCTCCGGCCCGGCTGTGTTGCCGGTAGCCCTCAGGATGGTCTGGCAGGTCTATAACGCCGTAGATATCCCAATCATCGGCATGGGCGGCGTCTCCACGCCGGAGGATGTGATAGAGATGATGCTCGCCGGAGCCACGGCCGTGGAGGTCGGCGCGGCAAACCTGAAAAACCCCTTTGCCGCCAAGGAGATAGTCGAGGGCCTTCCCGAGGCTATGGGGCGGCTGGGAATAGAAAGCTTAAGTGAGATTATAGGAGGTGCCCACTAATGGGAAGAGATGTTATCGTCGCCTGTGATTTTTCATCCGCTGCGGCGACGCTGGAATTTCTGGACAAGTTTGGTTCCGAAAAGCCCTTTGTGAAGATAGGTATGGAGCTGTACTACGCCGAGGGGCCGTCGATAGTCCGGGCGATAAAGGATCGCGGGCATAAGATATTCCTTGACCTCAAGCTCCACGACATACCCAACACCGTTAAAAAGGCCATGAGCGTGCTCTCCCGTCTTGACGTGGATATGACAAACCTTCACGCCGGCGGCGGGATAGATATGATGCGCGCCGCCGTGGAGGGCCTCACCCGTCCCGACGGTACACGCCCGATCCTCATAGCCGTCACCATGCTCACCTCCATATCTCAGGAGGTAATGTCAAACGAGCTGGGGATCACCGGCGAGCTTCCTCAAACCGTTATGAAATACGCTCAAAACGCCAAGGTCGCCGGGCTTGACGGCGTGGTCTGCTCTCCGCTGGAGGCTCAAACCGTTCACAGCGCCTGCGGCGCTGGCTTTTTGACCGTTACGCCGGGCGTACGCTTTGCCGACGGCGATGTGGGCGACCAGAAACGGGTAATGACCCCGGCGGAGGCAAACAGGATCGGCTCCGATTACATAGTGGTCGGCAGGCCGATAACAGCGGTGTCCGACCCCGTGGCCGCATACAGGCGCTGTATGGAAGAATTTGTTGGAGGTACAAAATGAAAAAGCAAATTGCAAAGGATCTTCTTAAAATAAAGGCCGTATTTTTCAGACCAGAGGAGCCATTTATTTGGGCCAGCGGCATAAAAAGCCCGGTCTATTGTGACAACCGCCTGACCCTTTCCGATAACGATGTCCGCTGCGATGTTGAAAACGGCTTGGCGGCTCTCATAAAGGAAAACTTCCCTGAGGCGGAGGCCCTTATGGGTACCAGCACCGCAGGTATCGCCCACGCGGCCATAACCGCCCATATAATGGGCCTTCCCATGGGCTATGTCCGCTCCGGAAACAAGGACCACGGCAGGCAGAACCGTATTGAGGGTAAGCTGGAGCGGGGTGAGAAGGTCGTAGTCGTTGAGGACCTCATCTCCACTGGCGGCAGCGTACTTGAGGTTGTGGACGCCCTCCGGGAGGAGGGGGCCGAGGTGCTGGGCATTGTGTGCATCTTCACCTACGGCATGAAGAAGGGCCTTGAGCGCCTTGCCGCAGCAAACGTAAAGGCCGTGAGCCTTACCGACTTTGACACGGTGGCTCAGGTGGCGGCGGAAGAGGGCTATATTCCCGAATCAGATATACAGCGTCTCATCGCCTTCCGTAACAACCCCGCAGACGAGAGCTGGATAGGAGGCACAAAATGAACGGGCTTATAGATATACAGCAGCTCACCACCGGCGAGATTGATCAGCTTATCGCCACCGCCGAGGACATAATCTCAAACCCGGGAAAATATTCTGAAAAGTGCCGCGGGAAGAAGATCGCCACACTTTTTTACGAGCCTTCCACCCGCACTCGCCTGTCCTTTGAGGCGGCGATGCTGGAGCTTGGCGGCAGCGTTCTCGGCTTTTCGGAGGCCCAATCAAGCTCTGCCTCAAAGGGTGAGAGCGTGGCTGACACTGCGCGGGTCATCAGCTGCTTCGCGGACATAATAGCCATGCGCCATCCCAAGGAGGGAGCTCCCATGGTGGCGGATATGTACGCCTCTATCCCTGTGATCAACGCCGGTGACGGCGGCCACTACCACCCCACCCAGACCCTAACGGATCTTCTCACCATAAAGCGCGAGAAGGGCAGGCTCGACCACATGACCGTCGGCTGCTGCGGAGACCTGAAATTCGGCAGAACCGTCCACTCCCTCATCGGTGCAATGAGCCGCTATGATGATGTGGACTTTGTACTCATAGCTCCGGAGGAGCTTAAATTACCCGAGAGCGTCAAAACCGACATTCTCGACAAGCGTGAAGTCAAATACCGCGAGACGGAGTCCCTCTCGGAGGCGATGCCCCAGCTGGACATCCTCTACATGACAAGGGTGCAGCGCGAGCGGTTCGTAAGCGAGGATGATTACGCCCGTCTTAAGGACACCTACATCCTCACAACGGACAAGCTTAAGACCGCGAAAGCGGATATGTCCATACTCCACCCACTGCCCCGCGTAAACGAGATCTCCACCGCCATAGACTCGGATCCCCGCGCCTGCTACTTTAAGCAGGTTTTGAACGGCAAATATATACGCATGGCGCTGATTTTAAAGCTTCTGGGGGTGCAATAAGATGCTTATAGGAAACATAGTCGACGGAATAGTGATAGACCACATCCCCGCGGGGCGCGGCATGGAGCTTTATAAATATCTGGAGCTTGACAAGCTCTCCTGCGAGGTGGCGCTCATCAAAAATGCGGCGAGCGAAAAGCGCGGCAGGAAGGATATCATAAAGGTAAACGAGATAATAGAGCTGAACTGGGATATTCTCGGCTATATCGACCCCGGTATAACGGTAAATATAATCAGGAACGGCGAGCGCACCGAAAAGCGTCACCCGGAGCTTCCCGAGAAGCTCACAGATATCGTCACCTGCTCCAATCCCCGCTGCATAAGCTCCATCGAGCAGGAGCTTCCCCAGATATTCCGCCTTACAGACCCGGAGCACGGTGTATACCGCTGCATCTACTGCGACACGAGGGCAAAATAAAGACGCGGAATAAGGCGATCTCTACCGAGAAAAATAAAAGACCGGGAAGCTTAAGCTTCCCGGTCAAGTTTTTTTAAGAATGTCTGTCGCGTACAACCGAGAAGGCCTCGTCGGCAATCTCGATCGTCTCCGCGATATCCGCATCTGTCAGCGACGCGTTTATGAAGTGGTTGTGGTGGTTTGTGAAGAACACGCCGCGCTTTACGCACTCAGCGATCCACTCCTGATGGAGCATAAGCGACGGGTCATCGGCTATCCTCAAATAGAACAGCGAGGGTACTCCCGACACATGAAGGTCAAAGCCGTATTTTTTTGCCGTATCAATAAGCCCCGTTTTAAGCTTTTCACCCTTGTCGATAAGAAGCCTGGGCATCCCCAGCCTCTTCATCTTCTGTATGCAGGCGATCCCGGCGGCGAAAGGCACCGCGCTCATCCAGTAGCTGCCCGTGAACGAGAGGCTGGATACGGAGTTTTTGAGAAACTCCTTTCCGCACAGTGCCGAGACATTGTAGCCGTTTGCCAGCGCCTTGCAGAAGCATATAAGGTCAGCCTCAAAACCAAAGTAGTGATCTGATCCGGCGATATCAAGGCGGAAGCCCGCGCGCACATCGTCAATTATAAGCACAGTGCCGTTATCGTCGCAGAGCTTCCTCGTCTTTGCCCAGAAGCCCTCGGCGGGGAGCTCGTTATCCGCGAAGTTGCCGTGCATATAGGGCTGAGCGATGACCGCTGCTATCTGCCCCTTGTTCTCCGTGAACACGCGCTCCAGCTCATCGTAATCGTTCCATGTGACGTACAGGTTATTCCTGACGTCCTCCTCGATGATCCCGGCGTAGTCTATCTTCTGTGTCCAGGGTGATACTCCGTGGTAGTAGCCTTTAAAGAACACTATCTTCTTCCTGTGGGTGTAGGCGCGGGCCGTCATGACCGCAGCGGTGGTCACGTCGTTGCCGTTCTTTGCGAAGAACGCCCAATCGGCGCAGGAGACGGTCTCAACCAAAAGGTCAGCAAAATCGATCATTATGGGATTTGGCAGGGTCGTGCAGTCGGATATCTCCCGCTGCTTTGCCGCGGCCTCATCCACATCCGGATCATGATAGCCCAGCACATTAGGGCCATAGGCGCACATATAATCTATGAATTTATTTCCATCCAAATCCCACAAATAGCTGCCCTGCGCCCTTGAGGAGTAGAGCGGGAACGCCTCTACCGGCACATAGCAGCCCTCCGCAGGACCCTGATGCCCATATATTCCTGATGGGATTATTTTACAAGCACGCTCAAATGCAGCGCGGCTCTTGGGATATTCGTAAGTTTTTCTCATATTTATCACCTCACGCAAGATAGATGGCCACACGGTCGAGCATTCGGTTTATGTTGTCCACCTGAGATATCATGCCGCCGATACGCACAACCCCCTGCCCAACGCAGGAAACTGCGTTTACATTGCCATCAAACAGGTCCCGGGCGGTGTGCATATCCGCAAACTCCATATAGGACATAAAGTTTTCGGGAGCCTGGTGGTATGCCCGCATCCTGTGGTTTTTTACCCTGATAAAGCCCACGGGACCTCCGTCAATACCCAGCTTAACATCGCCGTCGACGATGTAGCCTGCGCTGGCGCGGCCGACCTTATCCTCGTTGCCAACCTGAGACACGGCGTCGAGTATCAGATGGAACATTATCGTGGTGCTGATATTAAAAAACCGCTCGTCCTTAAGGGCCTCCGGCTCCGGGCGCAGGTACTTGGTAAGCATGTCCGTGAGCTGGGTAAACTCTTTAAGCAGAAAGCTTATTTTCGTAAAGCCCTTGCTGGGTATGGGTGTGACGGTGCCATTAATAAGACCGTTGAACTTCTCGGGGCTGGAAAACGGCAGCTTCACCATACATCCCTCGGTTCCCCTTTTAAACGAGCACTTTCCGTCTTTGAATATGAGCGTCCCCTCCGGGCCGTTCTTTACAGAGAAGCCCACGGAAACATCCTTGCCCTCAATGAGCTTTCCGGCCTCATCGTCAAGCTCGCACAGCCGCACAAGTCCGCCAAGGACAGCGTGCAGATTTATAAACGCCAAAGTTCTCTGATCCATATTCCGCCTCCAAATCCGACGTATTTTAAAATATAACTTTTTACATTATAAAGGCTGCCGCCCTCCATTTCAAGGCGTTGAAGATAAACTTTATTATTAATACATCAAAAAGGCTCCCTTACGGAAAGGGAGCCTTTTATGATTAATCTTACAATCGTCTATTCTTTTTCCTTACTTCTGGTGCTTACCATGCTTTTTACTGGTGATTGCCAGAGTGAAAAGCCCAAGGCCGCTGAGTATAAACAGGCACCAGAGGGCAGTGAGGGATATGCTGTCATCGCCGGTCTTCGGAGAATCATCAAGAGGAGCGTCCTCATCGGGGATATCAATCTCTTCGTCGCCGTCAGGAGCTGCCGGGTCAAGCGGGATATCCTCGTCGGAGATATCTTCTTCAGAAGCGGTGTAGATGTAAACTACAGTCTTGCCGGAGGTCATATATCCGCTGACTGCGTCGCTGCTGTTATCCCACTCTTTGAAGGTATAACCTTCAATTTCCTTCGCGCTGGTGGAGTAAGCTGTACCTGCGGTACGGCTGCTCACGTCGGAAGCCGCTATTTCGCTGCCGTCCTCGTCAACGTACTTAACCGTAAGAGTGTAGCTTGACGGAGTGGGTATCGGATCGGGAGTCGGCTCGGGTGCAGGGGTGGTGCGGTTATAGGTATAAGTGATCGTTTTAGCGCCCGTGTCGACCACTGCATTGCCTTGCTGCGTGTAGACATTACCGTTGTATTCGGTGACAGCGCTATGTTCGGGAGTCTTACCTGCTTCAACATTGACGGTGGCGCTTGTGCTACCCTCTAAAGTAGTGCCGTTAAGGTAGTATTTGTGGGTGATGGTCCACTCCTCCATTTCGGGCTCGGGTGCAGGGGTGGTGCGATTATAGGTGTAAGTGATCGTTTTAGCGCCCGTGTCGACCACTGCATTGCCTTGCTGCGTGTAGACATTACCGTTGTATTCGGTGACAGCGCTATGTTCGGGAGTCTTACCTGCTTCAACATTGACGGTGGCGCTTGTGCTACCCTCTAAAGTAGTGCCGTTAAGGTAGTATTTGTGGGTGATGGTCCACTCCTCCATTTCGGGCTCGGGATCAGGAGTAGTATAGTCATAGCGAATAGTAATGGTTACAAACTTTGTGGCGACATTTTTGCTGGAACTAATATCAACATTATTATAAACTGAGCTTTCAGTTGAAAGATTGTAGGAAAGGTCTTCATAGCTTTTTGAAGACGCAGGAGTTACGGAGACCTTATTTTCTTCTACCTGATGAACGGTATCGGAGCTATCAGTGTAATAAAGTGTATTGTCTTTATAAAATTCATAGACAACTTTATAGAAGTAATAATCTGTGTCTGCGGAACCGAGAACGGCAATATCAAGTCCGTTTTTGCCCGGGCAGTTATCTATGCCAGCTTTAAGAGCAGAGAAGCCGCTGATGACACAAGTATAACCCTGACCATCTACTTCGTATTTTACCGTTACTGAAACTATCCTCTTAGAATTGGTATCAGAAGTGTCTTCTATATAATAGCCTCTGCTTCCATTATTGAAGGTATAACGCCACTGGGCTTCACCACCATTGCCGGTAGAGGTGCCGCTCTGTTTAAGGGTAGTGATAGAACCGTCCGCCAACGTAACAACAACGGAGGCAGAATTTGGTACTGCTACGCTATTAGCTGAGTCATCTTTTGCTATGTCAACGTGATCAACTGAGTAGCTGCCGCCGCCCGGCTGATCGTATCCGCCGCCGCCCTGCTTGTCTGCCAATGCGCTGATGCCGCAAACAGAGGTAATCATTACAACTGCAAGGACGATAGCTAAAATTTTTCTTAGTTTTGCCATGATTTCGTTCTCCTTTCAATTTTGAACGTAATCTCAGCGGCCGGGCTGTCATAGTCGCCGTAATTTTCCGACCTTAGACCCCTTGGCTTTGCGTCCCGCAGTTTCCCGCGGTTTGCCTTTTTGGGATTTCTTCACTCTTTCCTTCTGTTATGCTCTGCATAACAGGAAGCGGATATCCGCTTTTTTCTTTTGCTTGACTACACTATACAACACAAAGGTTACATCTGGGTTACTTTTAGCCTTTTTTTACGATTTTTATTTCCTAATATAATTTTTCTTTACCGGCTCTCTCCTCCTGCGTCTGTAATAGCGCTGTCCATAAGGTAAGTAAGCTCCAAAACGCTTCGGAAGCTTGCCTCCGTCTTTTTATCAAGCCAATACAGAGTGCCCTGCCAGCTTGCGTTTTGACGGAACTGGACGTTGAGCTTAAAGGTCGCAAGGGGGGGCTTGGCTTGAATTTCTTCTTGAGCGCTGGGCTGAGGAGATGCGGCCTCCTCTGTGAAGGTGCGCTGCTTCATCGTCCGCTGGGGGAATTTAAGGTCATCGAACAGACCGTCCATCAGCATAAAAAGCTCCGTGGAGCTTTTAAACTGTACCTCAGCTGAAAAATGCGGATTATACAGCGTTCCCTGAAGTATCTTATGCTCATAAGACTCAACCTTAATGACGCAGGTCTTCATCTCCATAGGAATAAAGCTATTTGTGGTCATTTGATCGCCTCGATTCATACATCCCAACAGATTTTTTGTTGTACACCCTTACTATAACCTCTCAAGGTTACATCACGGTTACAAATAGAGAATTTCAAGCTTTTTTCGACTAAATTTTTTGTGCCCGCTTTATTACTGATTTTACTCCCGTAATGTTACATGAAGGTTACAAACAAGAAAAATTCTCCGAAAAAAGTTATTGGCATTTAACCTTGAAAAATTATTCATAAAACAGCGGTCTTTTGCTATGGACAAGAGCATTTAAATCATTCTATAATATCATATCAAGTATATTTGGTAGTATTTGTTAGGATATAAAGTATCGGTGACTGATATGGAAAACACCTGCTTCTGCAATCAAGAGCTTCTGGATGCGATCCCGGGCGGAGTATTCCGCTGCAAAAATGACGACCGCTTCACCGCCATATATGTGAACGACAAGTTCCTTGAGATGACAGGCTACAACCGCCGTGAGCTGGACGAGCTGTTAGGCGGCAGCATCGCCGCCCTTATAGAACCGGAGGACCTTAAGGCCATACGCGAGGGGATCTCCGGCTCTCAGCCCACCCGCCACTCTGAGGTGGAGTACCGGCTCATGCGCAAGGACGGCTCTTTCATATGGGTACTTGAGAACAACACATATTTTCCGGACAACGGCGGGGAATACCTGTGTGTTCTCTCAAATATATCAACCATCCAGCGGAGCGTGGAATCACTTAAAACCAAGGCTGAAAACGACTCACTCACAGGACTGTTAAACCGTATGGCCTTTCAGGACCACTGCATGAGGCACTTCCGCACGGCGGGGACTGAAATGTCCGCGCTGGTCATAATGGATATTGACAACTTCCGGGATATAAACGAGCTTTACGGGCATTTCACTGCCGATACGGTGCTCATTGATATTGCAGGCATCCTCCGTCGGTCCTTCCGCGCAACAGACGCCGTAGGCCGTGTGGGCGGGGATGAGATGATGATTCTTATTAAGGATATCTCAGACATGGATCTCATCGAGATGAAGCTCCGCGGTGTGCTGGACAGCATATCCAAAATAAGCTCTCACCTTAAAATAAACAGCAGTATAACCTGCAGCATGGGCATTGCGGTATCGCCCTCCCACGGAAGGGAGTTTGGTGAGCTTTATGAAAAGGCTGATTCTGCGCTGTATCAGGCAAAGACCTCAGGCAAAAACAATGTCGTCATCTATAACGAATCCATGGTTAGGCTATCGGAAAATCCCCATGGGCGGCGCACGGCTATCGATTCCGACCGCGCCCCGGAATCCCCCCTTGGGAGTATTACTGACTACTCCTTCAATATGCTCTATGGCGGCGAGGATTTCGATAAGTCCCTTGAGCAGCTATTGGCCGTTATCGGTCAGAAATTCGATGCAAGCCGCGTTTATATATTTGAGACGCTGGAGGATGGCGAGCATGTCTCCAACACCTACGAATGGTGCGCCGCTGGCATAAATTCGGAGAAAAAGAACCTCTCCATGCTGCCCCTGCGCCATCTGAAGACGTATTTTGACTCAGCCAATTCCGCAAACGGACTTTTCTTCTGCAATGATATCCGTTCTCTTCCTAACGATCTCTATAACATAGTGGCTCCCCAAGGGATAAAATGTATGGTACACAAGGTGTTCGCGACACACAGGGGCCTCAGCTTCATAGGTATCGATGACTGCGTTTTCCAGCGCGTCTGGGTGCCAAGCCAGCTTAATCTGTTTAACCAATTCGCCCAAGTCATTGAGGTGTTCCTTGAAAACCACCGTCTGCGTGGAGCTCCCTGACGGCATAATTCAGACCGGTCCGAATGTAATCGGACCGGTCTGAACTTTTTATACTATTTATATATGGCGCAGGCACAATTTATGCTGTATAATACCCGCAAGAAAAGTATAATTATTTTGATTTTACGGAGATAACATATGATAACATATAAGGAGACAAAGGAATTCACCGCAGCGGAGCTTGAGCGGCTTTTTTTGTCTGTGAACTGGGAGTCCGGAAGATACCCGGGCAGGCTGCAGCGGGGGCTTCGGAATTCCTCACAGGTCATAAGCGCGTGGGACGGCGATAAGCTCGTGGGTTTAGTACGCGGGATAGATGACGGCGAGACCGTAGCGCTGCTTCATTACCTGCTTGTGGACCCTGAGTATCAGGGACTTAGCATAGGACGGGAGCTTATGGAGCGGATAATGGCAAAGTACAGCGGCCTGCTCTATATTAAAATAATGCCTTCCGATCCCGCCACCATACCTTTTTATAAAAAATTCGGCTTTGATATATACGATAATTACTCCGCAATGGAGATAAAACGGCTGTAAGCTAAATATCGCACCCGGTCAGATCAAAGTCCGGCGTGTATTCCTCCTTAGCTGATGAAAGCTCCTGAAAGAAGCCATCCTCGATACCGGAGCGCTCCATATATTCCATGGCCGCAGCGTATTCCTCCTTCGACAGTCTCCGGTTAAGCTCCGGAAATTCCGCCGCCCGCCCCGCCGGGGTGTACTGGCTCATCAGGGAGAACAGCACGCCGCCCGGCAGGAAGCTCTCCGATACCCAGTCTATAACGCCAAAGGTATTTTCAAGATTTCCCGGAAGAACCAGATGGCGTATAATTACCCCGCTCTTTATAAGGCCGTCGCCGTCAAGGACATATCCTCCCCTCTGGCGGAACATCTCAAGTATGGCGCGCTTTGCAGTCTCGGGGTAGTCCGGAGCGCGGGAATATTTTGCCGCCGTGGTGGAGCTTGAATACTTCATATCCGGCAGATAGACCTGCACCTTCCCCTCAAGCCTTTTAAGCGTCTCAACGCTCTCATATCCGCTGCTGTTCCATACCACAGGCACGGGCAGCGGCTTTTCCAGGGATTCTATGACCGCGTCCGAAAAATGCGACGCGGTTACAAGATTAATATTGTGAACGCCCTTGTCTATAAGGGACAGGTATATATCCCTCAGCTTTTCCGGTGTGACCGTCTTTCCCACACCGCCGCAGGATATTGTGCTGTTCTGGCAATAGACACATCTTAAATTGCAGCCGGTAAAAAACACAGTTCCGCTGCCGCGCTCACCGCTTACGGGAGGCTCCTCCCAGAAATGCGGGGCCGCCCGGGCAATGCGCGCATCCGTTCCCTCCCCGCAAAAGCCGGAGCCTGATGTATCATCCCTTAACGCCCCGCACCGGCGGGGACATTCCATACAAATAAAGCTCATAAAAACCTTCCCTGCGGCCTGATCTCATAGCGCCGCGATGGTAATATAATATTGTCCCGGCGCTTTTGTGTCAAGAGCGCCAGTGAAACATAATCCCAAAAAAGGAGATAATCATAATGGATATAGTCGTACTCGACGGCCACACCGAAAACCCCGGCGACCTGAGCTGGGAGGGCTTCAGCAAATTCGGCAGCCTCACTGTCTATGACCGCACGGATAAATCTGACGAGCAGGAGATAATAAGCCGCATCGGAACGGCGGAGATCGTCATCACAAACAAGACGCCGCTCAGCGCCGCGATTCTGGATGCCTGTCCCTCCATAAAATATATCGGCCTGCTGTCCACCGGGACAGACGTGGCCGACTGCGCCCACGCCCGGGAGCTTAACATACCCGTCACAAACGTCCCGTCCTATAGCACAGATGCCGTGGCGCAGTTTACAATAGCGCTGCTTTTGGAGATCTGCTCCGGCGTGGGGCTCCACAGCCAGTCCGTTCACGAGGGCAGTTGGGAGCGAAGCGTTGATTTCTGTTACTGGGAGCATCCGCTGATCGAGCTTTCGGGGCATACCTTAGGTATAATCGGCTTTGGCAATATAGGCAGGGCTGTGGGGCGCATAGCCCGTGCCATGGGTATGAACGTCCTCGCGTCGGGCAGCCGGGAAACGGAGGAGGGCCGCGCCATAGGGGAGTATGTCTCCTTAGACGAGCTTCTCGCCCAAAGCGACGTAATATCCCTGCACTGTCCTTTAAAGCCGGAGACTAAGGAGATAATAAACGCCGGGAGCATAGCTAAGATGCGCGACGGCGTAATAATCCTGAACACCGGCCGGGGCGGGCTTGTTGACGAGGCCGCTCTTAAAGAGGCCCTCGATTCCGGCAAGGTGTACGCCGCGGGAGTGGATGTGGTATCAAAGGAGCCGATCACCCCTGAAAACCCTCTGCTCAAAGCCAGAAACTGCTTTATAACCCCGCACATCGCATGGGCGCCCCGCTCATGCCGCCAGCGCGTCATGGATATCGCCGCAGACAACCTGCGCTCATACCTAAAAGGCGAGCTTAAAAATCTAGTAAACTGATAAGAGGTCAAAATTATGGAACCTGTAATTTCCGGAAAACCCGTATCCTTCTCCCGCACAGAGCAGGTGCAGATATTGACGCTCAACTCCATAAACGGCTTTAACCGCCTGTTCGGTGGAAAGCTTATGGAGTGGATAGACGTGGTTGCGGCGGTGGTCGCCCGCCGCCACTCAGGCAGGAACGTCACAACCGCCGCCGTGGATAACCTGCAATTCAGAGCGCCCGCCTTCGCCAATGACACCATTATTCTCTCCGGCTATATCACCTACGCGGGGCGCACCTCCATGGAGGTCTGCGTCAAGACGTATCTGGAGAACCTTGACGGCTCCCGGAAGCCCATCAACAAGGCCTATCTTGTCCTTGTGGCGCTGGACGATGAGGGAAATCCCACTCCCGTGCCGCCTGTGATCCCGGAGACGGAGGAAGATCAGCGCGAGTATATGGAGGCCCAAAAGCGCCGCGAGTTTCGCAAGCTCCGCAAAGCGGAACACTTTTGATCTGACAGCTTTATTCTCCGTAAAAACAATGCAGAGCGGTATAATCCCGCTCTGCATTATCGTAATCTGGCTCTTATGACGGGTCGTCAAGCACGCCCATAAACAGTACCGCACCGGTCTCCAGATCCGTCACCGCATAGATAAACGGGCTGTCAAGGGTAAGCTCGATGTATTTATCCGGCATCATCGACGCGCCATCTCCTGCCGCGATTATCGTCGCCGCGGCGGCCTCAGTGCCCTCCTCATCCACAATTATCTTCACCTTCTGGAGCGCCATTGATATATAGATGTTGCCATCCTCGTACCGGCTCTCTCCCATACGGGAAAAGTCGGCCGAGTCCGGGTCAAAAGCGCTCTCAAGCCCCATGGCGGCGAGGATGTCGTTCAAAAAAAGCGAATACTCTATTTGGAACTTCGGCATGGAGAGCCTGACACTCGTGCTCTTTGCCCCGGCTATGATATCGGAAAGCTTGCCGGAGGTCAGCGTCTCCAGATACCCGCGGACCGTGTTTCCTTCCGCCGGGCGCAGGATCGTCAGCGCCAGCCTTCCGTCGTCATAGGGCAATATTACCCCCTCAACGTCACCGGTGTTTATATAATCCCGCTGCGCTATCCCGGAGTGCATAAACGGAACCGTCACCTCGCCGGCGCCCTCCCTATAAAACACCTGGTCATAAGTCGCCTCATATTTAAATGTTGTCTGCCACTTTGCCTTCATATAGAGCGTATTTATGAGCGCGAGCACGGTGTACTGGCTCAGATTCTCCTCCAAAAGCTCCGGTATAAGCCCCTGGGTATGCTCCTCAGTCCAGGAGTTTATTGCTTTGCGGGCCTCCCCGGTGTCAAGGTCCGCGCTGAATACCTGCGCCCCGTAATAATCCAGCGCATCCTCAAGGAAGCTCTCATAGATGTTCGCCTGGGTATCGACCCATGCGGAATTTGCAATATTTAATATCGTGCTGCCTTTTGTCTCCTCCAGGGACTGTGTGATATAGGAGGAGAGGGTATTAACATAGCCGTTATCTCCTCCCAATACTGCGGAAAATTCCGAGAGTGTGTCCCCTCCCGCTCCGTTCATCGTCATACCCAGCGCCAGATAGGCCGAGAGCGGAGATATCACGGGGTTTGTATCCCTCCCGGCGGCGCGTCTTAGAAGCTCCGTGCCGAAATTGTTAACACCCGCGCAGTCCTGCTCGTCTGCCGTTACCGTACGGGCTGTCAGGCTTGCGGTAAGCTCAGCAGGCTCCTCCGCCTGCTTTGCCGCGCAGGCGGCGCAGGATACGGTCATGCCCGCAGCCAAGGCGAGCGCGGCAAGCTTTTTAAGTGTGCCTTTTTTCATTTTCTCCTCCTTTTTATGGCGCATAAAAACGCCGGGGCTATTTATCTTACGTTAAATAAGACAAAAAGCTCCGGCGCTTTGTTCCAGATTTTTAAGCTTTATTTGAGGCTGTCGGCCCACTTGGCGTAGCCCGATATCTTGCTTTGGCACTCTTCGATGCTCTCGCCTCTGCAGAGGACGTATACCTTGACCTTAGGCTCTGTCCCCGAGGGACGGACGAGAACGACGGTGCCGTCCTCCATGATGAAGGATAGAACGTTGGAGTCCTTCAGCTCCATATCCTGCACCTGGCCCGTAGCGTTGTCCTTTTCAGTCCCGCTGAGGTAATCGCGCAGCTTCTTTACTTTAGTGCCGCCGATGCTGGCAGGGGGATCTGCCCTAAGGCCATCCATAAGGGCCTTCATCTTCCGCACGCCGTCAAGTCCCGGCATTACCAGATTAAGGGTCTTTTCAAGGTGGGCTCCGTACTTTACATAGAGCGCCTGAAGCGCGTCATAGAGTCCGACACCCTGATTGGAATACCACGCCGCCATTTCAGAGATCAGCATTGCCGCGGTGACGGCGTCCTTATCGCGGACATAGTCCCCCAGCATATAGCCATAGGACTCCTCAAAGGAAAAGATCACCTTGCCCTCTCCCGCGCTCTCAAGGGCGTTCTTCTTCTCCGCTATGAACTTAAAGCCGGTGAAGGTGTCAAAGCACTGTACGCCGTTTTTTTCCGCAACGGCTCTGGCCATCTCAGTGGTGACGATCGTCTTGAGCGCCACGGGATTCTCAGGCATCGTACCTGCGCGCTGCTTTGCGCCGATGACATAGTCCAGAAGAAGCACTCCCGTCTGGTTCCCGGTGAAGGGAACGAACTTTCCCTCATGGTCGCGCACCATGATGCCTACGCGGTCAGCATCCGGATCGGAGCCTAGGATAAAATCGGCGCCCAGCTTATCGGCAAGCTTTATGGCCAGATGGAATCCCTCGGGATTTTCCGGATTTGGGGAGGCTACCGTCGGGAAGTCCCCATCCGGTATCATCTGCTCCTCCACGCAGTATATGTGCTTAAGCCCCAGACGGCGCAGAGCCTCGGGAATAAGCTCCCGGCCGGTGCCGTGGAATGGGGTGTATACCATTTTAAATGTATCTGCCGCCTTTTCTATGACCGCGGGGTCATTGCGCTGGGCCATGACATTCTCAAGGAATTTCTCGTCTGTTTCCTTGCCCATGATGGTGATAAGTCCGGAGCTTACCGCCTCGTCATAGTCCATGCTCTTGACAGAAGCGAACACATCCAGCTTTTTCATCTTGTCCGCCACCGCAGAGGCGTGCTGGGGCGGCAGCTGTGCGCCGTCGGACCAGTAAACCTTATAGCCGTTATACTCCTTGGGGTTGTGGCTGGCGGTGATATTTATGCCCGCGGTGCAGCCGTACTCACGTATGGCAAAGGAGAGCTCAGGCGTGGGGCGCATCCCCTCAAACAGTCTGACGTTTATACCGTTTGCCGCCATGACGCAGGCGGCCTCCCGGGCAAACTCCGCACTGTAGTTGCGGCAGTCATAGCAGACCGCGACGCCGGCCTTGATGGCCTCTTTACCCTCCTCCAGCACCACCTGGGCAAAGGCCTGAGTGGTGTGGCGGATAACATAGACATTCATCCTGTTAATGCCTACGGCCATAGTCCCGCGAAGTCCAGCGGTTCCGAATTCAAGGTAGTCGCAGAAACGGCTCTCTATCTCCTTATCATCCCCCGCTATGTCCGCAAGCTCCTTTCGGTCGCTCTCCGTCAGGTCCGGGCATTTCGCCCATCTTTCGTATTCAGTGCGATAATCCATTTACTCTTCCTCCTCATTTATTTCCTCCGGAAACTCCTCTGATGGTCCGCTGCTTATGATATTTTTTGCATCCTCCAGCAGTGTCTCCGGCACAAAAATCTCGGCTCCTCCTCCGGCGCTGCCCAGAACCACCTTACCCAGCTCCCCGTCGTTGGGATACCGGCATACGGTGGCTATTCCGTAGGCCTCAAGCATACGCCGCTCCATCCCAAGGTCAATTGGGCTGCCGCCTATAAGCTCGAGAAACGCAGGCGGGACCAACTCACCCTTCTCGTCCTTGGGCCATTTACCGATTATGCCCCTCTCTATGCTAAACTCCCAGGATCCCTTTGCACCCATAGCACAGCTCCTTTCATTTGTGGTATTTACCGCCGTTCATAATGGAAAAGGCCCTATATATCTGCTCTAAAAGCATCACCCGAGCCAGATGATGCGGGAAAGTCATGGGTGACATCGACATTTTTACAGTCGCCAAAGCTTTTACGCTGTCATGAAGCCCATCCGAGCCGCCGATTATAAAGCACAGCTTGGAGCTGCCGGAGCCCAAACACCCGCCTATCAGCTCCGAAAACTCTGTGGAAGAAAGCTCCTTCCCCTCGATGCACATGGCTATCACCGCCGCTCCCTTGGGGATAGCGGCCCTTATGGACTCGGCCTCCCGAAAAAGGGCGGCTGATTTTTCCTTCTCAGACGGTTCCTGGCTTTTTCGCACCTCCGCAAGCTCCACGACAGATACGCGGCAGTATGCACCCAGGCGCTTTATGTATTCCGCGGCGGCGTCAATATAGAATTTTTCCTTCAGCTTTCCAACGCATATAAGGTTTATATCAAGCATGATTATAATTCGCCCGCAAAGTCTTTTCTGTCACTTTCTGTTTTAAAAAAACCGGGGGACACAGTCCCCCCGGTTTTTCATCCGATACGTTTTATTCCGTTCTCTTCCTCTATCTCAGGTATATCCACGCACTGAATATCAGCTCCAACATTTTGGAGCTTCTCAACTATCTCCTCATAGCCTCGCTCAATGTAATCTACGCCCTCCACCTCAGTGACACCATTGGCGCAGAGTCCGGCTATCACCATGGCCGCACCGGCACGGAGATCCCACGCCTTTAAGGGGGCGCCCGTAAGCGCCTCAACACCCTCAATTATCGCCACACGGCCGTCCACTTGAATGGACGCACCCATTTTCAGAAGCTCGTCCGCATATTTATAGCGGCTGTCCCAAACACCCTCGGTTATTTTGGAAATACCCCGCGCAAGGCATAGGACCGTAGCTATCTGGGGCTGCATATCCGTTGGGAAGCCCGGGTAAGGCTGGGTCTTTACATTGGTGGAGCGCAGCGGCTTATCCCGACGTACGAGAAGGCAATCCTCCCCCTCGGTTATGGTGACGCCCATCTCCTCCAGCTTTCCGGAGATGCAGTTCATATGCTTCGGGATCACGTTTTTAATTAGCAGCTGGCCGCCTGTTCCCGCAACGGCCGTCATATATGTCCCAGCCTCTATCTGGTCAGGTATTATCGAGTAAAAGCCGCCCCTGAGGCTCTCCACGCCGCGTATTTTTATTACGTTGGTACCGGCGCCTCGAACGTCCGCGCCCATGGAGTTTAAAAAGTTTGCCACATCAACTATATGCGGCTCTCTTGCGACGTTTTCTATAACCGTGACGCCCTCGGCAAACACCGCCGCCAGCATCAGGTTTATCGTAGCTCCCACCGACACTACATCAAGATATATCTCTGCTCCGTGCAGCTTTCCCCCGGGGGCCTGCGCACAAACAAGACCGTTTTTAACCTCGATCGTCGCACCCATGGCCTCAAATCCCTTTACGTGCTGGTCGATGGGCCGCACTCCTCCAAAATTGCATCCGCCCGGCATGGCCACAACGGCCTCCCCGAATTTTCCAAGGAGCGCCCCGATGAGGTAATATGACGCACGTATGCGCCGCATCATGTCAAAGTCCGCCCGGGCCTCTTTAATGCCTGAGCAGTCGATATCCATAGTGTGCTTGTCAACTGTCCTTATACTGGCCCCCATGCGTCTGAGGATATTAAGCAGCATAGTAACATCCGATATCTGGGGGATATTCTCAATGCGGCATACTCCGTCCACCAAAAGCGCCGCCGGAATTATTGCAACAGCGGCATTCTTTGCACCGCTGATCTCGATCTCTCCGCTGAGCGGTTTCCCACCTTTGATAATATACTTAGTCAAAGGCTCACCTTCCTGTTAGTCATTTTGATTGATAGGCTCACAAAAAGTATGCCCGAAATTGTCTTATTTCATTTAGAAATTATAGCATCGCATGGCTTTTTTTGCAACAACCTTTTCGGAATATTATGTAACCCTCATAAATACGGCATAAATTCGCGTGCTGATAAAATAAAATGATTGACTAAAAAGGCCAAAAGGAATAATATTTAAATATATTCAAAAATAGTAATTAAATTTCCTTGGAGGTTTTTTATAATGAGCGAAGAATGTACCCACGACTGCTCCACCTGCGGAGCGGCCTGTCAGAGCCGTGAGCAGCCTGAGAAGTCTTCTCCTGAGAGCTTCCTTGAGGCTCCTCATGAGATGTCCCATATTAAAAAAGTGATCGCCGTTGTCTCCGGTAAGGGCGGCGTCGGCAAATCCTTAGTCACCTCGCTTCTGGCGGTGGAGATGAACCGCCGGGGGCTTAATACGGCGATAATGGACGCGGATATAACCGGCCCTTCCGTCCCCAAGGCCTTCGGTATAAACGAGCGCGCATCAGGCAGCGAGATCGGTATGTTCCCCGTCCAGTCCAAGACCGGCATTGGCGTCATGTCCATGAACCTGCTGCTGGATAACCCTGAAGACCCGGTAGTTTGGCGCGGGCCTATCATAGGCGGCGTGGTACAGCAGTTCTGGAAGGAGGTAGTCTGGGGAGACGTGGACTATATGTTCATTGATATGCCCCCAGGAACCGGTGACGTGCCGCTGACAGTCTTCCAGTCCATCCCTGTGGATGGCATAGTTATCGTCACCTCTCCTCAGGAGCTTGTCTCCGTCATAGTGGAGAAGGCCGTCAAGATGGCTGAAATGATGAACATCCCAATCCTCGGTCTGGTTGAGAATATGTCATACTTTGAGTGCCCGTCCTGCGGTGAAAAGCACAGGATCTACGGCGAGAGCCACCTTGAGGATGTTGCCGCTAAGCACGGCATCAAGAACATCGCCCGGCTCCCGATAGACCCGAAGCTTGCCGCCGCCTGCGACCAGGGCCTTATCGAACTTTTTGAGGGCGACTGGCTGAGCCCCATGGCCGACGCAATAGAAAAAGCATAATTACATTTATATTATGTAAAAGTCCCCGGCTTTTGCCGGGGACTTTTCGGCTTTTACATATCCTCAAGCTCTGCGGCAGGCAAATCGTTTTCCAGATTGTCCCGGGCAAGGTCGTTGTCTATCTCCGGATATGCGTCGGAAATGTGCCTATCCATCTCGTCTTTGTCCTTTCCGCTGCCGCCGGCGGGCCGGTTTGTTTTTTGTCTCATTTGTATTCACCCCTTCTTCCGCATTATCCCCCAAACAGGGCATACTATGCCCCGACTCGCCGGATAACGCCGCAGGCAATCCTGCTGCCGGAATCTCCCGAGGGCTGTGTCCTGAAATTGTCCGGGGCGCTGTGTATGATAACCGTACGCCCCACTATGTCAGACACACTGAAACGTCCGGTAAGCACCGCCATATATGCCCGGCCGTTCCATTCAAAAAGCGGAGGAAGGTCTCCCGCGTGGTATGGATGCATACAGCCCTCCGGATTAAAATGTCCGCCTGCGCTTTCAAAATCCGGCAAGTCACACCTTCTGCCCTCATGTATATGAAAGCCGAACACCCGGGAGGCACAAGGCCCCTCTCCCCGGGGCAGTCCGTTTATGTCAGCCAGAACAAGAGTTCCCACACCGCGGTTAAAGAAATATACCGTCCCGGAGATTCCGGGGTTGTCTATTCCGCCGTGAATCCGGGCCATCGCCGCAGGGAACCCAAAAATGAGTCTGTTCATCTTATCACCTCCCGCCATTATATGCGTTTTTTTCCGCTTAATGTTCACTCCCCACGCCCCTTTTTCTATTGACTAAACCCTATAAACAAATGTAAAATAAGAAATGATGTTTTCGCGGTATATTGTTTTTCATATCCTGCGTCATATATAGAGATAAGTACGGGGGTAAAACAGTGAGGATCGGATTTGATCACCAAAAGTATCTTAAGCTGCAGTCGGAGCAGATAATGCAGCGCATAAAGCAGTTCGGCGGAAAGCTCTATCTTGAATTTGGAGGTAAGCTCTTTGATGACTACCACGCCTCCAGAGTGCTTCCTGGTTTTGAGCCGGACAGCAAAATCAAAATGCTCACACAGCTTCGCGATCAGGCTGAGATAGTAATTGTGATCAATGCCTCCGATATTGAAAAGAACAAGGTTCGCGGGGATTATGGGATAACCTATGACCTTGACGTTCTAAGGCTCATTGACGCCTTTCGCGGTTTCGGCCTGTACGTTGGCAGCGTCGTCATCGCCCAGTACTGCGGCCAGCCCGCGGCGGAGTCCTTTGAGCGCAGGCTCCAGTCCCTCGGTGTGACCGTCTACCGCCACTACCCCATTGACGGCTATCCCAGCAATATCGATATGATAGTAAGCGACGAGGGCTATGGCCGTAACGAGTATATCGAAACCTCCCGTCCGTTGGTGGTAGTCACCGCTCCGGGACCCGGCAGCGGGAAAATGGCCACTTGCCTTTCTCAGCTCTACCACGATCAAAAGCGCGGCATACCTGCCGGCTATGCGAAGTTTGAGACCTTCCCCATCTGGAACCTGCCGCTTAAGCATCCGGTAAACGTGGCCTATGAGGCGGCCACCGCGGACCTGAACGACGTAAATATGATAGACCCCTTCCACCTTGAGGCCTATGGTTCCCTTGCGGTAAACTACAACCGTGATGTGGACATATTTCCGGTGCTGTCGGCGCTCTTTGAGCGTCTGACCGGCAGCGGCTGCCCGTATAAGTCTCCCACGGACATGGGGGTCAATATGGCGGGCTTTTGTATAGTTGACGACGACGCCTGTCAGGAGGCCTCAAAGAAGGAGATACTGCGCCGCTATTTCGCCTCCCAGTGCTCGCTTATAAAGGGCCTCGCCAGAGACGGCACCGAGGCAGAAAAGATAAAGCTGCTCATGAATATGGTCGGCATCTCGGCGGAGGATTCCGCCGCCCGCGTTGCTGCCCTCAAAAAGGCCGAGGAGACCGGCGAGCCTGCGGCGGCCATAGAGCTTTCCGACGGACGGATAATCACCGGCAAGACCTCCAAGCTTCTCGGCGCCACCTCCGCCATGCTGCTTGACGCGCTTAAGGCCCTCGGTGGGATAGACGATGCCGTCAGGCTGCTCTCACCCAGCATAATAGAGCCGGTGCAGGATCTTAAGGTCAACCATCTTGGCAACAACAATCCCCGGCTGCACACGGACGAGGTCCTTCTGGCGCTCTCAATATGCGCAGCCACGGATCCTCTGGCAGAGACCGCTATGCAGCAGCTGGAGAAGCTTCGCGGCTGCGAGGTCCACTCCACAGTAATACTCTCTCAGGTGGACGATAACCTTCTGAAGAAGCTAGGCGTCAATCTCTCCTGCGAGCCGCAGTATCAGACAAAAAAGCTTTATCATAAATAACGCGACTTAAGGCGGATAAACTATGGATATCCCGGAAATCGCTGCCCGCATAAGGGGCGGACGGCTCTTCCACTCATACATCATAACCGGCGCCTCCGCCGCTTCCCGAAAAAGCGCGGCCAAGCTCATAGCAAAAGCCGCCGTGTGCTCCGGAAAGGACGTCCCCTGCGGCAGATGCCGTGACTGCAATAAGGCGGAAAAGGGCATCCATCCGGATATAAATATCATCCAGCGGGAGAAGGACGCAAAGGAACTGACGGTGGACGTCATGCGCCGCGTGCGCGCCTCGGCCTCCGTTATGCCCAACGAGGCCTCCCGCAGCGTGTACATCATCCCTGAAGCCGACAGCATGAACATCCAGGCGCAGAACGCCATGCTCAAAATATTTGAGGAGCCGCCCTCCCATGCCGTATTCCTGCTGCTGGCGGAGAACCCGGAGCTTTTCCTTCCCACTGTCCGCTCCCGGTGTGAGACGCTGCGTCTGCCGCCGGAGGAGCTTCCTCTTCCTCAAAAAGCATCGGACACCGCAAAGGAGCTTTTTGAGGCTGTCCGAAAAAAGGACAACATGGCTCTCGCCGGAGTAACCGTATCCCTTGAAAAGGCCGACAGGTCGGAGCTTTCGGATATCACTGCCTCCCTTAGAGCGCTGGCTCTGGGCAACTGTTCAAGGCCCGGCGGCATAACAGCCGGGACCCTATGCGGGATATGTGCCGTTTTGGATGAGGCCGATAAATATATCGGCGCCAACGTCAGCGCCGGACACATAGCCGGACTGCTCCTCTGGGGGCTTATGTCCGTCTGAACAAAAATAATTGCGGCGGGATCATATTCCGCGCATTCTCAGGAGATTTTCAATTTGACTGAAGTAATTAGTGTAAAATTCAAAAACAAAGGAAAGGTTTACTATTTCGACCCCAACGGGATCGTTGTATCGCAGGGTGACCACGTAATAGTAGAGACCGCCAAGGGCCTTGAGTATGCCGAGTGCGTCATGGGAAACCATCCTGTAGACGACTCCTCGGTGCGTCCGCCCCTGCGGCCTGTGATACGCATAGCGGCTGAGGACGACATCCGCCGCGCGGAGGAGAACCACCGCCGGGAGAAAGAGGCATTTGAGATCTGCCGGCAGAAGATTTCCAAGCACGGCCTCGACATGAAGCTGGTGGATGTTGAGTACAATTTTGAGGGAAACAAGATACTGTTTTTCTTCACCTCAGACGGGCGTGTAGATTTCCGGGAGCTTGTTAAGGATCTTGCCTCCATATTTAAAACCCGTATCGAGCTGCGCCAAATAGGCGTAAGGGACGAGGCCCGCATGCTGGGTGGTCTTGGCATCTGCGGCAAGCCCTTCTGCTGCGCGCAGTTTCTCGACGATTTCCAGCCGGTATCCATTAAAATGGCAAAGACCCAGGGGCTTTCCCTAAACCCCACAAAGATCTCCGGTACCTGCGGCAGGCTTATGTGCTGCCTTAAATATGAGCAGGAAGCCTATGAGGAGCTGGTCAAAAACGTCCCGAAGGTAGACTCCTTCGTTGAAACCCCGGCAGGAAAAGGTTCCGTCATGGATGTAAACCTACTTAAGGGCGTCGTAAGGGTCAAGCTGGAAGATCAGACCGATGCCGCCATCCGCTCCTTCCCCGCAAGCGAGGTGGAGGTCCTGGGCGGAAAGGCAAAAAGAGCAGAGTATTTGGCTCTAAAGGCCGAGGGGAAGGTCGAGCCGGCAAAACCCGTGCCTCGCTTTAAAAAGCCCGTGGCCGCCGTTCCCTCGTCCCAGCCCGAAAAGCCGGAGCCTCCCGCAGACGAGCGTCCACGCCAAAACAAGCCAAAGCGCACAAGGCAAAAGCCAAAGCCCCAATCACAGCCGGCTGCAGAGCCGCGCCAGCGCCAGCCTCGTCAGGAGCCAAAATCCCAGCATCAGCCCAAGCCCGCGGAGACCGCCGGAGACGCAGCTTCCGCCGAACATAAACAGAATAACCGCCGCCGCAGGCGTCACCGTGAGAAGAAGCCCGGAGACGGCGCCTCCGGGGCGTCCCAGCCCTCTGCAGAATAACATAAGCACTTTTTTGAAGGAGAATCAATGAACATTACAAATGACATCATCTACATCGGTGTAAACGATCATCAGATCGACCTGTTTGAGGGGCAGTACGTCGTCCCCAACGGCATGTCATATAATTCCTACCTTATAATGGACGAAAAGATCGCCGTTATGGATACCGTTGATGCCGATTTTACTGACCAGTGGCTCAAAAACCTCAACGCCGCCCTTGGCGGACGCAAGCCTGATTACCTGATCGTACAGCACATGGAGCCTGATCACTCCGCAAATATCATGAACTTCTTAAACGCCTATCCTGAGGCAACAGTCGTCGCAAACGCCAAGACCTTTATCATGATAAACGACTTTTTCGGCGCCGACCTGGAAGGCCGAAAGCTGGTCGTTGAAAACGGCGGCACACTCTCATTGGGAAACCATACGCTCAACTTCATTTTTGCACCCATGGTCCACTGGCCCGAGGTCATGGTTACCTATGACAGTACCGACAAGGTTCTGTTCAGTGCCGACGGTTTCGGCAAATTCGGCGCTCTGGATGCAGATGAGAGCTGGGATGATGAGGCGCGCAGGTACTACATAGGTATCGTCGGCAAATACGGTGCACAGGTGCAGGCACTCCTTAAAAAGGCCGCCGCACTCGATATTCAGACCATTTGCCCGCTGCACGGCCCCGTACTCAAGGAAGATCTGGGCCATTACATCGGCCTCTATGATACTTGGTCCTCCTACCGCCCGGAGAGCGAAGGCGTCGTGATAGCCTATACCTCCGTCTATGGGCACACCAAGAAGGCCGTGGAGCTTCTTGCTGAGCGGCTCCGCGGTAACGGCTGCACACATGTGGTCGTTCACGATCTTGCCCGCTGCGATATGCCACAGGCTGTGGCGGATGCCTTCCGATACAATAAGCTTGTCCTTGCCACAACCACCTATAACGCCGAAATCTTTCCGTTTATGAGGCAGTTTATAGACCATCTGACCGAGCGCAACTTCCAGAACAGGACCGTCGGTCTCATTGAAAACGGCTCGTGGGCGCCGGTTGCGGCCAAGCTTATGAAAGCAAAATTTGAAAAGAGCAAGAACCTCACATGGCTCGAGACATCCGTAAAGCTGCTTTCCTCCCTAAAGCCCGAGAATATTGCTCAAATTGAAAGTATGGCGGCTGAGCTTATAAGCTAATGCTGCAAAGCAGCGGAGTCATGGGCATATTTCTACTTTTGATCGGATATAATATAACAGTCTCTTTTTGATATAAGTTTTTCTTTCTGCCCTTGACAGAAGAGTTTAGATGTGGTACTATATTAAAGCTAAAGCACAGGGCGTGGATCCCGCGCCCTGATATATCGCGGGGTAGAGCAGTTGGTAGCTCGTCGGGCTCATAACCCGGAGGTCGGAGGTTCAAGTCCTCCTCCCGCAACCATCGTCGTCGCGGACTGCGTATCGTTCGCGACGACTTTTTTCATAAAGTCATCTCTCACTCATTCCGTCGCTCCTTCTCTCCAAAGCGGCCCCGCTTTGCTGGGCTTCGATTTGGTTTAGGTGCAAACTTGAAAGTGATGGCATCTATTATATTGTTGCGATGTAAAGACTCGTCATCTTAAGGATGATGAGTCTTTTTTTGCTTAAAAACACCATTAAAAACCAATAAGATGCAGAGCCTGTTTGCATTCTGCGGCGCCCAGCGGCAGCTGGTGCGGTGGCCAACGGCAGCTGAGCG
>JBJDXR010000031.1:0-106122 GCA_051866775.1 Oscillospiraceae bacterium | reverse complement strand
ACGATGCGGGATGACCTGCTTTTAAATATGATATTCAGCATTGTGGATGGGGCGCTTTACGACGAGTTCCAGCAGCGCGTCTACTCCGAGCCGGAGCTTACGGCTGAGCGCGTGGACGAGATATTCCTCGAGCTTTACCAGGAGTATGGCTACAGCCTGTACGACGGCTGCGAAAACGAATGGAAAAACATAAGCCACAACTTCGAATATCCCTTTTACTACATAAGCTACGCCGTCTCAGCCATCGGCGCGCTAGAGATATACGACCAGTGCTGTGAGGACTGGGACGCGGGCCTTGGGCGCTATCTCACCGCAGCCGCAATGGACACCGAGGTCTATTACTACTCCGAGGCACTGGAGGAGGCCGGCTTTGCTGACATATTTGATATCTCCACTTACGCCGATGTAGCCAATTCCCTGTCCCTGAGTCTGGGGCGGTAGTATAATAAAAAATCTTTAACTTGCCAAAAAACGCGCAAGGCAGGACGGGGTAAAACCCCGTCCTGTCCTGCATGGATGGTGGGAAAAGATAAGTGTTTTACGTAATCAATACTCGTAATCGGGATAATAGGTCTCCATATGTTCAACGGCGTTGTCAGGGCCTATGCAGGTGCCGCCGCAGTGGATAACGGAGTCGACCTCCTTGCCCTCAAGGATGTCATAAGCGGCCTGGATAACATAAGCGCCCATATCAAAGGGGGCCTGATCCATGGTGTACTTGATGCAGCGACCGTTGATGATGGAGGCGATGGCATCCGGCGTGCCGTCGATGGCCACGATGTCGATGCCGGTGAGTCCGGCGGCCTCAATGGCCTGCTGGGCGCCAAGGGCGGTTGGGTCGTTCAGGGCCCAGACGATATCGATGTCGGTGGTGGACTGGAGGATATTCTCCATGGTGGTCATAGCGGTCTCGCGGTTGGCGTAGCAGGGCTGGCTTGACACGATTGTCACGCCCTCATACTTGTTGCAGACGTCGGTGGCGGTGCCGGCACGGTCGGCGTTCATCTGGGTGGCCGGGGTGCCCTCAAGAATGACGACGTTTGCCTCATAATTGTGGTCGGCCAGGATCATCTCCATAACATCCTCAGAGGCCTTGACGTTGTCGATGCCTATGAAGGTGCGCTGAAGTCCGGTGGCCTCAAAGTCAGGGATCAGGGTGTTGAAAACAATAACGGGGATACCGGCTTCCTCGGCCTTTACAAGGGTGTCCACAATGGCGGTGGAGTCGATGGCGGCCACGCAGATGGCGTCAATGCCGGAGGCGATAGCGTCCTCGAGCATGCTCATCTGTCCGGCGGAATCGGTGTAGCTGGAGGGGGAGTACTCAACGAACTCAACGCCGAGCTCCTCGGCCTTGTCCGTGCAGCCCTGGCCGACATAACGCCAGAACATGCTGGAGCTGTCCTTAAAGAATACGCCTATGCGATAGGGCTCTTTTTTGTCGTCGGTTTTATCGTCCGTCTTGTCATCGGTTTTGTTGGCGTCAGTGTTGGTGGTCTTGTCATCGGTGTTGCTGTCTTTCGCGTCACCATTGCTGCCTGAGCAGGCAACAAGGGCGAAAACGAGTACCAGAGCCAGAAGAATACTTATAATCTTTTTCATTTGTTTTACCTCCGTTTTTTTATAATTGTACCAGCCGGGGGAACAGGTGGAGCCTGCCCCTCCTGCCAATATAATTTACCGGTTTTTCCTGTTTGTGAAGTAATCAATCAGAACAGCAAAGATTATGATAACACCGTTTATGAAGCCTTGCCAGTTGGAGGAAATATTCAGAAGGTTCATCCCGTTTGTCAGCAGATTCAAAATGATGGCCCCGGCCACGACTCCGCCGGGATTGGCGATGCCGCCGTTAAAGGAGACGCCTCCGATGGCCGCCGCAGCAATGGCGTTCAGGTGAAACTCCGACCCGATCTGCGCCTCCGCTGTGCCCAGCCGTCCAATGTACATTATGCCGGCGATCGCCGCCATGACGCCCGTCATGGCAAAGCCGATAATGATGGAGAGATTGGACTTGATACCGGAGAACCTGGCCGCTTCTGGGTTGGCGCCTACGATATAGAGACGGCGTCCCAGAGTGGTCTTCTTTAGTATAAACACCGTGAGAAGCGTCAGAAGTGCCGCGATGATGATCGGCACCGGAATCTTTCCGATCAAACCGGAACCCAGGAAGGTCACGGATTTGTGAAGATTCGTTACTATGTCACCCTCCATGATGGAGTATATGACCCCACGGAGGATATTCTGCATACCATATGTGACCAGAAGCGCAGGCAGTCGAAGATAGGCGATAAGCGCGCCGTTTATAACACCCACCGCAGCGCCTATGGCAATCGCCAGGATAAAACCAAAGACGATCGTCAAAGGATCACAGCTGGCCTTAAGAAAGTGCGCCGCAAGGCAGGAGGATATGGCCACCGTCGCGCCCAGCGACATATCCGCGCCGCGCCCCAGAATCATGGCGAAGGTCATTCCCAACGCCATAACCAGCAGGAACGAGGACTGCTTAAGAACATTGATGATATTGGAAAAGGTGAGGAAATTCTCCGTTGCGATAGTCATTACAACACAGAGAACAAGAAGGATAATGTAGGGTGTATAACGGGCCAGCACTTTCAGATTAAATGCCTTATTTTTCACGAGCCTTCTCCCCCTTTCTCCTGTTGAAAACATCGAACGCAAGAACCAGTATGAGCACACAGCCGATTACGGTGAGCTGTTCGATGATGCGGACGCCCATCAGGTTCATGCCGTTGCGCAGTATGTAAATGGCAATGGCTCCGAGATATGCGCCCCATATGCTTCCCTGACCGCCTGTTAGGGCCGTGCCGCCCAGAACAGCCGCGCAGATGGCGTCAAGCTCCAGGCCGTTGCCCTGGGTGGGATTTGCCGCGCTCAGGCGTGCTGCGTATACAACGCCGGCAAGTCCCGCGAGGCCGCCGCCAATGAGGTAGGCAGACATCTTAATCCATCTGGTGTTGATGCCTGCAGTCAGTGCCGCGTCCTCCTTGCCGCCCACGGCGTAAAGTGATGTACCGTACTTGCGGTATTTGAGGATCCAGAAGAATACCAGATAGAGGACAAAGGCAAGAATTGCCGGTACCGGAATGATCCAGAGCGTGGTGTCGTTAAAAGCTTTGAGAACTGTATTGGAAACAGCCAGTGTCCCGTTATTCAGAACAAGTGCGATGCTTCGGGCGATATACATGGTGGAGAGGGTTATGACAAAGGGCTGTATGGTGGTGTAGCCGGCCAGTACGCCGTTTATCGCGCCGATGGCCACGCCGGAGAGGACCGCCCCCAGGATCGCGAGCGGGAGGGGCACGCCGTTTGTAAGCAGAAGCCCCAGAACCACTCCGGACAAACTGGTTATCGAACCCAGGGACAGGTCAATCTGATGGGTCAGAATAACGAGGAATGCGCTTATCGCCAGGATGCACAGGGTCGCTGACTGACGGAAAACGTTTATTATGTTGTTCATCGTCAGGTATCCGCCCTTGAGGATGATGGAGTAGACAATGATAAACAGGACGATGGCGTAAATGGCGCCGGTTCTTGGGACATGGAGGTGTGCTTTTAGTTTCTTCATTACTGTTTCCCTCCTGATGCATAGCTTATGATCGTCTCCTGGGTGGCGCCCTCACAGGGCATCTCCGCGACTATCTCGCCCATGCGCATGACATATATCCTATCGGCAATGGAGAGTATCTCCGGAAGATCCGAGGAGATCACCAGGATAGAGTTTCCCGCTTTGGCCAGGTCGTCAATAAGGTGGTAGATCTCGTCACGGGCGCCTACGTCAATACCGCGGGTGGGCTCGTCGAATATCAGGATATTCGACTCGGTAAAAAGCCACTTGCCGAGAACGACCTTCTGCTGGTTGCCGCCGGAGAGGTTGACCACCTTCTGTTTCATCCCCGGGCAGACGATGTTCAGCCGGTCGATGTAGCTCTGCGTGGCGGCGCGCTCCTTTTTAAGACTCATGATACCGAATCTGGATATCTTTTTAAGAGCCGCTTGGGTAACGTTCTGGAAGATCGGCAGCAGGAGCGAAAGCCCAAATTCCTTCCGGCTCTCCGGAAGAAGTCCCAGTCCCCTGCGCACGCTGTTGGAGGGTGTGATCTTCTTGACCTGCTCGCCGTTTATATATACCTCGCCGGAGTCCAGCTTATCAATTCCGTAAATGGCATGCACAAGCTCGGTACGGCCGGCACCCACAAGTCCCGAGAGGGCCACGATTTCCCCCTTGTGAACAGTGAGCGAGGCGTTCTTGACCGCCTTACCGCGGGAAGCATTTTTGACCTCCAGTGCCACCTCTCCGGTTGAGGTGTTCTTGAGACGTACCCGGTCACGGGAGACGTTCCGCCCCACCATCATGTGTACCATCTCGTCCATTGTGATCTTATCCAGATCCTCCGTCCCGATGGTACAGCCGTCACGCAGGACGGTGACCCGGTCTCCAACCACCTTCAGTTCCTGGAGGCGGTGGGAGATGTAAATGATCGATACGCCGTGGGCTGTCAAATCTTCAATCGTCTTGAACAGCATCTCGATCTCACTCTCACTGAGTGCTGCCGTCGGCTCATCCATGATGAGTATCCGCGCGTTCTGGGAGAGGGCCTTGGCTATTTCCACCAGCTGCTGCTGGGCTACTCCAAGTGTGGCCACCTCCGTATCGGCGGAAATGTTGGCATTCAGAAAGTCCAGCCGCTCCTGCGCCTCCCGGCGCATCTTTGCCTTGTCGATATTTCCGCTTTTTAAAAGCGGTTCCCTTCCGAGGAAAATGTTCTGGGCGACAGTAAGATGCGGCACCAGGTTGAATTCCTGATATATTATCGCGATGCCCAAATCCTGTGCGTCCTTCGTGCTGCGGATGTTCACCTTCTCCCCGTCAATGTAGATATCCCCGCTGTCTATGGAGTAAAGCCCTGAGAATATCTTCATAAGCGTCGACTTGCCTGCGCCATTCTCACCGAGCAGGATATGGACTTCGCCTTCCATTAAATCAAAGGAGACGTCGCTGAGAGCTTTTACGCCAGGGAAAGATTTGTTGATTTTTTCTGCGCGCAGTATTTCTTTTCCCACATAAACACCTGCTTTCTTGGGATTGCTTTCTCGCCGTGCATTAATTGTGATTGCTTTATGAAAACGTTTCTATGTTGTCTCTATTTTAATCTCAGAAGGGGAGAGTGTCAATCAGTTATTTGCACGAATTATTCGGCCATTTTTTGTTAATTTCAACAAAAAGCCATTTGCTCTGGCAATTTTTATCATGTATAAATTGTGCTTTTAAAATTCATTCCTGCATAAAAACGTTATTATTTGAATGTTCAAATTTCCCCGTTCTTAAGCCGACTGCGTTTTTTCTCCATCGCTGTGCAGTCCGGCGGCCGGGCGCAGTGCCAACCCCTCAAAAGATAAAAAATGCCGGCGGGAGTTTCTCCCGCCGGCATTTTTTATCTTTGTCAACAGCCAGTGTTTTTATCCGCAACCGATTCACGCTCGATCATCTTAGTGGGCAGTACCACCCGGTAAAAGGTGCGCATCTCCTCTGTCCCGGTTCCTTTTGCCTCGATCTCCTTGAGCAGCACCTCACCCGCCTTCTCTCCCATAGCACGAAATGGCTGTGCAAAGGTAGTAAGCGGAGGATCAAGGAACTGGGAGAAATCTACGTTATCGACGCTTATGACGGATACGTCGTCCGGAATCCGAAGTCCCAGCTTCTTTGCCGCGCCATACACCCCCAGCGCCTTTGAGTCGTTTGCGCAGAGAATGGCGTCAGGTACGCCGTGGCTGTTTATCGCCTCCAGCGCCGTCTGGCACATTTCCTCCGCATCCGAGGAGCGCCCGGAGACAGGTGCCGAGAAGGTGTACTCCTCCAGTCCGGCGTCGGACAGAGCCTTCCTGTAACCGTCGGCTCTCAGACGGAAGGATATGTTCCGGTTCGTGTTTGTGAACATGAATATCTTCCTGTGTCCGCGGTCTATGAGATACTTCGTTGCTTCATATCCGATTTTAAAATTATCTACAGTCACGGCGTTCGCGTCATTTGTGTAGCGCATGACCTCCACCACCGGCATACCGGACTCAATCAGGGCGTCGATATGCTGATCGCCCTCCTTGGCGGTGGCAAATACAAAGCCATCCACATAGCGGTTCTTCAAAAGCTCTATGTGGTTCAGCTCAACCTCCACATCGTCGTTAGTGTTGCAGAGTATCACGTTATAGTTCTTGGCCCGCACAACAGACTCCAGCCCCTGTGCCATCATGGCATAGGAGGGGTTGCTTATGCTTGGCACGATCAGCGCTATGGTCTTACTCGAGCCGTCCCTCAGCGCCTTCGCGGCAAAGTTGGGGCGGTATTTAAGCTCCTCCATCGCCTGAAGGACCCGCTTTTTGGTCTCGTCGGTCACTGACGGGCCGTTATTAAACACCCGCGATACTGTGCTGATGGAGACTCCGGCCTTTTGTGCGACGTCTTTAATAGAGATTTTTTTGTTCATATTTATGGCTTCTTACTTTGATATGTTTTTTCTAATTCTACAACGGCATTTTCATCTAGTCAATCTCAAATTGAAAATTCAACATATTTTCAGTGGTTTTTTGGCATAATATCCGAAAAACTTACGTTTTTCAGACCGATAAACGTTTTCTTTGTCTACAGTCTCAGTCCTCGTAGTCAAAGCCCGCCCTATCGCAAACATACTGCTGATCCCACTGCCGTATTTTCGCGTGGGTCTCGTCAGCCATGTAGCGCATGAGGGCATCCTTGTCCGTAAATTCCGCATACAGCATCAGGTCGTGATATCCCGGGTCGCCCTTTGCGTCACACTGACGGATATTAATGGACAGCATACCGTCGATCTGCCCTACAAGCGCTTTAAATCTGCGGTTCAGCTCCTCCACAAGCTCCTTACGCCCATATGTATCGGCGTCATCGGTATACCTCCAAAGAATGTAATGACGAATCATATAGCTTCCTCCCAAAAAGTTATTCTTTATCAGTCGTATTTTATTACTATCTTCTTGCAGGGCACGTGGTTTTCCAGCATTTCAAATGCATCCAGTATATTTGAGAACGGGATTATATGGGACACGAAGTCTCTGGGATCCAGCGCCCCTGTCTGTACCCAGTTCATCACCTGCTGGTGCGCCTCCCCCTCCGCCTTTTTTATCGGGAACTGTAAAAACCTCAGGTGCCAGTTGTAGGGCGCGTCACTCCAGTCAAGCTCCATACCCAGCTTGGGACTGATACCGTAAACGCATATCTGTCCATTGTCGCGTACCAGCTTCATACCGGTGTTTATGATGGAGTTAAGCCCAACAGCGTCAACGACGTTGTCTGCGCCCTCCGGCAGTATGGCCCTAACAGCGCTTACTACGTCCTCCTTGGACCCGTCAATAAAATAGTCGGCCTGCTGCTTTTCCGCGTCGGCGCGCTTCTGGCTCTGAATATCCGACACTATCACCGGCCCAAGGCCCAGCAGCTTGCACATCCTAGTAAATGAAAGGCCAACGGGACCCGCGCCGAAGATGACTACGCTCTGCCCGGCCTTAAAGCCGAAGCCTCTTATCGCCGCCAGTACCTCGCGGAAAGTGAGGCACATGGAGCCGTAGTATGGGTCAAGCTCCTTTGGGAAGAGCCTCTGTGTGTAGTATCCATCCCAAAAGCCAGGCGTCCCGGGACCGCAGCCCATCTCCGCCATGGCTTTCCAGTCCCTGGCCATAGTGTACTCGGCATAGGCGCACCAACCGTTGTGATACCCCGCGTAGCAGTCGTTTTCGTCCTTACCCTCCATAAACGGGAGCGTCACCCAGTCGCCCAGCTTCCACTGCTTGACGTTTTTCCCCACAGCCACGACCTCGCCAATGGCCTCATGTCCAAGAAGCAGCGGATACTCCGTCATACCCTTGAATTTCCCGTGTATGATCTTCATGTCCGTACCGTTGCATACGCCGCAGCTCAGGGTTTTTGTTATTACACAATCATCCTGCAGCTTCGGATATGGGACCTCGACCACCTCCAGCTTATGTTCCTTTGTGACTGCCAATGCTTTCATGTGTTTTTCATCCCTTCTCAGCTTAATTTTTCACACTCTTCGAGCAGCCCGTCAAAGCGCTCCTGTCCGCCCAGCAGCTCTATTGTTATGTCGTACGTGACGCTCTCTCCGGGCCTTAAAAATTTGGCGGAGCCGTTTTTTAAGGCGTCGGATATACCGTCGATGGTGGCGTTGCACGGCTCAAGTCCCATTGCGTAATAGCCCGTAGTAAGCTGTCTCCACTGCACAAAATGATCAAGGACGCCCCTGTCAAAATGTATCGCAACTCCCGCAGAAACAGCCGGATTATACGCCGCCACAAACGTACGGCCATCAGGCGCGGCCTTAAGCTCGTGATAATAGCACATCTCAGGAAGCCCCTTCTCCGGCGGGGTCACCACTTTCCACGCCTCCGGATTTGCCGCGGCGTCGCTGTCACGGGGCGTGACCTTTTTCGTCGGTATCAGGAGTCTTGTGTTTTCCGACAGCAGCGGGTATCCCAAATTAAAATGATAGAGCATCATATGAAGGGATTCACCAACGCCCCTGTTGCGCACCACATCATGTATTCTTATGCACGGGTCGCCGTATGCCGCGCTTACAGTGCGCGTAAGCTCCAAATTTTCACCCGTGGGATAGGCTTCGCGTACCGTCCCGCACAGTCTCGCTCCGATGCCCTCCTCGGTCTCGTCTATTATTACTCCGACATTTTCCGCAGGTGTATTGGACGCCCGTCCGTGAAGGCCCCGCTCCCTCCCTCCATATTCCTCGGGAAGCCCCGTATTAAGAAGCCCGCAGGTGGTCATAAAGCCTGCGGTGAAAGAGCGCATCCAGCCGAATCCCCTGCTGTCATAATACTGCGGCGAAACGTCGCCAGCACAAGTCATAAAGCCCAGATTGTTTCCCCGGCAGCGCAGGTAATGGATATCCATGCATCTGTCCGCGGAACAGACAAATTCCATATCCGCGCCGTTGTGTACCTCCAGCATACGCATGCCGTCGCCACGGCCGCCTGTAAGGCGGTAGTCGTCCACTCGAAAAAGCTGTTTGGAATTTCCCAGATATTTTCTGTCATCTCTAAAGCCCATCTTCCACCTCCGCAGCAAATTTTGACCCAGAGTAATAAAAAAGTTTTCAAAATCTTACGCTATAATGTTATAGTTTTCAGCTTTTTCTGTCAACAGCAAATTGAAAAAATTTTTTCTTCTTTTAAATTTTTGTGCAATATTCACAAAAATTTGTTTATTTTTTGACATTTCGACAATTTTATGCTTTTTATCCGGCGGGACTTGACATTTGAAAACGTTTCTATTATTATTGGCTCAACAAGCAAAAAATGAATTTCTACGGAGGTAAACAATATGGAAACAGGTATGAAAGGCAAGAAGGTACTGATCACCGGTTCCACCAAAGGAATCGGCAGAGGATGCGCGGATATTTTCGCAAAAGAGGGTTCCTATGTCATTGTCACGGGCCGCGACCAAGCAAATTGTGACCGCGTCGCCGCTGAGATTCAGACAAATTGCCCCGAGGCAAAGGTAGTAGGCATCGCTGCAGATCTTCGCGACAAGGAGGCCCTCGAGCGCCTCTATGCAGAGGCCACAAAGGATGGCCCGCTGGACGTCCTCGTAAATAACGCCGGCATCTATCCCACCGCCAGCGGAAAAATCAAGCCGTTCCTCGAACTTACTGACGAGGACTACGAGCTTCTCTGGGAGATGGATTTCATGAGCTCCATGCGCCTTGCGCGCTTAGCATTTAAGGACATGATGGAGCGCAACTACGGTAAGATCATCTTCGTCACCAGCGAGGCTGCTCTGCGTCCCAACAAGGATGTGATTGCATACGGTGCGGTTAAAGCCGCAGCGACAGCCCTTGCCCGCGGCATGGCCGAGGCAACCAAGGGCACGAAAGTCACCGTAAACTCCGTTCTGCCCGTCACAACAATAACCGAGGGGCACATCGGCTACCTTGAGTCCTATGCCAAGACCCGTGGCCTGAAGGGCGGCATTGAGGAGGCTAAGAAGGACTATTTCATAAACGGCAACGACGCCCCCTCCCTCATCGGCCGCTTCACAACCGTTGAAGAGTGCGCCATGACCGTGCTCTTTGCGGCGGCAAACGACGGCGTTAACGGTAACTCCGTGCTCATAGACGGCGGCGTTATACGTCATATCTGATCTTTGGCTTTTCGAAGCTTAATGTCTCTTCTTTTTATAATGCAAAAGCGCCGCATATAATGCGGCGCTTTTGCATTATAAAAGCCGCCCCGGCGCTCCGGGGCGGCAGGCTGTAAATTTTCAGAAATCGACCTTATCCGGGTCATTGCCGGAGCCGCCTATATACGGCATGGCATTTATGGTCTCCATATCCTCGTCAGAGATGGCAAAGTCAAACACCTCGGCATTCTCCTTGATTCTGGAGGGCGTAACGGACTTCGGCAGGGGCAGCACACCGTTCTGCAGGCACCAGCGGATACAAAGCTGGGCCACCGACTTATTGTAGCCCTCCGCTATCTCTCCGAGGGTGGGGTCGGACAGCATCCTGCCTGTACCGAGAGGGCTCCACGCCTCAACAAGAATGCCGTTTTCACGGCAAAATGCGACGGTCTCCTCCTGTATCTGGCCGGGATGGAATTCTATCTGGTTCACCATCGGCTTTATTGAGGTGCCCATCAGCGTCTCAAGGTGGTGGGGCTTGAAGTTCGACACACCTATAGCGCGGATGCGTCCGGCCTTATGCAGTTCTATCATCGCCTGCCAGGTGCCGAGATTAAGCTCCTGCCAGTTGGAAAACTGGGCTGAGACTGCCGGCCAGTGGATAAGATACAGGTCAAGATACTCAAGGCCCAGATCATTTAAGGTCTTGTCAAACGCCGCAAGGGTCCTGCCGTAGCCGCGGCTGGTATTCCACACCTTGCTGGTAATAAAAAGCTCGTCCCGCGCAACGCCTGAGCGCCGTATTCCCAGGCCCACGCTCTGCTCGTTTCCGTATATTGCGGCGGTATCGATATGGCGGTATCCGGCGCGGATGGCCGTCTCCACAGCGTTTGCCGCCGTCTCTCCATCCGGAGACTGCCACGTACCGAAGCCTACACAGGGTATTCCTAGGCCATTAGCCAGAGTAAATGTATCACTGAGTTTATTCATAGTAATTCTCCATATCATGTAAATTATGTGCCAGAGTATCCCCTAGGCTATTTTCCATTTGTGGCGGCTTTGAAGCTGCTGCCGTCCCCGGCAAGGCCATCCCTGCGCAGCATCGTTTCAAGCACATCTATATCCGAGGATATGTCCAAAGCGTCGGCCTCATACAGCTTGTCAAGCTGCTTCTTAAATCCGTCCACCAGCGTGTCAAGTATTCGCTCTATCTCCGCCTTTGCCGTGCGCACATTTTCACCGTCTGCCCCCGTCCCCTCAAAGTCCGCGTATGAGCGCAGCAGCTTCAGCGTAGTCGGCAGGTAGTAGCTCATAAAGCTCTTTATCTGGGGAAGCTTCTCCGGCTTTTCCTGAACGGCCTGAAAAATCTTTGAGGTGAGGGCTTCCATCTCGTCTATACGACGTGATACATCGGGATCAGGTATCGCATCGTTAAGATCCCGTATCTCCCGGAGTATTGCCCTGTAGCGGTCCTCATCATCCTTTGGAGGTTCCGGCTCATCCTCCACCTTGGGGCTTGCGCCGGGCTTTAGGATAAGCATGCCGTCGCCATGATCGATGTAAGCGCTCTTTCCGAGAAGCCCCTTGTCTATCATCGTCTCGATATCCTTGCGGGCCTTACGCGCCGAAACTCCGGCCTTTGAAGCAAGCTCAGAGAGCGGTACGTAGTCCTTGCCCGTACAGGCGGCCTCATATACTTTAAAGCGCGTGGAGCGCTTTTTCAGCACCCCCCGGTACAGCAGGGAAAACACCCCACCTCCCGCCATGAGCGCACCTGGTATCAGCTCTGTAAGAGTATATGAATCCACCCCCAGCCATATGAGCCAATCTACAGGCTTCACAAGCCTCCAAATCCCGGCTCCGAGAAGGAGTATCCCGGCTATAAGCAGGATAAGCCGAAGTCCGTCATAAACGCCGGCATCGGGCTTTTTATCTTTTTTCCCGGAGTCTGTGTCCTTTTTGGCGTTCTCAGCGGCCTTTCCCGGCTTCTTTCCGGGGGCCTCGGCGGAAGCTCCACTTTTAGCTGATTTGCTCTCCGTCTTTGCAGCAGTGGACTTTGCCCTCTCCTCCGGGATTATGACAAGAGTCTTATCCACATAGTTTATATATGCGCTTGCACCAAACTGGCCCTCGATCACCATCTGCTGAAGGTCCCGAATGGCCGTGTCATAAGATACGCCCACAGCGGAGGCCAGATAATCAATGGACTCTGCGCGGCGCCCCTCAGTCATGATCTTATATTTTTCCATCCTCGCAGCGCGCTTTGAGTCAGAGCCGATATTCTTTGAAGTCGCGGTGCGCTTATCAAATACGCCTATTCTGCGCAGAAAGGTAAACAGCATAAATATTCCCGCGGGCCAGAAAATGTTAAAGGCCACGATCACAGCAATAAAATGGAATATAAGTGAGCCAAAGCTATTGTTGTCATTATCTTTTTTCATAAGCCTTTGCCAATCCATCCATCATTTGTTGATATAAAGTCTGCGCCTTAACGCGTCATTTGTCAAGAGTTATATTGTCGACGCCGTTTTCCTCGAACTCGGCTATATACTCATCGATACGGCTTGCAAGCTCGTTATAGTTGGAGCTGTCTATAGGCTCAAACTCCATATCACGGCGCGCAAGCTCCTCGGCCAGGATCTCAAAAAACACCGTATCCTCATAGTCCATTATCGCCTCATGAATACCGCCGTCTCTGAATGCCTGCGAGGGGGTTATCACACCGTCGCAGATATCAAAAAGCTGATCCATCCCGCTTTGCTGGAGGCACTGGGCGAAAATAAGGCTCTCCACATCGTCATAGTCCGTAAAGCGCTCCTCTCCGCGGGCGGAATTGAGTATCCAGTTGCCCACATATACAAGGTCCAGCAGCCTGCGGAACTCTTTATTGGTAAGGTCAAAGTGGATCATAAAGCAAACCTCCTTTACCAATACTTGAAGAATAATTGGGCGGTCTCCCGCCTTCCTTATTACAGTATAGCAAATGACGTCAAGAAATTCTACAATTTGCTCTTGTTTTATTTTGCATAATCGAATATCATATTGAGAGCTATGTTTTTTGTTTGAAAGAAGCTGATATAATGGATGAACGACCGATAGGCGTATTTGACTCCGGGCTTGGCGGGCTGACCGCCGTTAAGAAGCTTATGGAGGTTCTTCCCTGCGAGGACATCATATACTTCGGCGACACCGGCAGGGTGCCCTATGGCGGACGCTCCCGGGAGACTATAATCAAATATGCCCGACAGGATATAGATTTCCTGCGCCGGTTCGATATAAAAGCCGTTGTTGCGGCCTGCGGGACTGTAAGCACTAACGGTTTGGACGAGATAACCGGGGATTACGATATGCCCGTATGGGGCGTGGTGGAGGCGGCGGCTCAGGCCTCCACAAGCGCCACAAAAAACGGCAGGATAGGCCTCATCGGGACAAAAGCTTCCGTGCGCAGCGGAGCCTACGACAGCAAGATACGTAAGCTCCTGCCGGAGGCGGAGATCTTTAAGACCGCATGCCCGCTCTTTGTGCCGCTTGTGGAGGAGGGTCGGACCAGCGCCTCCGACCCGGTGCTTATTATGGTGGCTGAGGAATACCTAAGGCCCCTTAAGGAGGCCGGTGTGGACACGCTCATAATGGGCTGTACCCACTATCCGCTGATAGAGGAAGTCCTGGCGAAAATAATGGGTGCGGGCGTCACTCTCATAGACCCGGGAGCCGAGACGGCGCGGAAGCTCCGGCAGCGTCTTTATGACGACGGGCTGCTCCGCTCAGGCGGACATAAGGGCGTATACAGATATTTTGTCACTGACAGCGCGGAAAATTTCGCACAGACGGCCTCCCAATTTCTCAATTTTCCCGTTGAGGGCGATGTTGCCCACGTATCACTTGATATTTTTTAAGGAAAATGTGTATGAAGGATTATATTATTTCTATCAAGGGCCTTCAGGGCACCACCGACGACGGCGAGGACATCGAGCTTGTAACCGACGGCACCTTTGCCACAGGCGGCGGTAAAACGGCCTTTGCATATATGGAGAGCGAGCTTACCGGCATGGACGGCACCCTCACGGAGTTTTCCGTTGAGGACGGCAGCGTCATTATAACCCGGAGCGGAACTATAAATATGCAGATGACCTTTATAGAGGGTCAGAAGCACTACTTCGTCTACGAAACGCCCTACGGCAGTATGACCATGGGTGTCGACACCCAGAGCATAAGGGCCGCCTTTGACGATAACGGCGGTGAGCTTGAGGTCCGTTACCTTATGGACCTCGGCAACTCCATGGTCACCCGCAACTGCTTTAAAATACATGTTAAAAAAGCCTAAAAACCACGCGCCGGTATCGGCGCTTTGAAAGGAACATAAAGATATGACAGACCTTATAGATTCCGCAAAGCGGCAGATCGAATCGCTGCTTCAGGATGCCTACAAAAAAGCCGCCGGTAAGGGCACCCTTCCGGAGGGCGTCACCCTCAAGGGGACAGTGGAAATACCGAAGGATTCCTCCTACGGTGATTATGCCTCCTCCGCCGCAATGGCCGCGGCCAGGGATATGCACATGGCCCCCAGAAAAATTGCAGAGGCGCTGCTTCAGGAGATCGAGCTTGAGGGCACCTACTTTAAGAGTGCGGAGATCGCAGGCGCCGGCTTTATAAATTTCCATCTCGGCTCGAGCTGGTACGGACGTGTCTTAGCCGCCGTTGAAGCCGAGGGAAAGGATTACGGCCGTGTGGATGTCGGGCACGGCGAGAAGGTCATGGTGGAGTTTGTATCAGCCAACCCCACAGGCCCCATGACCATCGGCAATGCCCGGGGGGGCGTCTTGGGCGACACGCTGGCGGCCGTTCTCGATATGGCGGGCTACGATGTATCAAGGGAGTTTTACGTCAACGACGCGGGCAATCAGGTTGATCTGTTCGGAAAATCCATTGAGGCCCGGTACCTCCAGATATGCCTGGGCGAGGACGCCGCCCCGTTCCCCGATAACGGCTACCATGGGGATGACATAAAGGAGCTGGCTCAGGAGATATTCTCTAAAGACGGCGATAAATATTTGGCTATGCCGGAGGAGGAGCGCCGTCTCGCCTTTGTGAACTACAGCCTTCCAAAGAACATCACCCGTATGAAGCGCGACCTTGAGCGCTACCGCATAAACTTTGATACCTGGTTTTTGGAGTCCTCCCTTCACGAGAGCGGAGCCGTGGCACAGACAGTGGAGCTTCTCACGAAAAACGGCCTTACGTACGAAAAAGACGGGGCCGTCTGGCTTAAAAACACCGAGCTCGGCGCGGATAAGGACGAGGTCTTAAGGCGCGCAAACGGCTTTTACACCTACTATGCGGTGGATATAGCCTACCACATAAACAAATTCGCCGTCCGGGGCTTTGAAAGGGTCATTGACGTCTGGGGTGCCGACCATCACGGCCACGCGATCCGCTTTAAGGCCACCTGCGGGGCGGACTGCGTACCCATTGACGCCGAAAAGCTGGACTTTCTTATCATGCAGATGGTGCGCTTGGTGAGAGACGGCGAGACGGTTAAGGTCTCAAAGCGCACCGGTAAAGCGCTGACGCTGGCTGATCTGCTTGACGAAATATCCGTCGACGCGTGCCGTTTCTTCTTTAACGCCAAGCCCGACACCCATCTTGAATTTGATCTCGGGCTTGCAGTCCGCCAGGACAGTGAAAACCCGGTGTACTATGTCCAGTATGCCCATGCGCGCATATGCAGCCTTCTGGCTGCCCTTGCCGGAGAGGGGCACACAGTTAAGCCGGCCTCCCAGCTTAAGCCGGAGCTTTTAAGCTCCGAGCCTGAGCTTGAGCTTATAAAGCAGATTTCCCTCCTGCCCGAGGAGATACGCCTGGCCGCCCGGGATTATGACCCGTCGCGCATAAACCGCTATGTGATCGAGCTTGCGGCGCGCTTTCACAGGTTCTACAACGCCTGCCGCATAAAGGGTGCGGAGGAGGATGTGCTCGACGCGCGTCTCAAGCTCGCCGATACCACCCGCCAGGTCATAAAAAACTGCCTGACTATCGTGGGCGTAACAGCGCCGGAAAAGATGTAAGGCCGGGAATATAATATCCACGTAAAAGGGAGGCGGTCCATTATGGACCGCCTCCCTTTCGCGCAGCGTAAGCATATCAATCCGCTTACAGCCCGAACTCATTCCTGAGCGTTTCCGTCATTACGTCGATAGGCGCTTCAACGCCTGTCCAGAGCTTGAAGTTCAGCGCTGCCTGATTTACCAGCATACCAAGGCCGTTTATCGTCTTGGCTCCGCGTTTTTTTGCCTCTGCAAGGAACAGTGTGCGCGGATCATTGAATATCACGTCGCTTACCACAAAGCTTCCTTTAACAGAATCGTAGTCGATATCCGGCTTATCATTCACGTTTGGGAACAGCCCCACCGAGGTCGCGTTAACAAGAATATCCGTGTCCTCCGGAACAGTTATCGGATGGTCCCAAAAGATAAACTCGGCCTCCGCGCCGGTACGGCTTCTTATAAGCCCGGCAAGCTCCTCGCCCTGTTCCTTTACGATGTTGGCAATCGTGATCTTTTTTGCTCCGGCAAGCGCACATTCAACGCATATGGCCCGTGAGGCTCCCCCGGCGCCAAGGACGGTTATGTTCTTTCCCCGGGCAGACACCCCCTCATTTTTAAACGAGGTGAGCAGCCCCTTGCCGTCGGTATTTTCTCCCCAGAGCTTTCCGCCGTCATTCACGACAATATTAACAGCCCCGATTATCTCTGCCGCCGGAGAAAGCTCGTCAAGATATTTTACGCCCTCGACCTTAAATGGTATGGTAAGGTTTATTCCGCGCATATTCACGGCCTTCATGCCCTCCATCGCGGCCTTGAGATCCTGCGGCTCCACCTTCATGGTTATGTAGCGGTAGTCAAGCCCGGCGGCTTTGAAGCCCGCCTCCATTACTACGCCGGTGGGGTTCTCGTCTATTGGATTTCCAAAGGTCCCAACAAGCTCTGATCTGTAGCATTTTGACATGGTTACTCCTCCTTATTCCTGCGCCCGTGTTCAGCGGCCCTTATTTAAAAGTATGAGCTTATCCGCCGTTATCTCACTCAGATCACGGCAGTTTGTGAGACGCATAATGTTCTGCAGCTCCCAATAGATCTTCTGGGTGTATATGTTCGCCCCATCCGCCGCGCCGCCGTATACGGCCACCACATAGGGCCTGCCGATCCCTACGGCGTCAGCGCCGAGGGCCAGCATCTTAAACACATCCTCGCCTGAGCGCACGCCGCCGTCGGCAAAGACCTTCATCTCCGGCCCCACAGCCTTGCGGATGTCCGCAATAACGTCGCAGGGGGCCATGGAGTTTTCAACCACATTTCCGCCGTGGTTGGAGATAAGTATACCGTACGCCCCCGCCTCTTTGCACTTAACCGCGGCCTTTACGGACATGATGCCCTTTATGACCACCGGCCTGTCGATGCGCTGGACAATCTCCTTAAGCTCGTCTACCGTTCTGGAGCATACGCCCTCATTTTTGCTGCCGACCTTACCGGAGTATTGGTATCCCAGTCCTATAGCGTCAAGATCAGTGGCTATCGCCATTGCCCCGACCTCCTGGCACCATTTGACCCTCTTCCAAAATTCCTCCCGGTCGGCCCAGGGCTTAATGGTGGGTACAGCCACGCCGTCAACGTCCTTTATCGGGGCTATCTGCCCGGGGAAATACCCCTCCTCCTTGTTGTCTCCCAGCCACGCCATGCCGCCTGCTTCATAGCAGCCCTTTATAAGCGCGTCAGCGTACTTTCCGTTATTGTTGAAGAAGGGACTGTCAAAAGTGTAGTCGGTAAGTATTTTTGCAATAGGTGATGCGAACACCGGCAGGTCAAAGCTCCTGCCGAAAAACGAGCAGCTTGTGTCGGGGATGTAATCCTCGTGTATCGGGTCAAGCTCTATGCGTATGTCCGCAAGACCCTTGACGGCATTTATAAATCCCCCGTTATTCCCCTTTGCCCCAAACTCCAGAGAATTGGTATAGCGCCCGGCACAAGCAACGCCATTACAGACTTTGCAGACGCGGCATGACGGATTCAGTATTTTCCGGGCTTTCTCCTGATACTCGGCGTACTTGACCAGCACGTCATTCAAATTCATGGTATGCTCCATATTTTTACCTCCATTTAACGATAAAAAATCTCACGAGTTATAAAAACGTTTTCATTAATTTATTCTTATTTTATCAAGACGTCACCCCGCTGTCAATCAGCATAATGCAAAATTTTCTGTCAAAAAACTCAGCTTTTTAACGAAAAAGCTGCTGGCAATTGACAATTTCTGCTCCAAATGCTATTCTATTTTATATGTTCTCGCTATATTTTTCTGGTATCGTTTTCTCAGTTTGCAAATTATAAGCTAAAAAGGAGAAAAAACATGGACCTAACTGTTGTGACAGAGAGCAAGGCTCTTGCAAACGGCGTGAGCATCCCCAGCATAGGATATGGCACATGGCAGACCCCGGACGGTGAGACCGCCGTCACCTCGGTCAGGAGCGCCCTTGAGCTTGGCTTCCGCCACGTCGACACGGCCGCAGCATACGGAAATGAGGCAAGCGTCGGCGAGGGAATCCGTCAAAGCGGGATACCACGCGGCGAGATTTTTCTCACAAGCAAGCTTGCAAACCCCGATCACGGCTATGAGGCCACAAAAGCTGCTTTCCAACGCTCTTTAAAGCTCCTTGGCACAGATTATCTCGACCTGTATCTTATCCATTGGCCCAACCCCGCAGCATCGCGGGATAACTGGCAGGAGGCAAACGCAGGCACATGGAAAGCCATGGAGGAATTTTACGAGGAGGGGCAGATCCGCGCCATCGGCGTCAGCAACTTTTTCCCAAAACATTTTGAGGCACTGTTTAAAACCGCAAATATCATGCCAATGGTCAACCAGATAAGCCTTTCCCCCGGTCTGGCGCAGCCGGCGCTGTGCGAATACTGCCGTGAGCGGAATATGCTTCTTGAGGCCTACAGCCCCCTTGGCACCGGGCGGACGCTTCAGGTTCCGGAGCTGCTGGCATATGCAAAAAAATACGGCAGGAGCGCTGCACAGATATGTATAAGATGGAGCCTACAGATGGGCTTTTTGCCCCTTCCAAAGTCCACAAATCCGCGGCGTATGCTTCAAAACCTTCAGGTCTTTGACTTTGAGCTGAGCAGCGAAGATGTGGCTTCAATCGCCGCCCTCGACTGCGGCGCCGTTGTCCGTGATCCAGACACGATAACCTTCTAACCCCAAACAGCTCAGCACACTTATGTATATCCTTATATAAATAACGGACTGCCGTATAAAGCGGCAGTCCGTTAATATTTCACACTACATTCAGAAGAAGCAAAAACAGTCCGTAAATTATGCTGGCAGTTATGCCAAATACTATGACCGGGCCGGCTATAATAAACATCTTCGCTGCGGTTCCGGTTATATATCCCTCACTCTTAAACTCCAATGCAGGAGCCACAACAGAGTTAGCAAAACCCGTTATCGGCACCAGCGTACCGGCACCGGCAAACTTCGCAATGTTATCGTAAATGCCCAATCCTGTCAGCAGCGCCCCCAAAAATACAAGTGTGATGCTTGTGCCTGTGGCAGCGGTCTCCTCGTCAAGTCCGCAGGCCATGTATCCGTTGGTAATGGCCTGACCTATGCAGCATATGATTCCACCGACCACAAAAGCTTTTATCATGTCCGGCACTAGCTTTGAATTAGGCGTTTTCTTTTTTACGTACTCGCTGTATTCCTTATTTGTCATTCTCAATTCCTGATACCTCCGAAGCGGGGCTTGCGCCCTTTTTTCATAGGATTTACCTTAATGAAAAAATTATTCCCATGCAGGCTTTTTTATATAGAATCTCTCCATATACCTTCTTTTTGGTTTATTAATGCTTACGCAAGCTCAATAACTACCATCTAAGCAGCGTCACCGCGGCGGGGCCTGCGCGGGTAACGTGGTCTCCATTCTTGACACCGGGGATGTGGTGAGATCGTGCTGCACACTGGAAATCTTTATTGAAATTACAGCGTTCCATGGCGCAATGAGAAAAGTGTCCTAATAACTTCGATGTCAGTCTCTCCTTTCCATAAGCTGGTACGATCTATGAGAAGTGTTTGTGCAAGCCGAGATGCCTGTAGTCTTGGTCGGAATAGAGAATTCTGCCAGGGTGAAAAAAGGCGTCTGCTAAAACAGCAGACGCCTCAGATAACATAAAAAATTGATGTTGATGGTCACCGCTAACGGAAGCTAACGCTTCTGTTCCTGCGTTGTTTTAATCCGCGGGCCGGTCACTCCAGCCGCAGCAAGCCAAGCTTTTTCAGCGTCAGCACGTCATAGCCGGTATAATCGGTGCCGGAAATCGTGGTAGTAGCCCTGATATAGAGCTTCAGCTCCGAGTCTCCGGACGCGGCGAAAGCACTCAAAACCTCCGAAGGAATATCCGTTTTGTACAGGACATTGCCTTGCAGAGATCCCGTGACTTCCGCACCGTCGCTGGCTCGGTAGATCGTTTCGCAGGCTGCCTGCTTGACCACAGGCGAATCACCCGACACAGGGTCTTGCAGAGAAGTTTCCTCTTCTCCGTCAGAAACTTCGTAAAAGAATTCCACCTTCATGGTCTTCTCCGTCGTCAGGTTGGGGTCGGTGATCTTGAAGTAAACCGTCTGATTGCCGCCCAGGCTGCTGCCTGTGCCGCCTTCTTCATATTCCATTGGGATCAGCTGTACGGACAGGTCGGAGAAATCATCCGCCGTGCGGTAGCTGACGGTAGGCGACCCGTTGCCCGCGCGGTAAGCCGCCACCATGGTGTTGATGAACAGTTTGGCCTCATTTGCACCCAGCGTGTCTGTATCGTATGCAAAATGACCGGCGCCGGAATAGGTGACGTTTCCGCGGTTATAAATGTAATAACCGTTGGTCACGTCATTTTTTCCGCTTGCGAAATTATCGCCTGCCAGACAGTACCACACCACGATATCGTCCGAATTCATATTCAGCTGATAATACTGCTCGTGGGTGGTGGCGACGGTCAGTGTCTCTTCCAATTTATAGGGGAACTGGGTGATCTGGCCCTGATTTACCTGAGAAACTGTGTTAGTCGTCATTCCGTTGCCGCCGCTGGGGTAGCTTCCGTAGCCTGTCGTAGGCAAGAGATCGGACCCTTTCCGGAACCGGGCCAGCGTATAATTGGTATAGCCCTGGGTCTCGCCCACCGTGCTAAATTCGCTGCCGGGCTTGTAGGCGATGGAATATCCGGCATTTTTAATGCTCTCCAGGACAGCGCCGGCATACTCATTGGCCACCGGGCCGCTTTGTGTTTTCGAACTGGAGTATTTATTCAGTCCGTATATGGTATTCGTCACGCCGTAGCGGTCCAAGCCCACCTTATCCCGCAGAATGGTATTGAAGTAGTAGCCCCAGTATGTCATAGAGCCGTTGTAGCTGGATCCCTGATATGAGATATTTTTCGGCAGATTTCGGAAGGAAGTCGTATCGTGGGTAAACAGGATGGCCTTACCGGTGTCGATATACTGCACAACAGCGTTGGCGGTCTTTTCATCAAAATCGCCGTAGCAGTCGCCGAAGCCGATGATCAGCATATCAAAGCTGTTGAGATATTCATAGATTCCATCCTGTGTGGCAGCATAATTGTTCAGCTCCCCTACCGTCATGGAGAACACATTCAAATCAAAGGCGCCCTGCTCTTTCAGCTCCTTGTACAGGTTCAGCACCACCCCATCACGGGTTCTTTCGCTATCGTTGCGCACAGTGCGGTTGCCAACCTTGAAGTTCTCCTCCGTGGCCAGGTTCAGGCCTATGTCCCTCACCTGCAGGATCTTGATGGGGGTAGGCGATGCTGGTTGGATATAGGTGTAGCCCTTCTCAGAGGCGTGGACGGTGTCATCGCCCACTTTGACTACCTGAAGCTTCCAGGGCACGATGCCGCTGAACTGTTTGGAGGACAGGACACGTTCCACTTTGTACTCGATCCCGGCAGACAGCTGTCCGTTTTCCGTACCACCGCTGATCCAGAGGTCGCTGACCTCCTCATTGTCGGTATGGCGCCCGTCTCCGTTCTGGTCGATATACAGACGGCAGTAGTACTTTGTCTCACTGGGCGTGGCATCCGTGGGATTGGTGATGGTAAAGGTAAAGCTCAGTGTGCCGTCGCAGGTGTTCGTGGTCAGATCTCCGCTGTACTCGGTGGGCTGCGCGCTCAAAACGATCTCCGGCCGGGACAGGTTCAGGTGCTTCACCAGCGTGTTCTGCATATCGGACATCGCCGTTCCGGAGGTCAATTCTCCCTCCGACAGGACGTTGTCCTTATCCCACACGCTGTCAAGCGCCGCGTATAACAGAGAGCATTTGTCAATGCGGGCCGTGTTCAGGCCGTCTGAGCCGCTCACCTCCTGGATCGTAACTGGCTTTCCGTTTGCCACGGTATCTGTCGTGACATTTTGAGTCAGCTTATATGTGGGGCTGGTGACAGTAACCCGATTTCTTCCAGACCCGATAGTCACCTCGCAGTAATATTCATGGCTCCCGGAGGTATCCGTCACGGTATAGAAGTTCTGATTGGTCCCCGTTTCCCGACCGTCCTTGTACCATTGATATGTAACAGTGCGTCCCCTTGTGTCTCCGCTCAGCGTAGCCGTCAGGGTATAGCCGTCGGGCGTGATATTCACGCTATACCCATTATTGTTGGTTCCCCCTTTGGTTTTTGTCCAGGTTGGGCTGCCTCTTTTAACGCTCACTGTTTCACTTCTGGCCGTATAGCGCAAGCCTGCCGACGTAACAGTTACCTCACAATAATATTGGTAGCCTTGGTAGCCTGCTTCTGCCTCAAGGGTCTGTTGGGTGCCGACTTTCTCATTATACCCGCCATTTACTTTATACCACTGATACTCGTAAGTCAGGTTTCCGCCGTCGGGCGTCACAGTGGGCTTAGCGGTCAGCATCACGCTGTTTTCGTTGACGTTCCCGGTGGTAATACTGACGCTGAGCGTCCTTTCCGGCTGACCCGCTGTTTTCAGAGTTAAATCGTCTGCTACCACGATGGGCAGACCGGCATTGGCAAACTCCACAAGCTCGGTCTGCTTTTTCGGCGTGATGTCATTGCCGGAGAAGCGGTAAGTAGTGGCGTTACTGGCTCCTTGTACATTTCCCCACCGATCTTGCTGATAGTCCGTTTCCAGCAGACCCTCCAGCACCGTATCGGCCGAGAAGGTGTCGCCGATGTTGGTGTAAATCAGGCCATCCATTGAGTTGTCGTTGTAATTGACGATCTGTGCGCCATTTGACCACGTGGTGTTCAGTCCTTTGAGGGACGCGCCGATGTATATCAGGTCGTATTCCTCGTTGATGTCCTCAATCTTGCCGATCAGCGCCGCCGTGGACATGTGGGTAATTTCGATCGTTTTGATATATTCTTCAGAGTTGGGGTTATTGGCGCTTGCGGGCAGCCAGCTTCGAACAGTCTCCACAGTCAGCGGACCGTTATTGTCCGTCTGGTCGTAGATGGGCGCCGGCTCGATATCCAGCACCTTGATGGCCGTTTTCTTGTTGACCGCCCGGTGTGTATTAATGATATAGCGAATGCAGGCGGCCATGGAAATATCCGTGGAAAGCTTTGTCTCACCCGCAACCTCCCGCAGCTGATTCTCGTAGGTAATCTCATCCAAAACCACCTGATAAGGGGATGTGTTTTCAAACTTTTCATGGAACAGGTTGGTGGCCAGCGCCGGGCGGGCGTCGCTGCCGGTTCCCGTCGTGAAGTAATACACATTATTGGCCGTAACACAGGGGGGAGTTTCCTCTTGCTCTCCCAGGGACGCAAGGTTCGGTGCGCCGCTGATCCGCGCGTCCACCACACGTGGCTTATCATTCAGAGCGGCTTTCTGCTCAGCGGTAATGTCCCGGGTATAAGGCACGGTATTGCCGCTGCTCAGGTCAAAGCCCGCGGAGACCACAACCAAATTTGCGATGTTGATCAGGTCATCTGTGATGGTGTCCGGCGTGCAGCTTTTAACCTCAACCCGGACATTGGCAAGCTCGTCATCCTCCATGTCCAGGACATACTTCTTGAACCAGTTGTTGTTCACATACCCGCCGGACACGTAGATCGTGTCAGTGACCACAGTCTGAGCGGTACTGCCTGTAGTATTGGGAACAAAGTCCAGACTGCCGTTTCCGTCGCCCACATAGCGGTAGCCAGTGATCTGTTTAAAATAGCCCGTCTCATTTTCGGTTTTCTCCCGGTAGGGAATGGTGCTGTTCTTCCGGGCGTAATAGCTGTGCAGTACAGTCTCGACTGGCTCGGTCCCTGTGGTAACCGGGGTGGCGCCGTCAGAGGCTTTGTAATATACGGTGCCCTCCACAGGTACGAATTCAGCATCCCCCACGATCCCGGCAGCCTGATAGCTGGCGGTATCTCCGGTTCTGGTATACAGCGTCGTGCCGTTATCCAGTTTCGTGCCGTCTGCGGCATTAAATGAGCCATCATCGGCGACCGTGACCTGCTCAAAGGACTCCCAGGTATTGGTCAAATATGAATTGGGCACGACAGAAGCGGTGTAATAGGTGGTATTGAGGTCGATGGTAAAGTCACTGCTGTTCTCTACCAGTGTTCCGGCATAGGTATAGTGGGCCGCCCCGGTTTCCGCTTCCGGGGCATAGGTGTACAGGGGAACACCGAAGAAGCTGTCTACGTTGCTTTCATCCACAGGAGCGAGCTGGAAGGTCAGAGCGTAATAATATGTATCTGTTTCGCCGCTCGTTCCGTAGACATAGTAATCGGCGTTTTCAACATAGCTGCCGCCCAACTCGTATTCATAGGCGTCAGTCTGTTCGTAGCTGCCGCCTGCGGCAGCTACGAACTCGCCGTTCACGGTCACGGATTCCTCTGTCCCGAGACTGAGCTTCACGGAGCCTTCGGGAATGTTCTCCCAGGGATAGGCTTCCTGATAGTTGCTGGTCTGCGTCAGGGGATAAGCGTCTGGAGCAGTGCCAACCGCGCCCATAATATTCCGGGCAATCAAGTTATTGAACAGCGCGTTCGCATAGTTTGTGCGCTCGTTCCTGGAAGTTTTCTCCATAAGCGCGCCCATCCAGCTGGCAGTGGGCTCCTGTCCGGAAACATAGTAGCCAATGCTGCCCGTCCCCGCTTCGGGGACGATTTCAAGAATTGTGAAAGTGCCGCCTCTAGATTTGATCTGTTCGATCCCGCTCAAAGAAGTGACTGCTCCCGCCTCAAGAGGAACCAGAACAATGGCCAACACCAGGGCGGCCAGCACCGCCAGAGATACTGCATGTATACCGAGCTTTTTTCTACGTTCCGTCTTTTTCATACCGTCTCACCTCACCCGTGGTTCATTGTATTCCAAAGTGCGTCCCAAGTGTCCTCATGGGGCGGCTGGTTGCGAAGGGCGATCACCTGCTGCGCCTCATAGGACTTGCCATTCCGCTCCATCTTCAGTTTCACGGTAACTTCCCGCTGAGAATCAGCAAATTCCACCTGCATAAGGGATACATGCTCCGCCATCAGATCAATGGCCGTGATACCGCTGATATTCTCCGCTGCTGCTCCGGAATTGAACCGGATTGTCTGATCGGTGGAATCCCACGTAAACACATATACCTTTTTCGTTGAAGAAGGTACACTGTCATCGTTGTCCACAACATACAGTGTGTTGCCGTCCCACGCCATCCCGGCACTGCAGTCCACCAGGTATTCCTGCACCTGCTCCATAATGAGCTGAGACTCATATTGCAGCCGCAGCGTATAGCTCAAGTTGCTGTATGCCCGGCTGCCGGCGATCATAAAGCCACCAGCTGCCAGGGCCACGATGCCCAGGATCGCCACAGAGACAATCAACTCCACCAGGGTAAATCCCTTGTTGTTTTCTTTCATTGCCAGCCCCCTCATCTGCCGATCTTGTGGTAGCCAGTGGATGGCACCAGGGTTATGGTGATCTTGTTCGCAATGCAGACTTCCGTGCAATGTCCGCTGAGGCCCGTATTCAGCCCTGTACCGACGCTGTTCAAAGCCAGAAAAGCGCCGGTACTGCGGTTATACCCGATGCACAGGGAACGGCTGGAGGAGATGGAAAACTCCGTTCCTCCGTCAACCTGGAAGGTACAGGAGAGGCTGGCCCCACCCAGCTTCTTGCGGCTGACCTCGGCACCGCCCTCATACAGAACTCCGTAAAAATCACCGCTGGAATCCTGACACAACTCCACATAAACAGGCGATCCTGCACCGCCAAGAGTACACACGCGGCATTGGGTCAGCAGCGCATCGTACTCATCGGCAAATTTTCTCGCCTGGCTGGAAAATATCTGATTGACGGAGTAGGACATGACTCCGGCCAAAATTCCGAGGATAGCTATGACCACGATGAGCTCCACCAGGGTAAATCCGTGATCGTTCAACTTCTTCATGTCCTTTATCCTTTCTCTTATCCATTTTTCGTCCAGTTTCGGTAGGTAACCAGTTTATCTAAATTCCATCCCGCAGTACTGCCGCCGGAACCGCCCTGCGTGCCGTATTGGGTTCCTCCGTGGAGCAGGTAGGTGCCGAGCTTATCGTTGGAATCGCCGTTTGCAATTCCCTCAAACGATGCCACAACGCCCTCTTCATCCGCTGTGACATTCACATTAGAACCAGTGATAGTAATCTTACCGCCGGAGATGATCAGGCCGTTAAAGCTTTGCGTGACCGTTACATCCCCGCTGGCGATGATCAGCCGCACGGTGCTGGGCGTACCACTGTCCACAGTATAGCTCCCGTTCACCACCAGGCCCACAGTGTTGCCGGTGGTCGGATCCGTGAACTCTAGGGGGTCTTCGGTGGAAACAAACCCGACCTTGGCGGTGTCCACGATATAATCATAGGGATTATCCTCGGTTGCACTGGCATTGGAATCGATCAAGGTCTTTTTCAGCTGATTGAAAGTACTGCGCATACCAGTGCAGTCGAAGCTGATTCCTCCGGAATAGCTGACCGCATAGTTTCCGTCTTTGCCCCGCAGCGTATAGCCCGCGGCGCCACTGTTCTTGGCGTTCAGGTCGCTAGTATCGGTCAGATAGCTATTGACTCCGCCGCTGTGTGACGCAAAATATGCCTCAAAATAGTCGTTGGCGCTGTCCTTATCCTGAAAATCCATAAAATAATAGGTAATCTGCTGTCCGCCCGCGCCGGGAAGCGCGGTGGTCAGGGATTTCATGCCTGCGCCATATTCCTGCAGCTTTGTTGCACCTTCTTCCGTCAGGCTGATCTCCGCCGCCCCCGTGGCATGGATATAGGGATTTGTGACAGCTGTATCCGGATCCGTAGATTTCAGATACTCCGCCGGCACCAGATACATCTGCTGGTTGGATCGCACAGAGACCGATTCCAATGTCTCCATGCTGGCACTTACCGTGCCGCCAGTGAAAAAGGTATTACTGATAAAACTGCGTCCCGCCAGCATCAGCCGGTTCAGGCCGGACATATTCAGCGTGGAATCACGGCCGTTCACCAGGATCGCGCTGCTGTAATCAGCATTGGGGCCGCTGCCGTCATCCGCCTTTCCGTCGCCGAAGCCATAGTAGCTGCCCCGCAGAGTCGCCTTGGCCTGAGCACCGGACAGGTCCAGATCGTCCAGCACACATGTCTCGCCTCCCAGATCCACGGAGCTGCCATTATTGACCACAATCCGCCCAGCCCAGAGCCTGGCGCTGTCATCCACCTGAAAACGGGCGTTTCCGCCGAGACCGGTGTTGGAGATATCCGCCAATCCGGCACAGACCATCGTCCCCTCTTTCAGGGTCATCTGGCTGCCTTCGCCGCTTAGCACGATAGCACCGGCATAGGCGCTGCCGTCAATGGTAATAATGGAATTGCCGGTGGTCTGAACCAGTGCATCCTTGGCAATCAGGGCATGCTCCGGCAGGCCAGATATGCTGTATGTGGACATCACATAGGCAAAATCCGGCATACTGATGACCAAATCCGTTTCGATTTCCGTCACATAGTTGTTGGCCGCCGTGTAGGAGACCTTCACACCTTTCAGCGTCAGTGTATTCTTCACATTATCCTGAACCAGCGTACCTTTGCTGCTGTCCGTCGGGTCATTCCCGCTCACCACGGCGGAGCTGTTGCTGACAAAGGCCTGTAGGCCAGCCACATCATACGTGGATGCAGTTAGTAAAGAGCTGGCTTTCAAGTTATTCTGGAACTTTTCCTGGAAGCGTGAAACCACGTTCGCGCCGTCGTTGTAATTGATCAGAACTTCCTTATATGCCTCGCCAATAGCCTCGGAGACCAGACTTTGGAGTCCGGCACGGATCTCATCCACCGCTGTTTCAGCACTGTAAAAATCCTTCTCCGCCTGGCGCTGGGCCACCTTGATCCGTAGCCCAGTATAGGACATGGCCAGCATGGCAGCGCCCATCAAGGCAACGCAGAGCATACACACCAGCACCATCACAATGCCGGAGCCCCGGTTGTTCTTCTCAATCTCACGTAGAATATTCCGTTGTTGTCTCATCTGCGCTCCTCCCTTCGGTGGATTATTGCAGTTTTGTGGATGTAAAGGTATAGATAGGCGTTCCGGTAAATCCAGTATCGTTCTTGTCGTAGATAGCTATATTTACCTGATACATCCGGTTTTTCGCGGATTTGGAAACCAGTGAGCCCTGCTCTCCGGCAAAGGTCCCGTTCTGGCTGAAATAGCTGCCTCTTTGGATCTTGTACTGCACACTTGCAATGGTCGTGCCGTCTAGAAGATTTTCCCTGGCATTGGAATAAATCTCCGCGGTATCGCTGCTCAGCGAAGGAACCTTTTGCTGGATGGCAGCATGGTACTGGGTCTCTTCAGCAGCTGTGACCGTGCTGGATTTTTCCTTGACCAGGAACAGTTTGAATGGCAGCGCGTTGGGATTGTTCACCACAATGGTATCGTTGGTCTCGCTGGCACTGCCGTACATGGGGAAATACATCAAATAGAGATTGGGCAGCACGCCGTTGGTCACGGTGAAGCCCTGGGGGAACAGGGTATACGTGGGGGGATTATCATCAGTCCAGCTAGCGGAGGACACCTGGGTGGTACCGTCTTCCAGCGTTTCCTGGTAAGTATAGGTATAGCGGTAGCCAAACACCAGTTCCGCATACACCTTGTTGCCCGTCTGCGTCACCGTCAGTTCTATGGTCCGGAAGGTATGCACGCTGCTCTCCGACCAGTCAGCGTGCTGGGCGTCGGCATAACTGCGGAAGTCTGCATAGGATAGTTCATCCGGATTATCCGCATCGGTGCTTTGGAAGAACACCGCATCCATGTTAGAGTAGTCGGTTATATCCACGTCGTTGACGCCGCTGTTGTCCGGTTTCTGATGGGCCGTGGCGTCCAGCGTCACCATCGCGTTGAAGGTGGATGCACCAGCGCTGAGCGCCGTAACGCCTAGATGGTAGACATCCGCCCCGGCGGTGTAAGCGGCGCCACCGGTATATCCGACGCTGTCGTCATAGTCATACAGGCCCTTGTTGTCCGCGGCAAAATACTTTGTGACATTGGTATCCGTCAACAGCGCACCTAAGTCATTAGCCTCTACTGCCTCGGCAATATTCTGGCAGGCCAAGGTTGCGTCACCAATCTGGCGGCTGCGGGCCGTGGTGACGGCGGCTGTTACAAATGTATGCAGCAGCGGCGTTACCACGATGGCCAGGATCACCAATGCGATCAGCAGCTCCACCAGTGAAAATCCTTTGTTATTCAGCGGTTTTTTCATCTTGCCGCTGCTCCTTTCCGGTTCTTAGGTCGTTCCAAACAGGTCTCTCACGCCGCGCTCCACGGTGGGGACCTGCTCCGGGGTATATGTCGCGCCAGGCCACTTGATGTAGTACTTGACCAGCTGGAAAGTACCGGTCAACAGGCCGGTCTCGGCGTTGAAGGTCAGAGCCACATTTTCCAGGTTGGTCTGCATGGGACTGGCGTAGAAGTAATCAATGACGTTCTTTGCCTGGGGATAGCTCATGGTACCGGTCATCACTGTGCTGGTGCGGTAGACTTCCATGGTCTCAATCACATCCTGGCGGTCCTGTTCCAGCACGGCGTCAAACTGGCGCACCAGTTCGGGGTCCATAAAAGTAACGCTCTCCATGCGGATATTCTCGTGTGCCTCCATGGTCAAAAGGTAACTGAGCACATCCTCCTCCTTCACGTCGGCGGGGAAGAACTTGAGCAACTCTGCCACATTGGCGCGGCTGGTTTCAATGCCGTCCTCATACTCAGCCAATAGAAGGTAGTCCTCCTCTAAGGCCTGGACCTGGGGCTGCAGCTCATTAATACGGCTTTTCACTTCCTGAGTACGTTTCTGGAAGGGATTGAATACCAGCAGGTATGAGGCCAAAAAGATCAGCAGGCCCGCCAAAACCAGCAGCAGCTTCACATCATGTTTTGCAATTTTCATTCTATTCACCCTTCTTTAACCTGCCGTGTCAGACTGAACGGTCCCGGCGTTCTGTTGTTCTTGCACCGGCTCCTCATAGCCGCAGCTTACAGAGAAGGAAGCCGTGGTAAAGCCGCCCTCATCGGTGCTCTCGGTGATAGTGGAGATAGTCATCTGCTTGATGGATTCAAAGGTCCGCAATTGACTGATGACCACATTGGCCTCTTCCATGCCGGGGGTCACGATGTTCATGGTAACGCCCTGCTCATCGCACACGGCGGACAGCAGCAGCATGCTTGAAGGCATCTTCCGCTCCAGCTCCTCCAAAAAGTCCACCAAATAGGCGTTGTGGCTCTCGCTGTAAGCGCGAATCTCATTTAGGGTGGCTTCCGTGACCTGATAGGTCTCATATGTCTCTACGGTCTGGCTTACATAATCCAGCTCCTGAAGACGCTGTTCCAGCTGCTCCTGCTGCTGCAGGGCAGAGAAGTAGCCCTTCACGGAAAACCCGGCTAGACCCGCGGCCAGTACTGTCAGCACCAAGCAGGCGACGACACCGGCAGTGAGGCTCTCGTTTCTCCGGTCTTTTTTGCTCTTCTTTTTCTGGCCGCCGCGCATGCTTTCCGGCAGCAGCTCCAGTGGGGCCACCAGGGATCCCACGCAGGATATATAGGCATTTATGCCGCCCACTGAGTTGGCCACGAAACGGATGCCGTTCACATCCTGCAGGGTCACAGTTTCCAGGCCGATCTCCTTTTGGACCATTTCCCGCAGTCCGGCGATAGCGCCGCAGACGCCCATAAGCACCACCTTGGTGACGGGGATGGAAGCGTGGCCGGACTTGAAGAAGTCGGCACTGCGGGCAATGCCGGTGACCAGGCGGTTCAGGCAGTCCTCCTGCTGTTCCCGGGGGAGGAGTCCGTCCAGATATTCAGAGCGGGCAGCGTCACCAAGAACGGAGAGGAACTCCTGGGGGTCCTTTCCGCCGGCTTCCAGGAGGGACGAGAGTATCTCGTTGCCGCCGGCGCTGATATTGCGCTGCATCAGCAGCACGCCGTTTTTCATGAAGCTGACAAAAGTGTTGGACACATTGACGTCCACATACATGACCACGCCTTCCTCGGAGAGGGTGCGGAGGACCTGGTACTGGCTGTTGCCGCAGTAGTCCACGGCCTCCAGGGTCAGTCCGGTGGCCTCAGCCAGGGATGCGTAGCTCTCCAGCAGAATTCGGGGGGCTGCGGTCACTTGCACCCGGCAGCCCGGGTTGTCTCCGCCCTGCCGCTCCAGCAGGCAGTGGGCAATGCAGTAGCCGCTCATGTCCACAGGGAAATAGTCGGCGGCGTTAGTCTCCACCACTGATTTGATACGCTGGTCCTTCACCGGAGGCAGTATGACCTCGCGGCTGGCCACCTTGGTGGAGGTAAGTGTAAAAGTAACAGTTTTCACGCCGGAGGCGCCGTGGTCCTTCAGCTGACGGCGCAGTTCCTCCGCCATACTCTCCACATTGACCACCTGGCCGTCGCGAACCGCGCCGGAGGGGGTACGGAAGAGAAAGCTGTTGCTGATCTGATAGCTTTTGCTCCGCTTTTCCGCGACGCACACCTTTGTGATGTGGTCCCCAGTCTCGATATTGAGTACCTTTGTAGCCACAGGCAAAGGCCTCCTTCCTTTTTAAACAACAAATTTCTATTTATATTGAAAGAGCCGAGACGGCTCTTTAATGTTCTGAGTTTAACATACAGCACATATGGCGTGCCCACTTGGCACACCGTGGGATGTGAGTGTTCCGGGGCAACGCCCCCTCCAAAACGCTCAGAAAAACAGGCCCAAATACCAGTTCCATAGCCCGTCGCCCCAGAGGAGGGCGATGGCCACACCGGCGGAGAGGTAAGGCCCCATGGCCAGGTCCCGGCCCGCCCCGCGGAACTTCATCCGACACAGGTGGATCACAGAGCCCAGCACACAGCCCAGCAAAAAGGCCGTGAGATTCAGCCGCAGGCCCAGGAACAGCCCTGCGCCCGCCATGAGCTTCACGTCGCCGCCGCCGATGGCGGCGCCGCCGCTGAGGAAAAACAGCAGGAGAAGTACCCCGCCCACCACGGCCATGCCCAGCAGGTGGCTGAGCCAGTCGGCCGGGTGGAGCAGGGTTTGGAGAAGGCCGAGGACGGCGACAAAGATCGTCGTCCCCGGCGGGATCTCCCGTGTGCGGGCGTCGATGACCGACGCCACAAGCAGTACCGACATGAGCAGGCATGCCAATACAGTATCGGGTACAAACCCGAAGCGGTGGTAGACCAGCACCCAGAGCACACCATTCGCCGCCTCAATTAGGGGATATTGAGGTGAGATGGGGCTGGAGCAGCCGGAACACCGACCCCGCAGGGCAAGCCAGCTGAACAGGGGGATCATCTCCCACCATTTCAGCCGCTTACCGCAGGTCATGCAGTGGGAAGGACCTGTGACGATGCTCTCCCCCGCGGGGATGCGGAGGATGCACACGTTCAGGAAGCTGCCGACGGTGATGCCGAGCAGAAACACGAGTATGTAAATAGGCAGCGTCAACAGATCCATAGGTTAGGTCCTTTCAGAGGCTGGCTCTCTTCGTCAGAAGGTTACCAAGATTTTGTCAGTGTAGCACCTGTGTCAGTCAAATTAATAGTAAAGCTTTCGCCCTCCTGCTTCGTAGCAGCCTGCTCCCAGTTGGGGTCAGCAGTATTCAAAGCAGTTATAACCGCAGCGGGAACAGAAGCGTCAGCCACAGCACCATCATTGTCCACCGTAATCGAGCCACCACCGGTCAACGCATCGGCATCAGCGGTAACAGCTGCATCCACCATGGCGACCTGAACTTCGTTCAGCAGGGTAGCGGCAGTATTATCATCAGCAGCAATTCTGGACTGATTAACGTACTTGATGTACTGAGGGGCCAAAACGGCAGTCAGAACAGCGATGATGGCGATGACGATGATCAGCTCCACCAGGGTGAAGCCCTTGTTGGACTTGCGGATCTTCTTCAGGAGATTCTTCATGAGAGATCAATCCTTTCTCATATCTTGTTTTTTATATGTGACCCGGCCGCTCCCCTTGCGGCCGTGATCGATTAAGTTGGGGGGACAGCCTTACAGGTTATCCAGAGCGCTGTACATGCTCATCATGGGCAGCATGACGGCCCCCACGATGATGCCCACAATGAGGGCCAGCACAATGATGATGAGGGGCTCCACGGCGGCCATGACCTGCTGGGTGGTGAGCTCCACCTCTTCCTCGTAATACTCCGCCAGCTTGGCGAGCATCTCCTCGATGTCGCCGGTCTCCTCACCGATGCGGATCATGTGGTGCACCAGGGGCGGGAAGAGGCCGCAGCGCTCGATGCTGTCGGACAGAGGGTCGCCCATGGCCACGTCGTCCTTGGCGTCCTCCAGGGCCTCCCGAAAGAACACATTGCCCATGGTCTGGCTGACGATGTCCAGGGCCTCGATGAGGGGGATGCCGGAGCCCAGCAGTGTGGACAGAGTCCGGGCCATCCGGGCGGAAGCGCTCTTCACCGTCAGCTTGCCCACCAGGGGTGCCTTAATACCCAGGCGGCCAAAGAAGCGGCCGCCGCCCTCAGTGTGTTTATAGTGGCGGATGCCCAGCACCAGTGCCACGATGACCGCCAGGAACACATACCACCGCTTGATGAGCAGGTGGCTGGCCGTCACTACGATCTTGGTCAGCATGGGCAGGTCGCTGCCCAGGTCCGACAGCATGGATTCAAACTGGGGCACCACGAAGGTCAGCATAACGATGACCACCACCACCGCCACCACGCAGACGATGATGGGGTAGATGGAGCTCTTTTTGATGAGTCCCTTGATTTTGGCCTCTTTTTCAAACTGGTTGGCCATACGGGTGAAGGACACGTCCAAACTGCCGGAGGCCTCGCCGGCCTCCACCAGGGTGATGAACAGGTCAGAAAACACCTGCCGGTGTTCCCGCATGGCGTCGGCCAGGGAGGAGCCCTTCTCTATGGACTCCCGGCAGCCGTTAATGGCTTCGGCCAGCATCTTGTTCTCCGTCTGCTCCCCCAGCATCCGCAGGGCGGAGGTCACGGGCACGCCGGCATCGATGATGGAGACAAACTGGCGGCAGAACACGGCCATGTCACGGGGCTTTGGCTTCTTCTGAAAGATGCCCAATTTGATCTCCTTGGACAGGACGTTGGCCTCGGTCAGGGAGATCAGGGTGTTGCCCTCCGCCTGGAGCTGAAGTGCTGCTTCCTGACGGCTCTCAGCCTCCAGGCTGCCCTTCACTTCCTTGCCGGCGGGGTTCATCACGAGATAGGCATATGTCATATAGTCGGATCACACTCCTGTGTTCCGCCCGGGGAACAGCACCCCGGACAGATGTTATTTTCTTCTTTGCCGCCCGCTCAGATCAGGCGCTTTTTCAGGGCCGCGGGGTCCTGTGCGTATGACAGCGCACTCTCCCGGCTGATCTCCCCATGCTGGTGCAGGGTCAGCAGGGCGTCATCCATGGTGACCATGCCCTGCTTGCGGTTTGTCTGCATGACAGAGGCAATTTGGAAGGTCTTGGACTCCCGAATGTGGGAGCGGATAGCACTGTTGGAGAGCATCAGTTCGATGGCTGCCACGCGCCCCTCCCCGGACATCCGGGGCAGCAGCTGCTGGGATGCCACACATTCCAGCACATCCGCCAGCTGTGTGCGGATCTGCTGCTGCTGATAGGGCGGGAATACATCCACAATACGGTCGATGGTGTTGGCCGCGCCGATGGTGTGCAGGGTAGAAAACACCAAATGGCCGGTCTCCGCAGCGGTAATGGCGGTGGAGATGGTCTCCAGGTCACGCATCTCGCCTACCAAAAGCACGTCCGGGTCCTCCCTAAGAGCCGCCCGGAGTGCGGAGGCATAGTCGGCAGAGTCGCTGCCCATCTCCCGCTGGTTGACAATAGACTTGTTGTGCCGGTGGAGGTATTCAATGGGGTCCTCCATGGTGATGATATGGCGGGAGGACGTCTTGTTGATGACGTCGATGAGGGATGCCAAAGTGGTGGACTTGCCGGAGCCTGTAGGTCCGGTGACCAGCACCAAGCCCCGCTTCTTGTCGCAGACCTGCACCAGAGCCTCCGGAATACCCAACTCCTGGGGCTCCGGAATCTCCGGGTTCAGCACACGGGCCGCTATGGCCAGTGAACCCCTCTGACGGAACACATTGATACGGAAACGACCCGCACCGTGGACGGAGTAGGCAAAGTCCACTTCGCCGCGGCGTTCCAAAGTCTCCTTTTGATGGGCGTCCATAATGCTGGCTGCCAGTTCCTCAGTATCGGCCGGCGTACACTTCTCGCCGCCCATGTGGCACAGGGTGCCGTCGATCCTGGCCGTGGGCGGGATGCCCACCGTCAGGTGTATGTCCGAGGCCCGACAGTTCACAGCCTCGTTGATCAATTCATTAAAGGTCTTCATATGCGTTCTCCGCTCCTGCTCGCGCCCGGGGCGCGGGTTAATCCTCAAAAGAGACTTTCATCATCTCATCAATGGTGGTGATGCCCTCCAGCACATAGTCCGCCGCACTCATGCGCAGCGTGTGCATCCCTTGCTCCAGGGCCTTGGCCTTGATCTGCTCCGTGGACCCTTTCGCCGTGATGATCTGCCGCAGTTCCGGCGTCATCTCAATGATCTCATAGACGCCGATCCGGCCGAAGAAGCCGGTCTCGTTGCACAGGGGGCAACCGCAGGCGTCATATATGGTCACGTCATCCGTCTCCGCCTTGCCCAGCAGGTGCTTTTCCCCGGCGGTGGCCGCACGGGGCTTGCGGCAGGCCTTGCACAGCCGGCGGGCTAGACGCTGGGCAATGATGCCCACCACGGAGTCCGCCAGCAGGAAGGACTCCACGCCCATATCCAGCAGACGGGTTATGGCGGCCGCGGCGCTGTTGGTATGAAGCGTACTGACCACCAAATGTCCGGTAATGGAGGCCTGAACGGCGATAGAGGCGGTCTCATAGTCGCGGATCTCACCGATCATGATGATGTCAGGGTCCTGACGCAGGATAGCGCGCAGCGCTGTGGCAAATGTCAGGTCTGCCTTGGGATTCACCTGGACCTGGTTGATACCCGCGATGTTGGCCTCGACCGGGTCCTCAACGGTGATGATATTCACGCTCTCCCGGTTCAGCTCGGAAAGGGCGGTATACAGCGTAGTGGATTTGCCGGATCCGGTAGGGCCGGTAACCAGCATGATGCCGTTGGGGTTGGCAATAATATGTTCAAACTTTTTCAGTTCCCAGTCCCGCATGCCCAGCTCACGCTTGGAGCGGGTCAGGGCGTTGGCATTAGCAAGACGCATGACCACCTTCTCGCCAAAGCTGGAAGGCAGCACGCTGACACGGATATCGTACTCCACCAGGTCGATCACCATGGTGATGCGGCCGTCCTGTGGCTTGCGCTTTTCGGAGATGTCCATGCCGCCCATAATCTTCACGCGGGTTACGATGGCGGGCAAAAGACTGATGTCATACATCATTTTCTCCACCAGCACGCCGTCTATCCGGTAGCGTACCCGCACCTGCTTCTCCAGGGCGTCCAGATGAATGTCGCTGGCTCGCTGGCGGACGGCCTGCTCGATAATAGAGCGTACCAGCTGCACGATGGGGGCGTTATTCAGCTCGTTCTGCTGCTGGGCGTCGGCCTTGGCCACCTGCTGTTGTTGTTCCTCCCGGTCCTTGGCATATTTCTCAGCGGCACTCATGGCCTCATCGTTGCCGAAATACTTATCCAGCACAGCGTTGATCTCTGCCATGGTGGCAATACGGGGTTCGACCATGCAGTTGGTGATAATGGTAATATCATCCTGGGCACTCATGTCCAAAGGATCGCTCATGGCCAGAATCAGCGTATTGGAGTGTCTCTCGTCAAAGGCAACGGGCAGTACGCCGTGCCGGCGCAACACCTTGCCGCCGACCATGCTGATGATTTCCGGATCAACACGAATCCCCCGCAGGTCAATGCGGGGGATATTTAGCTGTACACTCAAAACGTTGACCACGTCATCCTCGGTGGCAAAGCCCAGTTGTACCAGGCAATCACCTAAACGCTTATGGGTATTTTTTTGTGCCGCTAGTGCCTCGTTCAACTGGCTTTCAGTGATGATCCCTTCCTGGACAAGCAGCATGCCCAAATGTACTTTCACTCTCTCCGCCATGGTACCCTCCCACTCGTTGGTGTCCGCGTTCTCACATTCTCATCGGATACATATCTTAAAAGTCACTGTAAAATATATACTGTTAGGTTGCTAAATATATGATAAAATTGTGAACAAAGTTTGTCAAGTAGGAATCACTCAAAAAAAGGGCATGTTTCGACCCCATTTTAAGGCTCACTTTTGTTAAAATTACCGGATTTTGTGCACATAGGAAGCGTGTAAGTTTTTCTGAGCACATAAAATCCCCCGGCAAAAGGTAATTGCCGCAGCTGTCTTTTTATGATACAATTAAGGATGAAATTCAGGTTTCTCTTGGCTGCCGGTACGGTCGCCATGTTTTTTTACTGGAAGGGTGTTTCTTATGAAGCTTCGTTCTTTGTTTGCCGCCGCTGCCACAGCGGCGCTGCTCTGCACCAGCGCGGGCGCCGTATCCCTGGAGCAGGTACAGCCAGTCATGCCGCGGATAGATGTGTTCGTCCATAACGGTGAAACCGCGCTTGAAACGCTGACACTGCAGGATGTCTTCGCAACGCTGGATGACGTTCCACTGCAGGTAGAATCGCTCCGTCCCTCCGACCAGGGGATCTTTTATGTGTTTATGCTGGATATTTCCCGTTCCATCAGCGAAAGTTACTTGGCCGCCGCAAGAGATGCTGTGCTTAAAACCTACCGACAGATGGAACAGAGTGACCAACTGGCGCTCATCTCCTTTGGAAACGAGGTAAACATCTTGCTGCATGGCGGAGAGTCCGCCGAAGAAGTGGAGGCTGCATTGGATACGATCCACAGCACCGACAACAACACCTGTTTCTATGACGCCATGAATACGCTGGTAGAGACCGCCTCCACCAGAAGCGATATGCGCCGGGTAGCCGTGGTGGTGTCCGATGGTGTAGACGACACCGACGCCGGTATGACCCAGGAGGAATTGGAGAGGATCCTTCAGCAGAGCGGCGTGGCGGTATATGCATTGGCAGTCGACTCTGCTGATGAGGCTGTCAGGAACCATTTCCGGGAGTTTATCCAGTTATCCGGCGGTGACCTGTACTCCTTTTCACCGGAAAATGCAACGCAGAAGCTGGAAGAATTGCTGCTGTGTATTGATCAGATCTGGCACCTACAGCTCACCGCACCCAGCAATATTGCTGACGGACAGGATCACCGGCTGAGTATCCGCTTCGGCCAGCTGGATACGCTGGATCTGAATATTCGCCCTACGCAGTGGGTACCGGATGAAAAGCCGCCGTATGTCCTCTCTGTTGATACTGCCGTCGGCGAAGGCATGGTGACGGTTCGGTTCAGCGAGGCCATGGCCAACGCTGGCGACGCCGGATGCTATGTGCTCAAGGGGCCGTCCGGGCAGACCGTTTCTTTCAACCTAGATGCTCAGGAAAGCAACTGCGCCGTTCTGCGCTGTCCGGAATTGACAGACCCTGCCGGTTGGACGCTGGAACTCAGTGGTCTGACGGACGCTTCCATGGAGGCCAATGCTCTGGCTACGTGCACACTTCTCCTGGCAGAGCCTCATGAGTCCCCTGTCGCGGAGGCTTCCGGACAGCAGCAGCCTGCCGAGACGGAACCGGTCACTGAGGCTGCCGGACAGCAGCAGGCTGCCAAAACTGAACTTATGAGGATATTCCTGATTGCCGGCGGCATTGTTGTGGTGGCGGTTGCCGCGGTTGCTGTCCTGCTGGTACAAAAGCGCCGTCCGAACGTCTCCTCCGGAAAGCAGAATAAAAAAACGAAAAGCGGCAAAGGCAACGCCCAAAATGTCACGTTCTTTTTTGAATCAGAAGACCACTCGCACAAGCCCTGATGCTCCATAATATGTATCTGTGAGTGTATATATACTGGTATGAAATGCCCTGCCTGCCGTAAACCGTCGTCCGGTGTCCTTCAAACATCCCATAACAGTGGGAGCTGTTACACATCCCACCTGTTTCCCTACATATCAAATCTCTGGATCAGCAATATTTGCTGATCCAGAGATTTTTTTGCGGCGTACCGCCGCTGGGAAGGAAGAATAATCGTGACTCTGCTGCCCGGCTCCCTATTTCGGCGATTGCGCCATCATATAATGTAATATCAACATATGCTCTAGCCTGACTGGAGTACCATTATTCCTCGTGTTGTCTTCGCAATGAGGATATACCGTTTCTCTTTCACTTACTCATAGTGGATCAAATACGGTAATGCCTTGGAGTCGTATTCATTTGTCCAAATACACTTGCTTTGGTAATGAGTTAGAGTCTGCGCTTGAAAAGATGTATAACACTTTAAATGTACCTCTCGTAATGAATGTAGAAAAGGCAACCTCTTTGACCCCTTCCTGAAGAAAAAATCATCGTCAAATTCGTACAGATGCGATATTATGAATTCCGAGTAAAAAGAAAGTCCGCACCTGTTTCTCAATAAATGCGTGCAAATAATAAAATCGGATATAGACTTGCTTTTTGTACTAAATCTGCATGTTCACTCCTCAGGTCGACCATAAGCCTATTATAATTCAATCATCTGTTTTAAATTCCAGCGCCGGAGAAACAACGGAATTGGAAAACCCGTTATCGGCACCAGCGTACCGGCACCGGCAAACTTCGCAATGTTATCGTAAATGCCCAATCCTGTCAGCAGCGCCCCCAAAAATACAAGTGTGATGCTTGTGCCTGTGGCAGCGGTCTCCTCGTCAAGTCCGCAGGCCATGTATCCGTTGGTAATGGCCTGACCTATGCAGCATATGATTCCACCGACCACAAAAGCTTTTATCATGTCCGGCACTAGCTTTGAATTAGGCGTTTTCTTTTTTACGTACTCGCTGTATTCCTTATTTGTCATTCTCAATTCCTGATACCTCCGAAGCGGGGCTTGCGCCTTTTTTCATAGGATTCACCTTAATAAAAAATTATTCCCATGCAGGCTTTTTTAATATCTTGCTTTAAGCAAAATGTAAAATCTTAATTTTATTCATTCAGCCTCCGAAGACTTTCATAATACCTCAGATTATGATAAAATGTTTTATATTTATCTCTTTGCGCCGGACCGCCTTTTATACTTTATTTGGAGGAGCATTTTTTGAATATTTGGAGCACCCTTTTCGGAAAATTATTAATGACACTTCTTATATCGATGGTTCCTGTCATTGAACTGCGCGGCGCCATTCCCATAGCCACTGCCCATGGTCTCGGCCTTTACACCGCAATATTTGTGGCAATAATCGGAAACCTGCTGCCGGTACCGTTCATAATCCTCTTTATACGCAAGATCTTTGCATGGCTTCGTAAAAAGTATTCAAGGCTCGACACATTCATATCAAAGCTGGAGCGACACGCTGTGAAAAAAGCTAAACTTGCGATGCGCTTTGAATTTTGGGGGCTGTTTCTCCTTGTGGCGATACCTCTGCCCGGGACCGGCGCATGGACAGGCGCTCTTGTGGCAGCAATGCTGGATATGCGCCTTAAACGGGCCTTCCCGGCTATAGCCCTCGGGGTATGTGCGGCTGGGATCATAGTTGCGTTAGTAACAGCCGGTGCCGGGCTTGCCGACTGACTTTGGTGATTATAATGCTGAACTTCATTCAAAGTATCGACTGGTCGATACTTTATTGGATTCAAGACCGCCTTAAGTGCGCGTTTCTTGATAGTGTAATGCCGGCCATAACTGCTCTCGGCAGTGCCGGTATTGTCTGGATCCTCTCCGGCTTTGCTCTTTTGGCGGCAAAAAAATACAGGAGGCATGGATTTTACCTGCTTCTCGGCCTGCTGATGGGCCTTGTAATCGGCAACCTTTGTCTTAAGCCTTTGGTCGCCCGGCCACGCCCCTGCTGGCTGGACAGCAGTATACACCTTTTGGTCTCAAGTCCATCAGATTACTCCTTTCCGTCCGGCCACACGCTGGCGTCCACAATAGGAGCGGTCGTGCTTGCAAGGGCCGACAAGCGTTTTTCCTTTATCGCAATACCCCTGGCCCTGCTTATCGCCTTATCGCGGCTTTACCTCTTTGTGCATTTTCCCAGCGACGTATTTGCGGGAGCAATATTGGGCATCGTCATCGGCTTTTCGGCGCCGGGCTTTGGTAATTGGCTGCTCCTGCGCTTCAGCGCTCTCAGGCGCCGCCGGGGCGGGTGATGTTCTAAGTAAATAATAACAAAGAAGAAGGCACATGGATCACTCCATGTGCCTTCTTCTTTGTTCATAAAAGCTTACACAAGCTCAATGACTCCCATCTCAGCTGCGTCACCGCGGCGGGGACCTGTGCGGGTAACACGGGTATAACCGCCATCGCGGGAGGCATACTTAGGAGCAATCTCCTTAAAGACCTTGGTCACCACATCCTCACGCGTAATAAACGCGAGAGCCTGACGGCGTGAAGCCAGGGTGTCCTTTTTACCGAGGGTTATCATCTTCTCAGCAAGAGGCGCGATCTCCTTAGCGCGGGTAAAAGTGGTCTCCATTCTTCCGTTGTCAAGGAAGTCAGTGACCTGCTGCCTGAGCATAGCCATGCGCTGATCGGTGGTCTTGCCAAGCTTACGGGTTCCGGGCATTTACGTTTCCTCCTTTACAGAGTTTTATAACGACTTATTAAAGTCAAATCAGTTGTTTTCATCGCTGGCCAGGGAAAGCCCCATCATTGCCAGCTTGTGGATTACCTCTTCCAGCGACTTGTGTCCAAGGTTGCGCACTTTTATCATCTCAGCCTCGGTCTTGGAGATAAGCTCCTCCACGGTGTTGATATTCGCGCGCTTGAGACAGTTAAAGCTTCTGACAGAGAGATCCAGCTCCTCAATGGTCATCTCCAGTACCTTGTCACGCTGGGTCTCTGCCTTCTCAACTATGAGAGACTTGGAACCGGCGGACTCAGAGAGATCCGTAAACAGTGTGAAGTGATCACACAGGATCTTGGCACCCAGAGAGACTGCATCACGTGCGGTGACGGTCTTGTCCGTCCACACCTCTAAGGTCAGCTTATCAAAATCCGTCATGTTGCCCACTCTGGTATTTTCGACAGCATAGTTGACCTTCAGTACCGGGGTATAAATGGAGTCGATAGGAATCACACCGATGACCGGCTGCTGGAGCTTATTTCGCTCAGCGGAAACATAGCCGCGGCCATGATTCATCGTTATCTCCATTCGGAGCTGGGCATCAGGTCCCAGGGTGGCAATGTGCAGATCAGGATTGAGTATCTCAACCTCGCCGTCTGCTTTTATGTCGCCTGCGGTGACCTCGCCCTCGCCAATGGCCTCAATATATACTACCTTCTCACCCTCGCAGTGAAGCTTTGCTATGATGCTCTTCAGGTTCAGCACTATCTCAGTGACATCCTCCTTGACACCGGGGATAGTGGTGAACTCGTGCTGCACACCGGAGATCTTAACTGAGGTGACAGCGGTTCCGGGGAGTGACGAGAGCAGTATCCTTCGGAGAGAGTTTCCCAGAGTTATGCCATAGCCGCGCTCAAGAGGCTCTACAACATACTTGCCGTAGGAGTCGTCGCCTGGAGTCTCAACGCATTCGATACGCGGCTTTTCAATTTCTATCACAGATTATTACCCTCCTTCTAAGTTAGGGCGCTTTCGCGCCGTTTTTGCAGCTATCCGATTATGAGGGCGATTAGATTACTTGGAATAGAGCTCGACGATAAGCTGCTCCTCGATGGGAAGATCGATGTCCTCTCTTGTGGGGGCGGCGGTCACCTTTGCGGTGAAGTTTGCGGCGTCCATCTCAAGCCACTTGGGAGGCTGACGGAACGCGTTGGCCTCAAGAGAGGCCTTGAACTTATCGATGCTGCGGCTGGATTCCTTGAGAGCAATAATCATGCCCGGCTTTACCAGGAACGAGGGGATGTTTACCTTCTTGCCATCAACGGTGAAATGTCCGTGCAGAACGAGCTGACGGGCCTCAGCACGGCTCATGGCAAAGCCAAGCCTGTAGACAACGTTGTCAAGACGGGTCTCAAGAATAGACAGAAGGTTCTCACCGGCCTTACCGGGGCGTCTCTCAGCCATTTCAAAATAGCTGTGGAACTGGCTCTCAAGAACGCCGTAATATCTCTTGGCCTTCTGCTTCTCGCGGAGCTGCGTGCCGTATTCAGAGGCCTTGCTCCTGCCCTGGCCGTGCATTCCGGGGGCATATGCCCTGCGGACTACGGCGCACTTATCTGTATAGCACCTGTCGCCCTTGAGGAAGAGCTTCTGGCCCTCCCTGCGGCAAAGACGGCAAGCGGCGTCTGTATATCTTGCCATATTCACATACCTCCTTAAACTCTGCGGCGCTTCGGCGGACGGCAGCCGTTGTGTGCTATGGGGGTCACGTCCTTTATCATTGTGACCTCAAGTCCAGCGGTCTGCAGTGCGCGAATAGCGGCCTCTCTGCCCGAGCCGGGTCCCTTTACGAAAACCTCGACGGTTTTAAGGCCGTGCTCCATAGCAGCCTTAGCTGCAGTCTCTGCGGCGGTCTGGGCGGCGAACGGCGTGCTCTTCTTGCTGCCGCGGAAGCCCATCTCTCCGGAGGACGCCCAGGAGATGGCGTTGCCGTTGGTATCGGTTATTGTGACCATGGTGTTGTTGAAGCTGGAGCTGATATGCACCTGACCCTTTTCAATATTCTTGCGCTCACGGCGGCGGGTCCTGACGACCTTGCCTTTATTGTTTGCTGCCATTTACATATCCCTCCCTTACTTCTTCTTGTTGGCTATCGTGCGCTTCGGACCCTTGCGGGTACGGGCGTTGGTCTTACTTCTCTGTCCGCGGACGGGCAGACCGCGGCGATGGCGTGTGCCACGATAGCAGCCGATCTCTGTGAGTCTCTTTATATCGAGGGCCACAGAACGGCGCAGGTCACCCTCTACGGTGTAGTTCTTATCAATGCATTCACGGAGCAGTGCTTCCTGCTCGTCTGTAAGATCTTTAACTCTGGTATCAGGGTCGATACCGGTCTGCTCCAGAATCTTCTTTGCACTCGTCCTACCGATGCCATATACATAGGTAAGGCCGATCTCGATCCTTTTCTCTCTGGGCAGGTCAACACCGGAAATTCTTGCCATACTTTTTAATCAATCCTTTCCTCAACTTAGCCCTGTCTCTGCTTATGCTTCGGGTTCTCGCAGATAACCATGACTTTTCCCTTGCGCTTAATAACCTTGCATTTCTCGCACATGGGCTTTACTGAAGGTCTGACTTTCATATATACCTTCCTTTCATTACGCGGGAATTATTAATTTTTGTGACCGGGATCCCCCGGAGAAATTACTTGCTGCGCCAGGTGATTCTGCCGCGGGTAAGGTCGTAAGGTGACATCTGCACGGTGACCTTGTCTCCTGGGAGTATCCTGATGAAATTCATACGAAGCTTTCCGGAAATATGCGCCAGAATGATATGACCGTTTCCAATATCTACATTGAACATCGTATTGGGCAGTGATTCCACCACAGTACCCTCAAGCTCAATCATGTCGTCCTTCGCCAATGTGCATACCTCCTTTTACTTCAAGGGATGCGGCTTTAGATGCCAGCTCCCGTCTTATTTCGCTGTTTGCCAGCCTCTCCCCCTCGCGGAGCTTTTGGGCAGCCCTGCCCTCTCCACTCTCCACGAACTGAAGGTGCTTCAGCTTTTTCTTTTTAGGCTTCTCAAGCCGCCGATCCCTGCCATTAACTATCAGGGCGTATTCGCCGTCTGACTGCATGACATAAAACAGCTCACCGCTGTCCCTGCCGCGCACGGACATGACCACGTCCGCCTTTACTATTTCCATACATTCACTCCTCACAGACCGTGAGTATCTCAGGGTCTGAATCAGTAACGAGTATGGTATTTTCGTAATGGGCGGCCAGGCTCCCGTCCTGTGTGACGACCGTCCAGCCGTCCTTCAGGACCTTTATGGGCCAGTCTCCGGAATTTACCATCGGCTCAACCGCCAGGGTCATTCCACGGTATATTCTCGCACCGTGGCCGTGATGCGGGTCATAGTAGTTGGGGATCTCCGGCTCCTCATGCATCTGGGAGCCGACGCCGTGTCCGACGTAGTCCCTGACAACCGAGAAACCATTCTCCTCCACATACTTTTGGACTGCCTTTCCGATATCAGAAATACGATATCCGGGTCTTGCATATTTTATCCCCTCAAAGAAGCTCTGCCTAGTGACTGACACAAGCTTCTCCGCCTCCTCGGAAAGAGCACGCCCAGCAATGAAGGTTGCCGCGCAGTCTCCCACATAGCCATCCTTGGTGGCGCCCACGTCTATACTGACGACGTCGCCCTCCTTTATGACCCGTTTTCCCGGTATGCCGTGTATCACCTCGTTGTTTATAGAGATACAGGCGCTTGCCGGAAAACCGCCATAACCCAAAAATGTGGGTACGGCTCCTTGGGAGACAATGAAATCGTGTACTGCCTTATCTATCTCAAGGGTTGTAATGCCGGGGGCTACCATTTTGCCCGCAAGAGAACGGGCCGCCGCGGTAATTCGCCCTGCCCGGCGCATGAGTTCTACCTCTCTGGCTGATTTTATGCGTATCATCTTATCCTATCCCCAGAGCCTTGAACACATTAGCTGTAGTATCCTCGAGTTCCTCGCAGCCCTTAACGGTAACGAGCTTACCGCGGGAGCCGTAGTACTCAAGGAGCGGCTCAGTCTCAGCATGGTACACCTCAAGCCGGTGCTTCACCGTCTCGGGCATATCGTCCTTGCGTATGGTCAGCTCCCCGCCGCACAGGTCGCACACCCCCTCAACCTTGGGGGGATTGCTATCAACATGGAAGGTAGCTGAGCATTTTGAGCAGGTCCGTCTGCCGGACATTCTTCTCTCGATGGTCTCGTCTGCCACATCGATGCACAGCACAACGTCAACGTCAATGCCGTTATCCGTAAGCGCGTCAGCCTGAGCGACAGTTCTGGGAACACCGTCAAGAATATAGCCGTTTTTGCAATCGTCCTTCTGAAGCCTCTCGGCAACAATGCCGATTATGACGTCGTCAGGAACAAGCGCTCCGGCCTCTATAAGGGCCTTTGCGCGAAGGCCCACGGGCGTGCCGTCCCTGACGGCAGCCCGCAGGATATTGCCTGTGGAAATTGTGGGAATTTCAAGCTTCCGGGATATTATTTCTGCCTGAGTGCCTTTACCGGCGCCGGGCGCCCCTAAAAGAATGAGCTTCATATCTCAAACTCCTTATTTATTCAAGAAATCCCTTGTAGTTGCGCATGACCATCTGTGCCTCAAGGCCTCTTACGGTTTCAAGTGCAACTCCTACGACAATTATAAGTGATGTGCCGCCGATGGACAATCCGGAGTTTGCCGCTGTCTCAGAGCAAGCAGAGACGATCAGCGGAACAATGGCGATTATTCCAAGGTAGATGGCTCCAAAGAGCGTTATCTTGTTGAGCACCTTGGAAATAAAATCGCTGGTCGGCTTGCCCGGTCGGAAGCCGGGGATATATCCGCCGTTCTTCTTCAGGTTGTTGGACACCTCCACAGGGTTGAACTGAATAGTGGAGTAGAAATAGCTGAAGAATACGATAAGCAGGAAGTACAGGATCATATATGTGACTGACGAGGTGTCGAAAAATCTAAGGAAGCCTCCCCAGAATCCGGCACTTTCGGTGGTCTTGCCGGCGAACATGCCAATGGTTGCCGGCATGGACGCGATTGACTGAGCAAAGATGACAGGCAGCACGCCGGACATATTTACCTTCATCGGAAGGTGGGTCGACTGGCCGCCGTATACCTTACGTCCCACGACACGCTTGGAGTACATAACGGGGATCCTGCGCTCCGCATTTGTTACAACGACTATCAGAACAATGATTGCAAGCGCTCCGATGAGCATAAGCAGATAGATCCACCAAACAGACGGAGTCGTGATTATTGTCTCAACAGCGCTGATGATTGTGTTGGGAATTCTGGAAACGATGCTGACAAACAGGATTATGGAGATACCGTTTCCGATACCAAACTCAGTAATCTGTTCGCCCATCCACATGAGCAATGAGGAACCTGCTACAAAGGTAGCCACTATCACTATCGCCTGCCAAACTCCGGACTCGGCAAGCAGACCGTTGGAGTTGAGCAGAACATAGTAGCCGTAGCCCTGAAGCAGTGCGATAGCTACTGTGGAATAACGGGTGATAGCTTCGATCTTCTTTTTGCCCTCTTCGCCGCCGTCTTTGCTGAGCCTCTCAAGAGCCGGAATGGCTATTGTAAGAAGCTGAATAATGATGGAGGCGTTGATATACGGCTGAATAGAAAGAGCAAATACAGTACCCTGCGAGAAGGAACTACCGCTCATGACGTTATAAAGTCCCAGAACGGTGTTGCGAAGCTGCTCGAAGTAGAGAGAAAGCGCAGAAACATTTATATACGGAACAGGAACGGCATTGCCGAGCCTGTACAGCAGGATGATGAACAGCGTGAAGAGGAATTTCTTCCTAAGCTCTTCAACCTTCCATGCGTTTCGTATAGTCTGGAGCACTTAGATCACCTCGGCCTTTCCGCCGGCAGCCTCAATCTTCTCTTTGGCCGACTCGGAAAACGCTGATGCTTTTACTGTGAGCTTCTTGGTGATTTCACCGTTGCCGAGGACCTTGAGGCCGTACTTGCAGCTTGAAAGAACACCTGCCTCTTTGAGAGCCGCAGCATCGACCACAGCCCCATCCTCAAATTTGTTCAGTACGGAAACATTAACCGCATCAAGAGGCTTGGCAAAAATGTTGTTGAAACCTCTCTTCGGGATACGGCGTGCAAGAGGCATCTGGCCGCCTTCAAATCCCACGCGGACTCCGCCGCCGCTTCTGGCCTTCTGGCCCTTATGGCCGCGTCCGCCTGTCTTTCCGTTTCCGGAGCCTATGCCTCTGCCCTTGCGCCAGGCCTTAGCGGTGGATCCGGCTGCGGGAGAAAGATCATTTAATTTCATTCCGCAAACCTCCTTACTTTTCTTCCGTGACCTGAAGGAGATATCCGATCTGGGCGATCTTTCCTCTGGTCTGCGGATTGTCTGGCTGAGTGGTCTCATCGCCTATCTTCTTGAGACCGAGTGACTCAGCGGTGGCGATGTGCTTTTTGTGTCTGCCGTTAAGGCTCTTAACGAGCTTAATGTTGATATTTGCCATTTTTTAAGCCCTCCTTAACCAACTATCTCTTCCACGGACTTGCCGCGGGTCTGAGCGACCTGCTGGGCATCGCGGAGAGTCTTAAGTCCGCACATTGTGGCAGCCACAACGTTGGCGGGGTTGTTGGATCTGAGGCACTTTGTACGGATGTCTGTGATTCCGGCAGCCTCAACGACCGCACGGACAGCGCCGCCGGCGATAACGCCGGTACCGGCGGGGGCGGGCTTCAGAAGCACGCGGCCTGCACCGAACTCGCCAATGACCTCATGGGGAATCGTTGTTCCCTTAAGGGTGATGGTTGTGAAGTTCTTCTTCGCATCCTCAATGCCCTTACGGATGGCCTCGGAAACCTCGGCAGCCTTGCCAAGACCGTAGCCCACCTTGCCCTTGCCGTCGCCAACGACGACGAGAGCGGAGAATTTCATTACGCGTCCGCCTTTAACAGTCTTGGATACACGGTTGAGGGAGACGACTTTTTCAATATATTCGGACTTTACTTCTTCCTTGCGGTTGTTTCTGCTGTTACTGTAAGCCATTTAAGTTTCCTCCCTCCGTTAAAATACAAGGCCGCCCTCGCGGGCTCCCTCTGCAAGCTCCTGCACACGTCCGTGATAGACGTAGCCGCCGCGGTCAAATACGACCTTCTCGATCCCCTTGGCCTTAGCGCGCTCAGCAATAAGCTGGCCCACCTTACGGGCACCCTCCTTGTTGCTTCCGGAGCCTTCAAAATCCTTCTCAACGGAAGAAGCGGCGCACAGGGTGTTCCCTGCAACGTCGTCAATTATCTGAGCGTAGATGTTCTTCTCGCTGCGGAATACGTTAAGTCTTGGGCACTCGGGCGTGCCGGAGATCTTCGCTCTGACTCTCTTATGGCGCTTTTGTCTCTGTGCATTAGTATCAGGTCTCTTAATCATTTAGGCACACCTCCTTTATTTACCAGTCTTGCCTTCTTTACGGCGAATGACTTCATCTGCATATTTGATTCCCTTGCCCTTATACGGCTCAGGCGGTCTTCTCTTGCGGACGTCCGCGGCAAACTGGCCCACCAGCTGCTTATCAACGCCCTTGATTACCACATGGTTGGGATCGGGCACTTCTATTGTGATGCCATCCGTCTCAGGTACGATGACCTGATGGGAGAATCCCAGGTTCATGACCAGATTCTTGCCCTCTTTGGCGGCTCTGTAACCAACGCCGTTGATCTCCAGAGTTTTGGAGAACCCGTCGGTAACGCCGAGAACCATGTTGTTGAGCAGGGTCCTTGTGAGTCCGTGAAGTGAGCGGTTCTGCTTCTCGTCGTTGGGACGGGAAACGGTAAGAACGCCGTCCTTACTTTCAATCGTCATAGCCGGGCACAGGTTCTTTGTGATGCTTCCCTTCGGTCCATTGACGGTGACCACGTTGCCCTCAGCCACATTGACTTCGACGCCCGCGGGGATGGTGATGGGAGCTCTTCCGATTCTTGACATTCAAATTACCTCCCTTACCATACGAACGCAAGGACTTCGCCGCCGACGTGCTCGGCTCTCGCCTTTTTGTCGGTCATAACGCCCTTGGATGTTGAAATGATGGCGGTGCCGAGTCCCTTGAGAACATAAGGTATCTCGTCGGTACCGGCGTAAACGCGCAGGCCCGGCTTGGACACACGGCGGAGTCCCTGAATGACCCTCTCGCCTGCGTTGTACTTAAGGGTCACCTTGATAACTCCCTGTCCGCCATCATTAACAATCTGGAAGTTCTTGATGTATCCCTCATCCAGCAGGATCTGGGCTATAGCCTTTTTCATGTTGGAGCTGGGGATGTCTACGGTTGCGTGCTTTGCGGAATTTGCGTTCCTGATTCTGGTCAGCATATCCGCGATTGGATCTGTGATCTGCATTTATTTTCCTCCTTGATCAGAGTTACCGCCGAAGCGGTTCAGGCGGCGAGGTATCTGCGTCAATACGGGATTGCCGCAGACCTTTCGCCATCCTATTTACTAATTAATTGTAATTTCGTGCCGCCTCTTACGGCACTTGTACCGAAGCCTGCACTCCGGATTGGTGAAATAAATGTTCGTAGGCAAAACGAGATGAGCGAAGCTGTACTAAAGTACTGCGAACAAATCTCATGAAGCATACGGGCATTTGTTTTACCAGCTCGCCTTCTTTACGCCGGGGATCTCGCCCTTATAAGCCAGCTCGCGGAAGCAGATACGGCAGATGCCGTAGTTGCGAAGGTAAGCATGGGGACGGCCGCAGATCTTGCAGCGGTTGTAGTTACGGGTGGAATATTTTCCGCCGCGCTGCTGCTTCAGAATCATTGATTTCTTTGCCATTTCTTACGACCTCCTTAATTCTGATAGAAGGGGGCGCCCAGAAGCGTGAGAAGTTCTCTTGCTTCCTCGTCCGTCTTCGCGGTTGTGCACATTACGATGTCCATTCCGCGGATCTTCTCGATCTTGTCGTAGTCGATCTCAGGGAATATGAGCTGCTCCTTAATGCCCAGGGCATAGTTGCCGCGGCCGTCGAAGGAGTTGGGGTTTATTCCGCGGAAGTCGCGGACACGGGGCAGGGCCACATTAAACAGCCTGTCAAGGAACTCCCACATCTTATCGTGGCGGAGCGTGACCTTGACGCCGATATTCATACCCTCACGAAGCTTGAAGTTAGCAACGGACTTGCGGGCCTTGGTGACGACCGCATGCTGTCCGGTGATGGCGCTGATCTCGTTCACGACGCTGTCGATAACCTTCTGATTATCCTTGGCGTCGCCGCAACCGACGTTTACGACTATCTTGTCGAGCTTCGGAATCTGCATAACGCTCTTATACTGGAACTTCTTCATGAGAGCGGGAGCAATCTCCTCAGTATACTTTGTCTTAAGTCTAGGCATAGTTTATTCTCCCCCTCACATTGCAGCGCCGCATTTTTTGCAGGCGCGGGATTTCTTGCCGTCAACCACGGTGTGGCCCACGCGGGTGGGCTTGCCGCACTTGGGGCAAACGAGCATGACCTTGGAGGCGTAAATCGGAGTCTCCTTCTTGATTATACCGCTCTCCTCGCCCTGCTTGCGGGCCTTCTGATGTCTCTTCGCCACGTTGACGCCCTCAACAATAACCTTGAGGCTCTTGGGATCGGCGGAGATGACCTTGCCCTTCTTGCCCTTGTCCTTACCGGACAGGACAACAACTGTATCGTTAGTTCTGATGTTCATAGTTTCTTCGCCCTCCTCATATGACTTCGGGAGCGAGTGACAGGATCTTCATGTAATCCTTATCACGAAGCTCTCTGGCAACGGGCCCGAAGATGCGGGTTCCCACCGGGTTCTTGTCGTCCCTGATGAGGACCGCCGCGTTCTCGTCAAAACGGACGTAGGTGCCGTCAGCGCGGCGGACACCGCGTGCCGAGCGGACAATAACAGCCTTAACGACATCGCCCTTCTTGACCTGTCCGCCGGGGGCTGCCTTACGCACGGAGGCGACGATCACATCACCGATGTTTCCGTATTTTCTCTTGGAGCCGCCCAGAACGCGGATGCACTTTATTTCCTTGGCGCCGGTATTGTCGGCGACCTTAAGATAAGATTCCTGCTGTATCATTCTGGCGCCTCCTTACTTTGCCTTCTCAACAATTTCCACAAGGCGCCATCTCTTGTCCTTGGACAGGGGACGGGTCTCCATGACGCGGACGGTATCGCCGATACCGGCAATGTTCTCCTCATCATGGGCCTTGAGCTTATAGGTTCTCTTAACTATCTTTTTATACAGGGGGTGCGGCACACGATCCGCGATGGCCACGACGATCGTCTTGTCCATCTTGTCGGAGACAACCTTGCCCACCCTTGTCTTTCTGGAAGACGTTCTAACTTCACTCATTCAGGTTTCCTCCTCACTGCTCGAGCTGCTTTTCGCGGATTATCGTCTGGACTCGGGCAATATCCTTTTTTACAAGGGATATCTTAACAGGGTTGTCGAGCTGATTCGTTGCGTGCTGCATGCGGAGCGTAAACAGGTCCTTCTTAAGATCCGCGAGCTTCGCCTCCAGCTCGGAGGGGCTCATCTTTCTTACCTCGTTTGCCTTCATCTTATTCACCACCTGTCTCGGTCTCACGGGCAATTATCTTCGTCTTGCAGGGCAGCTTATGTGCGCCGAGACGAAGTGCCTCCATTGCATCTTCAGGCGAAACACCGGCAATTTCAAACATAACTCTGCCGGGCTTGACAACTGCTACCCAATACTCAGGGGAGCCTTTTCCGGAACCCATTCGGGTCTCGGCCGGCTTCTGGGTCACGGGCTTATCAGGGAATATCTTTATCCAAACCTTACCACCACGCTTGGTGTAACGGGTGATAGCCACACGGGCGGCCTCGATCTGGTTGGAGGTTATCCAGCACGGCTCGGTTGCAACGAGTCCGTACTCACCGTAGGTAACGGTGTTTCCGCGAGTGGCGACGCCCTTCATGCGGCCGCGCTGCTGCTTGCGGTATTTAACTCTCTTTGGTAAAAGCATTAGTTGGCTCCTCCTTCTTTAGGAGTGTCGGCGCTCTGACGGGGCGCGCCGCCCTGTGGTGCGCGGTTATACCCACCCTGACGGTTGTTATTGTATCCGCCCTGACGGTTATAGCCGTTATTGTTGTTATTACGGTTGTTATATCCGCCCTGACGGTTGCCGCTTCTGCGGTCGTCACGGCGCTCGCGGCGCTCACGCTGGGGCTTTGAGGTGTCCATGGTGCGCGGAGTGGTGCGGAGGGTCTGAGAGAGGATCTCTCCCTTATAGATCCACACCTTAACACCAATGCGGCCATAGGTGGTAGCAGCCTCAGCAAAGCCGTACTCTATGTCGGCACGGAGGGTCTGCAGGGGGATCGTACCCTCGTGGTAGGACTCGTTGCGGGCGATCTCAGCGCCGCCGATACGGCCGGAGAGCTTGATCTTAATTCCGCGGACGCCCAGACGCATAGCGCGGCTCATGGCGTTCTTCATAGCGCGGCGATAGCTGATACGCTTCTCAAGCTGCTGAGCGATGCTCTCTGCAACCAGCTGTGCATCGGTATCGGGGGTCTTGACCTCAATAATGGAGATGGCGACAGGCTTGCCCAGTCTCTTCTCCATATCGGCGCGGAGCTTCTCGATCTCAGCGCCGCCCTTGCCGATGACGATGCCCGGACGGGAGCAGTGGATATAGATCTTGACCTTTGCGCTGTCGCGCTCGATCTCGATCTTGGGTACTCCGGCGGAGTACAGCAGCTTCTTAAGATATTTGCGGATGTTGTAATCCTCAACGATAAGATCTCCGACCTTATCGTCCCTGGCGTACCAACGGGAATCCCAATCCTTGATAACGCCGACTCTCAGTCCATGCGGATTGACTTTCTGTCCCATGTTTACGCCTCCTCCCTTTCCTTGACAACGATAGTGATATGGCTCGTTCTCTTATTTATGCGGTAAGCTCTGCCCTTGGAGACAGGCTGAATCCTCTTGAGAATCGGGCCGGGGTTTGCATAAGTCTCGGAGACATAGAGGCTGGAGGGATCCATGCCGAAGTTGTTCTCCGCGTTGGCGACGGCGCTCTTCAGGACCTTTACCATGATCTCAGAGGCGGCCTTGGGGGTGTTCATAAGAATCGCGCGGGCGGTAGCCACATCCTTGCCGCGGATAAGATCACAGACGATCTTTACCTTGCGGGGGGATATGCGCGCGTATTTTACTTGTGCTTTTGCTTCCATAATTCAGCCTCCCTTATTTGCCCGTCTTGCTGCCGGCGTGACCGCGGAAGGTGCGCGTCGGAGCAAACTCGCCGAGCTTGTGGCCGACCATATCCTCGGTGATGTAGACCGGGATGTGACGGCGTCCGTCATGGACGGCGATGGTGTGACCAACAAAGGACGGGAAAATGGTGCTTGCACGGCTCCAGGTCTTAAGGACCTTCTTCTCGCCGGTTTTATTTAGTTCATCGACCCTCTTAAGAAGCTCGGGAGCTGCGAAAGGGCCTTTCTTGATACTTCTGCTCATTCTCTCTGTCCCTCCTTACTTCGCGTTGCGGCGCTTGACAATAAACTTGTCAGTGCGGTTCTTAGTCTTACGGGTCTTATAGCCCAGTGCCGGCTTACCCCACGGCGTAACAGGTCCCGGACGGCCGACAGGGCTCTTGCCCTCGCCGCCGCCGTGGGGGTGGTCGTTCGGGTTCATGACGGAGCCGCGGACCGTCGGACGGATTCCCATGTGGCGGACACGTCCGGCCTTGCCGTAAGAGATGTTGGCGTGATCGATATTTCCGACCTGGCCGATGGAGGCCATGCAGTCAAGCCTTATATATCTGTACTCACCGGAGGGAAGACGTACCTGAGCCATGCCGTTCTCTTTTGCCATGAGCTGAGCGGCTGCGCCGGCGGAACGCACAAGCTGCGCGCCCTTGCCGGGGTACATCTCAATGTTGTGGATTATAGTACCGACAGGGATATTTGCGATGGGCAGTGCGTTGCCGGGCTTGATATCAGCACCTGCACCGGACACTACCTTGTCGCCGGCGTTAAGGCCCACAGGAGCCAGAATGTAGCGGCGCTCGCCATCCTCATACTCGACAAGTGCGATATAAGCGGAACGGTTGGGGTCGTACTCAAGTCTGAGGACGGTGCCGGGCATGTCCAGCTTATTGCGCTTAAAGTCGATTACACGGTACTTTCTGCGGTTTCCGCCGCCCTTGTGGCGGACAGTGATGCGTCCGTAGCTGTTGCGGCCGGAGTGCTTCTTCAGGACCTCGGTCAGTGAACGCTCGGGCTTAGCCTTTTTATCGATTCCGTCGAAGCCGGAAACAGACATGTGCCTTCTCGACGGAGTGGTGGGCTTAAAGAACTTTATTGCCATAACTTATTCCTCCCTTATACCATTCCCTCGAAGAACTCAATGGACTTGGAATCCTCGGTAAGTCTGACGACTGCCTTTTTCCACGTCTTGGTAGAACCGGCGGGATATCTGCCCACACGCTTCTCCTTGCCCCTGACGTTCAGGGTGGATATCTTCATGACCTTCACGCCGAAGATCTCCTCAACAGCCTTCTTTATCTCGGCCTTGCCGGCGTCCGGCGCGACCTCAAAGGAGTACTTTTTGAGATCCCCTTGCTCCATTGACTGCTCGGTGATGATGGGGCGGAGTATGATATCATAAGAAGATTTCATTATGCATACACCTCCTCGATTTTCTCAAGAGCCGCCTTATCGACGATGAGCTTATCTGCGTTCAGAATGTCGTAGGGGCTCAGTATGTTTGCGATGGTGGTGACAACGCCGGGGATGTTGCGGGCGGAGAGGACCACGTTCTTCCTGACCTCAGGAGTGACGACATAGGACTTTGCATCCGCGCCGACCTTTGTGAGGAAGCTCTGGAAGCTCTTGGTTTTGATCTCGCTCTGGTCAAGTCCGTCAACAACGATAACTGCATTCTCCACTGCCTTCTGGGAGAGCGCGGACTTTATAGCCAGCCTCTTTACCTTCTTGTTTACGGAGAAGCTGTAATCACGGGGCTTCGGTGCGAACGCCACGCCGCCGTGGGTGTAATGCGGGTTGCGGATGGAGCCCTGACGGGCGCGGCCGGTGCCCTTCTGACGGTAGGGCTTTATGCCGCCGCCGGATACCTCGGCCTTTGTGAGGGCGCTCTGGGTGCCCTGACGAAGATTTGCAAGATGGCTCCTGACAGCGGTGTGCAGGACCGTTTCATTCGGCTCAATGCCGAAAACAGCATCGGAGAGCTCGATCTCGCCTATGACCTCTCCGGCCATGTTGTATACGTTTGCTTTAGGCATTTTCTAATCTCTCCTTTCCTCAGCCTCTGGCCGACTTCTTCTGCGGGTTGGAGCTGACGGTCTGAGCCGGGCCCTTGACCTTGCTGCGGTTGATGACCGTGTTCTTAAGGTAGACGATGCCGCCCTTGGGTCCGGGAACGGCGCCGCGAACAGCGATCATGTTGAGCTCCGCATCGATGTGGACGATATCAAGGTTCTGAACAGTGACCTGCTCATTGCCCATCTGGCCTGCGCCGATCTTGCCCTTGTAGATACGGGACGGGGTGGAGGTGGAGCCCATGGAGCCTGCGTGACGGTGAACAGGGCCGCCGCCGTGGCTGGTAGGAGTGCGCTGTGCGTTATGACGCTTGATAGCACCCTGATAGCCCTTACCTTTGCTGGTGCCGGTGATATCCAGCTGATCGCCCTTCTGGAACATATCAGCGCGGATCTCATCGCCCACTTCAAACTTGGAGCAATCGGCAAGGCGGAACTCCTTGAGGTGCTTCTTCATTTCGGAGCCGGCCTTTTTGAGGTGTCCAATCTCCGGCTTTGTGAGCTTGTGCTCGGGAACTGTCTCAAATCCCAGCTGGATCGCGTCGTAGCCATCCTTCTCAGCAGTCTTGACCTGTGTGACAACGCAGGGGCCTGCCTCGATGACAGTAACGGGAACGACTTTGCCGGTTTCATCGAAGATCTGGCTCATGCCGATCTTTTTGCCGATGATGACCTTTTGCATTTCCATTCTTTTTATTTCCTCCTGTAAGGTTATTGGTCGGATCCCCGGCTCCATTATGCAACCTATTCTATAACGGCGGGTTTTTCCGACATGACCCTGCCCGCTCACGCAAGTCGCGGGCAATGGGTGTAAACAAATCAATTGGCAGGAGCCTGCCCTGCGGGCCAGACTTTCCTTGCCGTTTTTGCAGTCCGCCGCAGCGCGCACGCCTGCGGACCGCGGAGCTTTCTCAGAGCTTGATCTCTATCTCAACGCCGGCAGGAAGCTCGAGGCTCATGAGGGACTCGACTGTCTTCTGAGTGGGGGCGATGATATCAATGAGACGCTTGTGGGTGCGGCGCTCGAACTGCTCACGGCTGTCCTTGTATTTGTGTACCGCGCGAAGTATTGTTACGACCTCTTTCTTTGTGGGAAGGGGGATAGGACCGGAGACCTTTGCGTCGGTCCTCTTGGCCGTTTCAACTATCTTCTCAGCCGTCTGATCGATGAGCTGATGGTCATAGGCCTTAAGTCTGATGCGGATCATTTTCTTTGCTGCTGCCATTTTTGAATTTCCTCCAAATCGTACGTTTTGTCTTTCTGCGTACGGTGGAAAATTTTCTGTACACATATCCGTGCGTATCATTCCCGGTCAGAAATAAAACCGGACATAAAATCCGGCTGTTTCTTCCTGCTCAGACGATATACGCGAGCACAGTAATTCCCCAGCCGCCCGATTACGTCGTCGCAGAACCGGCTATTGTCTGGGCGCGCTTTGCTTGCCCCTCCGCCGCACGGTTCCACCTCCTCTCCGTCACGGATCCGCTTTACTGGGTTCCATGCCGGTTTTTGAGGATTCCGACCGGACATACTCCCCGGAAGTTACCTCCTTCTGGAGCAATCTCCCGGATCATCGCAGTTTTGCGCACTTTGGGCATACTCCGCCCTTCAGGCGCCTTGATAGAATATCAGACGAGCGTCGCCTTGTCAATAGAAAATCTAAATTTTTTGAAGATTTCTATTATATTTGTCATCGGTACCGTCAAATCCGGCATTATATCCGTACTTTTGGCACATTATGACTAACGAGTCGGCTTAAAACTTACGTAATATTTCACCCTGCAGTTTGACAATACAGGTCAAATTGCGTACAATACCGTTATACCTAAATCCCCCACTCCGTGAAAGAGGTGTACATTTTGCAGATAGGCAGCGTTTGCGTCGCATCAAAGCTGGCGCTTGCTCCGATGGCCGGCGTCACCGATATGGCCTTCCGCAGCATCTGCCGTGAGATGGGCGCCGGGCTTACCTATACCGAGATGGTAAGCTCCAAAGCGCTTATGTATCAGGACAAAAAATCCCGCCAGCTGATGTGTCTCGGTTTAGACGAGCACCCCGCCGCCGTGCAGCTTTTCGGCTCCGATCCAGTGTGCATGGGCGAGGCCGCGGCCAAGGTGATGGAATATTCGGACGCGGACATAATAGACATAAATATGGGCTGCCCCGTCGGCAAGGTCGTAAAGTCCGGCGACGGCTCGGCCCTTATGAAAGAGCCTGAGAAGGCCGCACGCATAATAGAGGCCGTCGTAAAAAGCTCCGGCCTTCCTGTGACCGTCAAGTTCCGAAAGGGCTTTGATTCAGGCTCTGTAAACGCAGTTGAGTTTGGCGTTATGTGTGAGGATGCCGGGGCCGCCGCCGTTGCCGTTCACGGCAGGACGCGGGCACAGATGTACTCCGGCCGCGCCGACTGGGACATAATCCGCGCGGTAAAGGCCGCCCTTAATATTCCCGTCATTGCAAACGGCGATGTATTTTCAGCCTCTGACGCCGTACACATATTAAAATATACCGGCGCCGACATGGCCATGATTGGCAGAGGCTCGATGGGGTATCCATGGATATTTGCGGAGGCGAAGGCCGCGCTGGAGGGCGAGGATATACCCCCGGAACCGCCCTATTCCAGGCGTGTAAAAACCGCCGTCAGGCAGTTTGAGCTTGCGGCTGCCCAGCGTGGTGAAAAGATCGCCTGTCTCGAGGCCCGCAAGCACTTTGCATGGTACCTGAGAGGGATGCCTCACGCATCGTATTTTAAAGAAAGGATCATGTCCGTCTCAACGCTCAGCGATATTTATAATGTATCCCGGGACATTCTTGACTGTCTAAAGGATATCGAGAGGAGGACAAAGCTTGACTAAGGAAGAGGAGCTGCGTCTTATAAAAGCTGCCGGCCGGGGAGACTCCGCGGCTTTTGAGCAGCTGGTGCGTGACCAGCAGAAGCTGGTCTACAATCTGGCGCTGAAGATAACCGGTACTCCCGAGGATGCGCTGGACGTGTCTCAGGAGGTATTTTTAAAGGCCTATCTCAATCTTCAGAGTTTTCGCGGGGAGAGCCGCCTGTCCGTGTGGCTTTACCGGCTTACGTACAACGCCTGTATGGATCATATAAGGAAAAACCGCCGTCAGGATACCATATCCCTCTCTCCTGATGATGAGGGTGAGACACGCGAAATGCCGGATCCAAAGCCGCTTCCCGCGGAGGAGGCCGAGCGCCATGAGCTTCAGCGGCAGGTCTGGGACGCTATAAATATGCTGCCCTCGGACAAGCGTGAAATAATAGTCATGCGGGAGATCACCGGAATGACCTACAGCGAGATCGGGAGCGCCCTGGGCATTGAGGAGGGGACCGTCAAATCCCGCCTGTCCCGCTCAAGGCTGGCTTTGGCTGATATTATCAAAAAACGCGGAACTTTTTCAGGCGGCCCCTCGTCTAATGGTAAGAAAGGAGGGCGCAGAAATGGCTGATTGTGAAAAATATCAGGAGCTTATAAGCCTCTATGTTGACCGGGGCATCAGTGACGAGGAAAAGGCGGAGCTTCTAAAGCACATGGAGCACTGCGATGACTGTGCTGAGCTTCTTTCTATCTACTCCGAGGTCTCACGTCTCATGGTTGACGACGCTGAACCACCGGAGGAACTGCTAAGCAGCGTTATGAGCGGCGTTCGCCGGATAAATGAACGAAACTCCGCCCCGAAGCGCCGAATAGGCAGGACAGCAATAAAATGTGCGGCTGTGGCAGCGTGCGCGGCAGTTATCCTTATCCCCGCAGCCCGTCTTTTCTCCGGCGGCTTCAGCAAATCCTCCGATGAAAACATTTCCGCCTCAGAGAACTATCTTTTTAACAACGAGGCCTCCTCAGATGCAAGTGCGCAATACCGTGAATCGGCAGAAAAAGACGCGGAGATGCCGATGGAACCGTTCTCAAACGGCTCCAATTTAGAGAGCGCGATGCCTCCCGCCAATAACGGCATTTGGGAGGGCGGCGACGGCGTCTCACAGGCAGAGGACATTCCCAATACTGCTTCCAGTTATTTTACGGCCTCAGACATCTCGGATGGCTATTACGCAGTCGTCTATGCCGACAGCTTCCCCGAGGAACTGGAGGAGCTTAGCGAGCGTACGCTCTTCACGTTCTCGGACGGCACCTGCGGTGCACAGATAACCATGGACGAATTTAAGCGCCTTGAGAGCACGGAAAACTATTCCATAGTCTTAGAGAACGAGTATTCTGACATAGCTTTGCTGGTCTATACGCCGTAAGCTCCTAAAATTTTGACCCCTCAGCCTGAGCTGAGGGGTCTTTTAATGCACAAAAATAAGCCCCGTCTTATAGACGGGGCTTATACATTTAATTTTACATCATCAGGTCACGGGAACGGGTAGATATCTCCTCCATAAGCCCAGCCGAGAAGTCCTCAAAGCTCATGGCGCCCTTATCTCCGCCGTCGCGGGTACGGACAGCCACAGAACCGCTCTCTGCCTCCTTGTCGCCTACGACCAGAAGATACGGTATCTTCTGGGCGCGCGCCTCCACGATCTTCTTTCCCAGCTTCTCGTTCCGGGTGTCGGCCTCCGCCCGCACGCCAAGCGCGGCCAGCTTGTTGACAATGTCCGCCGCGTAATCGTCCGTACGGTCGGTTATCGTAAGCACTCTCACCTGAACAGGGGAAAGCCACGTGGGGAACGCCCCGGCAAAGTGCTCGGTAATAACGCCGATAAACCGCTCGATGGAACCGAATACCACGCGGTGTATCATGACCGGGCGGTGCTTTTCACCGTCGGCCCCGGTGTACTCAAGTTCAAACCGCTCAGGCAGCTGAGAATCCAGCTGTATGGTGCCGCACTGCCAGGTACGTCCCAGGCAGTCCTCAATGTGGAAGTCCAGCTTCGGACCGTAGAAGGCTCCGTCACCCTCATTAACCACATAGCTCTTGCCCATATCGGTGATGGCATCCTTGAGGATATTCTGGTTTGTCTCCCACTCCTCCTCAGTGCCGATGTGATCCTCCGGCATGGTGGAGAGTTCGATCTCATAGTTAAGGCCAAACAGTGAATAGACCTCGTCAAACAGCTTCACAACATTCTTGATCTCGTCCTTCATCTGCTCCCGGGTCATGAATATGTGTGCGTCGTCCTGGGTAAAGCATCTGACGCGGAAAAGACCGTGCAGCGCTCCGGAAAGCTCGTGCCGGTGGACAAGTCCCAGCTCTCCGGCTCTCAGCGGCAGATCGCGGTAGGAGTGCGGCTCGGAGGCATATACCATCATTCCGCCGGGGCAGTTCATGGGCTTTATGGCAAAGTCCTCCTCGTCAATGACGGTGGTGTACATATTGTCCTTGTAATGATCCCAATGTCCGCTGCGTTCCCAGAGGCCGCGGTTTAAGATCATAGGCGTGGATATCTCCACATATCCGTATTTTTTGTGGATCTCACGCCAGTAATCTATGAGGGTGTTTTTAAGCACCATGCCCTTCGGCAGGAAGAACGGGAAACCGGGACCCGCGTCCGTCAGCATGAAAAGGCCAAGCTCCTTGCCAAGCTTTCTGTGGTCGCGCTTTTTGGCCTCCTCGATACGCTGGAGATATGCATCCAGCTCCTCCTTTTTGGGATAGGCTATGCCGTAGATCCTCTGTAGGGTCTCGCGGCTGGAGTCCCCGCGCCAGTAAGCGGCGTTGCAGGTAAGCAGCTTAATGGCGTTGCCCTTTATGCGCCCAGTTGAGTCAAGGTGCGGCCCGGCGCACAGGTCCGTAAACTCGCCCTGCCTGTAGAAGGATATTGCGGCGTCCTCGGGCAGGTCGTTTATAAGCTCGACCTTGAAGGGCTCGTCCTTCATAAACTCAAGAGCCTCGCTCCGCGGAAGCTCAAAGCGCTCCAGCTTAAGCTTCTCCTTACAAATCTTGCGCATCTCCGCCTCGATCTTCTCCATGTGCTCGGGCGTAAAGGCAAAGGGGGCGTAAAGGTCATAGTACCATCCCTCATCAATGGACGGTCCGATAGCAAGCTTGACCTCCGGCCAGAGGCGCTTTACCGCCTGCGCCATAACGTGGGAGCAGGTGTGCCAGTAGGTCTTTCTGTATTCTGGATTTTCAAAGGTATAGTTATTCTCTTCCATACTTTCCTCCAACAAAAAGCACCCCCGGCATAAGGCCAGGGGTGCAAAAATTTACACGGTTCCACCCTGAGTTTAACTCAGCTGCGCGGTAACGTGCGCAAAACGGTACTGCTCCGGGAGTGGTAAGACGCCGTTTTCCATCGGACGGGCTTTCAGCCTCGGCTCGCCTCTCTTTACCGGAAAACCCCGGCGGCAGGTTCCCTTCTTCGCAATACTGTACGGATTTTAACACCGAATCTGCGGCCTGTCAAGCGTCATCTCAGCTGCTTTCTGCGGGACAGGTTCAGCGGTCCCTCCTGCATCTCGTTTATGATCTCAAGAGACTTGTTTACGCCGTAGGCCACGCACATCTCCGCATCGTCCGCTATACGGGTGGGGATGCTTGTGCTGCTCTCCACCAGGCGGTCAAAGCCCCAGATGAGCGCCCCGCCGCCGGTTATCACTATGCCATTTTCGGAAATATCCGCCACAAGCTCCGGCGGGGTGGTCTCAAGCACGCTGTGGATGGTCTCAAGTATCTGCTCGGACACCTCGTCAAAGGCCTCTATCATCTCCGGAGAGCTTATGGATACCATTCTCGGAAGGCCCGTCATAAGGCAGCGCCCCTTTACCTCCAGCGTCATTTCATCAGGCTTTGGAAAAACGCAGCCAATGCTCTTTTTAAGCTCCTCCGCCGTGGATTTTCCTATGAGCAGATTGTGCTTTCTGCGGATGTATTTTATTATCGCCTCGTCAAAGGCATCTCCCGCGATCTTTATGGACTCCGACTGGACAACGCCCGAAAGGGATATCACCGCCACATCCGTGGTTCCGGCGCCCACGTCCACCACCATGTTGCCCTCCGCCTTGGATATATCCACGCCCGCGCCGAGAGCCGCAGCCACAGGTGACTCCATGAGGTAGACCTTCCGCGCGCCGGCGCGTATCCCAGCGTCGATAACCGCGCGCTCCTCCACCTCCGTTATGCCGGAGGGCACGGATATCACGACCCGGGGCTTTAAGAGGCTGAAGGACGTGACCTTCCTGAGAAGCTCCCTTATCATGCGCTCGGTCATGTCAAAGTCTGATATCACGCCCCCCGATAGCGGGTGGATAGCTACAATATTACCCGGGGTGCGTCCAAGCATCCTCTGCGCGGCAACGCCGACCTTCAAAAGGCGGCCTGTGTTTTTGTCCATGGCCACAACAGACGGCTCGCGGGTAACAACGCCCTTTCCCCGCACGGACACCACAGCCGTGTTTGTTCCGAGGTCGAGGCCAATATCTCGTCCAAAAATCATTTAAACTCCTCCATTTTCTCAAGCGTCGGAGATGTCAGATATATTATCGTCATTTTTACAGATTTTAACGCTTTTTTGCCGCTGCCGCCGCAGCGCATACCACGTCCTCCGCACCTGCCATGAGCAGCACACGTGAGCACTCTGAAAGCGTGGCGCCGGTGGTGCAGACATCGTCAATAAGCAATATTCTCTTGCCGCGAAAGCTCCCGGCGTTTGCCGCTTCATAGGCGCCGCTCACATTAGCCGCCCGCCGCTCACGGCCCTTCAGTGAGGACTGGGCAGGCGTATCCCGCCGCTTTAAAAGGGTCCTGCATACGGGAACGGCGAGAATCTTCGCCGTCTCCTCCGCTATCAGCCGGGCCTGATCGTACCCGCGCTTTCTAAGCCTTTTTCCGCTTATCGGCACCCACGTTATAACATCGTATTTCCCGTCCAAATGTTCCGTTACCGTCTGCGCCAGAAATTCCCCGAAGCCCGCGGCATAGCCGCGCTTCCCGTAAAATTTCATGGCTAGCACCGCCCGGCGCACATTTCCGGTGTAATAAAAGGACGCCGCGCAGCCGGAGAAGAACTCCCCGCCCCCCTTAACCTCGCCGCACTCCGGAAGGTCACTGCGGCAGCTTGCGCAGAAGAAGCCGTCGTCTATTATCCTGCCGCAGAACATACATCTGGGCGGAAAAAGCAGCGCGGAGAGCTTCTTAAAAAGCCCCTTCATACAATCTCCCCGGCAAGCCTTGCCCTAAGGCCGGAATAGCGCCTGGCGCGGCGGTCGTTTTCCACCATGGCCGCCATGGTCTCCGGTTCGCCGGTTATTATGAGCAGCTCCCGGGCGCGGGTCACCGCGGTGTACAGCAGTCCCCTGGTTACAAGCCCCGGGGCGACCTTCGGCAGGGCGAGGATGACCGCCCTGTACTCGCTGCCCTGGGATTTGTGTACCGTCACCGCGTAGGCAAGCTCCAGATCCCCCAGCATATCAAACGGGTATGGCGTCAGCCTGTCCTCAAAGCGTATAAAAACATATTCCCGAGGCTCGTCGATGCTCTCAATATAGCCCACGTCGCCGTTAAATATACCGGCCCCGGGCTGGGCTGCCTTCGGCTGCGGCTCGTCGCCCTCCTCCGCAATATCCGGAAGAAACCCATCGGCGTATCTGTACCACAGTATATCATAGTTGTTTCTTGTTTGCATCACCCGATCACCCACGCGGAAGGTCACGCCGCCGACGGTTTTCTCCTTTTTATCATCGGACGGGGGATTGACCGCCGCCTGTATAGCCGCGTTAAGCTCCCGGGTGCCGGCGCCGTTTTTGCGCGAGGGCGAGAGCACCTGTATCTCTCTGGGCGGTATTCCCATTTTCTGGGGAAGCCTCTGTGAGATGAGCCCCGTAACGGTCTGAGTTATCTTTGCGGGGTCGTTTCTCTGCAGGAAGAAAAAGTCCCCGCCGGTATTCTTTATCGGCGGCATCCGTCCGGAATTTATCATGTGGGCGCTGCGGACTATGCCGCTCTCCTGCGCCTGACGGAAGATCTCAGTAAGCGACACCACCGGGACCACGCCGCTTCTTATTATATCGGCAAAGACGTTGCCCGGCCCGACAGACGGCAGCTGGTCGGCATCTCCCACCAGGACCAGCCGGGCAGTCAGCGGCATGGCATCCAGGAGCGCCTCCATAAGAGATATATCCATCATGGAGGTCTCATCCAATATGACCGCACCGCATTTTAAGGGGTCGGAGGCACATTTTTCAAACTCCCGTCCGCTCATGCCCTCCTGCGGCATACCCGCACCCAAAAGCCGATGGACCGTCTGGGCCTCCCTTCCGGTAAGCTCAGAGAGCCGTTTGGCCGCCCGGCCTGTGGGCGCGGTGAGGACCGTCTCAAGCCCCAGCTCATCAAAAAGCTCCAGTATTCCCCGCACGGTCGTCGTCTTTCCTGTTCCCGGGCCGCCGGTCAGGACCATTATATAGCTTTCCGCCGCCGTCTCAACAGCCAGCCGCTGCTTCTCAGCGTACTCTATCCCGTAGGCGTATTCGGTGCGCTCGATGAGTCTCTTTAAGCCCGGCACTCTCTCCGCTTTGCGGGAAGCCATAAGCAGTATACGCTCAGCCACCGCAGTCTCGGCGTAGTACATATCGTCAAGGTAGCAGGCACAAAGCCCTGCAAGGGTCTCACATTTTATGCTCCCGCCATCAATAAGCCCCTCAATGACCTCTGTAACCACGGAGCTGTCCATGCCGAGAAGCTGTGCCGTCGCGGCGTTGAGCTTATCCTTCGGCAGGAACACGTGGCCGTTTCCCAGATTGTGGCGCATCTCAAAGAGCACCGCGGCGCCGATCCTCTCAGGAGAATTTTCATCAAAGCCCAAGTTCCTTGCAAAGGCGTCGGCCTCAAAAAAGCTGAGTCCGAACATCTCATCCGCAAGCAAATAGGGGTTGCGGGTGATCTCCTCCTGCGCGTCATCTCCGAAGACCCTGTAAAGGCGCGCCGCAGCCAAGGGCCTTACGCCGCCGTCCACCAGAAACTCCATCAGCCTTCTAAGGCCCGTCTGCTGACGGAAGCGTTCGCCTATCTCCTGCGCCCTTCGCGGGGTTATTCCCCGTATTTTCGCCAGCTCCTCAGGTGAATTTTCCATTACCTCAAGGGTCTTTCCCTTGAACTCCGAAACGATAAGCCGCGCGGTCTTTGCGCCAATGCCTTTAACAGCTCCCGAGGCAAGATAGTCATAAATCGCGGCAGCTCCTTCAGGAAGATACCTTTCCGCCTGCTCAGCCTTAAACTGCTGGCCATAGGACTGATGGGATGTCCAGCTTCCCACAAGCCGCAGCCCCTCTCCGGCGCAGGCGCCCGGCAGGCAGCCCACCGCAGTGACGCTCTCGCTCCCGACACGCAGTCTGAGCACGGTGTAGCCGTTCTCCGGGTTCTGGAATATAACGTTCTGCACCGTGCCCTCTATTGTTATGAGTCCGTATTCCTCCATCTAAGCTCCTCTGTCTTATGTATCAGCCGCTCCGGCGGACATACGGCGCCGCCGCTCTGCTCCGCCAGCATCTCCGCCCTTCTATGCGCCTCCTGTGTCATGCCGTCGTCGACTATTATAAGTCCCATTTCGGCCTTGCCGGAGTCTCCCAGCCACAAAAGCCCCCTTACAGTCTGCTCAAGCCCTGCGGCCTCGCCTCTGGCTCTTATCACCGCGAAGACATCCACGTCCTCGCGCCGTATGACCGGCGTAAGAAGCATCCCTCTCACCGACCATATCACCGCCGCCACCGCAGCGCAGACCGCAGCGGCAATTATTATTTCAGCCACAAGCTCCATTTCGCGCCCCTCCTTGGTTTTATTATATGCCACAGGAGGAACTTTGTTGCACAAAGCGCCCTTAAGGCGCCGTTACTGCTTTTCGCCCCGGAGCTTTATTATGCGGTCGCGGAGCATCGCCGCGTACTCAAATTCCAGCATCTTGGAGGCCTTGCGCATCTCCCGCTCAAGCTTCTCGATCGCCTCCTCCCGCTCACGGCGGGTCAGATACCTGCCATCCTCCACCGTGCCGGAGGACACCTCGCTCGATATCTCAAGGACGCTTCTTACATCCTTAACTATCGTCTTTGGAACGATACCGTGCTTCTCGTTATAAGCCGCCTGCTTTGTACGGCGGCGCTCCGTCTCGTCGATGGCGGCGCGCATTGAGGGTGTTACCGAATCTGCATACATTATGACCATACCGTCGGCATTTCTGGCGGCGCGGCCTATTGTCTGGATAAGGCTTGTCTCCGACCGCAGAAAGCCCTCCTTGTCAGCGTCCAGTATGGCGACTAAGGACACCTCCGGAAGGTCAAGCCCCTCCCTTAAGAGGTTTATTCCCACAAGGGCGTCAAACTCCCCAAGGCGAAGGTCCCGGATTATTTCCATGCGCTCGATCGTATCGATATCGTGGTGCATATACCGGACTCGGATACCGGCCTTTACAAGATATGAGGTAAGGTCCTCCGCCATGCGCTTTGTGAGTGTGGTGACGAGCGTCCGCTCCTTGCGCTCGGCTCTTGCGTTTATCTCGCCTATAAGGTCGTCTATCTGCCCCTCCACCGGACGTATCTCAATTTTCGGGTCGAGCAGGCCCGTGGGCCTGATTATCTGTTCGGCCACCTGCCCGGCACGGGAGCGCTCATACTCCCCGGGCGTGGCGGAGACGTATATCGCCTGATTTATCCGCTCGTCAAACTCCTCAAACTTAAGGGGCCTGTTGTCATAGGCCGAGGGCAGACGGAAGCCGTACTCCACCAGCGCGTCCTTTCTCGCCCTGTCGCCCCTGTACATCGCCCGCACCTGCGGGAGCGTCACGTGGCTTTCGTCCACAAACAGAAGGAAGTCCTTCGGGAAATAGTCAAGGAGCGTCATCGGCGCAGAGCCGGGCTCCCGTCCTGATATCACCCGTGAGTAGTTCTCTATCCCCGTGCAGTAGCCCAGCTCCTGCATCATCTCCACATCGTACATGGTGCGCTGATATATGCGCTGGGCCTCTATAAGCTTATCGTGCGCCTTAAACCACTCGACCCGCTCGTCCATCTCCTTCAGTATATCCTGAATTGCCCGGGCCATTTTCTCATGGGATACCACATAGTGCGACGCCGGATATATGGCCACATGGTTAAGTATCCTGTTGGGCACACCGGTCAATGGGTTTATCTCGCTTATTCTGTCGATCTCGTCCCCGAAAAACTCGATCCTTATAGCTGTGTCGTGGGAATATACGGGGAAAACCTCCACCGTGTCGCCGCGCACCCTGAACATATTGCGCTCAAAAGCTATGTCATTACGCTCATAGCGTATGTCCACAAGCTTTTTAAGGAGCCTGTCCCGGTCATAGCTCTGCCCCGAGCGGAGGGACACCACCATCTCCTTATAATCTATCGGGTCGCCTAAGCCGTATATGCAGGATACGGAGGAGACCACTATGACGTCACGCCTCTCCGACAGGGCGGAGGTGGCGCTGTGGCGCATACGCTCGATCTCATCGTTCACGGCCGAGTCCTTTTCAATGTATGTGTCCGTGTGGGCGATATACGCCTCCGGCTGATAGTAGTCATAGTAGCTGACAAAGTATTCCACGGCGTTTTCCGGAAAAAACTCCTTAAACTCCGAGCACAGCTGCGCCGCCAGCGTCTTGTTGTGGGCCAGCACAAGGGTGGGACGGTTTACTTTGGCGATGACGTTCGCCATGGTAAAGGTCTTGCCCGAGCCTGTGACTCCCAAAAGTACCTGCTCGTCGATCCCCATACCTAGGCCTTTAACAAGCATGTCTATGGCCTCCGGCTGGTCGCCCATAGGCTGGTACGGTGCATGAAGCTTAAATTCCAATTAGGATACCTCCGAACAAAAGATTTCAAGGCAGCCAGTGCAAAAACTTTTCAAGCTCAATATTCCAATATCTCCATTCGTGGCCGAAATCCCCGTCGCTCCACGTGACCTGATAGCCCATACCCCTTAAATAGTCCCTGAAGCGCGGGCTTATATCCCTCTCGTGCTCATCGCGGGTCCCGCAGCACATATAGATCTCCGGCAGCTCCCCGCCTGCTGCACGGCGCTTTGCCAGAGCGTAAAGGTCATTAGCTCCGCCCAGCACCTTGTCCTTAGGGCCGAAGGAATCCGCAAGGCCCCATATCTCCTCCATAGGTTCGCCGCCTGCGGCATATTTTTGCGGCATCTCAACTCCGCCGGAAAAACAGCCTATTCGGCTGAAGCACTCCGGATGGGTAAGCCCCAAAAGCATGGCACCGTAACCGCCCATGGAATTTCCCGCAATATAGTTTTTCTCAGGGTCATCGGAGGTGGGCAGCATACCGTGTACCAGCGCCCAAAGCTTGCGGGTAATTATCTCGCCCCATTGGATGCCCTGATACTGGTTCAGATAAAAGCCCGACCTCGCAGAAGGGCAGACAACTACTATCCCTTTCTCCTCAGCAAAAAGCTCCGCTTGGGTATAGCGCAGCCAATCGGAGCTGTGTCCCGATGCTCCGTGAAGGAGCCACAGCACAGGAAGCTCCCTATCGGCTAAAAACTGTTCCTCGCTTATGCCGCGCTCTTCCAGCGCTCTTGTGTACTCCGGAACAACGGCGTCCAGAGTTATATCAGGCACGCCGGTGGTTATCTGAAGTCTCGCCATTACGCACCCTCCTCGCTAAGAGTCTCAAGTCCTAGCCAATCTACAAATCTTTTAAGGTACGCATCCCAGAATTCAAAGTTATGGCTTCCCGGACCCTCCTCCCAGGTGTGGTCCAGTCCCAGCGCCCTGAGCTTATCCCGGGCGGAAACGTTCATATCCCAGGTGAAGTCCTCCGTCCCGCAGCTCTGATACAGCCTCGGTATGTCCGCGCCGGCCGCTTTCAGCTTTTCGGCAAGGGAGAATATATCCCAGCGGCTCCCCGGAACCTCCCCGGGCGTGGGAAAGCCGAAAGGCCTGTCGCCGTGCCTTCCCACATCCATCGCTACATCTATGGGGCTTGAAAAGCTGCCGGCACAGGAGTATTTTTCGGGATACGTCATGGCGGCAAGGTATGCAAAGTATCCCCCGTAGGAAAGCCCCGCCACAAAGTTATCCTCCCGCTTATCTGATAACGGCATTAAAAAGCGAAGGTATTTCGGCAGCTCTCCGGTCAGGTATGCCATATAATCCCCTTCCCTTGTGAGGCCAAAGCGGTTATCGATCGTCGGCATAACCACCACAAGCCCGCGCGCAAGGCAATAGCGCATTATCATGCTGTTAAGGGGCCAATTCGAGAAATCGCCGCCCGCCCCATGAAGGAGCCACAGCGTTTTATAGCGGCGGGACTTGTCGTGGGCAAAATACTCACCCCTCATGCTCGAGGGAAACAGATTGTTCGGGTGGGCGTCCGGAAAGAATACAGACACATCCGCCGTCCCAACAGACGCAGACGTATGTGTAAGTCTTATATAGGACATATCCCCGCCTCCTTAAACATTTTTATCTAACGTATTATACCATGAATTTTGAAAATTCATGGTATAATACGGCATTTTCGCCGGCTGCCCCGCCAGGGGCGAGGCGAAAGCCGATTTGAATGCACCAATGCACACTGTGCATTGATGCGCGGGTATAATATCCGTATTGCGGATATTATACCACAAAGCGCCAAAACTATAAAGTGCGTAATGCTTATCCTATCCCGGTTATCAGCGACACCAGCGGCATGGTGAGAACGGACATGACCGTGGTCAGCGAAACTCCCATAGCGGCAGTTTTGTACGCCTTCTCGTTATACTGCTTTGTAAGCATGACTATCATGCTTCCGGCGGGAGCCGCAAGCATGACAAGGCACACCCCAAGTAGCATCTCATCCTGCACGAACTGCTTGAGCACAAAAAGCAGCGCCACCGGGAGCAGCACCATCTTGACAAGCGAGAAGGCCAGCAGCGGAATGTCGGTAAACATCTCCTTAAATTTAATGTCCAGCATGGAGGAACCGATTATCATCATGCTCATAGGCCCGGTGAGCTTACTGAGCATGGTCACCGATTCTGTCAGGACCTTTGGCAGCGTAATATCCGCCAGATAAAGTATGATCGTAATTATCCCTGCAATAACACCGACATTCAGCATTTTTTTAAGATCCAGCTTCCCTCCGTCGCCGCCGGCGCTTATTACATGTATGCCATATGTATAAAACAATATATTAAACGGCAGCGTAAACATGGTAACATATATCATCGCCTCACTGCCGTAGAGGCTGGACACCAGCGGCATGCCTATAAAGCCGATATTTGAAAACACCAGCATCAGATTCACCGCACAGCGCTCATCCTTAGGGAACCTCAAAAGCCCCGGGACCAGCTGCGCAAGTGCGATCATAACCGCGAACATGATAAGCGCAAGCCCGAAGGGCAGCAGCAGCTCCCGAACGCTCAGCTTCTCTCCGTCACCGAGAGCGCCGGTTATCATAAGCGCCGGGTTTGCTATATTCACCACCAGCGCCGACATCTGTTTCTGATTTGATGGTGTAATAATTCCCTGTTTTCGTGCGATAACGCCGACTATCATCATTATGAGGAAAATCAGCATCTGCTGTAAAAGAACCATATCTATCTCTCCAAATACCCTATTGATATGTGCGGCAAAGGTCTCCGCAGACTTGGATTATATCACCAAGCTCCACACCGCACAACATAAAACTGCAGCGGGGCGTTTAAAATCATGCCGCTCCCGCAGATGCCCCGCCGAATTTTAAAATTCGGCCCCGTTTTACAGTCTCAACCCACTTTAAATGGCCCGCGGCTTATGTTAATATTAATTGTATAAACCCAACTTTTACGAGGAGATGCTCATATGAAAGCCAATGTTTATCTTGGAAACAAGCAGTTTGAGGTCCGCGACCTGCCGCTGCGGGAGCTTAAGGACGACGAGCTTCTCATAAAGGTCGCCGCCTGCGGCGTCTGCGGAACGGATATCCACATATACAACGGCAGTCAGGGCGCAAGCCAGCCTGAGCCGCCGGTCGTTCTGGGGCACGAGCTTTCCGGGACCGTGGTAAGCACCGGCGCCGGTGTCAAAGGTTTCGCGGCCGGGGATCATGTGGCTGTCGATCCCAATATCTATTGCGGCACCTGCCACTACTGCCGCATAGGCAAGAAGCACCTGTGCACCGGCCTTCGCGCCATAGGCATATCAAGGGACGGCGGCTTTGCCGAGATGTGCATCGTGCCTCAGGCGCAGTGCTATAAGCTGTCTAAGGAGGTTCCCCTTGAGTTTGGGGCGATGACAGAGCCTCTGGCCTGCTGTCTTCACGGCATAGACAACGCCTCCATACGCGTGGGCGACACCGTATGCGTCATAGGAGGCGGAGCCATAGGCCTTATGATGGTGCAGCTTGCAAGGCTCTCAGGCGCCTCCACGGTCATACTCAGCGAGCCTATAGCCATGCGCCGTCAGGTGGGTCTTGAGCTTGGCGCAGATTACGCCGTCGATCCCACCGCCGCGCCCCTGGGCGAGCAGATTGAAAAGCTTATAGGCATCGCCGGTACAGATGTGGTGATAGAGTGCGTGGGACTGCCCATCGCCGTAAAGCAGGCTTTTGAGGTGGCAAAACGGGGCACCACGCTGCTGCTGTTTTCAGTTCCTCAGCACGGCTCAACCTTTGAGCTTCCCCTGACAGATATATTCCAAAAGGAGCTTAAAATTGTCGGCTCCATGATAAACCCCGACACCACCAGCAGGGCAGTAGAGCTTATAAATTCCGGACGTATAGACCTCGCCCCTATAATAACCCACCGCTATCCGGTGGAGGGGCTTGTGGACGCTCTGCATAAACAGATGAGCGCCGACTCAATAAAGGTCCTTGTCGTGCCGGAGCAGTAATGATGTTTACCATCCTTTATCAGATACTGATTTACAATTTTAGCCGGAAAAGTCAAGTGACTTTTCCGGCTAGTTATCTATATGCGGAACCGGCTGCTTATTTTACTATCATTTCTTCTCCGCAGGCGGCGCAGTGGTAAGTGTGCTTTCTGGCATACAGCAGCCGGTCCAGATTGGTTGAGCTGCCGCATTTCGGGCAGCGCAGACGGCAGGCATTCCATAAAAAGTATGCGGCAAGCATCACCGCCGACGGAATAAAGAACACCCACTTGAACACCCCTGCCACAAGAGTAACGGCAAAGGCGATTATAAAGAAATATGCAATATAAACATCAACGGCACGGATCAGCTTCATATCTTTGCCTCCAAAAATCTACAAATATACCATAATACTCCAAAATCTGATTATATTTTAAATTGCGCAGGCGGCTAAGTCAATACATTTTGATATTAAATGCCGCATTCCCCCAACGCCCGTAATATCCTGCCTGCCTTCAATTTTCTGTATTTCTCCACCCTTGAAATGTTTTCCGCGGGGGTGTAATATAGTAATGTACTGTTATATACCGCAGATCACCTGCACCAAGTATATGATTCTTTAGGAGGCAAAAACAATGGACGAAATCTTTTCTCGCACAAGTGTAAGAAGCTTTAAGGACACCCCTGTTGAGCCGGAGAAGATCGAAATGCTTATGAGAGCCGCTATGGCCGCCCCCTCCGGAGGAAACCAGCAGCCTTGGGAGTTTGTAGTAGTGACCGACAAAAAGCAGCGTGAGAGGCTCGGAAAATCAAGCCCCTATGCCGGCCCCGCCGCCGCGGCGCCGCTCACCATCGCGGTCCTTTCCAGCAGCGGCAAAATGCGCTTTCCTGAGCTTTGGCAGCAGGATCTTGGCGCCGCCTCCGAAAATATCCTTCTTGAGGCCGTACATCTGGGACTTGGCGGCGTCTGGCTTGGCATCGCGCCGCTTGAGGACAGGATGGCGCATGTAGCGGAGGTCCTCGGACTGCCTGAGGGCGTCATGGCTTACTGCCTTCTGGCTATTGGCTATCCGGACGGCCCCACCTCGCCAAAAAAGAATTACGACCCCTCCCGCGTACACTACGACAGGTATTAATTTAAAAACAAAAAAACAGTGAAAAAATGGGCCAAACGCTCTTCCGTTTGGCCCATTTTTGTTTTATACTATATTGCTGCAGAACATTATTAAGGATGGCGGGATATGACGAATCAATCCGTTACCGTGCGCATGGCCCGGGAGTCTGACGCTCCGGAGCTTTTAAAAATATATGCCCCCTATGTCATGAATACAAATGTGACCTTCGAGTATACCGTTCCCTCTGAGGAGGCCTTCGCCCAGCGGATAAGCGGAATACTCCGTCAGTACCCCTATCTTGTCGCGGAGCAGGATGGCCGTATTGCGGGCTACACTTACGCCTCTGCCTTTAGGCAGAGAGCCGCCTATATTTGGTCGGCCGAGAGCAGCATATATATCAATGATGATTTTCACCGCCGCGGGATAGGCAAACTGCTTTATACGGAGCTTGAGCGCATACTGCGCCTTCAGAATGTGACGTCTCTAAGCGCCTGTATCGCGTATCCGAATACCCCCAGCATAAATTTTCATAAGAGCCTCGGCTTTGAGCGAGTTGCGCGCTTTTCAAAATGCGCCTACAAGCGCGGTCAATGGGTAGACATAATCTGGATGCAAAAGGCCTTTACCGACGACAGTGCAGAGCCTGCTCCCTTTGTCCCTTTGCCTGAGATACCTGCTGAGCTTCTCAATGTGTAGAACAAAGCAAAAATGCCCCGCCTTACGGCGGGGCATTTTTATTTTTCGTAAGCTTCACTTTTTGACCACAGGGATCCACATCTCCGAGTAGTAATCCTGGTTCTGCGTTCTGTTTTTATATTTTGCCGCGTCATCGTAAACCTCAATGCAAATGCCCTCGGCGATGGTGTAATCCCCGCACGCGGGGAGCCATTCGGAGAATATCTTCCTGCTAATCTCCTGCAGCGAAACGGGCATCGGTCCCCGATACGGGAGAACCGCCCATGTAAACGCCGGGATCGTCCTCACCCTTCCCCGGCGCCCAGCACATCCGCAAGGCATTCCCCAAAATACCTCACGGCACACAGGGCTTCCTGGAGGGTGTTGCCGTTGCTGCCAATCTCCGCTATAAGAGATCCGCTCGTGGCATTCTGGTTGTATCTGTACTGGGATATGGACAGGGGCCTAGCAAGGGTCGGATATTCCGCCACCATCTGCGCTTGAATCTTCAATGCGAAGCTCAGGTTTTTCTGCCAATTGTCATGGGAAAGCCCCGAAAAATTTGTGCCCGCAATCAGCATGACCTGTGCACAGGGTGTATCGCCGATATCGGCGACAGTCTTGTATATGGTCCCGTCATCGGCCTCCAGCGCATCCCGATGCAGGTCTATGACTACCTTAATATCCGGGTACTCCTCAAGGTATGCGCAGATCGCCTCATACGCACGGGAGTATGAGCCTGCATAACTGGGATAGTCGTAAAGCTCCCTGTCATGTATAACCGTTATCCCGCGTTCAGTAAGTACCCTTTCAAGCTCATCCCCCACGCGGACCACGTTGTAATCCTTGTCCTCCGTCCTGGATGGGTCCGACGGTTCATATACATCGTCGCCATCCGGCATATACGCCTCGCTGCCGTGGGTGTGGATTATCAGCACCTGGGCGCCGTCAGCCGCCGAAAATTCAAGTGGCTGGGTCAAAAGCCCCTCCACATCTATTTCATAGTCCGTCTTATTTTTAATGTATATCCCCTCGGTGCTTAATTCATAGCCTCCGCCCTCACCTGTTATGGTCGTGCCGACGGCGTCTCCGCCGGTATACTCCTCACCGTCACCACCATCTTCAGGGTCCTCCTCATCACCGGAAGGCTCCGCCTGCACCGCAGTATCAGGCGGCTCCTGAGAAGGTTCCCCGTTATAGTCCGCATCAGGGATGCCCTCGCCTTCCTGCCCGGCGTCAAAGCAAATCTTGTCCGCCCCCGGAAGCTCCAGAGCCAGCGCGGCAAGAGCATAATTTCCCGTTCCGGAGGTCCCTCCCGGAAGCTCCAGCCCAAGCACAAGCTCGGCCGCTTCCCGCGAAAGCTCAGGCGCCTTTGCGGGAATCAGCTTCTCGGTCTTGTCCGATACAGCGCGGAGCACAAGGCATGCCGCCGCCACCGCCGCGAGATTTCTCACCACCACTACCGCCGTTCTGGGACTTCGGCGGGCCTTCTCATATCTTTTAAGCATAGCCTACCTCCGTAAAATGCTTTTGTACAGGCTATACTTATGCGGTGAAATCAGTTGTTATGCTTATTGCAACAAGTCGGGTTTAGTATTATAATTATATAGAATTTCACCTATGCTTACGGGAAAGGAAGGTTTTTCATGAATAAAGTGTACATTCCAAAGGGCGTTTGCTCAAGAAGATTTGATATAGACATTGAAGACGGCATTATAAACGACATAGCAGTGACCGGCGGCTGCAACGGAAATCTTCAGGGCATTTCCGCATTGCTTCGGGGCCAGCGTGCCGAAGATGTCATCGCCCGTCTCAAGGGCATCCGCTGCGGTATGAAGGGCACCTCCTGCCCCGATCAGATAGCGCGTGCTCTGGAGGCCATCCTGGCAGAAGATGGAGGTAACAACTGATGAAGCCCGTATTTGCCAACACCTTTAATGTTACTCATAACAAGAGCAAGTCCGAGGTGGCGCTCTCCTTTGCGCACATCTACACCGAGCACAACTTTAACATGAAGAACGGCGCCCTTACGGATGTATCCGCGCAAGTGGCCGACGAGGTCGCAAGCGTCCTCATCACCCGCGAGGGAACGATCGCGCTGGCAAGGCTCCTTAATAAGATAGTCTCTGACTGGGGAGTTGACATAACGGAATGAAGTACACAACTGTGCTGTTCGATCTTGACGGCACCCTAATGAACACCCTTGAGGACATCCGTGACAGCGTAAACCACACGTTAGCCGCTCACGGCTTCCCGGAGCGGACACTTGAGCAGATACGTATGTCCGTAGGAAACGCCAGCGCATATCTAATGGAGAAGTCCCTGCCTCAGGGACGGGAAACTCCGGGCTTTGAGGATATCTTGGCCGAATACAGCGACTACTATCTCCACCATAACAGGATCAAGACCGCCCCCTATGAGGGCGTGCACGAGGTCCTCAGGAGGCTTGCCGCCGGGGAGTACAAGCTGGCGGTTGTATCAAACAAGCCGGATGAAAATGCCAAGGACCTTGTACGGCAGTTTTTCGGCGATGTGGTTTCAGTGGTTATCGGCGAAAGCCCCACCGTCCGCCGCAAGCCCGCCCCGGACGCCGTTCTCGCGGCGCTTAAGGAGCTGAACAGCAGCAAATGGGAGTCGGTGTTCATAGGCGACTCAGAGGTGGACATAAAGACAGCCGCTGCCGCAGGAGTTGACTGCATATCCGTATCCTGGGGCTTCCGCACAAGGGAGCAGCTTGAGGCAGCCGGCGCGGCGCTGATAGTAGATAAGCCCAGCGGGCTTTTAAAGCTAGTATAAATCTTTATACTGCGAAAACTGCGGAGCTTTTTCCGCCATATTCTTAAAAGATCACCCCCATCGGCAATGGACTGCCGATGGGGGTTTGTTTATTCCCTATGGTTTTCCTCATTTTTTATCTCCCAATGGATCAGGAGCGTCAGCGCAGCACGAAGCAGGATTATCGCGCCGACAATGAATATCTCGTTAAATTCACGCACCACGACCGTTCGGAGTATCTCGCTGCCCAGCTTGAACTCAAGCCCCATGGCCATTCCCTTGGCAAGCTTAAGACGTGTCATGGGATCGCGGCGCACATAGGAGAAAACGCCCTGAATTCCGGCGGCAATTATGACAATTACCCCCACATATTCAAAAAGAAGTATCGCCGCCTCAACAATGTAGGCCAGAATATCCTCAAGAAGCTCCATGCTCCGCCCCTCCGATACGGTTAAATTAAAGTAAAAATATGCCGGCGCAGCAGCCCATACCTATTGCTGATCATTTTCCACCATGTGGACATTTATGTGGTCATATGTCATAGTAACGCCCCCGGCGCAGAAGGCGTCGTGCACCGCCTCGGTAAGCCTGAATTTGACCGGGAGGAAATCGTCCTTGCCCGCCCAGACGAGGAGGGAGTATTCAATGCTGCTGGAGCCGTAGTTTAACACCCCGGCGAAGGGGGCGGGTTCTGAAAGGGCGCCCTCCGTCATCTCCGCCGCCTTTATAAGCGCCGCCTTGACCTTCTCCGGCTCGTCGTCATAGGAGGCGGCGACGTTCAGTTCAATGCGCCTTATGGGATTTACGGAGTAGTTTATGACCTCGGCCCCAACCACCTTGCTGTTCGGCATGTATACTACCTTGTTGTCAGCCGTGTTGATCACGGTATAGAAAAGTCCGAGGCTCGTCACCGTGCCGGTGGTCCCGCCCAGGTCTATGAAGTCGCCGACGCCGAAGGGCTTGGTACTGAGGATAGTCATGCCTGAGAATATGTTCGTCAGGATGTCCTGTACGGACAGGGACAGGGCAAGGCTCACCACGCTGGCAATGGCCACAAGTGAGTTCACCTGAATGCCCAGCGTATCCGCCACAATGAGGATGATGATGATCCAGATGACCACATCCACAGCGGATTTAAGGAAGCTCTTTATGCTCTTTTCCAGGTGGGTACGCTCGATTATTCTTCTGACCGCCTTGCCGAGAATGCGCCTGACAATAAGACACACGGCGAGAAGAAGTATGGTGGACAGAATCTTCGCAAGGGAGAACTGGCCAATCTTTATCGACTCAAGGGAGGCGAAAATGTCCATCCGTCATTCCTCCGCCTTGCTTATGTCCGATATGTTGTAGGGCGTCATCTGATACACAAAGTAGTTGAGCCAGTTTGAGTAAAGAAGGTTGGCGTGAGCGCGCCATGTAACGACCGGCTCTTTCTCCGGATCATCATCCGGAAAATAGTTCTTTGGGACGTCAATGGGAAGGCCCTGGTTTTTATCCCTCAGATACTCGCTCTTCAGGGTGTCCTTGTCATACTCCGAGTGGCCGGTTATGAATATCTGCCTTCCGCGGCTGGTCGCCATGGCGTAAACGCCCGCCTCGTCGGAGGAGGCGAGTATCCGCAGTCCCGGCACTCTCTCCACATCCTCCCGGTGAATCGTTGTGTGGCGCGAGTGAGGCACCATGAACTCGTCGTCAAAGCCGCGCATAAGTATGGATTTCTTGTAGTCAACGTGGTGGGGGAATACGCCGAACAGCTTCTTTTCCAGCGGGTATTTTTTGATACCGTAGTGGTAATATAGCCCCGCCTGAGCGCCCCAGCAGATGTGGAAGGTGCTGTGCACGTGGGTCTTGCTCCACTCCATGATGGCGCAGAGCTCCTCCCAGTAGTTGACCTCCTCAAAGGGGATGTGCTCCACCGGCGCACCGGTGATAACAAGGCCGTCGTACTTGTTGTCCTTTACGTCGTCAAAGGTCTTGTAAAAAGCCAGCATATGCTCCTCAGAGGTGTGCGTGGCCTTGTGGGTGCTGGTTTGCAGTAGCTCCAGCTCCACCTGAAGAGGGGTGTTGCCCAGAAGGCGAGACAGCTGCGTCTCCGTTGCGATCTTCGTGGGCATAAGGTTGAGCACGGCGATCTTTAAGGGGCGGATGTCCTGCGCCGTGGCTCGGGTCTCCGTCATAACAAAAATATTTTCGCTCTCAAGGGTCTGCGCGGCGGGCAGCCCGTTGGGTATTTTTATGGGCATTATAAGCCCCCCTTTGCTTTAGATTTGGCTGAGGGCCTGATCAATATCAGCAATAAGATCGGCTGCGTCCTCCAGCCCGCAGGAGAATCGGACAAGGTCTGGTGACACGCCGGCGGCCTCCAGCTCCGCGTCGTTCATCTGGCGGTGGGTGGCGCTTGCCGGATGCAGGCAGCAGGTACGCGCATCCGCCACATGGGTCTCGATCGCAGCGACCTTAAGCCCGGCCATAAACTTCTCCGCGGCGGCCCTTCCGCCCTTTACGCCGAAGGATACGACGCCGCAGGAGCCGCCCGGAAGGTACTTCTGGGCAAGCTTATGGTACCTGTCTCCGGGGAGACCGCAGTAGGTCACCCAGCCGATCTTCTCATGGCCGGACAGATACTCCGCGACCGCCTGACCGTTCTCGCAGTGCCGCTTCATACGCACATGGAGGCTCTCAAGGCCGAGGTTTAACAGGAAGGCGTTCTGGGGGGACTGTATGGAGCCGAAGTCCCGCATCAGCTGGGCTGTACACTTTGTGATAAAGGCGCCTCCAAGGCCGAACTTCTCGGCATAGGTTATGCCATGGTAGCTGTCATCCGGCGTGGTAAGCCCTGGGAACTTGTCGGCGTATTTAAACCAGTCAAATTTTCCGGAGTCAACTATCGCTCCGCCCACGCCCGCTCCGTGGCCATCCATATATTTTGTGGTGGAATGAGTGACGATATCCGCCCCCCACTCAATGGGGCGGCAGTTTACCGGCGTGGCAAAGGTGTTGTCAATGATGAGCGGCACCCCGTGCCTGTGGGCGGCGGCGGCAAATTTCTCGATGTCCAATACGGTCAGCGCCGGGTTTGCGATGGTCTCACCGAACACGGCCTTGGTGTTGGGGCGGAAGGCCGCCTCAAGCTCCTCCTCCGTGCAGTCGGGGGATATGAAGGTGAAATCTATGCCCATGCGCTTCATGGTGACGGAAAACAGATTGAAGGTCCCGCCGTAAATGGTGGAGGACGCCACCACGTGGTCGCCGCAGGAGGCGATATTAAAAACGGAATAGAAGTTGGCAGCCTGTCCGGAGGACGTGAGCATCGCCGCAGAGCCTCCCTCAAGAGCCGCTATTTTCGCCGCCACGTAGTCGTTGGTGGGATTCTGGAGGCGGGTGTAGAAATATCCGGAGGCTTCCAGATCAAAGAGCTTCCCCATCTCCTCGCTTGTGGCATATTTAAAGGTCGTGCTCTGTATTATAGGTATCTGGCGCGGCTCCCCGTTGCCTGGCGTATAGCCGGCCTGAACACATTTTGTTCCGATTCCCTGATTCATAAATACCTCCTAAAAAAATAACCGGCAGCCTCCTCTGCGGATTTACTGCCGGCAAAATCTGCAAGACTGACACTTATCACGCGGTCACTCAAGAAAAAACGCAGGCAGAATCAGACACGTCCATAAACGTGCCCATTGTCATTCGCATGGTAATATTAGCAGCAAACACAATGTTTTCCGCCTTTCGGAAAATTTATCTCAATCATAACGTCAGCTTCCTATTTTGTCAAGTATATTATGCGTCGTGTATACCCACAAAAAATCCCCGGCTATGAGGCCGGGGATTTTTAACCAATTTGTTAAAGCTCCCTTGACAGGCGGAGCTTAAATATAAGGTGCGGTAAATAAACCAATCAGGTTAAACCTGATCACTTTTTGAAGCTGTCCTTCAGCGCGACGGAGCGGTTAAAGACAAGATGTCCCGGAGCGGAATCCCTGCTGTCGGCAGTGAAATAGCCCTGACGCAAAAACTGAAAGGACTGTCCCGGCTCCGCCTCCTCCATGCAGCGCTCAACGGCGCATCCGGTGACCACCTCAAGTGAGTCGGGATTTAAGCAGGCCATATAATCCTCTGCCGCGTCAGGATCAGGATCCGCGAAGAGATTCGAATAAAGCCGTATCTCCGCAGTAACGCAGTCGGAGGCGTCCACCCAGTGGAGTGTAGCACCCTTGACCTTACGGCCGTCGGCGGGGTCTCCTCCCCGTGAATCCGGGTCATAGCGGCAGAGTATCTCCGTCACGTTTCCGTTTTCGTCCTTTTTGCAGCCGGTGCAGGTTATCAGGTATGCGCCCTTAAGACGGCACTCCGGCCCGCCAGGATACAGGCGCTTATATTTAGGCACAGGCGTCTCAAGGAAATCATCAGCCTCCACATACAGCGTCCTTGAGAAGGATACCTCCCTCATCCCGGAGTCCGGATCGTTGGGGTTGTTCTCAACCGTAACCTTTTCGCTCTTCCCCTCGGGATAGTTTTCTATAGTCAGCTTTACCGGCCTTAAAACAGCCATGCGCCGCTGCGCGTGGGCGTTCAGGTCCTCCCTCAGGCAGGCCTCAAGGAAGGAATACTCGACGGTGTTCGGCGTTTTGGCAACGCCTATGCGCTCCGTGAAGCTCTTGACCGCCTCCGGCGTATACCCGCGGCGGCGGAGGCCGCATAAGGTGGGCATCCTTGGGTCGTCCCAGCCGGATACGTACCCCTCCTCCACCAGGCGGCGGAGCTTGCGCTTAGACATGACTGTGTAATTTATACCAAGGCGGGCAAACTCGATCTGCCGGGGCTTTGCCGGCACAGGGCAGTTGGCTATCACCCAGTCATAGAGGGGACGGTGATCCTCAAACTCAAGGGAGCACAGCGAGTGGGTTATCCCCTCCAGCGCATCCTCTATCGGGTGGGCAAAATCATACATCGGGTAGATGCACCACTTGTCCCCCTGGCGGTGATGGCTCATGTGGTTAATCCGGTATATGACGGGATCGCGCATATTAAAGTTTCCGCTGCTGAGATCAATCTTAGCGCGCAGTGTATATTTCCCGTTGGGAAACTCCCCGGCCTTCATGCGGGAAAAAAGATCAAGGGATTCCTCAATAGGCCTGTCCCGCCATGGGGAGCGTGCGGGAGTGCTCACGTCTCCGCGGTATTCCTTAAACTGTTCCGGGGTAAGCTCACAAACATATGCCAGTCCCTTTTTAATAAGTTCCACTGCATATTCGTACATCTTGTCAAAGTAATCGGATGCATAGAAGAACCTGTCATCCCAATCAAAGCCTAGCCAGTGGATGTCCTCCTTGATGGCCTCCACATACTCCTCGTCCTCCTTGGTGGGGTTCGTGTCATCCATGCGCAGATTGCACAGCCCGCCATATTTTTTGGCGGTTCCAAAATCTATACACAGGGCCTTGCAGTGGCCGATATGCAGGTAACCGTTAGGCTCAGGCGGAAAGCGTGTGTGGATACGCTGTCCCTCATAGCGTCCTCCGGGAGCTATATCCTCCTCAATAAACGCCTCGATAAAATTTCTTGTCTCGTTAGAAGCTTCGTTGGCCATACAGGCACGTTCCTTTCGCCTTCAGATATGACGATACTAAGTCGTAAACTTTATTATAACAAACCGCCGCAATAAGTCAACTTTTTTATAAATCGCGTGGAAACTGTAAAATGCCTGGGCGGCACTTTAAATTGTAACCTAATCCACAATGCTGTATAATAGGAAAAAACGCCGGAGGTGAAGTATAGTGGAGATCGCGGGCCTTCTTATCCGCAGGGAACGGCTAAAAAAGCAGTGGAGTCAGGAGGGGCTTTGCAGCGGCATTTGCGCAGTCTCATATCTCTCCAAGATAGAACAGGGAAAGGCCGGGGCGTCGGAGGAGATCATGTCAATGCTGTTTGAACGCCTGGGGCTGCGCTGGAGCACTGAAAACGACGGTGAGACCTCGAAATGGCTGGAGGAATGCTGGAGCGTGTTCTTTTCCGGAAATGACTCTGCCTTTTACGCCCTCCGTGAGGAGATAGCGTCACGCATGGAGGCCCTCGGGGGCAGCCGCTTTGCCATAGATATACTGCTGCTGGATGCCCTTTCCCGCGGGGCGCGGGAGCCGCTCGACAGGGATTTTGAACCGTTTATGACCGTGCGGCAGCTGGCCCTGCAGCGTATTCTGCAGCTGCGCTTTGGTGACGCGGTCTCGCTCTATCCAGCGCCGTATTTTTACCTTGTGCACGGAAGATATCATTATTGTGAGGGGCGGTATACTGCGGCCATGGAACTGCTCCGAATGGCCTATGATACGGCAGCGGAGGAGGGTCTTGCATATATAATGCTGCACAGCCGCATATATATGGGAAACTGCTGCTCGGACCTGGGGGATCTCAAGCGGATGCTGGAGCATTACACCGTCGCCGGGAGGCTAGCCTCGGCTCTTGGTCAGGCCGATATGCTCAGCAGCATCCGCTACAATATTGCGGCTACAAATTTACAGTGCGGCAATGTAGGTGAGGCGTACGATTATTTCTCCAAGAAGCCGGAGCCGTCGGTGATGGAGCTGCACAAGCTGGCCATATGCTGTGAAAAGCTGGGGCTTGTTAATGAGGCGCTCAGTGCCCTTGACAGAGCGTCCGCAAGCGCCAAACCTGGAGCGCCGGATATTGACAGTGAGCTTGAAAGCAAGCTGCTGGAGCTTGTGCGCTACAGGCTTCTGCACGGCGATTATCTGGAGGATGCCTGCTACGGCAGGCTGCTGCTGGACTGCTTTGAGGAGCTTCGGGAAAAGCTCCCCCTGGGATACGCCGCATTTCACCTGCCGTGGGTGCTGGAGTGGTACAAGGCAAACCGCCAGTATAAGCAGGCCTGCGCGCTTTTGGAGGATTTTCCTCAAAAATAGGATATTTTATCATTTAGTCCCGCTGTATTGGGCTCTTTTTCCCAATACAGCGGGCTTTTTCTTTATTACGGTATATATTACAATATTGGCGGGGTGATTTTCCGTGAAAAACAAAAAGCCTGCCAGAGACACGCTGTGGACCGGGAACTTTACCAGGATCACCGCCGCCAGCGCGCTGGGCGCGATAGGCGGAATCGCCAGCAGCTTTGCATTGTCCTTTCTTGTATTTGACGAGACAGGCAGCACGTTGGCTTCAGCTCTGGTCATTGCAATTCAGCTTATACCTTCGATGCTCCTGCCGGTCATTATCGCGCCGCTTATGGATCGTTTTCCCCGCAAGCCCTTTCTGGTGGGGGGAGATATTGTAAACAGCCTGCTGTACGCCCTCGCCGGGCTGTACCTGCACCGCTTTGCCTTTTCATATACCGGCTATCTGGCCTTTTCACTGCTTCTGTCCTGTCTCAGCTCCTTTGATGAGCTGGCATACAACAGCTTTTATCCGAAGCTTCTGCCGCCGGGACGGGAAGAAAAAGCCTATACCGTCTCAGCCATGCTGTACCCCGTCTTAAAGGTTCTCATGATGCCCGTCTCTGCCGTTTTGTTTGAAAAAATCGGCGTTGCAAATCTGCTTCTGCTTCAGGCGGTGCTATCACTGCTGGCGGCGCTTGTGGAGAGCGGGATCAAAGTACAAGAGGAAACACGGGCATGCGGAGAGCGTCTCTCCCTGCGCCTATGGTGGAACGACATCCGCGAAACTGCGGCATATTTAAAGCACGAGGGAGGCCTGCGCAGCATATATTCTTATATGGCGATGACAAACGGCGCTGCGATGGGGTACTCTCCCCTGCTGGTGGCATTTTTCCGTACGGCGCCGGGCTTTACAACGGCCATGTACTCCCTCTTCTCCGTGGCAGAGTTTGCCGGAAGGACCCTCGGCGGCATCCTGCGTTACCGCTATACCGTTCCGGAGAAAAGGCGTTTTGCATTCATATTCTGCGTTTACCAAACCTACGAGGCGATGGATATGTGCCTCTTGTGGCTGCCGTACCCTCTGATGCTGGTAAACCGCGCTGTCTGCGGCTTTTTGGGCATCAACAGCGCAACTATACGTCAGGCGGCGGTGCAGCAGTATATTCCGGACCATCTCAGGGCAAGAGTGAACGCCTGTGAGTCGATGCTCATAACCGTCATGGGCGGGATATTGTCGCCGCTTATAGGAGCGCTGGGGGAGATAATGGACTACCGCCTTTGCATGACGGTATGCGGAACCGCTACTTTGCTCGTGTGCTGGCTCACAATATTCCGCAATCGCGTCCAGGTACGCACCGTGCTGTCATATAAGGAGCAAAAATGACACGGGGCTTTCTCCGGGGTTTTGCGCAATTTGTCCTTGACAAGGCCTCTTTAATGAGTTAAACTTACATCATAAGTAAAACCTGTGATTCAGAGTAGTATGCAGGAGTTCTCCTCCCTTAGAGAGCTGCGGGTGGTGAAATCGCGGCGCTGTGAGCCCTGCTGAATGGACTGATGAGGGCGCGCCGATGGTTATTCCGGTAGGACGCGACGGGTATTCCCCCGTTACAGGGAAGGATGCGTGTCAGCGCATCGCTGAGCGGGCGATTTTATCGTCAATTTGGGTGGCACCGCAGAAGTTTTTAGGCTTTTGTCCCGAAAAATAATTTTCGGAACAGGGGCTTTTTTTGTACCCTTTTCCGAAGCTGTGAAAGGAGAAAAAATATGAAAAACCAGGAAATCCCCTACAAAATTTATCTCTCCGAAGATGAGATGCCTCAAAATTGGTATAACGTCCGGGCGGATATGAAGAACAAGCCCGCACCGCTTCTTAATCCCGCGACACTTAAGCCCATGAGCTTTGATGACCTGCGCCCGGTTTTCTGCGACGAGCTTATTGAGCAGGAGCTTGACGACAAGACTGCGTTCATTCCAATCCCGGAGGAGATAAAGAAATTTTACAAGATGTACCGCCCGTCGCCGCTGGTGAGGGCCTACTGTCTTGAGGAGAAGCTCCAAACCCCCGCGAAGATCTACTACAAGTTTGAGGGCAACAACACCTCCGGCTCACACAAATTAAACTCCGCCATCGCTCAGGCCTATTATGCCAAGAAGCAGGGCCTCAAGGGCGTCACCACCGAGACCGGTGCCGGCCAGTGGGGCACCGCGCTCTCCATGGCCTGTGCCTATCTGGGCCTTGACTGCAAGGTATATATGGTAAAGGTATCCTACGAGCAGAAGCCCTTCCGCCGGGAGGTCATGCGCACCTATGGAGCCTCCGTGACCCCCAGTCCCTCAATGGAGACCGAGGTCGGCCGCAGGATCTTGGCAGAGCATCCCGGCACCACCGGCTCCCTCGGCTGCGCAATCTCTGAAGCGGTGGAGGTGGCCACCTCCACTCCCGGCTACCGCTATGTCCTCGGCTCTGTTCTTAATCAGGTGCTTCTGCACCAGTCCGTCATCGGACTTGAAACAAAGACGGCTTTAGACAAATACGGCATAAAGCCCGATATCATCATCGGCTGCGCCGGCGGCGGCTCAAACTTGGGCGGTCTTATCTCCCCCTTCATGGGCGAAAAGCTCCGGGGCGAGGCGGATTACCGCATAATCGCCGTGGAGCCGGCCTCCTGCCCAAGCTTTACCCGCGGCAAATTTGCCTTTGACTTCTGCGACACCGGCATGATCTGCCCGCTGGCAAAGATGTACACCCTTGGATCCGGCTTTATCCCCTCCCCCAACCATGCAGGCGGCCTGCGCTTCCACGGCATGAGCCCGGTACTCAGTCAGCTCTACCATGACGGTCTTATGGAGGCCGTTGCCGTTGAGCAGACCTCTGTCTTTGAAGCGGCTGAGATGTTTGCAAGAGTTGAGGGCATCCTCCCCGCGCCGGAATCCAGCCACGCTATCAGGGCTGCCATCGATGAGGCGCTCAAATGCAAGGAGACAGGTGAGGAAAAGACCATCGTCTTCGGCCTCACCGGCACCGGCTACTTCGACATGGTGGCCTATGAGAAGTATAACGACGGCGAGATGTCGGATTACATCCCCACTGATGACGACCTTGCCGCCGGCTTTGCGGGACTTCCCCAGCAGCCGGAACAGTATTAAGGCGAAAGCGCCCGTACTCAAAACCTATACCAAAAATGCAGCATCCTTAAAAAAGGATGCTGCATTTTTTAAGGACGGGCCCATTTTTATTCCGATTTTTCGCTCTCATCGGAGAAATTTTTTCCGTAATAATCGTTCGGATAAAGGTCGGACACCCCTATATGCTCCCCAAAGGGCACCGCTGAGTTTTTAACCGCCTCAGCTCCGGCAGTCACAGATGCGGAGGTTGTGTTTATCTGGCTCCAAACCATCGTGACGCCGATCGCAACAAATACAAAGTCCATTATCGAATCAACGGTAAGCTCCGCCCATACGGATATATCCCCTAAAAACACAGGCATCACGCTGAACATCTCACCGACAGTCAGATAGTAATCCGCCACCAGTGAGTATCCCACCACCGCAAACTGGAGGACATAAATACCGACTATACTCATGACTATGGAGACTGTCACCACGGCCTTATTCATCCTGCCCTTAAACAGCTTGTAGCCGTAATACGCACAGAGCGGGATCAGTGCAAACAGCAGCGCGAAAATGCGTTCCATAAATATAATAGTGAGAAATGACGGTATGATGCCAACCAGCATACCGAGTAACGCGCCCACAATGCCGCAGATGTAGCTGCCGGAACGCTCATTTTCCTCAGCACTCTCCTTGGCTCTGCCTACAAGCTTATCGAGACAGCCGCTGTGCGCCGGACGGGCAGCGCCGTTTATAAATGCGGCAATATCGCAGTTTGCTCCTCCGCATATGGCGCATGCATTTTTGCAGCTCACACCACAGCCCTTCAGCGCGCGAACGGAGGCCTGCACCCCCTGAACATACACATTGTCAAGCTTCTTTGTGACCACCGACACAACAAGCCTGTTATTTCCCCATGCGGCCCTCCCAAGGCCCTTAAAAGCAGCTGTTATATCCTTTTTCCGCTCCTTCCACTCCTCGCCGGAAAGTCCAAAGGTCACGCTCATCGTATTTTTCCCGGTCAACATTGTCATTACCGGCCAGCCCTCCACGACCCCGATAAACGCATTGCCCACAGGCCGCAGCTCATTTTCCAGCATGACCTCCAAAAACTCAAGCTTATTCATCAAAAATTCCCCCTAAAACCGCAAATACGGCATTTTTTTGATTATAGCACATATACACAAAAAAGCGAGGGGCAAAAGCCCCCCGCTTAAATGTTTTTGAAGCCAAATTACTTGAGTTCGACCTTTGCGCCGACATCTTCCAGCTTCTTCTTGATCTCCTCGGCCTCGTCCTTGGAAGCGCCTTCCTTGATCTTGGCGGGGATGCCCTCAACAGTGGCCTTAGCCTCTGCAAGGCCCTGTCCGGTGATCTCACGGACAGCCTTGATGACCTTGATCTTCTCAGAGCCAAAGTCGGTCATGATAACGTCAAACTCGGTCTTCTCCTCAGCAGCGGGAGCAGCAGCGCCGCCAGCAGCGGGAGCAGCCATAGCAGCGGCGGAAACGCCGAATTCTTCCTCAAGAGCTTTTACGAGCTCGGAGAGCTCGAGAACGGTAAGAGCCTTGATCTCTTCGATCAGGGCGGTGGTCTTTTCACTGGCCATTTTATTTTTCCTCCTGTAAGTAGTTGTTTTAATTATGCTGGGATTGGGATCACTCTGCCGGAGCGGCCTCCGGCTCGACAGCGCCGTTCTTCTCGGCGATGGCCTTCAGCACGACTGCAAGACTCGTGATGGGCGCCAGCATGGTGCCGAGAGCCTGCGCGCGGAGAATGGGAAGCGGCGGGATCTTAGCGAGGGCCTTTATCTCATCAACTGAGATGATCTTGCCATCCATAAATCCGCCCTTGATCTCGAAGCAGTTCTGGAGCTTCTCTGCGTACTCGCTGATAACTCTGGCGGGGGCGAGGGCATCCTCGGCGCTGAGGGCGATGGATGTCGTACCGTTAAGAAGCGGATCAAGCTCACCGTAGCCTGCGTTGTTGGCTGCGAAACGGAGAAGGGTGTTCTTAACAACGGAATAATCCACGTTCTCCTCACGCATCTTCTTGCGCAAGGCGGTGTCGTCGGCAACGGAAATACCGGCATAATCCACCAGCACGCCTGCGGCGGCTCCGTTCAGCTTTTCAGTGAGCGCTGCGACTATTGCCTGCTTTTCGCTCAAAACCTTTGCGTTGGGCATGTTTTTCACCTCCAAGGGATTTAGTCGCGTCCAATAAAAAAGCCCCTGCGTAAAGACGCAAGGACACAGTTAGCAAACGTATTTGTTTACTGTCCTCGGCAGGAATTACGGCGCCGGGCATGCCCTGCACCACCTGCTGTCTTTGGAACGCTCACACATAATATCAGATGTTGGAACGCTTGTCAATACATTTTTTATTCTGCGGCGCCGACATAACGCAAAAGGTTCGGTTCTCGTGAACCGAACCTTTTTATGTTGCCTGATCGCGGAATCTGTTTATTTTTCTATGGTTATCTCTCCTGCGCGTACAAGCGTCACAAACAGTGCAGCAAGATGGGGATCAAACTGCGTGCCCGCTCCCTGCTCTATCTGGCTTGCGGCGTACTCTGCGGTAAACCCGGCCCTGTATGGTCTGTTTGTGGTCATGGCATCAAATGCGTCCGCCAGCGCCAGACACCGGGCAGATACCGGTATCTCCTCTCCCTTAATACCCCTTGGATAGCCCTTGCCGTCCCAGCGTTCATGGTGGCCAAGCGCAGCAGGGATGACATAATCCATGGAAGGCAGGTAACGTATCATATCGATAGCGCCGTTAACATGCCCCTTGATTATCTCGTATTCCTCCTCAGTGAGCTTGCCTGTCTTGCCCAGGATGCTCTCTGGTATGCTTATCTTGCCTATATCGTGCAGCAGGCCCGCATCATATATCATGGATATCTGATCCTTGTTGAGACCGGCGGCAGTCGCAAGTATCGCGGAATATTTCGCCACATGCCGGCTGTGCTGATATGTATAGTGGTCCTTTGCGTCGATAGCGGCTGTCAAGGCGTAGATGGTGGAGGAGTTGTTCTGATAAGCACTGCTTTGGCGGCTGGCGTCGATAATAGCCAGCGCCTTCTCATGCACCCTCTGTATAACCGGCTCCGTGCCCTTGAAAAAGTTTATGCAGCTTTTCCCGGCGCTCTTCGCATTATAAACCGCCATATCCGCGTTCTCCATAAGCTCTTTTGCGGTGGATGCCGCGTATGGGCTTATGCATATCCCGCAGCTGACGGAAAGACGCTTTAAGTGCTCACGTCCGGAAACGCCGTTTATATCGTTTATGCGGCGCTGTATATCCCCGGCCAGAAGCTCCGTCCTACGCCCATCGTAACCGGGAAGCAGCGCGGCAAATACCTTGCCGCTGTTGCGGAATACCGTGCCGCTGTCACCAACGCACATGGTTATTATCTCCGCAATACTTACAAGCGCCCTATCCCCCTCCAATGAGCCATAGAGCTGGTTATAGAGCTTGAAGTCATCCACGTCGAAATAAATGAGAGCGAGCCCATCCGCGCCGTGAAGCCGAAATTCCTCATCGATCTTCTCAACAAAGAAGCGGTAGTTATACACCCCCGTAAGGCTGTCTACCCTCGCCTCCCGGTACATACGCTCATAAAGCTCCGCATTTTTGATGGCAATGGAGGCAATGGAGCTTACTGTCTCAAGCAGGCTGACCTCAGTAAAGGTGAAGGGCCGGCTTTTCTCCTTCTGGGACATAAGCACAAGTCCCACAACGTTCTGCCCATCCTTGAGGGCGGAGATAACGGAGACCGCTCTTTTCCTGAAAATCTCCTTCTCCCCCGACCACACCGAAAGATACATGGGGTTCTTCTTAAATTCCTCAAGAATCAGATAGTCCTCGTCCTCCCGCAGGCACTTAACACAGGGGCTGTCCTCCCGGATGAAAATGTCGCCCCCTCCCAGAGGCTCGGAGCTGTACTTGAGGGTATAGCCGTTCTGTTCCTTGAGGCAGACGTATACGGCGGAAACAGAAATCTCCGTCATTATAACTTCCGTAAGGCTTTCCATTATCTCCCCGGTGTCAAGACTCTGGGAGACGACGGCCGAGAAATTCTGCAGCATCCTGCCCTGCTGCTCCTCATGAGTAAACAATACATCCAGGAGCTTTTTTAAGCACATATACAGCAAGCACAGCATTAACGCCAAAGCCAGCGCTACCATTGTAGTCGAGACCGACGCGTCTATATAGTACTTCTCCTCAAGGAAATTCGTCACCGGAGATACAAAGTATGACGCCGCCAGAACACATATAAGCGCGCTCATTACAAAAATGACCGTTCTTGAGACGATCAGCGTCAGCTGAAACATACGCTTCTTGTACATGGCGTAAATGAGCAGCGCCGCGAAAACAATACCGGAGAGCGTATCCCACGGGAATACATTTCCCGGTATGAGCTGAAGCAGGTTTCCAAGAGCTACGGCAATACAGCCGGCTATTATCGCCTTGATGCCCGGGGCGTCCGCGCCTTTTTCGCTTATGAGCCTGCGAAATATTTTTATTATTGAAATAACTATCAGTGCAAAGAACGCATAAGGTATTATGACCGGCCAGCCCATGTCATAGGTGAACACATAGCCTTTGTCTGTAAGCTGCGGTGTCGGCGGCTGGAGGATAAGGCCCAGTCCCGTGGCGACCAGCAGCAGGATCGTCCCTATCATCCAGATTAACTTAAGGAAGTAACCCTTCTCATGGGCTATACAGCAGACAAAGTTATAAATAAGAAGCGCCAGCGAGAACAGCGCCAGGATCGAGACATAGTACCAGAAATTTATGCCCGGAAAGACCTGAAGGCGCATCAGTATAGAGCCGCCCGTCCAAAGCATGAAGCCCAGCATCATTATGATGAAGGCCCAGATAGCCGGCGACTTCTTCGAGGCCAAAAACGTCACGAAAATAAGAGTAAAGCACATAAGTGCTATAAGGTTTATATACAGATATGGGACATTTGTCATTTAAATGCCCCCTCTCCTCCGGAGGGATGCATCTGAGAGGCTAGTATCTCCGCCACATCCAGGTCACTGGGACTTATGCGCGGTACTGCCCTGCCCGCACGGGCGCAGTACGTCTCAATGGTCCCCAGCTTGAGGATCGTTATTTTAAGAGGCTCCATCCCCAGAAGCTTCTTAAGGTCGTTATAGTCACTGTCAAAGTACCTGAAATATACGGAGAGATGCTCCGTCAGCACCTGACGGCTCACCGCGCCGCGGCGCTCAGCCTCCTCATCCAGCTCGATATACATATGCAGGAACGGCCTGCCCCGCTCATCAAACTCCTTTTTTGCCAGCCAATTATGTATGCCCAGGTTGGATATCTTCATTACCTCGGATATGGAAACCTCCGTTATCCGTGTAAAGCCTGCGATATCTATTATTGTCGGCACCCTGTCCACAAATGTAAAACGCGGTATCTTGCCGCCCTCCGCCGACACACAGCGGTATACATCGCCAATTCGGTAACGCATGAAAGCGCCGCCGTGCAGGACGCTGATGACAAGCTCGTACTTTTCGCCTGTATGGACCTCATTCATAAGGCATGTACGGGGCACACGGCTCCTGTCCTGAAGATTTGCAAGCATCTCGCTCTCCGGGATAAACTCGTAGAAGCAGGCATCCGGGAAAAAGGCCATTCCCTGCTGCTCCCAGGTCTCAGAGGCGATGCAGGTGCTCTCCGTCCCCGCAGCTATCTCCACCGGGCTTACACCCCATGCCCTTGCCAGGGACTCCTTATAGCAGGCAGCATCCGTCCCGGCGCTGGCAAACCCCTTTATCTTAAATATATCCCCCGGGGTTATCTCTCTCCCATCCCGGCGGCAAACATATTTTGCCTTTATATACCGCATGGCAATGGCGGGGCTTACCGGGCCGCGCTTTCCGCCGCCGCCCTTTACGGCTTTGCCGAAATTCTCCGTAATATAGTTTGCCACACTGCCGATAGCAAAAAAGTAATCTATACCGCCGTGCATGGCCATGGAAAAGCCTTTTTTTATGCGCTGGCTGAAGCTCATGCCGCTCCCTGCGTCGTCGTCAGGCAGCCAGACAAAATCCACATCCTCATTGAGCAGTGACGGCAGAAGTCCCGTGGCATACGGAAGCGGCGCGCCGCCGTATAGCACTCTGTCACCCTTTTTCACGTCGAAGTCGCCCTTTCTCCGCCCGGAGGCCAGCATGGTGACTGCAACGACGTTGTGCTTATATACATCCAGCATCTCCCGGGTATAAGGCGCCAGCTTTATTGGCTTGAGTCCGCCCTCCCAAGTGGTCTGTATCCACACCACCGGCTCCCCCGGCAGCATATCCGCTTTTTTGGGAAGCAGCACATCGGCATAATCCTCATACTCTGTAAGCGGCATTATCCTTCGGAATTCCTCAACAGTCTCGGGCACGGCTCCGCCAAGCAGCTTCTTTCCAAGCCCCGATTTGCCCCAAGAGAGCATCTGCTCAGTCATTAGCCGGTTTTGGATATACATGTAGTCATCGATCCCCAGATCGAGGAAGCCGCAGTATTCATCCCAAATTTTTTCCTTGCCGGAGGCCTTGAGCTTATCTCTAAATTTCATCTGATACTGTCCTCACTAGCTGCGTGTAAATAGTAACCGACACATCTTTTTATGCTCCCCACACTGGGAATAAGAAATGGCGTCCGCCTGCGATAATCATCATATCCCTCCAGCCTGCGCGGAAAGACATATATATCCTCAAAGACAACAAGCGCCGTGTCAAGAGCTGTAAACACCGCTGCGGCGTAAAGGGGGAGTCCTCCCGCGGCCCACAAAGAGAGCGCCAGAAGCCCGAACCATAGGACCCCCGGATGCCTGCAAAGGGCGTATACACCAACAGTACAGACGCACCTGCTGCTTCCAGGCTTTGTGTAGCTGTCCGCCAGCGGTATAGCAAAAAACAGAGTGTATATTTCAAACCCAAGAAAAAGCGCAGAAAGTACCCACATACATACACGCATGATCTCGCTTTCAATGGGCGGCTCGCCCCGAACGGCAAGCACAGTCATGGAGACAGCCACCGATGCCGCACCCAACGGGAAGCTGGGCAAAAGAAATCTTTTTTTCAGCAGGGTGTCGTTCAGGTCGCTTAAGAAAAACAATAAAAATCCGGCAACCCCCACATAAAACATCCTAACACCCCCAGGCGCCCGGTCCGGAGGCCGGAATAAGCATGGCAACGACAGAATATACTATATTACAAATTTCGTCTATAGTCAACAAAAAGCTAACTTTTAGTACAAAAAAATCGTATTTTTTGACCGTTTCTCTATATATTGTGACCAAAATCTTCAAAAAGCCCAATCCGTAGAAAGCTCATGTCAGACTTAGCTGATATTAAAAAAGCGCCTGCCGTTTTCGGCTGTTGCCCGGGCTATTTCTTCTGTGGTCACACCGCGTATTTCAGCTATACGCTCAGCAATAAAGTGCAGCAGAAGCGAGGAATTTCTCTCGCCCCGGCAGGGCACCGGAGCCATGTAGGGACTGTCGGTCTCTATCATCAGCCGATCAAGAGGCAGCTTAGACACCACCTCTACAGGACGGCGGGCATTTTTGAATGTCACCGCACCGGTGAAGGATATATACCAACCCATATCCAGAAGCTCCCGTGCCGTCTCCCAGCTGCCGGAATAGCAGTGGACAACTCCGCGAAGCCCCCTGTGGCGGTGAAGTATGTCCATGCAGTCGGCACAGGCCTCCCGCTCATGAATTATCACGGGCTTATTCAGCTCCTCCGCCAGGCAGAGCTGCTCCTCCAAGACCTGACGCTGCACATCCCTTGGGGAAAAATCGTAATGATAATCCAAACCGATCTCACCAATGGCCACACATTTCGGATGAGCGGCAAGCTCGCGTACACGGTGAAGATATTCAGGCGCGGCCGCCTGCGCCTCATGGGGGTGTACCCCTGCGGCAAAATATACAAAGGCAAAGCGCTCGGCAATACCGCGGGCTTTCTCGGCCGAGGCGATATCCGAGGCCGGATCAACAATAAGCTCCACTCCCGCGGCCTCCATCGACGCTAAAAGCTCGTCACGGTCCGCATCAAATTTCTCATCATCATAGTGGGCGTGTGTGTCAAAAAACATATTTCTCTCCTCCATGAAGGGCAAATTTTAACCAAATACAGCTTATTTGCAAAAAAACTCTTGCAAAGACGCCTGACTTATGATAACATAAAAATCCGGCAATTACAGCCATGTTTTCTGAAAGGATTGATAATTTTGGATACTCTCCAGACCATTATAACCGTCATTCAGCTTCTCTCCTGCATCGTCATCATCTGCATCGTTCTTCTTCAGAGCGGCAAAAGCTCGGGTCTTTCCGGTGCTATCGGCGGCGGCAGCAGCGACTCCTTCATGGCCAAGAACAAGACCAAGTCGTTTGACGCGCGTCTTGCCCGCCTTACCAAGTGGGCTGGAGCTGTTTTTATTGTACTCACTCTTATCCTGAACTTCATTTGATTCAGCCAAATTTTTGCGGAGAGGAAAAATCCTCTCCGCTTTTTATTTTATGCAAAATACGGCGCCCCAAAGAGGGCGCCGTATTTTTTTAATTTTAGTTTAAATTCAGCCGAGAGCCGCAGTGATGATAGCCATGGAATAGACCTCGTCGGCGTTGCAGCCGCGGCTAAGATCGTTTATCGGGGCGTTCAGGCCCTGAAGGATTGGTCCGTAGGCGTCATATCCGCCGAGCCTCTGGGCGATCTTGTAGCCGATGTTTCCGGCCTCAATTATCGGGAATATAAAGGTGTTGGCATAGCCCGCGACCGGAGAGCCGGGGAACTTAAGCTGTCCGACTGTGGGAGAAACCGCCGCGTCAAACTGCATCTCTCCGTCGATAGCCACATCCGGGGCAAGCTCCTGGGCTATCTTGGTGGCCTCGGCAGAGAGCGCCACGGTGCCGCCCTTGCCGCTGCCCTTGGTGGAGAAGCTGAGCATTGCAACCTTCGGGTCAATTCCGAAGATCTTTGCCGTCTTAGCAGTCTCAACAGCTACCTCAGCCAGCTTCTGAGCGGCGGAGAATACGACGTTGCCCTCTTTATCAAGGGTGTCCTCATAGGAGATATTTATGGCACAGTCGCCCATTGCGATGGTGCGGAGAGCCTCATCGCCGGTCTCACGGCTGAGGATAAAGCTGGAGGAGACCAGATGAGCGCCGGGCTTGGTCTTTATGAGCTGAAGGGCGGGACGTACGGTGTCGGCAGTGGAGTATGTAGCACCGCCAAGCAGGCAGTCGGCAACGCCCATCTTGACCAGCATGGTTCCAAAGTAGTTGCCCTTTTTAAGAGCCTCACGGCAGTCCTCCGCAGACATCTTGCCCTTGCGCAGTTCGACCATCTTTTCAACCATCGCGTCCATACCGTCATAGCTTGCCGGATCAATGATCCGGGTATCTCCGATATCGAATCCGCCCTTTGCGGCGGCGGCCTTTACCTCATCAGGGTTTCCAACAAGGATAACTGTGAGGATCCCATCCTTAACAAGGCGGTCCGTTGCCTCAAGGATCCTTGCATCGGAGCCCTCAGTGAAAACTATCTTGCGGCCAGTTCCCTGAAGCTTTTTCTTAAGGTTTTCTATCATTTCCATTTGCATATACCTCCGTGCCAAACGGCATAAATTACAATTTTACCGTATAATTGTACCACCCAATCGCCGTGTATGCAAGGGTGGATTTGCTTCCGTGGTGATGGACATTGCGCACTAAACCGTGGTACAATAGCAGTATAATTCAAACTGAAGGGACTGCTTAAAATGTTTGATTTCAGCTACTACACACCCACTCAGGTACTGTTCGGGCGCGGCACGGAGCGCCAGGTAGGCGTCCTCTGCCGGGAGCAAGGAGCAAAGAAGGTGCTCATACATTACGGCGGCGGCAGCGTCAAGCGCTCGGGACTTCTGGAGCTTACAAAGGACGCGCTTGATAAGGAGGGCATCGTATATGCCGAGCTCGGCGGTGCTGTGCCGAATCCCCGGCTTTCACTGGTCTACAAGGGCATAGAGCTGTGCCGAAAAGAGGGCGTGGACTTCATACTCGCTTTGGGCGGCGGCAGCGCCATCGACTCTGCCAAGGCCATTGCCTACGGCGCCGCGGAGGATGGCGACGTCTGGGAGCTGTATGACCGTAAGCGCACGGCGAGGGCATGTCTGCCGCTGGGAGTGGTGCTGACCATCGCCGCGACGGGAAGCGAGATGAGCGATTCCTCTGTCATAACCCGTGATGAGGGCGGCATAAAGCGCGGCTATAGCAGCGATCTTTGCCGTCCGCGCTTCGCGGTAATGGATCCGGAGCTTACAATGACGCTGCCGGACTACCAGACGGCCTGCGGTTGTGTGGATATATTGATGCATACCATGGAGCGCTACTTCACCTCAGGCGGTACGATGGAGATAACCGACAGCATCGCCGAGGCGCTGCTGCGCACAGTTATGAAGAACGCCCGTATACTCCGTTTGGACCCCAAAAACTATGACGCCCGTGCGGAGGTCTTGTGGGCGGGGAGCCTTTCCCACAATGGGCTGACCGGCTGCGGAAACGGCGGCAACGACTTCGCCTCCCACTCCCTTGAGCATGAGCTGAGTGGAATGTTCGACGTGGCCCACGGAGCAGGTCTCGCGGCCATCTGGGGCAGCTGGGCAAGGTATGTATATATGGACTGCCTGCCGCGCTTTAAGCGCTTCGCAGTGAATGTGGCCGGAGTTCCCGACGGGGACGACGCGGCAGCCGTCGCCCTCAGGGGCATTGAGGCCATGGAGGCCTTCTTCCGGGAGCTTGATATGCCCACGAATCTGCGGGAACTGGGCGTCTCCCCCACGGAGGAGCAGCTTACCGAGCTTGCGCACAAGTGCGCCGTTGCGGCAGGCGGAAAAAAGGGCGCGGCAAAAGTCCTGTATGAAGAGGATATGCTTGCCATATACCGTATGGCGCTTTAAGGCAGCGGGAAGCGGCTGTTAACAGAAAAACCTCCGTATCATTTTGGTACGGAGGTTTTTCTGTTGACACTCAGGGCACGGCGCTCAACCGTGCCGTTTTTTGTGTTTTAGATCAAAACGCTGGGAGTTTTGCGGGTGTGGAGTCTGAGCATCAATCCCGGGTCAGCACATGGATCCATTTATAACTGTTTGTCCGAATCGCTATAGGGATACATTTGAATATTTGGTCACTGTTCAGGATAAGCACCACCCAGAACACAGGCAGCTTCCACCAGAAAGCCGCGGCGAAGGATAGGGGCATTACTATACCCCAAGTGGAGATCAGATTGGTGTACATGCTGAACTTGATGTCGCCGCTTCCCCGGATGATGCCGGAGGCCGCGGGCATCTGGTATGCCATGCCGACAAAGATAAAGGCCATCAGCACGATAAGCTGATCCGCCAGAGCCAGCGCATCGGGCGTCAGGGCATACAGGGAAAGCAGGGGCCGCCGGGCAGCCAGAAGCACGCCGCCGAGCACTATGCCCAGCAGCAGGGAAATTGCCTGAATCGTGCGAACATAAGGCCGGAGCGCATCCGGCGTTCTCTTCCCGGAGCCTATGGCCCGCCCAATGACGACCGAGGTGGAGGAGGCCTCGCTGACCGTTACCACCTTTAAATACTGGAATACGGTGGTGGACACGGAGTTTGCCGCAATGGCGTCCGTGGAGAGACGGCCAAGTATCGCCGTCTGGATCGGCGTGGCAATGCTCCACAACAGATTGGTGCAAACGACTGGCGCGGCCACGCGCCAGTAATCAGCCTCCAAGTCTTTTCTCCGCCGAAACGGATTCTCAGAAAACAGGCAAAGCTTTCTGTCCACCTTGAGCACATAAAAGAGCACAACACAAAACTCCAAAATCCGGGCTATCAGCGTGCTGACGGCCGCGCCTTTGATCCCCATTTCCGGAAAACCGAAATGGCCGAAAATCAGAGCATAATTGACGCAAACATTGACGAGCAGGCTCATAAGAGAGACGCCAAAAGAGATATTTACCGTCTCTACGCTGCGAAGCGCCGCCATCAGGATGGTCGTCAAAATATAAAATAAATAGGTGTATTTTAAAATGGAAAGATATTCAACGCCTGCCTCAATGATTTGACGGTCAGAAGTGAATATCCCAACTATAGCCGTGGGAAAGAGCGCAGCCAGCGCAAGCATCCCTACGCCGAAAACGAGCCCGCCTTTGAGCGCGACCCCCGTCACGGAGCGGATAGGAGACAGCTCACGCTTGCCCCAGTACTGCGCATTCAGCATTATCATTCCATCGCCAATCGCGATCGTGGCCTGCTGGACCAGAAACTGGATCTGATTGACCGCTGCCGCGCCTGAAAGCGCTGTTTGACTGTAGCTGCCAAGCATGATGTTGTCGGCCATATTGACAGAATAGGCAACCACGTTTTGAAGCGCGACAACGATCAACAGATGAAAAAAGCTTTTGTAAAACCCTTTATCCCGTGTGAAAAACATAGCAATCCGTGTCTCCTCTACTGAAAAGCCTCGCCTTCTTTGATGCTGTTAGCCGCCGGCAAGTCCGCAGAAGATAACCGCACAAGCTCCCTTTAGCTCCTAATGGGATTTTGACGCTGGCTCAACGCTCCGGCAGACTGAGGTTTATCGCCCTAATTCCTTTAAAAAAAACAGCGGCAACTGAACATTTCGCCAGTTGCCGCTGTGAGAGGTTTTCCTGCTTATATTCTATTCGGTTCCAAACGGCTTCCTCGATCTCGGCGGGTATCCGGCGAGTCTTCTCTGTCCATATGTTATACTATCTTATGAACGCCGGTCGAAGCTCCCCGGATTCTTATATTTTATTCAGTCTCCCTCAATAAGACCATATCCGCCGCTCTTGCGCTTGTATACCACAGCGAAAGCGTCGTTATCCTCCTGATTTTTAAAGACGAAAAACTCATGATCAAGCAGGTTCATCTGGAGGATGGCCTCCTCCGTGGTCATGGGCTTTATGGAAAATCGCTTTGTACGGACTATCTCAAAGGCCTGCTCCGCCTCTTCCTCCTCAACCTCCGGGACGACGGGGGCCTTGATCTCCCGCTCAAACGCGCCCTCACGCAGCTTTTTTTCAAGACGGGTCTTGTTCTTTCTGATCTGCCGCTCGATTGAGGCGACAGCGGAATCAATTGAGGCATACATATCTCCGGTGCTCTCACTCACGCGATAGAACATCCCGTTGCTGCGGATGGTGACCTCTGCGATGTAGCGTCCGCGCTCGGTGGAGAAGGTGACGAAAGCTTCAGCCTCCGACTTGAAGAAGCGGTCAAGCTTGGCGATCTTCTTCTCAGCGTAGCTGCGGATGTCCTCTGAGACCTGGATCCTTTTCTCAGTAAAAGTAAACCTCATTGCGTTCAGCTCCTTTCAGTATGCGGCAGGATCTCTCTGCCGTAACTGAATTATAACACACAACCTGGATAAAATGAACAAAATTCACAGCTTTTTTAAAAATAATTTTGTAATAAAGAGCCGAACTGTGCGCATCAAAGCTCACAGGAGGCGTGGCGCGTGGCGTGGCAGCCGATATTAACAACGCAGGAGGTCCCGGCAATGTGGGCGGCGAAGGCACTTATATTAACCGCCAGTGCGGTGTTTCTGCCTCCGAAGCCCTGGGGGCCGATACCCAGCTTATTGATCTTTTTAAGTGTCCTCTGCTCCATCTGCTCGTAGAAGGGGTCGGGATTCGGCTCATCTACCGAGCGGATAAGCCCACGCTTTGCAAGCTCCGCGGCCTTTTCCACTGTTCCACCGATGCCCACGCCCACGACTATCGGCGGACAGGGATCGGCTCCGGCGCGGCGCACGACGTCAACTATGAAATCCTCATAATCAGTGACGGAGGCAGAGGGAAGGAACATCTTCATGGCGCTTCTGTTTTCGCTGCCGAAGCCCTTGGGCGCGACAGTCAGAGACAGCTTGTCCCCGGGAACTATGCGCACATGCAGGACCGCAGGGGTATTATCCTCAGTATTAACGCGCCTAAACGGGTCGGCCACCACGGATTTTCTGAGATATCCGTTAACATACCCCCGCCTGACACCCTCATTTACGGCATCCTGAAAATCTCCGCCGGTTATGTGCACATCCTGCCCTATATCGGCAAACACCACGGCCATGCCGGTATCCTGACATATGGGCAGGCCGTCCCGCGCTGCACACCGGTAATTTTCAACTATATCCATCAGGGCGGATTTTCCCGCCTGGCTCGGCTCGCTTTCGTAGGCGCTGTCAATGACCGCCGCCATATCCGGTGTGAGCACCGTTGCCGCGCGGATGCACAGCTGTTCGATGGCGTCTGTTATATCGCAGCAGCTAATATCCCTCATAACATGTCCTCCAAACCCCCGCAAGCTTTATCCCGGGAGAATTATTTGCAGTTTCATTAAACTGATGCTAAAATTATACCACATAGGAAAAATATATGCTATAATAAATCCATTCGTAATATACTTTATGATAACCATTTTTAATTCATAAGGAGTGCAACAATGCTGAAGATAGGTTGCCATCTCTCCGCATCAAAGGGCTTCTGTGCCATGGCGGAGGATGCTTCATATACCGGCTCCAACGTCTTTCAGTTTTTCACGCGTAACCCCCGCGGCGGTGCCGCTAAAGCGATAGACGAGGAGGATGTAAAAAATTTTCTTGAGATATCCGCCGAGCGCGGCATTTCCCACCTTTTGGCACATGCACCATATACCATAAATCCCTGTTCGGCAAAGCCGGAGGTCCTCGAGTTTGCCCGCAATACTATGGCTGATGACCTGCGGCGCATGGACTATGTCCCCGGAAATATGTATAATTTCCACCCTGGTAGCCATGTGGGTCAGGGCATTGAGAGAGGCATAGAGCTTATTTCCGAGACGCTTAATATGACTCTCTATCCTGAGCAGCAGACCACTGTGCTTTTGGAGACCATGGCCGGAAAGGGATCGGAGATCGGATCAAAATTTGAGGAGCTTCGGGAGATAATAGACAGAACGGAGCTTGACGATAAGCTGGGCGTGTGTCTGGACACCTGCCATGTATACGACGGCGGATATGACGTGGTGAACGATCTTGACGGCGTGCTAACAGAATTTGACAGGGTAATAGGCTTAAAAAGGCTTAAAGCTGTGCATATTAATGACAGTAAAAATCCTTTTATGAGCCATAAGGACAGGCATGAGGTCATCGGCGGCGGCAGTCTGGGATTGGATGCCTTTAAGCGCATCATAAACCATCCGGCGTTGCGGGAGCTGCCATTTTATCTTGAGACGCCCAACGACCTGGACGGCTATAAAAAGGAGATAGAACTGCTGCGCGGCCTTTATGGGGCTTAAGCGCAATGAAAGCTATAAATTTCAGTTTGAGGAGGTTTTTTTAATGGATTACGAAAAGCTCAAAGGAACAAAGACGGAACACAATCTCAGAACTGCTTATTCAGGAGAGAGCGAGGCCCACACCAAGTACCTTTACTATGCATCCAAGGCGAAGAAGGACGGGTATGTACAGATAGGCGACCTTTTTACCGAGACCGCGCTTAACGAGAAGGAGCACGCAAAGCTGTGGTTCAAGTATCTGCATCAGGGCGAGGTTCCCGGCACGCTTGACAACCTTAACGACGCAGCAGCCGGCGAAAATTACGAGTGGACGGATATGTACGACCGCTTCGCCAAGGAGGCCGACGAGGAGGGCTTTAGCGAGATCGCAGCCAAGTTCCGCATGGTGGGCGCTATTGAGAAGCACCATGAGGAGCGTTACCGCAAGCTCATCGCCAACATTGAGGGCGGCCTTGTGTTCTCCAGGGATGAGGACGTTATCTGGCAGTGCGCAAACTGCGGACATATCGTCATCGGCAAAAAGGCCCCGCAGGTATGCCCGGTCTGCCTGCATCCCCAATCCTATTTCCAGATTGAGGCCAGAAATTATTAATAGTGACGGTACTCTTATAATGCTCAAAAAGACAAGCGGACAGTTTTGTCCGCCTGTCTTTTTATATATGAAAAATCGTCCGCATGACGGTGGGCCGGTAACTAAATATGACCGCTTAAAGACAGCGGGCTGATCGTTTTCAATCTGTAAAACACATATAACCTCTCTCCCCGCACATATAGGGAGAGGGGTTATATGCATTTTTATTCGTACTGCTCGTAATCCAGATTGATATGGCCGGCGGACATGTGGCCCGCCACGCTGCTCTGGCGAAACTCCTGCATCTCCATGTCCCGTTCGGCATACTGAAGTCCAAGAGCATCCTCCATGGTCAAGGACAGTCTGAAGCTGTCGCCCGAAACCACGTCCTGCGTCCCGAAGTCAAATTCCCCCACAAACAAATAACCGTTTTCCGGAGCCGTATAGGTCATCTGTTTGGTCCCAGTTCCTATGGGTGTGGCCCACTCCGGCGAAGTATACTCCTGCATCCAGCCGCTCTCTGAGGCTGAGTCCAGCGTCACGGTGTCCGCCAGCTCCCCGTTTTTATAAAGCTCCAGAGTCAGGGTGCTTATCTTCCGCGCGGGCATACTGCCTCCCTCGCAGGTGATGATGATAATACCGCAGGGGCGGTAATCAAATCCGGGGCGGTCCTCATTGGGGCCGCACACGTAATCCTCCCCCGAAAGCCAATCCAGGTTGTACCTGGCCTCCAGCCCGATGGGCGAGGCTGAGCAGCGGCCAAGCTTCTCGCTCTGCTGGGTGCCATTATCGGCGAGGACGGCAGTGACCGTATACTCCCCCTTCGGGGCCGCCAGCTCCGCCGTAAACCCCGCCCCGCTGCGCTTGGCCTCCCCGCGCAGAACTGTCCCGCTGGACGCCTCCTCAAGCTGCAGCTCCACCTGCAGGGTGTCCGTTATGCTCTTCGGCGTGACACTAAGCGATACCATCACATCGCCCGTCACGGCGTCGTAGTCCGTCACGTCAAAGCTGAAATCAGAAAACAGGCTCGCCTGCGCCTCAAGAAGGCCGGTGATGCTGCTCTGCATATCATTCATATTTAAAATGAGGTCGTTCATATTGCCGATGGTATCACTCCGCAGGCTGCGCAGCTCATCCTCCAGCCGGCTGATCCTCCGGGCTCCCAGAATTCCCAGCACCAGTACCGCCAACGCCAGGGCTCCGAAAAGGAAAAGCTGCAGCTTCCGCTGCTTTCCGTTCTCATCCCAAAACTCGTCCATGTCCCGCCGGGACTTCTCCTCGTGCTCCTGCCTGCGGCGGAAGGCGGCGGACTCCTGCTCCATAAAGAGCCGCTTTAGCTCCTCATGAGTGACGCCTGCGGACGGCGCGGCCCCTGGCACCCCGGCCGTCTCTGTCCCCAGAAGCTCCCCTACCGACACATTAAACACCTCCGACAGCGCGATCAGATTGCTTATATCAGGCGTTGCCGTACCGTTTTCCCACTTGCCCACGGCCTGTCGTGAGACGCCCAGCTTTCCTGCAAGTTCCTCTTGGGAGAGACCTGCTTTCCGGCGCTCAGCAAATATTTTTTCATTCAATTCCATAGCCTCACCTCTGGTATAATCTTATCAGAAGGCGGTTTTTTTGTAAACCAACCGGGCTTTTCAATTCCGCAACCTGCGGTTGCCTGCAGGTTTTTGCCTGGTGACAAGGGCTTGTTTGTATTATTATGCCTGTGACGGACCTATCGGACAGTCCGTGATAATCCGCCAGAAAGGCGGCAATCGGTTGGACATTTCTTTTCACCACATTAAGAACGGCGTGGGCAAGCCCCTTATTCTGCTGCACGGCAACGGGGATATGATAATGGAATCCCACACCCGGCTGATTGCCAGGAGCCTTCCAATCAGCGAGCTTGTTTTCATCCCCGGGGACCACTTCATAGCCAATAAAAATCCACAGACCTTTAACATGGCTGTGGAAAAATTTCTGAGAAAAATTAAAAACAGCCCGCGCTATTGCGCGGACTGTTTGGCAGGGGCAGAAGGGATCGAACCCTCGGCCTACGGTTTTGGAGACCGCCGCTCTACCAGCTGAGCTATACCCCTATAAGTAAAAAATTATGGTGGGCCTTCAGGGACTCGAACCCCGGACCGACCGGTTATGAGCCGGTTGCTCTAACCAACTG
>JBJDXR010000030.1:0-8556 GCA_051866775.1 Oscillospiraceae bacterium | reverse complement strand
GTCGGGGGGGCCTTGCCCCCCTATGGCCTTAAAGAAAACCATCAGTGAACGGAGAGATATACATGGAAACAATGGACAATGCCCCGGAGACCGCTCCGGAGATGCGGAACCTGAACGACGTGGCGGACATAATGCTGGGCTTTTATACGGCGGATAAGGCGCCGCTGAAGCGCGGAGAGGTTACGGACGAGTTTACCGGGCAGGAGCTGGAGGATCAGTTTGAAAAGATCGTTCTTGAGGTGGAAACGCTGATAGAAAACACTGTAGACAAAGACCGGTTCAAAAACAAGCGTGATGAGATCATGTCCTCAGTGGAGAGAATAATGACGCTGTGTGTGGAAAAAGCCTTTGTCTGTGCCTGCGATGTCTGCGGAGTTGAGCTTGGTGATATCTTCCCGGGTGAAGAATAAAAAAGTCCTCCTGTAGGAGGACTTTTTTATTTTGTGTGTATTTCGCTGCTTAAGGCTTACAAGTCACCACCCAAAAGCTTTGCTCTTTATGACCGGGCGCTGCCGCTTTTCTCTTTCACGAAAGAGAAAAACGGGGGCGTATCCACCTCCCTGGCTCCCCAGAAGCCGGCGAAACTCATGCCCAGACGAACCAGCAGAAAAGGTATCCAACTGTCACGGCGCAGAGCGTGAAGGGGACTCCTATGCGCAGGAAGTCCGAGACCTTGACCTCCCTCCCGGCGCGGCGGAGTATACCGATGCCGGCGATGTTGGCGGAGGCGCCTATGGGCGTCAGGTTGCCGCCGAGGGTCGCGCCGGTCAGAAGTCCGAAGTACAGCAGGTACGGCGAGCAGCCCATTGTAGCCGAGATGCCGCTTATGACAGGCAGCATGGTGGCCACATAGGGGATATTGTCAACAAACGCGGAGAAGAGCACCGAGCCCCAGACGATGACGGTGTAGAGCAAAAACAGGTTATCCCCGCCCAAATCTACGAATATGGAGCTTATGTCGTCGATTATACCCACGTTTGTAATACCGCGTATGACAATGAAAAGTCCCGCCAGCAGTATAAGCGTCTGGTAGTCGATCTCCATAAGCGCCCTTTTGACGGTGAAAAAGCGCTTCTCCTTTATAAGGGTGCGGACCGCACCGACCGCGAATATCACAATGCAGATAAGGCCGTTTGTCACGGAGGGCTTGTCCTCTATAAACGACGCGGCAATCAGCAGCAGGACGTTGATTATAAGGAGCCATGTGGGAAAGGTGTCCTTTACCTCGGTCACCTCGTTTATCTCCACCTTGTCCTTCTGCTTCCTGAACAGGAACACTATGACCGGTATCGTGGCCAGTGCGCCCAGCTCCACGGCGAAGAATATACTGGGCTTGCCGTCCATGAAGAAAAAGTCCATGAAGTCCATGTCCGCATATCCGCCCAGCATGATAGACGTGGTGTCGCCCACCAGCGTCGCCGCGCCCTGAAGGTTGGAGGAGACGGCGATGGAGATTATCATGGGCACGGGAGATATGTTGAGCTTTTTTGCGATGGCAAGTCCGACAGGGGCTATCATAAGCACGGTGGCAACGTTATCTATAAACGCCGAGACCACGCCCGCGAAAATGGACATCATCACCACGACCCACATGACGTTGGGACTTTTCTTAAGCAGAATATCGGCGATCTTGTTCGGCATCTTTGAAGCAATGAAGAACGAGACGGTGCCCATTGTGCCGGCGAGCATCATGAGAACGTTAAAGTCGATGGCCCCGGTAACCTCCGAGACCGAGACTATCCCCGATAAGACGAATAGGACCGCGCTGATAAGGGCGATCCACGGCCTGTATTTCTGCAGGGATATCATGAGAGCATAAGTAAGAACGAACAGAATCAGCGCGTAAATTTTCATCGGCATTTCCCTCACTTGTATTTTTAAAAAGAAGAGACTTTTACCGCACCGCGGTAAAAGTCTCGTTTAAACAAAAGCTTTGTCCAGAACGGCCCGGAGAGGTGCTGATCCTCCCGTATTGACGAGCCGCACAACACGAAATCGTGCAAACTACTCCCTTTTACGTTGGAAGTATATAACAAAAGCATGCTCTTTGTCAACCCGCTATTTTAAAGGTCCCAATTAACCTAAAATGTTGGTGGTCTAAACTTCGGCAAGTTTACCAATCATTGAAACGAGCAGGGAGATATGGTAATATGATAGAAAGATAAATCGAAATTTAATGCGGAGGGACATATGAAAAAGAAAGCTTTGAAAGTAGCTTTAGCATTTTTTATTTACTGGGTACTTTTTGTTGCCATTGAGGGATTCTGTTTAATTGGAAGTACAAACCCTGGAAAATATCCGCTTATAGTACTTGGTAGCACACAAACTGCTGATGAAATTGCTGACTATAATAGTTTGGGTTTCTCACAAACTTATTATCTCACAAACGAGGATTCATTTGTGTATGGTGAGTTCAAAGTTTTGGGAATTAGAATTGCAAGATGGGAGAATTAAATTCCAGTTTGTCTGACGATTGAAAGGGCTTCGCCTTGAACCGGCGAAGCCCTTTCCGTCATTTCAACGAAGAACAATTGAAATACCTAAAACCAACACATTAAGTTAAAAGGGATTTTTAAAGCCGGCAATTGCATCCGGGAAAAACAGATGCTATACTTTCCGTTAAAGGGGCCGTCCTGCTAGTGGAGGGCGCCGAGCCTTTTAATTTGGGGGCGGGATATGTCAACACTTTTGGAGAAGCTTAAAAGGTATTCCGGATCAGGGGCGCTGCCCATGCACATGCCGGGACACAAGAGGAACACTGAAAGATTCCCGTGGCTTAGTGAGCTTGGCTGCGGGCTGGATATAACCGAGATCGACGGCTTTGACAACTTAAACGATCCCCAGGGGCTTTTTCTGAGGCTGGAGGAGAGAGCCGCGGAGCTTTGGGGAGCGGAGCGCACCTTCTGCATGGTAAACGGCAGCACCGGCGGCATATTGGCCGCCGTCAGGGCGGCGCTGAGCCATGGCGGGGAGCTGCTTATGGCCCGGGGCTGCCACAGGTCCGTGTATAATGCGGCGGAGCTTGTGGGGGCGAAGGTACATTATCTCGTGCCGCCGGTTGACGGGGAGCTTGGTATTTGGGGCAGCGTGCCGCCGGAGCTTGTTGAGGAGAAGCTGCGGCTCCACAGGGATGTGGGGCTGGTGGTTGTGACAAGCCCAACTTATGAGGGCGTCATAAGCGATATAAGCTCCATTGCCCGGGTCTGCCACAGGCACGGAGTTCCGCTCCTGGTGGATGAGGCCCACGGGGCGCACTTGGGCTTTGGAGATTTTCCAAGGAGTGCAGTGAGCTGCGGCGCGGATATGGTGGTGCAGAGCCTGCACAAGACCCTGCCGAGCCTTACCCAGACGGCGCTTTTCCATGTGTCAGGGGACCTTGTGGACGGCTCTGAGGCGGCAAGAAATGCCGGGATATTCCAGTCAAGCAGCCCGTCATATCTGCTCTCGGCCTCCATTGAGGGCTGCGTGGGCTTTTTGGAGGAGCGGGGGGATATTGAGGCTGAAAGGTGGCAAAAGGCGCTTGAGACGCAAAATTTGACGGCTGGGGAGCTTAAAAGGCTGGGAATACTGTGTCGCGGCGGGGAAAGCCCGGAGAGCCGGGGCTTTTTCGCCTTTGACCCGTCGAAGCTTGTGATATACGCGAAGGGCAAAGCGCCGTCAGGCGCGGAGCTTATGAGGCTTCTGAGGGAAAAATGCGGCGTGGAGCTTGAGATGGCTGCCGGGGAATACTGCCTCGCTATGACGGGCATGGGCGACGATGACAAGACCGTATCGCGGCTTGGTGAGGCTCTGCGTACAATCGACAGGCTTCTTCCGGAGACAGCTAAGCGGGAAGCGGCCGGAGAGCCGGTACACATACCGGAACGGATCATGCCTGCGGGTGATGCCATGCGCGCGAAAAAAGCGGAGGCTCCGCTTAAAGCCGCGGCCGGAAGGGTAAGCGCCGAGTATGTATGGGTATATCCTCCGGGATCGCCGGTGCTGGTGCCGGGAGAGCTGGTGGATGAGCGGACGATAAGCGATATAGAGGCGATGTCATCCCGGGGGCTTGACGTCCGCTCCACTTACGGAAATCTGCCGGGCGGCCTTTTTTGCGTGGAGAAAGCCTATTGACCGGGAAAAAAAACTATTGTACAATATAGGACGTATGAATCAGGGAAAGGGGGTAAACCCAAATGAAGCGTATCCAGACTATTGAGACCCGTGACCTTAGGCAGAGTGTCCGTGACGGCGGCTGCGGAGAGTGCCAGACTTCCTGCCAGTCTGCCTGCAAGACCTCCTGCGGCGTCGCAAACCAGATGTGCGAGCACAAGGACAAGAACTGATCCGAAAGGCCGGTTACCGCTTGCGCAAGAGCCTTTGCGCAGGCGGTATTTTTTGCCGTCAGCGGCTGTACCGCCGCTGATACCGCTTTATTATTACAGGAAGTGACCCCCGATGATACATCAATATAAATTAAACGGATACAACATCGTATTGGATACATATTCAGGCTCCGTCCACGCGGTGGACGAGGTGGCCTATGACATTATAGCCCTTTATGAGACTGAGACTGCTGACGAGATAGTCCGCCGGATGCTGGAGAAATACGGAGACCGTCCGGATGTGACGGAGGAGGATATCCGCCAGTGCATTGACGACGTGACGGCGCTTAAAGCCGCCGGCAAGCTGTTTTCAGAGGACACCTACGCCGGGATGGCTTTTGACTTCAAAAAACGCTCGAATGATATCAAGGCACTGTGCCTGCATGTGGCGCACACCTGCAACTTAAACTGCCAGTACTGCTTTGCAAGTCAGGGGAAATACCACGGCGAGCGGGCGCTTATGAGCTTTGAGGTTGGCAAGCAGGCCTTGGATTTCCTTGTCGCCCACTCGGGAAATCACGTTAACCTTGAGGTGGATTTCTTCGGCGGGGAGCCGCTGATGAACTGGGACGTGGTAAAGAGGCTTGTGGAGTATGGGCGTTCCATTGAGCAGGAGAAGCACAAGCGCTTCCGCTTCACGCTGACGACGAACGGCGTGCTGGTGGATGACGAGGTTATAGAGTTTTCCAACCGTGAGATGCACAACGTCGTAATGAGCATTGACGGCCGCAGGGAGGTCCATGACCGTCTGCGTAAGGACTACGCCGGCAACGGAAGCTATGATGTGATCGTTCCTAAATTTCAGAAGTTCGCAAAGGCCCGGGGCGACAGGGATTACTATGTGCGCGGGACATACACGCACAATAATGTGGACTTTACAAACGACATTTTCCATATGGCCGATCTGGGCTTCACGCAGCTCTCCATGGAGCCGGTGGTGTGCGCACCCGACGACCCCAACGCGCTCACTGAGGAGGACCTTCCCAAGCTTTTTGAGCAGTACGAGATACTGGCCAGGGATATGCTGAGACGGGAAAAAGAGGGCATGCCCATTACCTTCTACCACTACATGATTGACCTGAAGGGCGGACCATGTATTTATAAGCGCATATCCGGCTGCGGCTCCGGAACCGAGTACCTTGCCGTTACGCCCTGGGGGGACCTGTACCCGTGCCACCAGTTCGTGGGGGATGAAAAGTACCTTATGGGCAACGTCTGGGACGGTGTTACAAATACGGAGCTTAGGGATGAGTTTAAGCTGTGCAACGTCTATGCACGTCCGGACTGTGCGGACTGCTGGGCGCGGCTATACTGCTCCGGCGGCTGTGCTGCAAACGCCTGCCACGCCACGGGAAGCATAACGGGCATTTATGATTATGGCTGTAAGCTCTTCCGCAAGCGGATGGAATGTGCCATAATGATGCAGGTGGCGAAAAACATAGAGGAATAATAAAAACGGCACAGCCCATATGGGCTGTGCCGAAAGCTTTCTTTTTATAAGATGAAAACCCGGCGTGTGATGACGGCGGCCTAATATTTGTGATATACTTAAAATAACAGAGGGTGCAGAACAGATCAAGTTTAATGACAGAAGTGGTGTTATGAAAATAGATAAGACATGGGAAAAAGACGGTTATGTGATTCGCCTTGCACAGAAAGCGGATGCAGAATGTTACTACGCTCAAAATTATGATCCTTTGGATAAGGAAGCGGCTCGGCTGACAGGGTGCAAAGAGGTGTTTACAAAAGAAGAAGTAATTTCTTTTTTCCTAAAATCTGTAGATGAAGACAACAGGTATTTCTTTTTGATCGTTGCCCCCGATGGCCGCATTATTGGGGAGAGCGTGATAAATGAGATCGACTGGGATCTGCGGTGCGCAAATTTTCGGATCGGGATTTATCATAAGGCGGAGAGAGGAAAAGGAATCGGGACTTGGGCTATAGAGGTTGCTCGCGATTTTGCGTTTGAGGAGTTAAAACTGCACCGTCTGGAATTGGATGTGTTTTCGTTCAACCCCCGGGCGGAAAAGGCTTATATAAAAGCCGGCTTTAAAAGAGAAGGCGTTCTGCGTGATGCAGTCATGGATGGGGACGAATATGCCGATGATATTTTGATGGCTATTCTGGAGGATGAGTGGAGACAGCTCAGAATGAGTGAGTAGTGAAGAGGTAATAAATAAAAATCGGCAAGCTTCGATAGAAGCTTGCCGATTTTTGGTGCTGGTGACCGGGATCGAACCGGTACGCTGTTGCCAGCACGGGATTTTAAGTCCCGGGCGTCTGCCAGTTCCGCCACACCAGCATATTATATTAGTATCAGCTGCCTTTTTTCGGGAGCTTGCGCTTGTTTCCGGCTTCATCGACAATATAAGTGTTCTCAAGCTGGGACACTAAGCTCTGCCGCACGGAAGCGATGTACTCTGCACGGAGAGCGGTACGCTCATCAAGCTCTTCGGACGTAAGGGCGCGTGACTTGGCCAGTCTTGCAAGCTCGTTTATTCGGTCGATTTTGTATTGTTCCATAACGCTCACTCCAATTTATTATTTTATTTCTTTAAGGACAATTTGTCAACACCGGAATTTTGAAAGCACAGCACTTTCACCTCTGAGAAAACTTAAGAATAGTATATAGGGAACAAACACTGCGGAGGTATGCGAGATGGATTTTGCTTTGATTGGCGGGGATATGCGGCAGGCTAAGCTTGGCGAGCTGCTTGCAGCTGACGGACATAGGGTAAAGACCGCAGGTATTGACAGCGTTGCGGTGACGGGAACGGAGCGGGCCTGCGGCATTGCGGGAGCGGTGGAAGGAGTGCAGTTTGTGATACTTCCTCTTCCGGCCACACTGGGCGGTGAGCTTATAAATGCGCCCCTTGCGGATAATGACATAAGTATACATGAGCTTAAGGAATGCCTGTCGGCAGGGCAGACGGTACTTGCGGGCAGGGCTGATGAAAAGCTCAAGGCGTGCCTGAACGGAAGCGGTGTGAGTCTTATTGATTATTTTGAGCGCGAGGAGCTGACGATAAAAAACGCGGCGGCGACTGCCGAGGGGGCGGTACAGCTGCTCATGGAGGAGCTACCGGTAACGCTGCAGAATACAAAATGTCTTATAATAGGCTTTGGGAGGATAGGAAAACTTCTTGCTTTAAAGCTGCGCGCATTGGGCGCTGATGTAACGGTATCCGCACGGAAATTTTCGGATTTTGCGTGGATAGAGGCTATTGGATGCAGATGTGCGGACACAAGAAAACTGGATGGGAACATATCGGGATATGAAGCGGTGATAAATACCGTACCGGCGAAAATACTTAATGAGAGCATATTGTCACAGATGCGCGACGGGTGCCTGTGCCTAGACTTGGCGTCAAAACCGGGAGGTATGGATTTTGAGGCGGCGTCACGACTCGGAGTAAGGGCTGTGTGGGCGCTGTCCCTTCCGGGAAGAGTTGCGCCGGTGACGGCAGGGATGGCAATTAGAGACGCAATATATAATATAATTACGGAACTGGAGTGTGCCGATTGAAAAAGTTAAGAACAGGTGTGGCCATGTGCGGCTCATACTGTACATATGGAAGGGCTATGGAGGCTATTAAACGCCTCTGCGGGGAATACGATGTGACTCCGATAATGTCGGAGAACTCTTCAGTCACGGATTCGCGCTTTGGAACAGCAGAGGAGTTTAAAAAGCAATTGAGGGAATATACAGGAAAAGAGATTATAGATAGTATTAAGAAAGCGGAGCCAATAGGGCCAAAAGCTCTACTTGATGTGCTCGTAATACTACCTTGTACCGGAAATACGATCGCAAAGCTGGCAGGCGGCATTACAGACAGCTCGGTGACAATGGCCGCAAAGGCACATCTGAGAAATGGGAGACCCGTCGTCATCGCAGTATCGACAAATGACGGCCTGGGTGCCAATGCCAAGAACATTGGGGAACTGCTTGCAAGAAAGAATGTATACTTTGTCCCGTTCTATCAGGATGACCCGGAAGCAAAGCCGTGCTCCCTAGTGGCTGACTTTGATAAAATAGAGGAGACAGTGGAGGTGGCACTGCAGGGAAAACAGCTGCAGCCGGTAATCATAAGCAAATAATAAGAAATACGCGGACGGCAGCTACCTCCGCGTATTTCTTATAAAAAAAGAGAAAAAAAGAAAAAAAGGTATTGACAAGGGGGTAGCGGTGTGG
>JBJDXR010000029.1:0-8977 GCA_051866775.1 Oscillospiraceae bacterium | reverse complement strand
GATTTCGAGTCAAGCTCGTTACGACCACTTCGATACCGCTCCATATATAATTTAGAGAGACAAAACTGCCGCTGCCTGCTTTAAGGCCGCCGGTGACTTAGCGGAGGACAGCTGCAGCGCAAATGATAATATACACCATCAGCGGCGATTTGTCAAAAGGTTTATATGGACAAACAGTGCGGAATCATATATAATAATTATACAGTACCTAAAGAAAAATATTTTTCTAAAACACAGGAGATGCGTATTATGGATGCACACGCGAAAGAACGTAACGCAGCATTAGATGAAAAGCAGCTGAACGATCACATCACCACGGAGCTTGCCAAGGAGATCCCGGATGACATAAGGGAGAGCTATCACCAGCTCGACCATTTCACCAACGTTATGCTTTGGGAGCCGGTAGATCTGGGAGAGAGATCTCAGATAGTTGTGGTTACCATGCACGGGGGATACGGACGCGAAATGCGTCACAGCCTGATGATGGAGCTTGCGCGGCGTGGCTTCCGCTCCATAAACGTTGTTCCTGCGCAGTATGATTTTCCCAGCCAGATGCTCGATTTTAAGCTTGTGATCAATTTCGCACGCTCTATTCCTGGGGTGAAGAAGGTCGTCCTTATGGGACAAAGCCGGGGAGCGTCTATCATGAGTGCGTATCAGAAAGTAGCCGAGAACGGCGAAGAGGTGTTCAGAGGGCCTCAGTTCCGCTACCAATTCCCTGATATCGGGCCTCTGCCGGCTGCCGACGGGCTTATGCTGCTGGACGCAAATTTCGGAATTATGCAGATGCTGAGCGTAAACCCCGCCCTTGTGGAGGAGGGCTGCGCCACCAGATTTAACCCCGAGCTTGACGCCATTAATCCCGCTAACGGCTTTGACCCAAAGGGATCTGACTACTCCGCGGAATTCTGCCGGAAGTTTTGGGACGCCCAGAGAAAGCGCTACATGAGCATTATGGACTATGCCGAGGAGCGGCTGCACCTTATTGAGCAGGGCAAGGGAAATTACTATGACGATGAGCCGCTCAACATAGCGGAGATGAGGGGGACCCTCAACTGCGGCGGCAAGCTTTTCTATATGGATAAAAAGTTCTTCGCCCACACCCATAACGCTTGGGATCTTATACATCCAGACGGATCCATAACCAACGAGATAATACATAGCGTACGCATTCCCAAAAACGACGTTAAGTCCCGCGGCATATTTGGCAAGTCTGCATGGAGCCTAAGCGTTAAAATCCTGCTTCAGAGTGAAGTGCGCTTAGATGAGGGCTGGGGATATGATGATGAGAAGTTCTATGGAGTCAATTTTGAAAGCTGTATGTTTTCCTCAACAGGCAATGTTAAGAAGATAAGAGTTCCGCTGCTTGTCATGGGAATGACGGGAAGCTTTGAATATGTGACTGCCGAATGGACATACAACAACGCCATAAGCGCGGATAAGACGATTGCCTTTGTGGAAGGAGCGTCTCACAGCTTCCGTACGGCGAAGGAGACCGAGGCATACCCGGGGCAGTGGGGGGATACCCTTGCAACTACGGCAGACTATGTCTCAGGCTGGCTTACCGCCGAGGGACGCTTTATCTGAAAGACCGGAGCACAGGCCCCGGGCATATTATAGAGGAAAAGGCAGGCCGGCGCGTATTTTACGCGCCGGCCTCTTAATGCGGGATACCTGAAATCTCGGACGGCGATTTATCCGGAAGTTCCGCGAAGAATAATATAGACAAACGGCGCGGAATCATATAAAATGATTTATCAGATCAACAGGGTTTACGGGGGTAGAGAGATTTGAGCAGAGCGGACAGCATATTTATTTCAAATTGTCGTGATATTTTAAGCAACGGGGTTTGGGACACTAATCTGGAGGTGCGCCCCCGTTGGCAGGACGGCACGCCCGCGCACACTATTAAAAAGTTTGGCATTGTGAATCGATATGATTTGTCAAAAGAGTTCCCTATTCTTACACTGCGCCGTACATATTGGAGGAGCGCGGTGGATGAGCTGCTTTGGATATGGCAGAAAAAATCCAACAACATAAAGGATCTTCGCGGTCACATATGGGACAGCTGGGCGGACGAGAGCGGCTCCATCGGCAAGGCCTACGGTTATCAGCTTGGCATAAAGCACAAGTACCCTGAGGGGGAGTTTGATCAGGTGGATAGGGTCATTTACGACCTTAAAAACAACCCAGCCAGCCGAAGGATAATGACCAATATATATAACTTTGAAGATCTGCACGAGATGGGGCTTTACCCATGTGCCTACAGTATGACCTTCAACGTGAGCGGCAATAAGCTCAATGCCATTTTGAACCAGCGCTCACAGGATATGCTTACGGCCTCAAACTGGAACGTGGTGCAGTACGCCGTGCTGGTATACATGATGGCGCAGGTAACAGGTTTTGAGGCGGGTGAGCTTGTTCACGTCATAGCTGATGCGCATATCTATGACCGGCACGTGGCCATAGTGAAGAAAATACTCAATAATGAGCCAAAGCCCGCACCCAAGTTTATTATTGATAAGAGCGTCACGGACTTTTACGATTTTACGAGAGACAGCTTTAAGCTTGAGGGATACGATTATAATGAGTTCCACGACGAGATACCTGTTGCAATATAAATAAATAAGGAGCGCGCCGAAAAATTCGGCGCGCTTTTCATGAGGGGCCGCGGCCCCAAAAGCGGAGGGGAGATACGTATGAATATTGTAGTTGCCGCCGACCGGAACTGGGGGATAGGCTATAAGGGCAGCCAGCCAATCGTGATTCCGGAGGACAGAAAGCATTTCCGGCAGGTGACCGGCACCGGCACAGTCATCGTGGGGCGCAGGACACTGGAAGATTTTCCGGGGGGCAGGCCGTTAAAAAACAGGCGGAACATCATCCTTACAAGAGACGTTTCCTTTTCTGTCTCAGGAGGGGAGTCGGCGGACAGCGTCGGCAAGGCTTTTAAGCTTATAGCGGGGGAGGAGCCGGACAGTGTCTTTGTGATCGGCGGTGACAGCATTTACAGGCAGTTTCTGCCATATTGCACACGCGCGTTTGTTACAAGGATCGAAGCGGAACCGCCCGCCGACACATATTTCCCAGACCTTGACGCGCTTTCAAACTGGCGCGTGGAGGACGCCGGGGAGGAGCGGGAGCATGAGGGAATAAAATACCGCTTTATGACTTATGTAAATACCGACGTGCAGGCGGTGTGAAAGCGTTCCTCGGGCTCATTTATGGGCGGCGGGGAGCGAAAAAAATAAAAGGAAGGCCCCTTCAGAGGCGCCACCGAAAGGAATGCAGCGGCAAATCTTTCGGCGCCCTGAAGGGGCTTTGTCTGTTATAAAAGAAGAGTGCGGGCGACGGCAGTGCCGCCAGCCATTTTAAGGTGTCTCAGAACCCAACTAAGCCGCCCAAGCCGGGAAAACCGCCTTCCTCAGGGGGAGTGCCCCCGCCGTCCTCTGATCCGTCGCCGTTTTCGCCGTGGTCAGGCTCGTCGGGGACGGGCGGCTCGGTGCTGCCGCCGGGATTGTCCGGCGTGTCGGGGTTATCCGGATCCGGCTCATCGGGTTCGGGAGGATCAGGCTCCACAGGGACGTTTGAGACATATCTGAATTCAATCACATTGTCCTCGGGGGCGCTCGTGAGGGTGATCGTCGCCTCAGCTGACCCGACGATATCATACCCATCCAGCGACTTGGCGGTAACGGTGACCTCGCGTCCCACGGCTCTCTCGCCGGCGGCCTCCTCATACAGGATGGAGACGCCTCCCACGTCGTCAACGGCTATACCGCGGATATAGTAGGTGACGACCTCGACGCCCTCCACAGGCTCCTGATAGGTATTTTCCGGCGTGGAGAAGCTCTTGTATTCAAGATCCTCGTGGACCAGCGTCATTACCTTCTTCCAAAGCTGTGCGGCGGGATTGCCGCTGACGCTGATGGTGGCGGGGGTGTCATAGCCGGTCCAGACAGCCGCTACATAATACGGGGTAAAACCAACGAACCAGCGGTCCTTGCTGCTGCCGGAGGTACCGGTCTTACCGGCTGTGGGCATAAAGCCCAGATTTGCAGATGCACCGGTGCCGCTGGTGGCGGCGTCGTTTAAGATGCTTGTCATCCAATATGCCGTGGACTCACTTATGACGGCGTGGCTGTCGGAGGTGTTTTCATAAATAAGGTTGCCCTCTGAATCGTAGATGTGCGAGAAGGTACGGGACTCGGTGAACATACCGTTTGTTGGGAAGATGCTGTAGGCTGTAGCCATCTCGCGGACGGTCACTCCGTAGGTGAGCTGGCCCATAGCCAGCGGGGCGTAGTCCATATCCGCCGGATCAAGTTCAATACCGAGCTTTGTGGTGAGGAAGTTGTAGGATGCGGCGGGAGTGAGGTCATCCAGCACCTGTGCCGCTATGGTGTTCAGTGAGCTGACAACGGCCTGACGGATGGTGACGGGGCCGCGGTTTTTGTAGTCGTCGTTATGGGGGAACCAGTCGGTGCCGTCAAGCACGATGTCTGCCTCGTCCTCATATACCGTGTCAGGGGTTATAAGTCCCATATCCATCGCAGGCGCGTAAACGGAGATCGGCTTTATAGAGGAGCCGGGTGCGCGCCGTGCCATGGTTGCGCGGTTATTGAGAAGGTTTGCGGTCTTTTCCCCAACGCCGCCGGCCATTGCGACTATATCGCCGGTGTACGGGTCGGTTATTACGATGGCCGACTGGAACTGCTGGTTGCTGCCGGAGGCCTTCGGAATCTGCTCAAGATCCTGGTATATCTCGTCCACGCAAGCCTGAATGTCAACATCAATGGTGGCGTAAATGCGGTAGCCGCCGTTGAGAAGAAGCTGCCGCGCGGTGCGGGCACTCACCCCTCGGGATTCGGCCAGATAGTTGGTGACGTCCTCTATTACCGCTTCCTCAAACCAGGTGTAGATCTCGGTGTCGGAACCGGAGCCGCTGGTGTTGAAGGTAAAATTAAGCTCCTCGGCAACGGCGGCGTCATGCTCCGCCTGAGAGATGTAGCCCTGCTCAAGCATTTTGTCAAGGATCGTTTCCTGGCGCCTTTTGTTGTTCTCAGGATTTACCTTCGGGCTGTAGAGGGAGGGGTTGTTGGTGATGCCGACAATGGAGCACATCTCAGCCAGCGTCAGCTCCGATACGTCCTTGTCAAAGTAATATTTCGCTGCGGCGCCGATGCCGTATTGCTTGTGGCCGAAGTAGACCTGATTGAGATAGCCCTCGATTATCTCCCATTTTTCGTATTTCTTCTCAAACTCTAACGCCCGGAATATCTCCGTCAGCTTGCGCTGAACGGTTGCGTCGTCATAGCCGGTAACGTTCTTTATAAGCTGCTGGGTGATGGTGGAGCCGCCGAAGGTGTTCTTCATGCCCACAAACATATTTACAAATGCTCCGGATGTACGGAACCAGTCAACACCGTGGTGGGTATAGAAGCGCTGATCCTCAATGGCGACGACGGCGTGCTCAAGGTCGAGGGGGATATCCTCATAATCCACCCATATGCGGTCCTCCGCCCCCTGAAGGGACACAAGCTCCTCGTACTTGCCGGTATCTTTATCGTAATAATATATGATGCTTGTCTGACTGAGGGTAAGATCCTCCAGCGTCACGTCAAGATCGGAGCTGACAAGGTTCGTCTTTATATATATTACAAAGATACAGGCGAAAATAGCGCCGGTGGTGATACCGATCAGCATAAGTATGCCGATGGCCTTTAAAATGAGCAGAAGTATGTGGCCAATTCCCGAAGCGCCCTTTTTGGCGGCTTTGGCCACGGCCCTCTTTCTGCGTGTACTCAAATGACTGCACCTCACAATCGTGTGTAGGCCGGGAATTCCCGGCGAGGCTTAAACTGATGAAATAACAGAACTAAACTATATCATTTTAACATGGTTTGTCAATCCTTTGTGACTAACGTGTAAATTTTTATGCTGCGGTACGGTTGTATATACGAAAAAAAGACTGGGAATAATTTAAGCGGCCACAGAATATAAGAAAAGAGGGATAGACATTGAAGCATAAAATCAGATTCGCCGCTGCGCTGATGGCCGCCGCGCTCATATGCGGAGCTTCGTCAGTGGCGGCGGTGCTGACAGGCTCCGCACAGGAGGAGGCCGCCGCCCAGGAAAAAAACACAGCCTGCAGTTACACAGTTTCAGAGTATGACGGAGATGTGGGCGTATACTGCGATGGGGAGCTGCTCTACACCACGGACATAAACATAGCAGGCCTGAGGGAAGCTGACAGAAAGCTCCTGATAAAAGGGATAGAGACAGGCTCGTATGAGGACGTGCTGCGCCTGCTGGAGGATCTTAGCTCCTGATAAAACATAACCACGGTCCTTCCTATCAATTACTCTTGATTTCTCACGCGTTATGGGTTAAAATAAACCCGTAAGGAAAAGCAACCTATTTCTGGAGGCACGCTATGAGCGATGGTTTCGGCAAGGACGTATACACCATAAGCGATGACGAGGGCAACAACTACGAGCTGGAGCACCTCGACACCATCGAGATGGACGGCGTGTTCTATCTGGCTTTCCTCCCGGTGGACGGCGGCGAGGACTCCGGTATGGTGATACTCAAGAGCGAGAAGGGCGAGGACGGCGACGACTACCTTGTTATCCCCGACGAGGACGAGGAGGAGCGCGCGTACGAGCGCTTCATGCAGGAGCTTTTTCAGGACGAGGATGAATAAGCTGAAACAGCTTATCCCTGCGGTGTGCGTGATAGACCTATTTAAACCCACATCTCTTATAAGGGATGCCCACCTCTGTCTGCGGTTTGCAGGCCTCCCGGCTGCGGTTTGCGGCGCGGAAGTTGGAAGCGATTAAGCTGACAGGAGGCAACCCACCTGCATGTACTGTGCAGGTTATAAATGGGTTTACACGGCATCTGCGGGGGACTGTTAAAATGAAAAGCGGCTTCGGCCGCTTTTATTTTTTGTTTTTTTGTGAGTTTTTTCGCCTCAGACGGTCTGTTAATAATAATTTTACTTGCAAGATGACAAGGTTTCGGATATAATGAGTTTTCGTAACCGGCTCTGCCGGTTGAGGATATAGTGAAAACGTAAAGGAATGATTCTATTATGAGCGCGTCAAACGACAAGAGAGGCAGTCAGGACATGAGTGCTAAGGAAGCACGCCTGACGCAGAGGCAGAAAGAGCAGCAGGAAAAGAAAAAGCTCCGTACAAAGGTGTATATCGTTGCCGCCGCACTGGTGGTACTTATCGTTTTCGTTCTGGTTTTCAATTCCAACCTGTTTTATACACACACCACCACCGTCAAGGTCAATGACACCGGCTACACCGTTGCGGACTTTAACTACTACTATGTTGGCACGTACAATCAGTATTACAGCCAGATGACTAGTTATTACGGCGACTATGCCAGCATGTTCATGCCGTCAACCGCCGCCTCCCTTAGAGATCAGGTTTACGACTCCTCCACCGGCCAGATGTGGTCTGATGTTTTTGAGACTGAGGCTCTTAACAGCATGGTGAAGGTCACAATGCTCTGCGAGGAGGCCGAGAAGGCCGGCTATGAGCTTTCCGAGGATGAACTTGCCGAGATAGAGAGCACCATGGAGCTTCTTTCGGCCATGGCTTCCAGCAGCGGTGCGGCAAACATTGACGCATACCTTAATTATATGTACGGCAAGGGCATGAACGAGGAGATATTCCGTGAGAACCTCACCCGCCAGACCCTCGCCACCAGCTATTCCACTTACATCGGTGAGGGCTTTGAGTATTCCGACAGCGAGCTTGCAGACTACTATGATGAGCACTGCGATGAATTTGACTACATCACCTACCGCAGGTATTTTGTTAAGGCAAATATAATTGAGGACGATAAGGACACCGAGGCCGATGAGACGGTAGATTTTGACACCGCCATGGCTGAGGCTGCCGGGATCGCCGAGGACTTTGTGTCCGCCGCCACCGACGAGCAGAGCTTTATTGACTACGCCAAGAAGCTCGACGAGGCCGATGACACCTATGACGAGGATTCCACCCTCTACACCACTATGGGTCAGAATTTCTCCGAGAGCGCGGTATACAGAGAGTGGCTCCTTGACTCCAGCCGCAAGGCAGGAGACACCGTTTGCATCTCCACCGGCAGTGAGGAGGGCACCACCAACGGCTATTATGTTCTCTATTTCATCGACCGTGATAAGAACGACTACCGCTCTGTGAACGGCTACTATGCGTATATCACCCCGGAGGCTGTGTCGGAGTCCGACTACAGCACGACCGAGGCGTATGAGGAGGCTGTCCAGACAGCCAAGGATTCCGCTGAGACGATCATGAACCTTGTCAGCGGCACCTATGCGTCATCGGAGCGCACCTACGATGCTTTTGTTGAGACATGCAATGCCTATGCCAGCAACTTTACCGGAAGCAGTGAGTTTTCACAGGTGGGCAAGAACGACATTATCGGTGTTCTGAGCGACTGGCTGTTTGATTCCAGCCGCAAGGAGGGTGATGTTGAGCTTCTTTATGATGAGACTAACGGATACTTCCTGGTTTACTATAACGGCCAGCAGGAGACGACCCATGACCTTGAGCTTGCCGATAAGACCATGAGAAACGACGACTACACCGCGTGGGAGGAGGAGCGTTTGGCTGATTACTCCTATGACACCGCGTGGACTATGCGCTTTACAAAGAAGATGGCTTATCTCGGCGGCTGATAGTTATTGATATTAAAAAAGGCAGAGCGAAAGCTCTGCCTTTTTTGCGCCCCGAGCGGGGCGGGGGATTCCGGCTCTGGGGAGCTGGGGAGGTGGATGCGCCCCCCATTTTTCTCTTTTGTGAAAGAGAAAAATGGCCGCGCCGCTGTCTGGGAGGAAAGCGCGAGCCCCGGAGGCCGCGCCGCTTAGCTGCTCAGTGCTCTAAGACCGGAAAAAAGAAGCCCCGAAGGTGCAAACCTTCGGGGTTTTTCTTGACGGATTTTGTCAAATATATTA
>JBJDXR010000028.1:0-112183 GCA_051866775.1 Oscillospiraceae bacterium | reverse complement strand
TCCGAATTATATTTTGAAGAATCCGATATAGAAAAATTTGTGGCACGACTTGAGATGCTCTACCCCGAAACCGAATATGTCAATCGTCTGATGACACACAGCTGGGGGCAAAAGGTTGTCAGATTTTATGACCCTGACGGAAATCTAATTGAAGTAGGAACACCCGTGTAACACATCTTGTCAACTTCCGGTTTTTCGGGCAACGGAAAGGGATTCGCTGGCTTAAAGGCGAATCTCTTTCTGTTATTTTGACGAACAATCCCTCAAAAGCCTAAAACCAACACATTAAGTTAAACGGAAGAAAAAAGGTGCTTTTGTTTGTTGAGCACGACAGGATATTCCAAGAGAAAATAGCTACCGGCGTCTGTGAAATTTGACTTGCATAAGCCTGTTTTTTGTATGTAAGCGCGAAAAAAACTGCATTTTGCGTACAAAAAGTCATTCATCTTATAGATTGCCCCCCGATGACGCAGGGCGTATAATTATTATATCGGGGGGGTGTGCAGGTTGGAGAGAGACCTTACGGTAGGCAAAACCCGGAGCGTGCTTTGGCGCTTTTGCCTGCCGCTTTTCGGGAGCATAATTTTTCAGCAGATATACAATATAGCAGACAGCCTTATAGCGGGCAAGTTCATCGGTGAGGCTGCCTTGGCCGCAGTAGGCAATTCCTACGAGATAACGCTCATATTTATCTCTTTCGCCTTCGGCTGCAACATCGGCTGTTCGGTGATAGTCTCGGGGCTTTTCGGATCTAAGGACTTCGGAAGGATGAAGTGCGCCGTTTGGACGTGTCTTATATCCAGCGCAGTGCTGTGCGCCGTGCTGGCCTCGCTGGGGCTTGGACTATGCGATCCGCTTCTGAGGCTTATTAACACTCCGGAGAATATTTTCCAAGATTCAGCCCTTTACCTGCGGATATATATCCTGGGATTGTTTTTCCTGTTCTTCTATAATCTGTCAACAGGGATATTCTCTGCAATGGGGGACTCAAAAACGCCCTTTTGGTTTCTCGCTGCATCGTCCACGGCTAACGTGTTCATGGATATCCTGTTTGTAAAAACGCTTAGGATGGGTGTGGCGGGAGTAGCCTGGGCGACGTTTATATGTCAGGGAGCTGCGTGCCTTCTGGCGGTGGGCGTCATATTCAGGAGGCTTAAAAAGATCGACGCGCCCTCGGTGGGGGTGTTCTCACTGCCGCTTTTCCGCAGATTTGTGATCATCGCCGTTCCCAGCACGCTCCAGCAGTGCTGTATATCCGTGGGCAACATAGTGATTCAGAGCATAATAAACAGCTTCGGATCCGCCGTCATAGCGGGCTATGCCGCGGCGGTAAAGCTGAACAACCTGGTGATAACATCCTTTTCCACGCTTGCAAACGGCATATCAAATTTCACCGCTCAGAATTTGGGCGCGGGAAAGCCGGAACGTATAAAAGAAGGCTTCAAGGCCGGAATTCAGCTGGTGGGGGCGATAAGCCTCCCAATCATAGCGCTGTACCTGATCGCCGCTGGACCGCTGGTGGGCTTCTTCATGGATAACGGTTCGGAGACCGCCCTTGAGACAGGAAAGCTGTTTTTGAGGATACTGTCACCGTTCTATTTCATGGTGGCGGTAAAGCTTGTTGCGGACGCCATACTGCGCGGGGAGAGCAAGATGCGGCAGTTTCTTATCTCCACGTTCACGGATCTTATATTGAGGGTGGTGCTGGCGTTTGTGTTCTCGCGCTTTTTAGGATCGCTGGGAATATGGTGCGCGTGGCCTGTGGGCTGGACAGTATCGACTGCGATATCCATTGTGTTTTATGTCCGGGGACACAGTGCCGCCCAGAATGCGGAGAGCCTGGGCGCCGGGCACTAGGAGCCGGGAGCTTTGCGCAAACGGAAATAGGCTGGTTGTGAAGCGCTGTTTAAGAGACATTAAAAGGGCCGTAAGCAGATTTTCAGCTTACGGCCCTTTCAGCTGCCCGAGTACCCACCGGGCGCTTTTCCCTTGCAATCGCAAATCCCTGTTGCTATAATAAATATAATTTGTTGAAAAAAGAGGGGGACGGCCTGTGGTAAGACGTGTCCGTTCACTGGGCATATCCGGGATTGACGGCTTTGACGTCTCTGTGGAGTGCTCGTTATCCTCCGGACTGCCTGCCTTTGACGTTGTTGGGCTTCCTGACGCGGCGGTGCGTGAATCACGCGAGCGGGTGCGCTCCGCCATAAAAAACTGCGGGCTTAAATTTCCGGTATCACGTGTAACGGTCAACCTCGCCCCGGCAGACAGGAAAAAAGCCGGGACGCTTTACGATCTGCCGATATTTTTAAGCATACTCTCCGCCGCGGAGCTTATAAAGCCGCTTCCGGAGGACTGCGCTTTTATTGGCGAGCTGTCCCTTACAGGCGATGTACGTCCGGTCTCCGGTGTACTGTCTATGGCCATGCGCGCAGCCCGGAGCGGCCTTCGCGCTGTTTTTGTTCCGGAGCCTAACGCCGACGAGGCCTGCTTTGCCGGCGGCATTGAGGTTTATCCGGTCGGCCATGCCGCCCAACTTCTGCGCCACCTTGACGGCTCGGAGCCAATATCCCCAGCCGAAGCGCCGGAGCTTCAGCGGTCTCCGTCCTACGGTGTGGATTTTTCCGAGGTCAGGGGTCAGGAGAATGTGAAGCGTGCCCTTGAGGTCGCTGCCGCAGGTGGGCATAATATACTTCTTATCGGCCCTCCCGGCGCGGGAAAGAGCATGCTGGCAAAGCGACTTCCCACGATACTCCCGGATATGAGCCGAGCAGAGCAGCTTGAGACTACCGCCATATACTCCGTATCGGGACAGACCCTGTCGGAGAGCCATATAATATCGGAGCGCCCATTCCGCTCGCCCCACCACACCATGACCCACTCGGCCATGGCCGGCGGCGCGCAGCTCCAGCCGGGGGAGATCAGCCTTGCCCACAACGGAGTTCTGTTTCTCGACGAGCTTCCGGAGTTTCGACGGGACGCGATCGAGGCCCTGCGTCAGCCCATGGAGGATGGAAAGGTGACCATATCCAGGGCGGCTGGGACGGCTGTTTATCCCAGCCGGTTTATGCTGGTGTGCGCCATGAACCCCTGCAAATGCGGCTGGTTTGGACACCCATCCGGGCGCTGCACCTGTTCACGGGCATCTGTGGAGGCTTACCGCGCCAAGGTTTCCGGGCCGCTCCTTGACCGCATTGACATGCACATTGAGGTCCCGGCACTTGAATATGACGAGCTTAGAGAGCGCACGCCGGCAGAAGCCTCCTCCGCCATACGGGAGAGGGTGAACGCGGCCCGAAGGCTCCAGCAGCGGCGCTATGAGGGCGCGGACGTCTCCTGCAACGCCCAGATTGGCTCGGAGCTGCTCCACTCTTATTGCGAGCTTTCACCCGCTGCGGAAAAGCTCATGCGTTCCGCTTTTGACCGCCTGGGCCTTACGGCCCGTTCCTACGACCGGATACTGCGTGTGGCGCGGACGATCGCAGACCTTGACGGAGGCGGGGACATTGCGCCCCAGCATCTTGCCGAGGCCATACAGTACAGAAGCTACGACTTTAATACCAATAACTGATTTCGGAGGATAAAAATTTGAAGGATATTATACTCTTAAAGCACGGCGAGATCGTCCTCAAGGGCCTCAACCGCCGACTGTTTGAGGATAAGCTGGCCGCAAACATAAAGCGCCGCCTTTACGGCCTGGGAGATTTCCGCGTGTACAACGTTCAGGCCGCCTGCTATGTGGAGCCGCAGAATGACAGCTGCGATATGGACGAGGCCTTTGAGCGCCTGAAGACCGTGTTCGGCGTAGTCTCAGTCACCCGTGCCGCCGCCTGTGAGAAGAACGCCGACGCAATATTCGAGACCGCAAAGCGCTATCTCGGGGCGGAGCTTATGAGGGCAAAAAGCTTCAAGGTCGAGTCGAAGCGCTCGGATAAGTCCTTCCCCATGACCAGCATCCAGCTCTCCCAGTATGTGGGAGGGCTTTTGTCCGACGCATTCCCCAACATCGTGGTGGATGTACACCATCCGGAGCTTGTGGTAAATATTGAGGTGCGGGACTACTCGGCCTATGTCCACGGCATACCGGCTCCCGGGGCGGGAGGTATGCCCGTCGGGTCAAACGGCAGCGCAGTGTCGATGCTCTCCGGCGGGATAGACAGCCCGGTCTCAACCTATATGATGGCAAAGCGGGGCGTACACATAATCCCGGTACACTTCTTTTCCTTCCCCTACACCTCGGAGCTTGCCAAGGAGAAGGTCGTCTCACTGTCACGGCTCCTTACCCCATACTGCGGCAGGATGACCCTTGAGATAGTGCCGTTTACGCACATTCAGGAGGAGATACGCGACAAGTGCCCGGAGGAATATTTTACCATAATCATGCGCCGCTTTATGACCCGCATTTCCGAAAAGATAGCCGACTTTAACGGCTGTAAGGCCATCGTTACCGGGGAGAGCCTGGGCCAGGTGGCAAGCCAGACCATGGAGGCCATGGCGGCCACGGAGCAGTGCGTGTCCCTGCCCGTTATACGTCCGCTGGTCTGCATGGACAAGACGGAGATAATCGACATCGCCCGAAAGATCGGAACCTTCGAGACCTCAATCCTCCCGTATGAGGACTGCTGCACCGTGTTTACGCCACGCCACCCGCGCACAAAGCCGCGCATAGCCGACGTGCTGGAGGCCGAGAGCGCCCTTGACGTTGACGCACTGGTTTCCGAGGCATTTTCCGGTATCGAGCGGATAGTTATTTCAAAATAAACGACAGGACGGTTTTTGCACAATGGAAAACGGAAAATATCAGTATGACCTTGTTTCCCGCCTGAGCTTTACCCGTTTCGGCGGGACTGACGATGAGCTTCGCGCCGCAAAGCTCCTGATGGATGAGATAGACTCCGCCGGGGGACACGGCGAATACATGGAGTTTAAGATCCCCGCATATGTTACGGAGAGATGCTGCGTCCGCACCGCGGCGACCTTTGAAAAGGAGCTGGAGGTCGTCCCGTACTGGCTCTCCGGCGAGCTGCCCGAGGGCGGAAGGGATCTTAAATTCCTCTACGCCGAGCGCGGCCTTGAGGAGGATTACGCCGGCATAGGGGACCTCTCCGATTACGCGGTCATGATAAACGAGCTTAACTTTGACGCTTACAAGCTCCTGTGCAAAAAGCACGCCGGGGCGTTCATAACCATAAGCGGAAAATATTACGACACCGGGGAAAACGCGGACCTCGTCCCCCGGGCCATCCGCCCAAAGATGCTGGAGTGCGGCAAGGTTCCCGGATTTTCCATGCGCGCCCGTGACGCCATGGAGCTTGTACGCGACGGAGCGGAGATGCTCCACCTTGAGCTTCGCGGCAGGGAGGAGGAGCACACCTCCCGGGACATCCTTGCTGTTATTGAGGGTACCGAGGTGACGGATGAATCCGTCGTGCTCACAGCCCACTATGACAGCGTTCTCGTTGGCACCGGCTCGTGGGACAACGCGACCGGAGCTGCAACCCTCATGTACCTCTACCGCTATTTTATTAAAAATCCGCCCCGCCGCACGATGCGGTTCGTCTGGTGCGGCTCTGAGGAGCAGGGGCTTTACGGCAGCAAGGCATATATTGAGCAGCACGAGGAGCTTGTGAAAAACGAGATCAAATTCTGCTTTAACTTCGATATGTGCGGTACTATTCTCGGCCCGAATAAGATATTCATCACCGGCGGAGACGACCTTAAGATCATGACTGAGCAGCTCTGCCGAGAGATGGGATTTTCCGCACTGCTTTTGACCATAGTACACTCAAGCGACTCCGCTCCGTTCTGCGACAGGGGCATCCCCGCTATCGGCATCTCCAGGGGGACCAGCACCGCGGAGCTGCACACCCGTAACGACCTTATGTTCCCCTTATGTGCCGAGCAGCTTAAAAACACGGCCGACTTCGCGGTAAAATACATATCCCGCATTGTAAATTCCGTCATACTCCCGGTCAAGACCGGTATGCCCGACAATATGAAGAAGGAACTTGACAAGTATTTCCAGCGCGACAAGAAGCCCATTGAGGAGCCTGAGGGAAAATAACCGCCAAAGCCGCGCATAATATGTTAAACAGTATCGAAAGGGTGGTAATCAAAATGACCCACACCGCAGAGATCATATCAGTTGGTACAGAGCTTCTGCTGGGGAATATAGTAAACACCGACGCCCGGGACCTGTCCCAGATGCTGTCGGAGCTTGGAATAAACGTATATTTCCACACCGTTGTGGGGGATAACCCTGAGCGGCTGAAGAGTGCCATAGACATCGCAAAGACCCGTGCCGATATAATCATCACCACCGGCGGACTCGGCCCGACCTGCGACGACCTGACGAAGCAGACTCTTGCCGAGGCATTTGGAAAAAAGCTCATCTTTGACGAGCAGGCGGCAGAGGAGATACGCACATACTTCTCCCAGCGGCTGCACAGCCACGCAATGACGGACAACAACTACCAGCAGGCGCTGCTGCCCGAGGGGTGCGTGACCTTTCACAACACCTGCGGCACAGCACCCGGCTGCGCCTTTGAGGCGGACGGCACCCATGTTTTGATGCTGCCGGGTCCTCCAAGAGAGTGCCTGACGATGTTTAAGCTCAGCGCCGTACCGTATTTGAGCAGACTGTCCTCCGGAGAGATACACTCCCACAATATTCATATTTTCGGAATGGGAGAGTCGTCAGTTGAGGATAAGCTCCGCCCACTGATGCTGGAGCTTCATAACCCCACGCTCGCCCCCTATGCAAAGGAGGGTGAGGTGCGGCTGCGCGTCACAGCTAAGGCCGCCTCCGCCAGAGAGGCCGAAGCCCTTATGGCGCCGGTTATTGACAAGGTCCGCGCGGTTCTCGGCCCGGTTATCTACGGGATAGATACCGAGACGCTGGAGAACACCGTGTTCGGGCTTCTCAAAGAGCAGGGAAAGACCTTTGCCGCAGCTGAAAGCTGCACAGGCGGGCTTGTGGCAAAGCGGCTTACAGATATTCCCGGTGTATCGTCGGTATTTAAGGGCTGCGCCGTGACCTACGCCAATGAGGCAAAGGCTGACATACTCGGTGTTGATCCCAAGCTTATTGAGGAAAAGGGCGCGGTATGCCGCGAGGTGGCGATGCAGATGGCCCAAGGGGCGCGCTCCCGCTTCGGCGCGGACATCGCCGTAGGACTTACCGGTATCGCAGGGCCTGCTTCGGACGATACGGAAAAGGAGCTTGGACTTGTGTACTGCGCCATGACCGACGGGGAGAACGTCTGGTGCAGAGAGCTGCACCTTGGGCTTGACCGCAGCCGTGTGCGCACAGCTGCGGCAAACCACGCCTTCGACATGGTGAGAAGGCTGCTTACGGGGCTTACCATTGAGACGATGAAATAATGATATGAGTCCCCCGATTTCATAAAAATCAGCCCCAAAGGTTTACGCCTTTGGGGCTGATTTTTTTCAATTTTTAATCAAATCGGGGCGCTTATTTGTTTTAACACAATATGCCGCGTTTAAAATGAAAAAATTTTTTCAAACTAATCCCGGAGATGAACGTATGTTGAAAAAAACAATTTATTTTTTATCTGCTGTTATAACAGTTTGCTCTTTAAGCCTCTTCTGTCCGGCGGCAGGTGCAGATTCACCCGAAACAGTAGAGCTTCCAATAATCATGTACCATCATATCAATACGTCACCGAAATCTTGGAACGAATTTACTGTCTCGCCTGATTTGCTGCGAGGGGACTTAGAGTATATAAAATCAAAGGGCTATAATACTGTTACAATAAAACAGCTGCTGTCCTATTCCCGAGGAGAATCAGAGCTGCCCCCAAACCCGATAATGATCACGTTTGACGACGGTAACGAAAGCGTCGGTGTTTATGCGGTTCCAATGCTTGAGGAGCTGAATATGAACGCTGTTCTTGCCATCGTCGGAAAATATGCCGACAATTACACGGAGGTTGAAGACCACAATGTTAAATACAGCTCGTTATCATGGCCGGACCTCAACGAGCTTCAGTCTTCACCTGCCGTTGAATTTGCCGTGCATACGTACAATATGCACTCATTGACCAGCAGGCGCGGCTGTAAAATTTTGCCCGGAGAAGATGTGGAAAAATACAAGCGCATATTAGGTGAGGATCTCGACAAAGTTGAAGGCCGCTTTATTGAGTATCTCGGCATAAGACCGGAGGCATTTGCATATCCTTACGGCTTCATCTGTGACGAGGCAAAAGAGGTCTTGACCGGCCGGGGATATTCGGTGCTGTTTACATGTACCGAAAAAGTAAACATTTTAACGGGAGATCAGCAGGAGCTGCTTGATTTGGGCCGGTTTAACCGTCCGAGCCAGATGAGCCGCGAGCAGTTTTTCAGCAAATTAGGAATGTAGTCCTTAAAACGACCAAAAGGGGTTTACAAACACCTTTTTAAAAGCCGCGGAGGTTTTTGCCCCCACGCCGCTCAGTGCTCTAAGACCGGAAAAAAGCAGCCCCGAAGGTGTAAACCTTCGGGGTTTTCCTTGACGGATTTTGTCAAATATATTATAATCTATCCTAGAAAACAAAAAAACGCGGCAGCTGCGGGGAGTTCCCGCTCCCCACAGCCTGCGCAGGCGAGCAAGACGCCTACACAACGGAATACTCCGCACCGCTTATTGATTATACACGATTTCCGTCTCCTTCGCAAGGGGGGAGGGAGAAGATAGAAGAGTTCTGCAGTCGTGTTCATATCATTTTGTGGGTGCGCGCTGTTTCCGTTCGCTGATGCACTGTGTAGGGCAATTTGCCTGCACAGTGTTTTTTGTTTTCTTAAGGGTCGGGGGGGCCTTGCCCCCCTATGGCCTTAAAGAAAACCATCAGTGAACGGAGATATAAATATGGAAACAGAGGGTTATGTTGTTAATGCTCAGGACGATTACGACGAACCGGAACCCCTTACGGAGCTGAGGACCCTTGAAAATGTGGTGGACCTGATGCTGGGGCGTTTAGTTAATGACAGGCTGCCCCTCATGCACGGGGAGGTAGCCGACGAGTACACCGGGCAGGAGCTGGAGCGTCGGCTTGAGAATATTACCATTGGGGTGGAGGCGTTGATACTGGGCAGAGAGGAAAAGGGGTACGCTAAGGATGAGATATATCCTATGTGGAGAGAATAATGACGCTGTGTGTGGAAAAAGCCTTTGTCTGTGCCTGCGATGTCTGCGGAGTTGAGCTTGGTGATATCCTCCCGGGTGAAGAATAAAAAAGTCCTCCTGTAGGAGGACTTTTTTATTCTTCAAAGCTATTTTCGGCTCATGAGCCAGTAAGGTAGGGCCACAAAGGCGATGCCGCCGAGCATATTTCCCAAGGTGACCACGGCAAGGTTTATGATATAGCCGGGGATACCGGCGCTGCCCTCAAGGATAGCCACGCCTAGAATACTCATATTGGCGATGCTGTGCTCAAAGCCGCACACGAAAAAGATGAATATGCACCAGAATATCATTATAAGCTTTGCAGACTCAGACTTCATCCTTGCACAGCACCAGACGGCAAGGCACACACAGATGTTGCAGAGTATGCCGCGAAGGAGCATCTGCACGACGGAGAGGGAGAGCTTTGACGCAGCCACGGCGGAAAAATACTCCGCAACGGAGCCGCCGCAGGCACCGGAGAACCAATAGAGCAGCACCAATATCCAAGAGCCTGCGAGATTCCCAGCCCAGCAGAGAAGCCAGAGAAGAAGGACGTTCTTCAGCCGCGCCTTACGGGTGAGCAGCGCGGCACCCATGACCAGGTTATTGCCGGTAAAAAGCTCACTTCCGGCCATTACGACTAAGCTGAGCGCGGAGGCGAAGGCGAAGGCCGAGAGAAGCTTTGTGACGGTGCTCCCCGCGGCGGTACACAGGCCGCCTACGGTCATGGACACAAATCCGCCGAAGGATATGAACATACCGGCGACCATGCTGGCCACAAAAAAGCCGAAGGGCGATCGGCGCATGAAGCCAAGCTTCTTTACGGCGGACTGGCTGAGGGCTTCAAATTCCTGCTGAAGCATAAAATCACTCCTTATTTTTATAAAAATAAAAGGGCGGCCCAAAACAGGCTGCCCAGACGGTCGGCAAAAAGCACATCTGCGGCACCGTGTCAATTCACGAGATCCGTCAGCCGGCAGAGGCGTTATCAGGATTGTACCATCTTTGCGCCTTTTCGTCAAGAACGGACAGGGACGTATGAAGGGGAGACGGCAACCAAATTATTTTAATTTTCCGTATGCGCACTGATCCGCTTGATGCTTTTTCCGGTTGAAAAAGCCCGCAGAAAATTATAAAATAACAATAGATTTTTGATGCGGGATATATTTATTCGCAGGGTGCAACTGAACTACGAAAATTCGCCGATAAAACGGCAAAGTTGTAGGAATTTCTATTTACACAGGAAAATAATCGTGATAAAATTTACGGATGGTGGGATATTCTGTCCTGCCGTGAGTATTAGTTTTGTTAATTATTAATATAAGGAGATAAGAACATGGCGAGAAAACTCAAGTCCATGGACGGCAACAACGCTGCGGCATACGTGTCCTACGCGTTTACCGAGGTCGCGGGCATCTACCCGATTACCCCGTCAAGCCCCATGGCAGACTATGTTGACCAGTGGGCCGCCGCTGGTCAGAAGAACATCTTCGGCACCACAGTTAAGGTCGTCGAGATGCAGTCGGAGGCGGGCGCCTCCGGTACCGTGCACGGCTCTCTTGCCGCCGGCGCGCTGACCACAACCTACACTGCTTCTCAGGGACTGCTGCTGATGATCCCCAATATGTACAAGATAGCCGGTGAGCTTCTCCCGTGCGTTTTCCATGTATCCGCACGTACAGTTGCCAGCCACGCTCTGAACATATTCGGAGATCACTCCGACGTTATGGCCTGCCGCCAGACCGGCTTTGCCATGCTGGCTGAGGGCAACGTTCAGGAGGTCATGGACCTGGCTCCGGTAGCGCACCTTGCCGCTATCAAGGGCCGTGTTCCGTTCATCAACTTCTTTGACGGCTTCCGCACCTCTCATGAGATCCAGAAGATCGCTATCTGGGATTATGAGGATCTTAAGGAAATGTGCGATATGGATGCCGTCGATGCGTTCCGTAAGCACGCTCTGAATCCTGAGAGACCGGCTATGCGCGGCTCCCACGAGAACGGAGACATCTTCTTCCAGCACCGCGAGGCCTGCAACAGCTACTATGAGGCGCTGCCTGCAGTCGTCGAGGAGTACATGGGCAAGATAAACGAAAAGCTCGGCACCGATTACAAGCTCTTTAACTACTACGGCGCACCCGACGCCGAGCGTGTCATCGTGGCGATGGGCTCCATCTGCGACGTGACCGAGGAGGTCATTGATTACCTTAACGCTCACGGTGAGAAGGTCGGCCTTATAAAGGTACGCCTCTACCGTCCGTTTGCCACCGAGAAGTTCCTTGAAGCCATCCCCGCCACCTGCAAGAAGATCGCAGTTCTGGACCGCACCAAGGAGCCGGGCGCCATGGGCGAGCCGCTCTACATGGATGTTGTCGGCGCACTGCGCAACGCAGGTATGGACGATATTACCGTTATCGGCGGCCGCTACGGTCTGGGCAGCAAGGATACTCCTCCTGCCTCCGTGTTTGCCGTCTATGACGAGCTTACCAAGGAGCAGCCCAAGAGACAGTTCACCATCGGCATTGTGGATGACGTCACCAATATGTCCCTTACGGAGAAGAGCCGCGAGGAGACCCCCAACACCGCAGCCGAGGGTACCATCGAGTGCAAGTTCTGGGGCCTGGGCGGCGACGGCACCGTCGGCGCAAACAAGAACTCCATCAAGATCATCGGCGACCACACCGACAAGTACGTTCAGGCTTACTTCCAGTATGACTCCAAGAAGACCGGCGGCGTGACGATAAGCCACCTGCGCTTCGGCGATAAGCCCATCAAGAGCCCGTATTACATAAACAAGGCCGACTTTGTGGCATGCCACAACCCGTCCTATGTTACCAAGGGCTACAAGATGGTAAACGACGTCAAGCCCGGCGGCGTGTTCATGATCAACTGCCAGTGGGATTTCGACGAGCTTTGCCATCACCTGAACGCTGAGGCTAAGCGCTATATTGCAAAGAATAACATCCAGCTCTACACCATCAATGCTATCGACCTTGCCATCGAGATCGGCATGGGCAAGCGTACCAATACTATCCTCCAGTCCGCGTTCTTCACTCTTGCGGGTGTTATGCCTCAGGAGGAGGCCATCCAGCACATGAAGGATGCAGCCACCAAGTCCTACCTGAAGAAGGGCCAGGATATAGTGGACATGAACCACAAGGCTATCGACGCCGGCGCTACCGCATTTAAGAAGATCGACGTTCCCGCCGATTGGGCAAATGCCGTTGACGAGGCCGACACCGCCGAGTATGAGGGCAAGCCGGAGCTTATCAAGCAGGTCAAGGACATCATGGAGCCTGTTGGAAAGATGGACGGCGACAGCCTGCCGGTTTCCGCTTTCGTGCCCCATGTTGACGGCCAGTTTGAGCAGGGTGCTGCCGCATATGAGAAGCGCGGCGTCGCGGTCTCCGTCCCCACTTGGGACGCCGAGAAGTGCGTACAGTGCAACAACTGCGCTTACGTCTGCCCGCACGCGACAATCCGTCCCTTTGCCCTCACTGAGGAAGAGGTAAAGAACGCTCCCGCCGCCGCCAAGATCGTTCCCGTAAAGGCCGGCAAGGGCAAGGGCGTTTATCAGTACACAATGGCAATTTCCCCGCTGGACTGCATGGGCTGCGGCGTCTGCATCGGCCAGTGCCCGACCAAGGCTCTCACCATGGTCGCTCAGGAGCAGGAGCTGCCCCAGCAGGATGTGTTCAATTACTGCGTATCCAAGGTCTCCGACAAGGAGGACATGCAGGACAATACTGTCAAGGGAAGCCAGTTCAAGAAGCCGATGCTGGAGTTCTCCGGCTCCTGCGCAGGCTGCGCAGAGACCAGCTATGCACGTCTCGTGACCCAGCTCTTCGGCGACAGAATGTATATTTCCAACGCCACCGGTTGCTCCTCCATCTGGGGCGGCCCGGCTGCTACATCTCCGTACACCGTCAATAAGGACGGCCACGGCCCGGCTTGGTCCAACTCCCTGTTTGAGGATAACGCTGAGCACGGCCTCGGTATGTATCTGGGCCAGAACGCCATCCGCAACTCTCTGGCAGACAAGGCCCGCGCGCTGATCGCCATCGAGTACACCGATGAGGATATTAAGGCCGCCGGTCAGGAGTGGCTGGACACCATGGCTGACGGAGAGACCAACAAGGCCGCTACCGAGAAGTTCGTCGCGGCGATGGAGAACATTGTAAACGCAAAGCCTGACTGCCCGTGCGAGGCCTGCACTCTGGCAAGAGATATCCTCAGCCAGAAGGAGTACCTGAGCAAGAAGTCCGTCTGGATCTTCGGCGGCGACGGCTGGGCATATGATATCGGCTTCGGCGGTGTTGACCATGTCCTTGCCTCCGGCAACGATGTGAACATCTTCGTGTTCGACACCGAGGTCTATTCCAACACCGGCGGACAGGCTTCCAAGGCCTCCAATATCGGCCAGGTGGCACAGTTTGCCGCTGCCGGTAAGGAGATAAAGAAGAAGTCTCTTGCTGAGATCGCTATGAGCTACGGCTATATCTATGTGGCACAGGTGGCTATGGGCGCAAATCCGGCTCAGACCATCAAGGCCATCTCCGAAGCCGAGGCCTATCACGGCCCGTCCCTGATCATCGGCTACGCCCCCTGCGAGATGCACTCCATCAAGGGCGGCATGGTCAATTGCCAGAAGGAAATGAAGAAGGCTGTTGACTGCGGTTACTGGAACCTGTTCCGCTTCAATCCTGATGCGGAGAAGGGCAAGAAGTTCGTCCTCGACTCCAAGGAGCCGGCGGGCGGTTATCAGGACTTCCTGATGAACGAGGCCCGTTACAGCCGCCTCACCCGCGAGTTCCCGGAGCGCGCCGGCGAGCTGTTCGAGAAGAACGAGAAGGCCGCTATGGACCGCTACGAGCATCTTAAGAGACTGGTCACCATGTATTCCGAGGAGTAATACTCCGGTAATGCAAGCATAATTTAACGGGGCCTGCGCATTTGCGCAGGCCCCGTTTTTTACTTCTGAGAATTATCGTTTATCCAGCGACTGTGTATATTTTTACCTCGGGGTCGGCACTCCAAAGAGGTTTGAGGCCGACAAAAACATCTTTCTGGAACATATCACTGCTGAGATACGACTGGGCGTGCTCCACGCTGTCAAAGCCGTGCAACACCTGTACGTCTTCGTCCCGAACCAGCAGGTTTTTTGTGAGCGCGCCGGGAATTTGCTCCAGAAACGGGCCGCGGTAGTCGGTATATACCTTGGCGGCGGCAGGGCGGTTGGCCTCGTCAATCTTCATGGTGATCTCTAAATAAGCGGTTACTTTCATGTTCAGTTCCTCCTAGTTGATTTGCTCGATTTGTTGAGCTTGCTTGTATGATAGCGTATCAACACGGGGAAAAGAAGATATAAACAAATTTATAAGTAACTATTAATTTTAATAGCAGCTTGCACACGCCCAGTATATCGGATATACTTTTCTCCAGGGGTGATGTAGTATGTATAGGCCAAAACTGGAAAAGGACATCCGGTGTCCTCTGGAATATGGACTTGAGGTATTCGGCGGCAAATGGAAGTCCAGAATTATCTGTGTCCTTGCTGCAAAAGAGATCCTGCGATATAGCGAACTGCGCAAAGAGATGGGAAATATCACTGACGCAGTATTGGCCGCGGCATTAAAAGAATTAATATCCGACCAAATTGTAGAGAGAAAATCCTATGATGAAATACCGCCTCGCGTGGAGTACTCTTTGACAGAAAAGGGCGTGTCCGTCGTGCCAATTTTGCAGAGTATCTGTAAGTGGGCTGGATTATATCACAAAGAGGATTACAACAACACTATGGTGCATTGCCAAAAATGTGATTATAATCCAAATTAAAATTTGTAACCCCTAATAGAAACGAAATTTATGCTGGAAAAGGGATAGGCATGAATAAGATGAAGAACCTATACATAATCGGCGGAAGCATGGGAGTTGGAAAGAGCAGCACCTGTAGGATTTTAAGGGACCGGCTGGAGAGGTGTGTGTTTCTCGACGGAGACTGGTGCTGGGACATGAGACCGTTTACAGTGACGGAGGAGACCAAGCGGATGGTCATGGGGAACATTACCTTCTGTCTTAACAGCTTTCTAAGCTGCTCGGAGTTTGAAAATGTGGTTTTCTGCTGGGTCCTGCATGAGCAGGGGATCATTGACGGGCTGCTCAGAAGGCTTGAGCTTTCCAGCTGGGAGGTCCATATTATCACGCTTATATGCAGGGAGGACAAGCTGAGAGAGCGGCTCATGGGGGATGTTGAGGCAGGAGTGAGGGAAGCGGATGTGATCGGGAGGAGCATTGCCAGACTGCCGCTTTATGACAGGCTTAATACCGTTAAGCTTGATGTTTCGGACATCAGCGCAGAGAAGGCGGCGGAGATCATCATGGGAGGCACCGGGAAAACCCAGGGCGAATTCCGGCACCGCTCAGATGAGGGATAGGTCGGCGGCGGACTTTAATACCGTTGAGGGGTAGTAGTAGGCGAGGATGGTATCAAAGGTATCGCCGGACTGCGCCATGACGTTTGCCCCATACTGGCTCATGCCGACACCATGGCCATAACCTGTGGAGGTCATGGTAAAGGTTGAGCCGTCGGTCTCAATGGTGACGGCGGTGCTGCGCAGGGAGAACATTGAGCGCAGGGAGGTTCCAGAGACCTGAACTCCGCCCACAGTGACAGAGTGGATACGGCCGGAATCGCTGTACTCAATGTTGCCTAGCCAACCGGCGGGATCATCTGCAAACTGGGCGTCGGGGTAACTTTCGGATATCGTTTCACGAAATTCCTTTGCCGAGACGGTGACCGACGAGGTATAGTTTGGAACGGAGGAGGAGCTTTCGGGACTGTCGACACTTATCAGGTATGGGAGAGAGCTGCTCCAGACCTCCGAGCTGTCCTCCGTTTTGCCGGAGGAAGAGGAGTGGAAAACGGCAAGAGCGGGGGCATCGTCATAGGACAGGTATAGGCCATTGGTCTCGGAGACGGCCGAGGCTATTATGGCGGCGTTAGCGTCATAATTATCGCCCCATTTTTCGCGGAGGTAGGACTCATCTTTCCAAGCCGCACAGCAGGTGCTGTCGGAGCAGATATCGGCCTGCGGATGGTTATTCGAGGGGGAGACAAGCATTTTATAAAGGACGTAGGTGCGTATGGCGACGGCTTGGGCCTTAAGGGCCTCGGGGGCGAAGGAGGCGGGCATTTCGGCGGCGACGGCACCCTTAAGATACTGTGACATTGTCATCTCAGTTACGGAATCTCCGTTTAAGAGCTTTATGGTGAAAGCGTCGTCAAAGTCTGAGACCGGATCCTCCGGGGAATAATATGGGGATGGGGCTTGAGGTTCCTCTGAGCCTTCTGTAAGCGGGGCTGGTGTTTCCTTTATGGGTGTAAAGCTCATGGCGGAGATAAGGGGTAGGACTATGGCGAAGACTGTAAGAAGAAGTGACACGACTACGATGAGTTTCATTTGAGATTCCTTTCTGTGCGGCATTGACTTGCCGGGCAGGTCTGATGTAAAATGATACTGTTTTTAAAAATTATTACGCGGGCTTGCCCGCAGGTATATAAAAATTTATTGAGATTGGAAGCGGAATATGCGTAAATCATGGATAGCTCCGGCGGCTGCGCTTATATTTGGCGCAGCAGGTCTTGTGCTCAGAAGGAGAGAGCTTGCGGGGGCGTTTGAGCCGGATACGGGCCTTGCGGTAAAAGGCGCGGGGGAGACTGTGGCGATGGCGGCGCTCACGGCGGCCGTAATAGCGGGAATAGTGATATTTACACTTCTTGCCGTACGGGGAAGAACGGCTCCGGAGATGTTCAGAAAGGCGTTTTATACTGGGAGCTTTGCGTCGTTCGCGGTATCGTTTGTTATGGGGCTTGCGGTGATAGCGGGTGCGGTCATATTTGTGCTGAACAGAGAGGACTTTTTGATAGGCGGCGCCGCTATGTGGATATTTGCGGTGTTCGCACTGGGAACGGGTATATCCCTGCTTGTTATGGATCTGTGTGAATTTACGCAGAAGGAAAGTCCGACGCTGTTTCTGGTAAGTGTGATCCCATCTCTGTTTTTCTGCTATTGGCTGGTTCTGCTATACAGGGAGAACGCGGGAAACCCGACGCTTTTGGAGTACTGCTACGGCTGCTTTGCCTTTGCGGCGGCATCGGTCAGCTTCTACTATGCGGCGGGCTTTGCATACGGAAGGCGCAAGACCAGGGCGACGGTCGCCTTCAACCTGCTTGCGATATACCTTATGATGGTGACGCTGGCGGATGCGCATAATTCGGGGCTTAAGCTGGTCATAGGCGGCAGCGTGGGTTTTCTTGCGCTGAATACCGCCAGACTTTTAGGCGGACTTGAGAAGAAGCCGGAGGAGGCAGCGGAGGCGCCTGAGAACAAGGCACAGGAGTGAGACGGCAGGCTTTTGCGTGATAGAAGGTCCGGCATTTCCTGCATTGCGCGTCTGCCGTTAAGGAAAATCAGGAATTAGATAATCGTCAAGGATATTGTCCAATAAAAAATAGATTTTCAGTTGCACCGAAAGGTGCAACTTTTTTTGTTTTTTGGGTGCTTGCGGAGATGAGATAAATGGCTGATTTGCCCGAAAAGAGGAAAAACAGGACGGAGAGGGCGAAGCTTTTAAAGAAGCTTGGCGATATGGCATTTGGAAAGGCAAACGACACGGTCAGGCTGGCGCTCTCGGCGGGGGAGCTTTCCGATGAGGAGCTTAAGAGCATGGACCTTACGATGCTGTCGGAGATAAAGCGGGGATCAGGAGGCAATGTTGAGATTAAGCTGGTAAACCGCCTGGAGGCGATAAGGATGCTGCTTGATGAGCTGGGAGCGAGGGAGGAAGGCTCAGGAGGGGCAGCGCAGTTCTTCTCGGCGATGAGCAGGGCGGCGGGGTTGCCGGATAAGGGCGCGGAGTGATGTGCTCTGGAGATAAGGAAAATTTCAAAAAAACAGCTTCAGGTACTAAAGTGGTGGATCCCGGGGGATGAGCACAGCAATATGGAGGCGATCATCTGCGATGGAGCCGTACGTTCCGGAAAGACGCTTTTTATGGGAATATCGTTTTTCCTTTGGGCCATGCACAGCTTTAACGGAGAAAAATTCGGGCTGTGCGGAAAGACGATTATTTCGCTGCGCAGGAATATGACGGACTCTGTTTTGCCTGTCCTGAAGGAGCTGGGGCTTGAATGCAGGGAGAAAATATCGAAAAACATCATAACCGTGAGCATGGACGGACGGGAAAATGAGTTCTGCCTTTTCGGAGGGAAGGACGAGGGCTCGGCGGCGCTCATTCAGGGCGTCACATTTGCGGGGGTATTGTTTGATGAGGCGGCGCTTCAGCCGCGCTCCTTTGTTGAGCAGGCGCTTGCCAGATGCAGCGTGGAGGGCAGCAGGTTTTGGTTTAACTGCAATCCTGAGTCGCCGGGACACTGGTTCTATCAGGAGTGGATAAGAAAGGCGGAGGAGCGCAGGGCGCTGTATATCCATTTTACGATGGAGGACAATCCGTCGCTCTCCGAAAGGATGCGGGAGCGCTATAAGAGGATGTACTCCGGGGCCTTTTACAGGCGGTTTGTACTGGGACAGTGGGTGCAGGTCCGGGGAAGGGTATATGACTTTTTTGATGAGAGCATGGCGGCGGTCTCCCCGAAGGGTGAAGCAGAGAGATGGTACATATCCTGCGACTACGGGACTGCAAACCCCGCGTCCTTTGGACTTTGGGGTTTATACGGCGGGGTGTGGTACCGGATAAGGGAGTATTATTTTGACTCCCGGCGGGAGGGGTATCAGAAAACAGACGAGGAGTACGCCGATGAGCTTATAAAGCTTGCGGGAAACAGACACATAAGCGCGGTGGTTGCAGACCCGTCGGCTGCAAGCTTTATTGAGACGCTGAGACGCCGGGGGCTTGTGGTGCTGCGGGCTAAAAACGACGTGCTGTCGGGCATAAGACTGACGGCGGATATGCTGAAAAGCGGCAGGATAGTTATATGCCGGGAGTGTGAGGATGCTCTGAGGGAATTCTCGCTATATGTATGGGATGAAAAAGCCGCGGAGGATACGCCGAAAAAGGAAAACGACCACAGCATGGATGAGATACGTTATTTTGTGAGTACTGTGGCGGCGGGCGGAGAGGAGTTCTTCGCGGCGGTATTTGCGGAGAGATGATACGGAAAGGAGAAAGAAAAATATGAGGCTGTTTAAGCGCGGAGAAAACAAAAGCCCGGGGATAGTCCAGATGCGGTCTAAGGAGAGCCATCCGTTTTCAATATTAGATGGTTATGTGCCCTTGAGCAGCGGCGAACTGAGGCTATACAGGGCGATAAGAGAGGCAGTGCCGGTAATTGACGCGGCGGTGGTGAAGCTGATAAGGCTCACAGGCGGCGTGAGCGCGGTATGTACGGATAAGCAGGCTGAGCGGGGGCTTAAGGAGTTTTTGGAGACGGTGCCTGTGGGACGCGGGCAGAGAGGGATAAACGCATTTCTTGACTGCTATATGGATTCGCTCATAACCTGCGGCAGGGCGGTAGGCGAGATAGTCCTGTCCCAGAGCAGGAGAGCCGCGGCGCTGGTGTGCGGAGATGTTGAGAATATACGGATAAAGGAGGGAGAAAGCCCTCTGAGCTTTAAGCTGTGCGCCCCGGATGAGAGCGGGGAAATCAAGGAGCTTCCGTATCAGGAGCTGCTGATATTCACACCGTATAATCCAGAGGCGGCAAATCCATACGGTGTGTCTCTGATGAGGTCAATGCCGTTCCTTACGGATATTCTCATGAAAATATACAACGCGCTGGGACTCAACTGGGACAGGGCCGGCAATGTCAGGTTCTCTGTGGTATACAGGCCGAAGGGTGACGTGGTGGACAGGGCCTATGCAAGAGAACGGGCAGAGCAGATGGCTAAGGAGTGGAGCAGCGCTATGCAGTCCACAAAATCCGGAGCGGTAAAGGATTTTGTGGCGGTGGGAGATGTGGACATCAAGGTCATCGGCGCGGACGGGCAGATCTTAGACAGCGAGGTGCCGGTAAGGCAGATAATGGAGCAGCTGGTGGCGAGAACGGGAATACCGCCGTTTATGCTGGGACTTAGCTGGTCCTCCACTGAGAGGATGTCCTCCCAGCAGGCGGACCTGCTGACAAGCGAGATAACAGCAATAAGAAGGTCGCTCGAGCCGGCGATACTCAGAATATGCGATATATGGCTGAGGACAAACGGATACTCCTGCAGGACGGAGCTTAGATGGGATGACATCAACCTTCAGGATGAGACTGAGGAGGCACATGCAGAGCTATACAGGGCGCAGGCGGAGTACTATCGGGCGGAGGCAGAGAGAATAAAGAAGGAGATGAAGGTCGGCGATGAAGATCACTAAAGAGGCAGTGCCGGAGGGCAGGCTGAAAGCCACAGAGGAGGCCATGAGGCTCATAAACGGGTACTCAAAGCGGGAGCTTGCGGCTGAGGAGGTGTTCATCTTTGAACTGAGGCTGTGCGACAATCAGGTGGACAGGGATCACGAGAGATTCTCCGCCAAGGCGCTTAAGGGGCTGGCGGAGCTTTTTGTGGGTAAGACGGGGATATTCGATCACCAGTGGACTTCCTCCGGGCAGAAGGCGAGAATATTTAAGACTGAGGTAGTAGAGGAGCCTGAGCGGGCAGGTATTAATGGGGAGCGGTATGCGTACCTCAAGGCGTCGGCGTACATGCTGAGGGAGGGGAACGGCGAACTTATATCTGAGATAGAGGGCGGTATAAAGCGCGAGGTGTCCGTTGGATGCAGTATGGGAAGCGCCATCTGCAGCATATGCGGAGAGGAGCGCGGGAGCGCAAAATGCGGACACAGTGCGGGAAGGGAATACGGAGGAAAGTTATGCTATTTCACGCTGGACGATCCGAAGGATGCCTATGAATGGTCATTTGTGGCGGTACCGGCACAGAAAGAGGCGGGCGTGATGAAAAAGTATTCAGTGAAGGAGAAAGCTTCCACGCTTGAGGAGCTCGTGAAGCTAAGCGGCGATAACAAAATAGCAGCGGAGCTTGAGAAACTCAAAACGGCTGCCGCGATGGGGGATAGTTACATATCGGGCCTTCGGAACGAGGTGGTGAGGCTCTCTGCCATGGCAAGGAGCGGAATTGATGAGGGGACCATAAAAAGTACGGCGGACAAGATGTCGGAGGAGGAGCTTCTCAGCTTTAAGAAGGCGTTTGAGAGAAAAATCGACGCTATGCTGCCGGTGAGAACACAGCTTATCGGAGGTGCGGCGCCGGTAAAAAGCAGCGGAGAGGAATTCAAGATATGAAAAAAACAGCCGGAGGCTGTTTTAAATAAATAATGGAGGGATCATATGAGCGTTTCTTTTGGAGGAGTGGGCTGCGTCACGGCCACGTTTAAGACCATCGGAACGGTGGCTGAGGGAAGCCCGGTAAAAATGCAGGACGATGGGACGGTTAAGGCGTGTGCAAGCGGGGAGAGATTCTGCGGAATTGCCCTGTTTGCAGCAGAGGACGGACATGCCGCGGTGCAGCTTAAGGGCTTTGTATCCTGCGGTGTGACGGGCAGCGTATCCGTGGGGTATTCAAGGCTTGTGGCCGACGGGGCCGGCGGCGTTAAGGCCGACACTGGAAGTACCGGCGGGGAGTATCTGATAGTAGATACGGGAGTGTCCGGCAGGGCCGGATTCATTATGTGATCAGGAGGATGTAAATGAGCTACAATTTTGAGAATATCAGACTTGAGAAGGGAATGTATCAGGAGGCGGGAAAGAGCTTCTCCCAGGTGCTTGAGAACGCGGATCCCACCGAAAATTACAAGGGGACGAGCTTGGAGGGGCTTGACGCCTTTCAGAGACAGCTTAAACGCTTTGACATTAAGGTAAAGGGCGCGGGAAGCGACATAGTTGAAAAATTCTTCAGGACCACGGAGTCCTCGGTGCTGTTCCCTGAATATGTATCCAGATCTGTGAGGGCAGGTATGGAGGAGGACAACGTCCTTCCGGGTATAACAGCAGCCAAGACACAGTTTGACGGATTGGATTACCGCTCCATATACTCTGTGCCCGCGGAGGATGACAAGAAGCTGCGCAGGGTGGAGGAAGGCACAGCCATACCGACAACGGAGATAACGACCGCGGAGCACGCCGTCAAGCTGCACAAAAGGGGCAGGATGCTGGTGGCCTCCTACGAGGCGATACGCTTTCAGAGGCTTGACCTGTTTTCCGTCATGCTGAGGCAGATAGGAAACCAGATAATGCGCATGCATCTGGACGACGCTATAGAGGTCATAAAAAGCGGGGATGGCAATCAGAACGCCGCGGTGAAGCTGACGATTGGGACCTCCCCTATGACAGGCACCAAGGGAACGCTTACATATAACGCGCTGCTGGAGTTCTGGAGCCAGTTTAAGGAGTACAGTCTCAACACGCTGCTGGTGCCGTCCGACGTCATGCTGAAGATGCTTTCTCTTTCAGAGTTTCAGAATCCGCTTACAGGGCTTAACTTTCAGGGGACGGGAGAGCTTACAAACCCCTTGGGCTGCAAGCTCATCCGGACGGATGCGGTAAGCTCCGGCGAGCTTATCGGCTTAGATAAGCGTTACGCGCTTGAGATGGTGTGCGCGTCGGATGTAAACGTGGAGTACGACAGGCTCATTGACAGACAGCTGGAGAGAGCGGCGATAACCAGTATTTCGGGCTTTGCAAAGCTCTATGCAGAGGCGTCGAAAATCCTTGAGATCTAAGGAGGCGGGCGGTGATGTATGTTGACGAGATATGCAGGGAGGCTTCGGCGCTTGCGGGTGTGCCTTCGGAAAAGCTGGAGATGTACGCAGCCGCCGCAGAAGCCGGACTTATGAGAAGGCTCAGGGAAGGGGTATCCCCGGAGAACATAAGCGGCGAATTCATCGCCGCCGCATCCCTCATGGCGCTGTCGATATATTATTCCGCGGAGGAGGGGCTTTCATGGACGGCGGGCGCGGTGTCTGTTTCGCGGAGAGACGGAAAAGCGGCCGCGGCGCTTATGGCACAGGCCGAGGCGCTTTTGAGCGGATATATAGACGACGGAGGATTTGAGTTTCTGGGGGTGGAGGCATGAGCACGTTCGCGAGGATAATAAGACGCTATGGGGATAAGGCGGTGCTGCAGGGAGAAGGCGGAGAAGCGGTATGCTTTATCCAGCCGGTGCTCTCGAGAAACATTGAAAAGACGTGGAAGCAGATGGGGGGCCTGGGAGAGCGGGACATGGCCCGATTTTACGGCTTTTTTCCGCCTGAGGCGAAGCTTGAGGGCTGCGGGAACCTAAGCTGCGGGGGACGCGAGTACGAGATACTGAGGGCGGAGCTGTTCAGAGGAGAGTCTGAAGATTCCCACTGGGAGGCACTTTTGCGTATACAGCCGGAGGCGGCGGATGACTGACATTGAGAATATACTTGAGACAGTACGTGAGACGCTTGCTGACGCCGGCATAAAGGCCGTGACGGAGTTTCCGGCGGGACTTATGAAGAGGTACACGGCGCCTATAGCAGCGGTGGGCTTTGGCGGAGTTGAGATACTGTCCGCCGGGCTTCTCGAATATATAGGAGAAAAGGCTGACGGCGGCGGAGGCACCTTTGAGGTGTATGGAAGGAGAATGGAGCTTGAGGCGGGAATAGGGATATACTCGCCGCGGGCCGAATTTGGGGCGCAGGGGTGTCTTGACATGGCGGGTAGGATATCTGAGGCGCTGCGGTCACTGCCTACGGGAATCAAGGTCAGGAGCTTCGTCTGCGAAGAGATAGAATTTGACGGAAAGACGGATATGTTTCTCTTAAAGTGCAGACTTAAATGTGTGTGCTTCCTATATGCGGAGAGACGAGATGAGACGGAGATATTGAATTTTACGTTGAAAGGGGTGCCGGTTTAATTGAGTATAGGAGAAAGACCGGGGATTTACGCGGATTATGAGGTTTCCGGAGTATCCTATTCGGGAAAGACCTCGGGGACTGTGGGAGTATGCGCCGCCGGCGGAGCGGAGCAGGAGCTTGGCGAGGTGTTTGACATAACCTCATATGCGGCGGCTGTGACAAAATTTGGAGCCTCGGCTGCAATAACAGAGCTTGTGCGGATCCTTATAAAAAACGGTGTGAGCGTTATTAAGGCAGTGCCGCTGGGGGAGGAGCCGAGTACGGAGGACTATTCAGCGGGCTTTAATAAGCTATGCGCTCTGGAGGATGTCAAGTCGGTTATATGTGACAGCGCGGATGCGCAGGTACACGGAGCGCTTAAGACGGCTATAGAGAGTGCGGATGAGCGGGCAAGACACAAGATCGGAGTTGTGGAGGCTCACGGCACGGTGCAGGAGATGATCTCCGCAGCCGGGGCCATAAATTCAGAGCGAATAGTAGTGGCGGCGCCGGGAGCGCTCTCGGAAAGCGGAGATACAGCCCAGACGGGGAGCTTAGCGGCGGCCGTCGCGGGGGTGATCGCGTGCAGCAGCGACCCGGCGGCGCCTTTGAACGGGGCAGAGCTTTACGGTATGGGCGGAGTGGCCCAGAGCTTCACAGACGGGGATGTAACACTTTTGGTAAGGGGCGGAGTGACCCCAGCAGAATGTCTGGGCGGGACGGTTTCCTTGATCAGGGCGGTCACATCCCGCACTAAGACTGACGGGGAGACGGACGCGACATTCCGGGAGCTTACTACGGTAATGATAATAGACGATGTTCTGCCGACCGTCAGAGACGCCCTGAGGACAAGCTTTTCCAGAGTGAAAAATAACGAGCGCACCCGTGGGGCAATTAGGACAAGGGTGATAGTGGAGCTTGAGAAGAAGCTGTCGGCGGAGATAATCGACGGATATGATAATGTAAGAGTGGAGCAGGACGGCACAGATCCTACCGTGTGCAATGTGTCCTTTGAGTTTATGGTGGCGCACGGGCTTAATCAGATACGCCTGACGGCGCACATTACTGTTTGAGAGGTGAGAGCGTATGGCGTATACAGGGTTTCCCACAAGCAGCGACATATATCTTGAGGCGGGGGACAGGAAGATCGCCGTTGTGCAGAGCTACAAGGCGAAAAGCTCGCGCAGCAGCAGGAATATAGAAGCCTTCGGTGAGAGCGAGCCGGTGGCGGCCGTTGAGGGGCAGAAGAGCTATACTATAGAGCTGACGCGCCTATATGCCACGGATGAGGCGATATCGGACGGCATAGATTTTTACAGCATATCCGATTTTTCCCTGGTGATAGTTAAGCCGGACAGGCGGATAGTGTACACGGGCTGCCAGTGGTCGGACATCACTGAGAGCGGGGAGATCGGGGATATGGTATCGGAAAAGGTGACGATCGTGGCGGCAAGGCGAGTGGAGATGCGATGACGGAAGAGGTGCGTGTTTGGCTCTCAGGGACGGAGTGTGAGCTTCGTCCCTTGAGCGCGAGGACGTATATCCAAAAGGTCAGCGAGGCCGCGCAGGTGAATGAGGCTTTGAGTGGGGATGAGAGTACGAGCCGTCTGGCGCTTGCTGCGTGCCTTCTGGCTGAGGGGGCGTTCTGTGATGATAACAAAATGTTCTCATCGGGGATGGAGGTCCTGGAACGGCTGACGGCACAGGAGATCATGGAGGCGGGCGGCGGGTATCTGATTGAACAGGACAGATCCACGGAACTAAGTGAGCGGCTTCCGGAGGCAGGTTTAAAAGCTTCTTCTGGCGGTGAGGTTGAGCCGGAATTAAATAAAAAGGCTTTTGAAGGTGACGAAGGACAGCAGAAAACGCCGGACAGAGGCGCGGCAACAGAATCTCTGTCCGGGAAGCTGGCGGTTAATAGGGCGGTGAGAAATTTTGACGATTTTGAAGCGGCCTATACCGGCGGCTACCGGCGTTATGTGCAGGGGACGCCTAAAACAGCGGCGGCAAGGGCGGATATGAGGGAGATATCCGACTTCTTTGAGCGGGACAGCCGCAGATATGGGCCTGCACTCAGAGACGGCTGAGGAGGGGACTTTTATGAAGCTTGAGCCGATGAGATTTAAGGACTATGTATGGCCGCATAATCCAAGGGTTTACGGCATTACATACGAGCGGAGAATAGCCCTTGGGAAGGTACCCTTCGGACGATATGTCATGCAGAATATGGGGCTTACATGCAGGGTGCTCCGCGGCGAGGGGGAGTTTTACGGTCCGGATGCCTATGATGAGTTTAAGAGGCTTGCCACGGTGTTTTATGAGGAAAGTCCCGGGACGCTGATACATCCGGTGTGGCAGATGACAAGCGCGTATTTTGTGGGGCTGAGCTTAAATCAGGAGCCTACGGAGGATTATGTTAGCTACACCTTTGAGTTCTGGGAGTGCTATGACGGCTACAGAGAGGGAGCGAAGAAGGTGAGCGCGGACAGCGTTACCAAAAAAGCTGCGCAGGGCGATACATACTATACAGTTGTGTCAGGGGACACAATGTGGGCAATAGCCGTGAAATACGGGCTTTCGTTAAGTGGGCTTATGGCGCTGAATCCGCAGATAAAAAATCCGAACCTTATTTATCCCGGAGACAGGATCTGTGTGGCCAAGGGAGGAGAATAATGCGGGGGCTTATAACATTGGCGGACGGGTCTGTTTTGGAGACGCCGGTGCTGCTGGAGTGGAGGTTTACCCACGCGGCTGACGGAGGAGCCGACGCCTTTGAGGTGACATGCTGCTGCGACAGCGGCATGAGGGAGCTTCTGCCCAAGGCGGTGGGGTTCAGGGCTGAGGAGGCCGGCAAGATGGTATTTACCGGATTTATCGACGAGTGTGAGATGTCATTAAGCGGTGCGGGGGCTTTGCTGAGTATATCCGGAAGGGGACCTGCGGCGATACTTATGGACAATGAGGCGAGAGCCGGTGAGTATGAGCGCTGCTCGATAGAGGATATATTGAGGGAGCATGTGAGACCTTGGGATATAACAGATATTGAATACGGACCGCTTAAGACTATTTCCAATTATTCGGTAACAGGCGGCAAGAGCGAGTGGGATGTGCTGCGTGAGTTCTCAGAGCTTTCCGGCGGAGGGGAGCCGAGGTTTTCAAAGGAGGGAGCACTCCTTATAGGTGCGGATAGCGGGAGACTGATGGACCTTACAAAATGCGGAGTACTGTCCGTACGGTACAGGGAGAGTCGGTACGGGGTCATATCTGAGGTGCATGTTATCGGCAGAACAAACGGACGTGAAAGTGTGGTTTATAACGGAGATTTTATCGACCGGGGCGGCCGGAGCAGACGGATGATCTATGTCCCGAATAAGACAAGGTATGACGCTATGCGATACACCGGGGAGTATCAGATAGAGCGGTCGGAGAGGGACGCAAAGGTTATCTTCCTTGAGCTTGCGGAGCCTTTTGCGGCATTTGCCGGGGATCATGCGGAGATATACAGTTCGGCCCTGGGCATAAGCGGGAGGTTTTATGTCAGGGAATCGGAGTCGTGGGCGTGCGGAGAAGAGTGCGGAATCACACTTGAGCTTATATCGGAGAAGTGAGGATTAGATATGTGGTTATCAAAAAAAGCTGCTGAGAAGAACAGCAGCGGCATAGCGGATATTGGGAGCGTGACCATAGGCGGCGAGAGCGTGGGGGTCTTTGCCTCCGGAGAAAGGCGGGGGCTTCGGGTGTGCGCACCGGGAGGCTACTTCTGGAGGCCGAAAGCCTCCGGAGAGATGCTGATTATAAAATGCGACGACGGCTCGGAGGTGGCAGCCGGCGCACCTTGCTGCGGATATCCGGACGGGATGCAGAACGGGGAGGTTTACATAAAGTCTGACGGCGGCGCGGCTCTGTGGCTGAAAAATGATGGGAGCGCCGTGATTTTTGGGGCAGTGCAGATTATTGGGGGATTAAGTGTAAATGGCAATGAGATTGGTTGACGGGCGGTACATTCCGGATGTGTGGGGCGGCTTTGAGACGGTTTCGGGGGAGAAGGCTCTGATGCAGAGGCTGTTTTTCAGGCTGATAGCAAGAAGGGGAGCCTTTCCGCTGCTGCCGGAGCTGGGGAGCAGGCTGTACCTTCTGACGGGAGTTAAGCCGTCGGAGAGAAAGAGCGCTGCGGAGATGTATGTAAGGGAGGCCGTCTCGGAGGAGAACGTTGAGCTTAAGAGCGTTGATTTTACAGAGCAGGCCGGCGAAATAGTTCTTAGCATGACCTTTGCTTACAGCGGCGGGGAGCTGCCGATGACCTTAACGATGATGGGAGAGTGAGATATGAAGACCGCTGAAGAGATATATTTGGAAATGAAGGCGGAATTTGAGAAGACTTCCGGCAGGGACATATCCGACGACTGTGATATGGCGGTGCGTATGTATGCCGCGGCGGCGCAGGCGGAGTCTTTATATATCTATGGGGACTGGATAAAGGATCAGTGCTTTCCCCAGACGGCATCGGGTGAGTTTCTGGACAGGCACGCGCAGATGCGGGGATTAACAAGAAATCAGGCGGTAAAGGCAGGGGGAAAAATACGTTTTTATATAGATGAGGCGCGGGATTCGGAACTGAGCATACCTGCAGGGACAGTGTGCCTTACGGCGTCGGGGGTATATTTTGTGACGACGCAGGAGGCGGTCATAGAGGCGGGCGGCATATGGTGCGACGCCCAGGCCGAGGCTGAGACAGCCGGAAAATCGGGGAATGTTGCCGCGGGGACGGTAACATATATGTCTCCTGCGCCGGTTGGTGTGACAAAATGTGCGAATACCGGGGCATTTACGGGCGGCACGGACGAGGAGGACGACGAGAGCCTGCGTGAGCGGGTGCTCTCAAGCTACAGGAGGCTTCCCAATGGAGCCAACAAGGCGTACTATGAGAGTGAGGCTTTAGCTGTGGCGGGAACGGCGGCGGTGTGCGTTTTGCCGAAGAACAGGGGACTTGGGACCGTGGATGTGGTGATATCCGGATCCGACGGAGTGCCCACACAGGAGCTTATAGAAGAGGTGGAATCGAGACTCAAGGCCTCCCGGGAGATATGCGTGGATATAACGGTAGCTGCGCCGAACACGAAAAGCGTTGATGTCGTCTGCGCGGTAAAGCCGGCAGAGGGGTGCTCTCAGGAGGCCGCGGCTGCGGCTGTTCAGAAGGCCGTAAACGAGTTTTTTGATGGGAAGCTGCTGGGAAAGAGTGTGACGCGGGCAGAGCTTGGAAGCATAATATACGGTGTGCCGGAGGTGGCAAACTACACGCTGACGTCGCCAAACGCGGATATAGAGGCGGAAGCTGACGAGCTGCCGGTGCTGGGCGCACTGACGGTAGACGCATGGAGCTGATGTGATGGGATATACTGAGCATTTAAAGGCGCTTTTAAGGCCGCTTTGTGTCTATGAGCTTGATGAGGGCAGCGGCGCTTCGGAGCTGTCGGCAATGGGCTGTATGTTTGACGGCGTTTTTGATCAGGCGGAGACGCTGGAGGGAGAGTGCACCGTCGGGACTGCGCAGGGGTATGGTCTGGAGTACTATGAGGAGCTGCTGCCGAAACGGCCGGTAAACGCGGGACTGGGCCAGCGTAGAAAGGCAATATCGGCGCTGATGAACATAGACGGTACGTCGTTTACGCAGAAGAGATTGAATGAGACGCTGCTGGGCTGCGGTATAGCGGCATCTGTCAGGGAGACGGAGCAGCACTATACCGTGGAGGTGACGTTCCCGGAGACAAAAGGCGTCCCGGACAGTATAGAAGAGATAAAGGAACGGATCGAGAGCATACTGCCGTGCCATCTGGATTGTGTGTATAAATACGTGTTCTGCACATGGGGCGAGCTTGAGACGGATTTTACGACGTGGGAGAGCATTGAGAAATTGGGTACGTGGGGAGCGGCCGAGAGCTACTCCCCGGCTCAGACAGAGTGAGAATGAGGTGTTAAGGATGTTTTTAGAAAAGCTTAAAAGCAGAAAATTTATCGCGGCACTGATCGGGGTAGTGACAGGTATTGCTGTGATATTCGGGGTGGATGAGGGTGCTATAACGACGGTATCCGGGGCGGTGGTGTCGGCAGCGAGCCTTATTGCGTATATTTTAGTTGAGGGCAAAGTAGATGCAGAGGCACTGAACGGTACAGACGGCGATGATGGCGAATGATGGGGGAGATATTGTCGGCTGCCGCGCTTGTGCTGGTGGCGATCATCGAGGCTGCGGCGGCGATGGAACGGCGCAGGACTAAAAATGAAAGGGAGCGCAGCGGAAAACTCGAAGAGGCCAGAGCTACGGAGAGCAGTCTCGCGATGCAGATGATGGACGCGAGCCTGGAGCTGGGACTTGCGACGGCTGTGGCTGTGGAGCAGGGAAGGATCAATGGGGAGATGCGGGAGGCAAAGCAGAAGGCAAGAGATGCTCAGGAGAGGTACAGGAGCTTTGTTCGGGAGATAGCGGCGCATCAGGTGGTAAAGATATAATGGAAATAAGAAAGGTACTTTTTACTCATAACCCAAGATATAAGGAGGCGCGCATCATGACGCCGAGGGGGATAATGGTACACTCAACAGGTGCGAACAATCCAAATCTCCGTAGATATGTACAGCCGGATGACGGATATCTGGGCGTGAACACCAACGGCAACGACTGGAACAGGGAGTCACAGCCGCTGTGCGTACATGCCTTTATTGGCCTGGATAAGGCGGGAGAGGTCAGATGCTATCAGGTGCTTCCGTGGAATTACAGGACGTACCACTGCGGTACGGGGCCGAAGGGGAGTGCAAACTCCACGCATATTGCATTTGAAATATGTGAGGACGGGCTTAATAACGGCGATTATTTTGAGAAAATCTATAACGCGGCCGCAGAGCTTTGCACATATCTTTGTGAGCTTTATGGGCTGAGCGCAGAGGATATCATCTGCCACAGTGAGGGACATGAGCTTGGAATAGCGTCCGGACATACGGATGTCATGCACTGGTTCCCGAGATTTGGCAGGACAATGGATGATCTGCGTGGTGAGGTAAAGAGAAGGCTTGGCGGTGAAAAGGCTGGTGAGGAAGAAATGACGCAGGAGCAATTTGATTTGATGATGGAAAAATACCTGGAGAAGCTGGGAGAGAAGGAGCCGTCGGAGTGGTCTGAGAGGGCGCGGCAGTGGGCCGAGAGCCGGGGGATCATTAATGGTGATGACAATGAAAACAAAAAGTATAAGAAGTTTTCCACAAGGGAAGAGCTGGCGCAGATGCTTTTTAACGCTTTTGAGGGAAAATGAGGCTGATTAAGGGGCTGCTGAGAAGGCTTGGGGCGGTAAATGAGCTGTTTGGCAGGATCATAATAGTTGGCTGTATATTGTTCATGACACACGTTGTGGAGAGATGCATGGACATAACGGAGAGTACGGGCGTTAGTACGTACAGTATTATTCAATACTCTGCGCTTTTTTTCGGCGGGGAGCTAGTGATGCTCATAGCCAAGAGAATATCTAAGGATATATGTACAGGAAAGAATACAGCGGACAAGGGCCGCACACAGGACTGCGATTAATAAGCGGAGACGCGCCTTATATGCGTCTCCGCTTATTTACTTTAGTATAAAAAGCAAGTTATAAAATGACGATACTAACATATAATGTAAAAATGTGGAGAAGAGACGGTAAAATACTGCTTTTTGCAATAATGAAGTAAATGGAAAATGGTGGACAAAAAACTTTGATAATGTTATAATAATTACAAAGTAATTGTAATACTCTTGCTTTACGGCAGTGTTTAGGCACAGGCCGTTTACACATTAAAATCTATTATACACGAGTGATTTTTAATTCCATATGTCCCTTGAATTCGTATGATCGCGTTCGGGGAATGTACAAAGGTGCGGAAAAATGAAACAAATGATACTGTCAAACGAAGAGAGAAACAGCTTCGCAAACGGCACATGGATTAACGGTTTTTCGAAGTTCGGAGCACACAGAGCAGAGGAAAACGGGGCTGAAGGGTACAGCTTTGCGGTTTGGGCTCCGGGCGCTAGATCTGTGCGTCTTGCAGGCTCGTTCAATGATTGGGATATAGATAAGCATGTCATGCATCCGACAGAAACTGACGGAGTATGGCATTTATTTATACCCGGAGTCAAACAGGGAGATATTTACAAGTATGTTGTCGAGACCCAGAACGGAGAGCTTATATACAAGGCAGATCCCTATGCCTTCTATGCCCAGCAGCCGCCGGAGACGGCCTCGCGCGTATTTGACATAAGCTCGTACAGATGGAGCGACAGCTTATATATGGCGCGCCGCAAGCGGACGCAGCATATGCGCAGGCCGCTTAACATTTATGAGGTGCATCTCGGTTCATGGCGCCGCAATGAGGATGGCAGCTACTACACATACAGGCAGCTCATAGACACGCTGATACCCTACGCCGTGAGCATGGGCTACACGCATCTTGAACTGATGCCCGTTATGGAGCATCCGTTTGACGGCTCTTGGGGTTATCAGATAACCGGATATTACGCTCCGACCTCCCGCTATGGGACGCCGGAGGAATTCATGGAGTTTGTGGACTGCTGTCACAAGGCCGGACTTGGGGTAATACTTGACTGGGTGCCGGGACATTTTTGCAGGGATGCCCATGGCCTTGCGGGCTTTACGGGAGAGAAGCTCTACGAAAAAGAAGATCACGCCCAGTGGGGGACCTATAAATTTGATTTAGGACGCGGGGAGGTCAGGAGCTTTCTGCTGTCAAACGCCATGTTCTGGCTGGAGGTATATCACGCGGACGGAATTCGCGTGGACGGCGTTACAAGTATGCTTTATCTAAATTTCGGAATAGATGATCCGCAGCAAAAGCGTTACAATATAAATGGTACGGAGGAAGATCTTGACGCTGTGGAGTTTGTGCGTAGGCTTAACCGGCTGGTTGGCCAGCAGCATCCCGATGTGATGATGATAGCGGAGGAGAGCACGGCATGGCCGCTGGTGACATATCCGCCGGAGGACGGCGGGCTCGGTTTCCATTACAAGTGGGATATGGGCTGGATGCACGATACGCTGAACTACATGAAAACCGATTTCCCGTATAGGCCCTCGAACCACAATCTGCTCACCTTCTCAATGATGTATGCCTTCAATGAGAACTTCATTCTGGCGCTGTCCCACGACGAAGTGGTGCATGGCAAATGCTCGCTTATAGGGCGCATGCCGGGGGATTATTGGAGACAGTTTGCGGGCATGCGGGTCCTGGCTATGTATCAGATATGCCACCCGGGAGCGAAACATAACTTTATGGGGAGCGAGATAGCCCAGTTTATTGAGTGGCGCTATTATGAGGGGCTTGAATGGTTTCTTTTGGACTATGAGGCCCACGCAAAGCAGCAGGGCTTTATAAAAGAGCTTAATGCCGTATATAAGCAGGAAAAGGCCCTGTGGCAAAACAGCTACTCCTGGGGAGGCTTTGAATGGCTGGACGCGGATGATTCGGCGCAGTCCACGCTCACATTTATCCGTCACGGCGCGAAGCCGGCAGATGATCTGGTGGTGCTGCTGAATTTTGCGCCTGAGACATACGATGAGTTCCGAATAGGCGTCCCGAAGAAGGGCGTCTATAAAGAAATATTTAATTCCGACTGCCAGGAGTTTGGCGGATCGGGAAGAGTAAATTCCGGATATATTAAGAGCGAAAACATTCCGTGGCACGGGAAGGAAAACTCCGTTGTCATAAAGACCCCGCCCATCGGCGGAGTTATACTGAAAAGAGTGGGACGTAAAGAGCTGGCAGAGCTCAAAAAATAAAAACCTGTTAGGAGAAAGTATGTTTAAGGATAAGCATGATTTTATAACACAGCTCACCGGGATGTCCAGAGCTACACTTGGTAAGGACTTTGAGTCCTGCGGAACCCAGGACAGATACTTCATTTTGGCAAAACTCATTGCCTCCAAGGCAAGACAGGTGAGGACCGACAGCAATAAGAGGGCTGTTGAGCAAAACAGGAAAAAAATATACTATTTTTCCATGGAGTTCCTTATAGGAAAGCTTTTGGAGAATTATCTGATAAATTTCGGAATACGCGATATAGTTGAGGAGGGGCTTGCAGACCTTGGAGAGAGCCTGGAAAACCTCTGCGCGGAGGAGAAGGACCCAGGCCTTGGAAACGGAGGCCTCGGGAGACTTGCTGCATGCTTTATAGACTCCTTGGCGAGCCTGGGGTATTCCGGACACGGCAACGGAATCCGCTATCGTTACGGGCTGTTCCATCAGGAGATCGTAAACGGCCGTCAGGTGGAGAAACCGGACAACTGGCTTGAAAACGGCTATCCCTGGGAGGTACAGAAGCCTGAGAATGCCGTGATCGTGCGATTTGGAGGTACTGTTGAGCGGGAATATGACGGTGAGAAGACCAACTTCGTCTGGAAGGGCGGCGAGAGGATACTCGCCATGCCCTATGATGTGCCTATAGTGGGCTACGGCGGAGAGACTGTCAACAACCTGCGCCTTTGGAGCGCTGAGCCTGTTGAAGAAAACTTTGACATGGATGCGTTTAACCGCGGAGACTATTCAGGGGCTGTCAAATTCCGTGCCGACGTTGAGGCTATTACCAGCATACTCTATCCAAATGACAACGCGGATCCCGGTAAGGTGCTCAGACTAAAGCAGGAGTACCTGTTTGTGGCTGCGGGAATAGCGGATATAGTTAAGTCCTTTAAGATAGAGCACGGTGGGGATTGGAAGCGGTTCCCTGATTTCGTGGCGATACACACCAATGATACCCACCCGGCGCTTTGCGCACCGGAGCTTATGAGGATCCTCGTAGACGAGGAGGGACTCTCTTGGGATGATGCGTGGGATATTGCAGTACGCAGCGTATCCTACACAAACCACACCATACTGCCGGAGGCCCTTGAGAAGTGGCCGATAGATATGTTCCGCGCGCTGCTGCCCAGAGTTTACGACTTCGTTGAGGAAATTGACCGTCGTTACAGAGAGGCGTTTCCCAAAAATGTTGAGCACTGGCAGGAGCTTCTCAGGAACACCGCCATACTTTGGGATGGCCAGGTGAGGACCGCAAACCTGTCAATAATCGCCGGCCACGCAGTGAACGGCGTTGCGAATCTTCATACCGAGATCTTAAAGCACAATGTTCTAAAAGATTTTTATACGCTGACGCCTGAGAAATTTAACAACAAGACAAACGGCGTAACCCACAGAAGGTTCCTCGCCCAGGCGAACCCGTCATACGCGAAGCTGATAACCTCCGCTATCGGCGACGGCTGGTTGAAGGATGCCGATGAGCTCCAGAAGCTTCAGCAGTTTGAAAATGACGCGGCGTTCCTTGAAAAGGCGGCTCAGAGCAAGAAGGAGAACAAGGAGCGTTTAGCCGCATATATTAAGAAAACCACCGGAGTTGCCGTGGATACGGACTCCATATTCGATATTCAGGTCAAACGCTTCCACGCATATAAACGGCAGCTGCTGAATATATTCAAGGTCATGGACCTGTATAACAGGCTTGTTGAGGATCCGAACTTTGATGTCCGTTCGTCTACCTTCGTGTTTGCGGGCAAGGCTGCGCAGGGCTATGAATTTGCAAAGGACGTCATAAGGCTTGTAAACTCCGTGGCGGATGTGGTAAACAGCGACCCGCGTACAAGGGACAGAATAAAGGTCGCGTTTGTGCCGAACTTCTCTGTTTCAAACGCCCAGTATATCTACCCCGCCGCGGATATAAGCGAGCAGATATCTACTGCCGGTATGGAGGCCTCCGGTACCGGAAACATGAAGTTTATGATGAACGGCGCGCTGACGCTTGGCACCCTTGACGGCTCTACCGTTGAGATAGCAGAGCGCGTGGGAGACGATAATATCACCATATTTGGCCTCCGCGCTGATAGGATAGACCAGTACCGCAGGGAGGGCAATTACTTCGCCTGGGATGAGTACAACGCGGATCCGAGACTTAAGAAGGTCGTCGATCAGCTGGTTGACGGCACCTTCGCGAAGCTCTCCGGCAACTTTAACGGAATATACGATTCACTTCTGCGCAATAACGACGAATTCTTCGTACTGAAGGATTTCAGGTCATATCTTGATGCTTGGCACAGTATGGAGAAGCTCTACGGAGACAAAGAGGCGTGGGGACGCATATCCCTTCACAATACCGCCAAATCCGGCTTCTTCTCCAGTGACAGGACTATCAGGGAATATGCTAACGATATCTGGAAACTCAACTGATTAAGTTATTTTTTTAGGAGGGGTAGTGCCGTGATAAACAAAAAGGACTGCATAGCCATGCTGCTTGCCGGGGGACAAGGCAGCAGGCTGGGAGCGCTCACAAAGCATATCGCAAAGCCCGCTGTTTCCTTTGGCGGGAAATATAGAATAATTGACTTTTCCCTCTCAAATTGTGCAAATTCCAATATCGATACGGTGGGTGTGCTCACCCAGTACCGCCCGTACCTGCTCAACTCCTATATAGGGACCGGCAGCGCATGGGATCTGGATTCGGTAAGCGGGGGAGTTTCGATTCTTCCGCCATACGCCACAGAGACCGGCGGCGAGTGGTATGCCGGTACCGCAGATGCTATTTATCACAACCTGGACTACATGAAGCAGTTCGACCCTGATTACGTGGTGATCCTCTCCGGAGACCATCTCTACAGGATGGACTACAGAAAGATGCTGGAATGCCACAAGAAGAACAACGCAGACTTGACCATTTCGGTCATGCAGGTGCCTATGGAGGAGGCTTCGCGCTTTGGCATCATGTCCGCAGACGCGGATGGAAGGATAACAAAGTTTGTTGAGAAGCCGAAGGAGCCGGAGTCAAACCTGGCGTCGATGGGCATCTACATATTCAGTGCGAAGGTGCTGGTGGATTCCCTCCTCGCCGACCATGAGGACAAGAATTCCAAGCACGATTTCGGTAAGAACATCATTCCGAACCTCCTTGCAGATGGACACAGGCTTTTCTGCTATGAGTTTGAGGGCTTCTGGAAGGATGTAGGAACCATTCCGAGCTATCATGAGACAAGCATGGCGCTCTTAGATCCGGAACCGGAGTTTAATCTCTACTCCGAGGACTTCCCGATTATGAGCAACGAGAACATCCAGCCGCCACAGTACATCGGACCAAACGGTGAGGTGAGGAACAGCTTTGTAGCCAACGGAAGCGTCATCCTCGGCAAGGTGGAACACTCCATCATCGGCGTGGGCTGTTATGTTGGCGAGGGCGCGTATGTTAAGGACTCCGTGCTTCTTCCGGGCGCTAAGATAATGGAGGGGGCCACGGTTTGCCGTGCTATCCTCGGCGAGGGCGCTGTGGTGGACAAGGGTGCCGTCCTGGGTACCGACGAAGCAGGCGGTGAGATCGCTGTTATCGGCGATGAATCTGTTGTTGAAGTAGGAGGCACGAAATGAACAGAGTGATAGGATTAATTACCGCAAACTATGAAACTCCGCAGCTTGGCGCCCTCACAGATGACCGCACTGTGGCATCGCTCCCCTACGGAGGCAGGTACCGTCTTATAGATTTTCCGCTTTCAAATATGATAAACTCCGGCATTTCCACTGTTGGAGTTGTGACCCCTTATAAATACCGTTCCATCATTGACCACATAGGCGCCGGCAAGGAGTGGGGGCTTGACCGCAAAAATGGCGGACTTTATATCCTGCCCGGCTCCGTCTTTGGGATATCCAGCATGGAATCCCGCTTCCTTCTCCGTGATTTTGAGAGGAACAAGGTGTTCTTTAACCGCAGCCCGGCACCCTATGTGCTTGTGGCTTCCTCCAATGTTGTAGGCAATGTTGACTACCGTGAATTTCTTGAAAAACACCTTGAGTACGGCTCCGACATCTCCCTGGCATATACGATCGCCGATCATGACGATCCCAACGTAACCGGGCTTAAGACCGTCGGGGACCGCGTGACGGGAATAACTCATGGTGTGAGCGCGGGTGATAAGAAGTTTATAGACTGCTTCCTGATAAGCCGCAGCCTGCTGCTCAACATCCTGGACTGGTACAAAAATCTTGATTACCTTGACCTCTTTGAGGTGCTTGAGAGGGACTTTGACAAGATGGATGTCCGCGCCAGCAGGTATGGCTCCTATACGCGCAGCATATTTACCATTGAGGATTACTATTACGGCAGCATGGACCTGTTTAAGGCCGATATACGCGAAAGCCTGTTTAACGGCTCCCCAATCAGAACTAAGGTACAGGACTCGGTGCCCACCAAGTTTACCGGCACCGCGGTCGTAAAGAACTCCTATATCCCCGCCGGCTGCGTCATAGACGGTACTGTTGAGAACAGCATCCTCTTCAGAAACGTCAGGATCGAGCCGGGAGCGGTGGTCAGAAACTGCATAGTCATGCAGGACTGCGTGATCGAAAGAGACGCCCAAGTGGAGTATACCATCATAGACAGAAACAACATTCTTCCGTCGGGCTTTGTGGTAAAGGGCAAGCCAGATGCTATCATGGTAAGAGAAAAGATGAACGTATAAGCACTGTAAAAAGGAGTGCAGCAAATGAGAAGAAAATTGAGGGTTTTGTTTGCGGCGTTTGAAGCCGTGCCGTTTATGAAAACCGGAGGGCTTGGAGATGTGGGAGGCTCACTGCCGCAGGCGCTGAAGGAGGCCGGATGCGAGGTAAGGGTCATGATACCAAAGTTTATGACCATTCCGGAGGCGTACAAGAATCAGATGACCCATGTAACGGATTTTCGGGTGAATCTGGGCTGGAGAAATCTTTACTGCGGAGTAGAGAAGCTCACCTACAAGGGAGTGATATATTATTTCCTTGACAACGAGTACTACTTTATGCGGGACAAGGCCTACGGCTACTATGATGACGGAGAGCGCATAGCGTTCTTCTCTAAGGCCATTGTGGAGAGCCTGCAGTACCTGCCGGACTTTAAATGTGACGTGCTTCACTGCAACGACTGGCATACGGCGCTTGCGCCTGTGTTTCTGCGCGAGTTTTATCAGGGAATACCGCTTTATGAGAATGTTAAGACTGTTTTGACCATTCACAACCTGAAGTTTCAGGGACAGATGTCCGACTTTGTCCTGGGAGATGTCCTGGGGCTTGAGGGGATCCCCGCTGCGGCAAACCAGCTCAGGAGCGATAGGGACTCGGTCAATTTTATGAAGGGCGGACTCCTCTACAGCGATATACTCTCCACCGTAAGCAAGACCTACGCACAGGAGATTCAGAGCGAATTTTTCGGCGAGCATATGGAGGGCATATTCCGCGCCAGAAGCAGCGTCCTCTACGGAATAATGAACGGCATTGACACAGCGGAGTACGATCCGGAGAAGGATGCCAAGATCGCAGCGCCGTTTACAATATCGGATCTGTCCGGTAAGGCGGCCTGCAAGACGGCCCTCCAGCAGGAGCTGGGACTTGAGGTGGATCCGAATGTTCCGCTTATCGTAATGATAGGCAGACTGACTGACCAGAAGGGGCTGGACCTTGTCAAATGCGTAATGGATGACATGATGGCACAGCCGCTGCAGCTGGCGGTTCTCGGCACAGGTGATGCGCAGTATGAGAATATGCTCCGCCATTACGCATGGAAGTATTCAGGAAAGCTGGCTGCGCAGATCACGTTTAACGAGCCGCTTTCACACCGCATGTACGCAGGTGCTGATATGCTGCTCATGCCGTCACTTTTTGAGCCGTGCGGTCTTTCGCAGATGATAGCGATGCGCTACGGCACCCTGCCTGTCGTTCGTGAGACGGGCGGTCTTAAGGACAGCGTTGTGCCGTACAATCAGTACACAGGCGAGGGGACGGGCTTCAGCTTTGCGAACTATAATGCCCATGAGATGCTCGCTACGATCGTCAGCGCGGTAAACCTCTATCGTGAGAATAAAAAGGCGTGGGGAGGACTCATGGATAACGCCATGAATGCCGACTTCTCGTGGACCAAGGCTGCCGAGGAATATCTTGATATGTACCACAGGACCCACCCGGAGATGCAGCGCTGGAAGAAACCATCAAAATAAGGTGATCATATGATTTATATACCGACGCCGGACAAATTCCCGCCCCTTTCCGATGAGGAAAAGGCCCTGTCAATGGCAAAATATTACTACAGGCCGATGCTTTCCCTTGACCCGGTTTATGAGCGCGCACTTGCCGCGGGGCCGCTAAGGCCGGAGGAGATACCTGACCCGGACAAATGGTTTGAGCTTGTAACCAAAGATGAGTACAACGGCTCCGATTTCGGATACGGGATTATGGAGGATGGAGCGGGTTACCTCGCGTTATACACACGGACAGCACACCCGTCATATATGCATGATTGGTGGTTCCAATGGATGAATGTCCGCCCGAAAAGCATCCCAAGAGAGCAGGGCAACATATGCTATAAGCTTTGGTGTCCGCCGGATCATTTCGACTCTAACAGCGATGAGATGAAGAGCACGGAGTCCCTTGATCTTGGCGGCGGAGACCCAATGGAGGAAATCTTTATCCATCCGCTGGACGCCGCTGAATTCGGAATGTCAAGAGAGCAGTTGGATAGTCTGGCTTCTGCGGGAGTGACCGTCCGTGTGGGGTATGAGACCTTTGACCACCCGGGAACGCACTTCACTGTCAGGTATTCGCGGCCCTGCGCATTTGGGGGTTATGAGGAAGTCAGCCGCGAGTGGCTTGGCTATAAGCCCCAGAACGGGCGGCTCGTCCGGGATGAGTCCACACCGGTTTCGGAGGAGTATCTTAAAAAGATAATGATCCATAACGCTGTTGAGCATTACCGCCTTGAGGCGATGCTTCCTGAGCTGTATAAGGAGTATGGCGGCAAGCCGATGGACTGCGATTGAACAGGTCATAATAAAGCCACAGCTGATTTTGAGCTGTGGCTTTATATGTATCAACAGAAAAAGCATAAATTTCCTGTCAGAAGCAAAAATAGCGTTTGATTTTCATGGCACGAATGATATACTAATTACTGGATTTTAACAAAAGGAAGAAGCTTAATGAGAGCATACCACAATTCAAGAGTCGCAGATTACAGAACGCCTTATGGTGCGCTCCCGCTGGGGGACAGCGTCGAACTGAGCATAGATATCTGGGATGAACCTGAGGCTCAGTGTACCTGCCGGGTCTGGATAGACGGCAAGGGGGAGCAGCTCTTTCCCATGGAGAAGCGTGAGCTTTCCGGACATCTCAGATTTAAGTGTACCTTAACTCCGGAGGAGCCGGAGCTTATTTGGTACAGCTTTATAATAAAGACCCCGGAGGGGGAGTGGCGCTGCGGAGCCAAGGACGGACACACAGGCGGGGAGAGTGTCGTCAAGGATTGGGAGCCGGCGTCATTTCAGATAACGGTATATAAGCCCCGCAAGGTACCCGATTGGTATAAAAATGGGGTAGTCTATCAGATCTTCCCTGACAGGTTCTGCCGCGGAGAGGACTGGAGGGAGCTCGCGGAGGAGGCCCTGAGCGAAGAGAGAAGCGGTCCGGGGCATGCCTTGTGTGAGGATTGGTACAGCACCCCCTGCTATGAAAAGGACGAGAACGGACGCGTGACGCGATGGGACTTTTACGGCGGGACGCTTTCGGGAATAAAGGAGAAGCTGGGATACCTCAAAGGACTCGGCGTGACCGTGATTTACCTAAACCCGATATTCAAGGCATCCAGCAACCACCGGTACGACACCGGCGATTATATGAAGGTCGATCCGATGTTGGGCGGGGACGAGGCCTTTGAGGAGCTTGTACGGGCCGCCGATGAGCAGGGGATATCCATTATACTTGACGGGGTGTTTAACCACACCGGCTGTGACAGCCGGTATTTTAATAAATATGAAAATTACGACTCCCTTGGGGCATGGCAGAGCAAGCGCTCCCCTTATAGGAGCTGGTACCGCTTTGACGACAGCCCTGCCGGTTATGAGTGCTGGTGGGGAGTGGATGATCTTCCGAATCTTGAGGAGAACGATCCCAGACTGCGGGAGCTTATATTTGCGGGCAAGGACAGCGTAGTACGCCACTGGCTGAGAAAAGGGGCCAAGGGCTGGAGGCTTGATGTGGCGGATGAGCTTCCGGATGATTTCATTGCGGGTATAAAGTCCGCTGTGACAGATGTGCGTCCTGAGGACGGGCTTCTTCTGGGAGAGGTCTGGGAGGACGCATCAAATAAGATAAGCTATGGAAAGCTGCGAAGATATCTTTTGGGCAGCGAGCTTGATTCGGCAATGAACTACCCGCTGCTTGACGCGCTCCATGGATTTATACTGGGAAAGCTCCCGGCGGAGGCCCTTTGCGAGACGCTTGAGAGCCTCAAAGAAAATTATCCGCCCGAGGCGTTTTATTCCTCCCTTAACCTTATGGGCAGTCACGACCGCCCGAGAATAATGACGATAATGGGAGGAGCGCCGGACGCTGAGACGCTTACGGAGGAGGAGCGAAAGAGCTTCCGCCTGAGCGACGGAGCCAGGGGGCTTGCCAAGGGCAGAATATGGCTCATGACACTCATTCAGATGACTATGCCAGGAGTGCCGTGTATATACTACGGTGACGAGGCGGGGCTTGAGGGCTACGCCGATCCCTATAACCGCGGGGCCTTTCCTTGGGGGCGGGAGGACACGGACTTAACGGGCATTTACAGGAATGCCGTTTCCCTCAGAAGGCTGTACCCCGTTTTTATAAGTGGTGATTTTGAGCCGTTTTATGACGGTGAGAATGTTTTCGGCTTTTTCAGGGATTCAGAGGATGGCCACGCTGCGGTGCTTGTGAACAGAAGCATCTCAGAGAGCCGTACCGTTACAATCCCCGCGCGAGGCGGCAGCGCCGCCGAACTTGTAGGCGGCATACCCGTAACAATAGAGGACGGTAAGGCCTCCCTTACACTAGGCCCAATGGGCTCGGCGGTGATACTGTTCCTTAAGAAAGAGAGCCTTGGCGCGCCGATGCCCAAGGGAGCCGGTGTTTTGTGCCACATAACGTCGGTCCCAAACCGGGACGGCCCGGGAAATATCGGGAAGCCCGCAATGGAGTTCGTTGATTTTCTTGCGTCTGCGGGACAGAAGTATTGGCAGATACTTCCCGTAAACCCCACGGATGAGCATGGCTCGCCCTATGCGGGCGCCTCAGCCTTCGCTGCGAATATATCTCTGCTGCCGGAGGATGAGGAGCAGCTCAGGGAGCTGTTTTCCCAGTTTGTGCCGGAGGCAGATTACGCCCTGTTCTGCGCTGAAAACAGCCAATGGCTGGTACCTTACGCGGCGTTTACAGCACTGAGGCGCAAATTCGGCGGGAAGATGTGGAAGGATTGGCCGGAAAAGTACCGCCATTATGACCCTGTGCTGCTTCAGGAACCGGAGATATTCTGTGAGGCGGAATTTCAGAAGTTCTGCCAGTTCCGATTTGAGACCATGTGGAAGAAACTCCGCGCATATGCAAAAGAGAAGGGCGTGATGATAATAGGCGATCTGCCCATGTATGTGTCGGAGGATTCCGCGGACGTATGGGCGCAGCCGGAGCTGTTTACAGTTGACGGGGACGGACACACCACAAGCTGCGCAGGAGTGCCTCCGGACTACTTTGCAAAGGACGGACAGCACTGGGGAAACCCGCTGTACCGCTGGGACGTTATGAAGGACAACGGCTACGACTGGTGGATGCGCAGGCTGCAGCGGGTGTTTTCACTGTACGATTATGTGAGACTTGACCATTTCCGGGGCTTTGAGTCCTATTGGTCGATCCCCGCAGGAGAAAGGGCGTCCAAGGGGGCGTGGCTTTTCGGCCCGGGTACGGAGTTATTTGAGAAGGCCAGGAGCCGCTTTGGCCCGCTTCCGGTGCTGGCGGAGGACCTGGGGCTTATAACTCCCGCGGTGAGGGGCCTTGTGGCAAGCTGCGGCTTTCCGGGGACGGATGTGCTTCAGTTTTATAACGGGGATCCCCTCTCTGAATATATCCCGCCGGAGGGGAAAATTGCATATTCAGGGACCCATGACAATCAGACTCTTATCGGCTGGTGCATGGAGCGTTACCCGGAGCTTGACCCGGCAGAAGCCGCCCAAAAGCTCATGGATAAGGTGCTGGAAAGCCGCGCGGAAGTTGCTATACTGCCGCTTCAAGATGTGCTGGGCCTTGATGACAGCGCCAGAATGAACACTCCGGGAACAACAGGGACAAACTGGACATGGCAGGCTAAAAAGGAAGGTTTTAAAGACGCCGGGGCGCGCCTTTTGAAATCAACGATAAAAACAAACAGGAGTGATAAAAATGGACGCATGGAATGAGTTTAAGAACACTGTTTTTTATTCGGCTGATACTAAGATGATGATGGACTGGGGCGGAATGGCGCTTGATGATGAGTACCTTGCCTCAATGAAAGAGAGGACGGATTCCGCCCTCAAGGCAATGGACGAGCTTGAGGCGGGGGCTATCGCAAACCCAGACGAGGGGAGAATGGTTGGACATTACTGGCTGAGGAACTCGGCGCTTGCCCCCACACAGGAGCTTAAGGACGAAATAGACGGCTGCCTTGCGAAGATAAAGGCTTTCGCGGCGGATGTTCACAGCGGTAAAATAGTAAGTGAAAAGGGCAGTAAATTTAAAAATGTCATCGTCGCAGGAATTGGCGGCAGCAGTCTTGGCCCCGTTTTTGTCTCGAAGGCGCTGAGCAGCGCTGATGACAAGATGTCCCTTTATTTTATGGATAACACCGACCCCGCGGGCTTTGATAATGTGTTTGCCGCGGTAAAACCGGAGCTTGACGAGACCCTCACAATAATCATCTCCAAGAGCGGAGGGACCATAGAGACACGCAACTGCATGGTGGAGGCAAAGAACTTCTATGAGCAGAACGGCCTGAGCTTTGCCAGACACGCTGTATGTGTGACCGGCGACGGCAGTAAGCTGGATAAGGTCGCCGTCAGTGAGGGGTGGCTCCAGCGCTTCCCAATGTGGGACTGGGTCGGCGGGCGCACCTCTGTTATGTCCGCTGTGGGACTGCTGCCGCTGGCGCTTCAGGGACTTGACATTGACGGCTTCCTTAAGGGCGCGGCCGACTGCGATAAGCTTGGCCGCAATAAGGACGCCATGAAAAACCCTGCAGCCATTATGGCGCTCTCGTGGTATAAGTGTACCGGCGGAGAAGGGGGAACAACTCAGGTCGTCCTGCCGTATAAGGATTCCCTCGACCTGCTTGCAAAGTACTTACAGCAGCTCTCAATGGAGTCCCTGGGAAAGGAACTGGATCTGGACGGAAAGAAGGTAAATCAGGGCCTTGCCGTCATGGGCAACAAGGGTACAAGCGACCAGCACTCCTATGTTCAGCAGCTTGTGGGCGGGCCTTACAATATATTTGTGACCTTTGTTCAGGTGCTCCGTGACCGATGCGGCGGCTCTGTCACCGTTGGTGAGGACAGTACCAGCGGCGACTATCTGAATGCCTTTATGCTTGGCACCAAGAAGGCCCTGGAGTCCCACGGGAAGCATACTATGACCATAACCGTGCCGACGGTAGACGCCTACAACGTGGGGCAGCTCATAGCCGTCTATGAGCGCGCGGTAAGCATCTATGCACTGTTTATAAATATCAACGCCTATCATCAGCCTGCAGTTGAGTTCGGCAAGAAGGCTGCAAACGGACTTATTGAGGTCAAGAATGCTGCGGCGGCAGAGCTGCTTAAGTCGAATAAGGCGATGACGGCTGTTGAGCTTGCCGCAGCCATCGGTGCGGAGGCGCCGGATGTGTTTAGACTTATGATGCACCTGTGCGAGAATGACGGCCGTTTTGCTATGGAATACGCGGACCCCGTATATGACAGCACCTTCCGCTCGGTGAAGTGAGAAGAATAAAAAACGGTATAAAAAGCGCCCTTGTATACAAGGGCGCTTTTTTTGCTGCTGTTTAGAAATGCGATGTTATTATTACCGCTAAAGAAGCCTATTTACAGCTTTTTGCTGTAGTAAAGCTTGGAGACCCCCATCATCACGGATAGAGTAAGAATACATGCTACGCAGGTAATAAAGACTGTTATGCTGAAATAGCCTGCTATGACTGCCGCGGGCAGGCAGCATAGAAGAAAAATTGTTGCGCCGGCGCTCTTGCCTTTAAGATATATCTGCTCCGTGCGCTCATCATTTTCTTTTGCGTAGAGCTTTTTAAGTGCTTTTTCACTGCGCATGGCGCGAAGGTTTTTAATGACGCCGAAAATAAGTATCGCCATTAGACCCAGAGCCAGCCCGCCGATAAAGCCGTTCCAGAAATCGATGAAATCCCCGCCGGCGAGAGGCTTGATTACACGGCAATAGGACAGCACCTGCACTGCTGCCAGTGCCGCTGCCGCTATGATGAGAAATATGTTCTGTGCTTTAAGCTTGCTGCGATATGCTTCCATTATGTACCCTCCTTAATTGTCCAGCTCCGAAAAATCAAACACTTCTTCAATGGTAAGACCGAAAAAGTGCGCTATCTTGTAGGCCAGCGGCAGAGAAGCCGTGTATTTGCCTATTTCAATGGAGGTTATAGTCTGGCGAGTGGTGCCGACGGCCTCCGCCAGCTCCTCCTGAGACAGCTTATTTGCTTTGCGAAGCTCACGGATCTTTGTTTTCATATTGTGTTCTCCTAAAATACGCTAAGTTAACTTTGCAAATAAAGTATAGCAAACTTTGCGTAATATGTCAAGCCAACTTTGCAAAAATATAAAATGTACGTTCCCGGTCCGGAAACGTACATTTTATGCGACGGTATAAAGCACATGATCTGTGGATATTTTATTCGGCGGGTATTTTGGGGACAAGACGGAACATGAAAGAGGGCCGCCAAACCGGCGGCCCTCACGGTCATCTATCCTCAATAGGTACATAGGAGTGTCTGTGAACTGCGGAGCGGTATGCCGGACGCATGATCTTGCCGCCGGTGATAAGCTCCTCCAATCTGTGGGCGCACCAGCCGGATATGCGCGCCATGGCAAAGAGAGGAGTATAGAGGTCTTCAGGGATACCAAGCATACTGTAAACTATGCCGGAGTACAGATCGAGGTTTGCACTTACGGGGGTGCTCATGCCTTTGCGCGCCATGAGCTTGGCGGAGCCAAGACGCTCCACTTTCTCAGCTATGATGAACTCATCGGAGTAGCCTTGCTCCTGCGAAAGCTCGTTTATAAATTGCTTAAGTATGACGGCACGCGGGTCGGAGACGGTATATACAGCGTGACCTATACCGTAGAGCTTTCCGGAGCCGTCGCCGGCAGTTCCATCCAGCATCTTATCTATATAAGCGCCGATCTCGTCATCGTCGTTTATATCATGAACGTGGGCCTTTATATCGGCTATCATGTTCATAACAGCGGAATTGGCTCCGCCGTGGAGGGGGCCTTTAAGGGAGTTTATGGCTGCGGATATGGCGCTGTAGGTGTCAGAGCCTGTGGAGGTGACGGTGCGGCAGGTAAAGGTGGAGTTGTTGCCGCCGGAGTGCTCCGCGTGGAGCATCAGCAGCGCGTCCAGAAGCTTTGCCTCCTTGTCGGTGTAGCTCTTATCCTTACGTGCGAGCCTAAGGAAGTTCTGCGCCAGTGAGAGGTTCTCCTTGGGATAGTGTATATACAGGGAATCGCCGTCAAAATAGTGGCGTTTCATGGCATAGGCCTGCGCAATGATGGTAGGGAAGCGGGCTATAAGCTCTATTGACTGGCGAAGCACGTTCTCAATGGAGATATCGTCAGGGTTGTCGTCATAGGCATAGAGAGCCAGCACGCACCTTGAGAGAGTGTTCATAATGTTTCTGCACGGGGTCTTAAACACTTCATTTTCAAAAAAGCCGTTGGGCAGGGCTTTTGCACGGGAAAGGGAACGTATAAACAGATCTGCCTGCTCGGAGCTTGGAAGAGTTCCGCAAAGAAGCAGATAGGCGACCTCCTCATAGCCAAAGGTGTTGTTTTTCTTGTGTGCGGCTACGATCTCCTGAATGTCGATGCCTCGGTAATAGAGATGCCCCTCGTTAGGGATACGCTCTCCATCCTCAATGTGGTAGCCCTGAACGCTGCCTATCTTGGAGGCGCCGACTATTACGCCCGTACCGTCGGCATTTCGCAGGCCGCGCTTTATGTTGTAATCGTCCGTATAATGGCTGTCAATGGCATACGCCTTTTTGACACGCTCCACGAGAGAGCTGGCGTAATCCATAGGGGTTTCAAAAAAATCTGAATTCAAGTGCGGGACCTTCTTTCATTTCCAAGGTGGAGAAAAACTTTAAAACCATTGTAAAATACCAGATAATTATATATTATTGTTTTGCCAAATGCAAGAAAAATGCAAGTTTTAAAATAAATTATGCAAAAACGATAAAATGTTAATGAGATAAATCGTGACTTTTGTACATAAACTACCACAATTCTTAAAAAGCTGTAATGAAGCCTCTGAATACTTGCATCTTAACAGAAATGTTGGTATACTTTAATTGAATAAAAATCCGAGGTGAACAAATGGTAACGCTTCATGAAAACGGCGTATTCCTTTATGACGGAAGGCCGACTGCCGATGGCCGCGGCAAGCTTCCGGAGGAGGGCGCGAAAAAAACTCTTGCATACTCAATACTGTCCGCACACGATCAGGGAGGGGAGCAGGGTACTCTCAGGGTACGCTTTGACAGCCTCATATCCCATGATATAACATATGTCGGGATTATACAAACAGCTAAGGGCAGCGGGCTTGAGAGGTTTCCCGTTCCCTATGTAATGACCAACTGCCACAACTCGCTGTGCGCGGTGGGCGGCACCATAAACGCCGACGACCACGCCTTCGGACTATCCGCTGCAAAAAAGTACGGCGGGATCTTTGTACCGCCTAATATGGCGGTAATTCACCAGTACGCCCGTGAGGAATTGGCCGGCTGCGGGAGGATGATCCTCGGTTCAGACAGTCATACCCGCTATGGCGCACTGGGTACGATGGGCGTGGGAGAGGGCGGACCGGAGCTTGTTAAGCAGCTTCTCGGCGCGACCTACGACGTGGCATACCCGAAGACGGTGCTTGTATACCTGACGGGCACGCCAAGGCAGGGCGTCGGCCCCCACGATGTGGCGGTTGCCCTGTGCGGGGCGGTATATAAAAACGGCTTTGTTAAGAATAAGGTGCTGGAGTTCGTGGGACCCGGCGTGAAAGTCCTGCCGATGGATTTCCGTATAGGCATAGACGTTATGACCACCGAGACGGCCTGCCTTTCCTCGATATGGCAGACTGATGAGAGGGTGGAGGAGTATTATGCCGTTCACGGCCGTCCCGAGTGCTATGAGCCGATGGAGCCGGAGGATGGCGCTTATTACGACTCCCTCATTGAAATTGACCTTTCAAAGGTAGAGCCCATGATAGCCATGCCCTTCCACCCGTCTGAGGCATACACGATCCATTATCTTCAGGATAACCTGGGTGATATACTTAGAGAGACCGAAAAGAGCGCCCTTGAGAAGTTTGAGGGCAAGGTCAGCTTAGACCTTATGAGCAAGGTGAGGGATGGAAGGCTCCTGTGTGATCAGGGGATCATCGCCGGATGCTCCGGCGGAATGTATGACAATATAGCTGAGGCGGCTGCAATCCTTGAGGCAGGTTCCATCGGCAGCGGGTATTTTGCCCTGTCCGTCTATCCGCCCAGCATACCTGTGGCTATGGAGCTTATGGAAAACGGAGTAACACAGCGGCTTACCCAGATGGGCGCGGTGTTCAAGCCCAGCTTCTGCGGGCCGTGCTTCGGAGCGGGGGATGTGCCGGCAAACGACGGTTTCTCCATCCGCCACTGTACAAGAAACTTCCCCAACCGCGAAGGCTCCAAGCCCTCGGATGGACAGCTCTCTGTTGTGGCGCTTATGGATGCCCGCAGCATAGCCGCCACGGCGAGAAACGGCGGAGTGCTGACTGCCGCCACCGATGTGGACTACAAGATGCCGGAGCCTGCCCGGCGCCGATATGACAGAAGTGCCTATGATAAGCGTGTATATCAGGGCTTTGGTAAGGCCGACCCTGAGGCGCCGCTTCGCTTTGGACCGAATATAACCGAGTGGCCTAAAATGCCGGCCCTTACTGACGATATACTCATTGAACTGGCAAGCGTTATACGGGATCCCGTAACCACAACTGATGAGCTTATCCCCTCAGGAGATACCTCCAGCTACCGCTCTAATCCGATGAAGTTGGCCACGTTTGCACTTTCCCGCCGGGATCCTGAGTATGTGGGACGTACTGAAAAAATCAGGGAGAAGGAGTCCTCACGCGCCGCCGGAGCGCCCACGGAGGAGCTTTTAAGGGTCTGGGAGCTTCTGGGCAGGAAGCCGGAGGAATTAAAAAGCTGCGCGCTCGGCTCTGCAATATTTGCAAATAAGCCCGGGGACGGCTCGGCGCGTGAGCAGGCTGCCTCCTGTCAGAGAGTGCTGGGCGGCTGCGCCAACTTCTGCTACGAATTCGCCACCAAGCGCTACCGCTCAAACTGCATAAACTGGGGTATGCTTCCGTTTAATATTGATGCAGATGCGGAGTTCCCTTATGAGCCGGGGGATTATGTGTTCGTTCCCGGCGTAAGAGCGGCAGTGCTCTCAGGCGCTGAGGATATACCCGCCAAGGTCGTAAGTGCGGGTACCGTACATGATATAACGCTCCATTTGCCGCCTCTTACACATAAGGAGCGGGAGATAATTCTTGAAGGCTGCCTTATGAACTGGTACGCTGCACATAAAAACGGCTGAGAGGTGCATATATGGAAAAAATTAAAATGAATCCCATCGTTGAGATGGATGGGGACGAGATGACGCGGATCATCTGGAAGATGATAAAGGACGAGCTCCTGATCCCCTATATTGACCTTAACACGGAATATTATGACCTGGGACTTGAGCACAGGGACGAGACGGACGATCAGGTGACTGTAGACGCGGCTGAGGCTACTAAGCGCCTCAAGGTGGCGGTAAAGTGCGCCACTATCACTCCGAATATGCAGCGCGTTGAGGAGTATCACCTTAAGAAAATGTGGAAAAGCCCCAATGCCACTATCCGCGCCGCGCTGGATGGCACGGTGTTCCGCGCACCGATAATGACCGACCGCATTAAGCCCTGCGTGGCCAGCTGGGAAAGACCCATAGTGATCGCCCGTCACGCCTACGGCGATGTGTACAAGGGAGCTGAGTACCGTGTGCCCGGCCCCGGCAAGGCGGAGCTGCTGTTCACGGGAGAAAACGGCGAGAGCTTCCGTGAGACGGTCTATGACTTTGAATGTGCCGGTGTACTTCAGGGGCTTTACAATAAGGACAGCTCCATTGAGGCTTTTGCCCGAGCCTGTTTTGAATTTGCCCTCAGTGAGAAGCAGGACCTGTGGTTCTCAACCAAGGATACGATCTCGAAGCAGTATGACCAGACGTTCAAGCTAATCTTCCAGCGTATTTATGAGGAGGAGTATAAGGCCAAATTTGAAAAAGCGGGAATAGAATATTTCTATACGCTTATAGACGATGCCGTCGCGCGCGTTATACGTTCAAAGGGAGGCTTTATATGGGCGCTCAAGAACTATGACGGAGACGTGATGAGCGACATGGTATCGACGGCCTTCGGCTCACTTGCGATGATGACGTCGGCCCTTGTCTCCCCCTACGGCTACTTTGAGTATGAGGCGGCTCACGGAACCGTTACCCGCCACTATTATAAATATCTCAAGGGCGAGAGTACCTCAACGAACCCAATGGCCACTATTTTTGCGTGGACAGGAGCATTGAATAAGCGGGGAGAGCTTGACGGGAACGCGCCGCTTTCGGATTTTGCAAAGAAGCTTGAAAAGGCCTGCCTCGATACGATCACCTCAGGGATAATGACCGGTGACCTTGCCCTTTTGTGCAAGGACAGCGATGTTAAGAGGGTGGATACAGCTGGCTTTATCGCGGCGGTAAGGGAGAGGCTTGAAAAAGCCCTTTGATCAATAATTAAAGCGGAAAGGTCTTGATATTATGCTCTGGAGAATATTCGTTACCCTTGTTATCGGCGCCGTCGGCGGCTGGCTTGCGGGAGCAATAATGAACTGCCGCGGCGGTCTTGTGTGGAATATCATACTGGGCGTCATTGGTTCCATGGTTGGAGGCTTCATCTGCGGGATTATAGGTATTTACTCCCATGGCTGGGTGGCCAGTACGATAATATCGGCCGCCGGAGCGTGCCTGGTTGTGTTTATTGCCAGAAAGTTTATTAAGATATGATCTGAATATGAAAACAGCGCCCGGCCTAGGCCGGGCGCTGTTTTTCTCGGTTTACCCCAACGCAACATCCAGTATCATCATCAGCACGAACCCCACGGCGGCGCCTATAGTGCCTATGTTGGAGTGCTCGCCGTTTTGCGATTCGGGTATAAGCTCCTCTACCACCACATATATCATGGCACCCGCGGCAAAGGAGAGTATATAGGGAAGTATCGGGGAAATGACCCCCGTAAGGGCGATCGTCAGAAACGCGCCCGCAGGCTCAACCACCCCGGAGAGCGCGCCCAAGAGGAACGCTTTTCCCTTCTTAACGCCGTTTCCCAGAAGCGGCATTGATATGACCGCGCCCTCGGGTATGTTTTGAAGGGCGATGCCCATTGAGAGAGCAAATGCGGCAGCCGCGGAAAGGCCCATGCCGCCGGAGAGCATTCCGGCAAACACCACGCCCACCGCCATGCCCTCAGGCAGGTTGTGGAGAGTAACCGCAAGTACCAGCATGGTGGATTTCCCGAGGCTTGAGTTCATGCCCTCCGGCTTATCCGATCCCGCATGGAGATGGGGAATGAGGGAGTCTAAGAGAAGCAGGAAAAATATGCCCAGAAGAAAGCCGAATGCGGGAGGCACCCATGGTACGGTCCCCTGCTCCTCCGCCATATTTATCGCAGGAATGAGCAGCGACCATACGGAGGCTGCAATCATAACGCCCGAAGCAAACCCAAGCAGCAGTTTGTGGATCAGCGGCCGCATCTGCCCTTTCATAAGGAACACAAACGCCGAGCCGATAGTCGTCCCCAAGAAGGGGATCATTACGCCGATAAAGAGCTTTAGTCCTTCGCACATTTTAAAAAGTGTCCTTTCATTTTTGCCGTTTTGCCGGATCGTCAATGATTGTACCATAACGGGCACAAAAAAACAAAGGGGAAACGCATTACTGGCGACAGATAAGGGAGCTTTTTATGCAGGTACGGTGTAACTCAGTAAAATGGGTTGCACCGTTTCCTTTTGCCCTTTAAAGGAGGCAACGCATGCGCAATTATATTTTATAGCGGCAGACGAAGTCAATGAACTCGGTGAAAGCCGGCGGAAGCTCTCGTTTTTTGGAGTAGACAAGGTAATACATCCGCTTTATGGCGATCCCCTTTATGCGGAAAAAGCAGACATCCTCCGGCAGGTGGGAACTCTTGGATACCACGCCGATCCCCAGCCCCTTGGAGGTGCACAGGACGATCCCATCGATGTTGTTCAGCGTGCCGCGGACACTATAGTCGATGTTTGAGCGGCACAGCACCGAGTCCACAAGGGAGAAGGAGGAGCTGTTTTTCTCCCGGAGGAACAGATCCAGGTGCGTGTCCGCCTTGGGGATCAGAACCAGCCCCTCTTCATCCTCCCGGATGTCTCTCATGAGAGGGTGAGTCCGGCTGCATATAAAGACCAGTTCATCCTCGAAGAGCGGCACCGCCTCAGTGGTGTTCATAATGGACTCGCCGGCGTATATGCCGAAATCCAGCTCCCCGGTGAAAATCTGCTGCTCGATGGTGTGGGCCCGCAGGGCTGTGAAGACGATGCGTGCGTTGTTGATGGTGTTCTGATAGTCCGTGAGCAGCGAGGGGAGAAAGATGGCGCTGTAGGTCAGGGTGGTACCCAGACGTATGACCGGAGAATTGGAGAACAGCTTCATCTTGGCGTCCATTTTGTCAATGCTCTCAAGAATAGACACAGAGAAGGAGTATAGCTCCCGTCCGGCGTCGGTCAGATAGATGTTCTTCCCGACCCGGGAGAAGAGAGAGGTGTCATAGTATTCCTCCAGTTCCGATATGATTTTGCTCACCGCCGGGGGACTGATAAACAGCTCCCGGGCGGCAGCGGCCATGTTCATATGCTTGCAGACGGCGACAAAGGCGATAAGTTTCCGCAGAGTCATGGCAGAACCCTCCAATTGTTAACTTAAGGTTAATTATATTATAACATAACGGTACTTTACTTTGTCAAGAGTGTCAAGTATACTAATAAAAACGATGAAATATTTTAGATTAATTGCGACTTTTGGGCTATTTTGCCAAAAATTTTACAGAGATGTTATCAGGCTCTTTACCCCAATCAAGAATTAATAGGCTTAACGTTGAATTTTTATTATCGAAATCACATGGCGACGGATCCTGTTGTTTTATTACTCTGTCCGGAAGAGGGGGACGTTAATTTGTCCAGACTCCTCCCCAGGATGGATGATAAGAGCGAAAACAAAAAAATTTTTAAGAGAGGGACGAGAAAATGAAGAAAGCTTTATGTTATGTACTGGCAATCGTTATGCTGCTAGGTCTGGCGGCCTGTGCCAAAACGGACAACGGGCAAAAGACCGATGATGCTGGGAAGAACGATGTTGTAGACAGCGGAAAACAGGAAGAAAACAAGGCGGACGGGGAGACTTCGACAGACGCGAATAAGGAACCGCTGACGGTCGGACTGCTCTGCCCGTACAACATTGCAAGCGGCATTCAGGCCAAGCTGGCGGTCGAGATCGCCCTGGAGAGCGTAGATTACACCGTGGCAGGGCGGAAGATCGAGATCCGCGTGGAGGATGACGGGCAGGCAACGGATGTCACCGCCCAGAAGCTGACCAAGCTTGTGGAGAACGAGGACATCCCCTTGATTATCGGGCCTCTCGGCGGTTCCACAGGTTCCACGGCCAAGGAATTTGCCGCCACCCATGATGAGGCGACCATCGTCATCGGTTCCTGCGCCACAGACGGCGTTACCAAGGGCGACGCCCCGGATAACTTTTTCTGCTACTGCCCCAGCGGAACGCAGACCGCTTACGCTATGGGTCAGTACTGCTATAACGAGCTGGGCTACAGGAAAATGATTACCATCGCCTCGGACTATGACTTTACCTTCTCCCTTGTAAACGGCTTTCTCCTGGGGTTTGTGGGGGCCGGCGGAGAGGTGGATACCCGCCTCTGGTTCCACAAGAGCGACACAGACTTCAGCTCTGTTATTGCGCAGATCCCGGAGGATATCGATGGGATCTATCTGGGCATAGGCGCGGCCGACTCCGTGAACTTTATGCGTCAGATGAACGACTTTGACATGATCGGCAAGATCCCCCTGGTGGGCGGCAGTAACCTGACCGACCCGAACTGCATCGGCAGCGACATCGGCTATCTCTATGAGGGCGTGCTGGTGGCGGCTCAGACGGCCCAGGATCTCCCCTATGCGGAGTATGAGGAGTTTAACACCCTGTTCAAGGAGCGCGCGGGTTATGACGCGGGCGCGTTCGCCATGGAGTTCTACATCTCCACCATGTGCTGCATCAAGGCGCTGGAGGCCATCGACGGGGATATTGAGAATAACCAGGAGGGATTCCGTCAGGCACTTCTGGAATTGGAGTTTGACGGCCCCACCGGCAAGGTGAGCCTGGACGAGTATCACCGCGGTATCCGCGATATCTTCATCACTGAGGTGACTAAGGCCGAGGATGGCACCTTCTATAACAGACCGATCAAGACCATCGAGCAGGTCTCCCAATTCGTCGGCTTTGACGAGGAGTGGTATCTGTCCCAGCCGGATCCCGACCGCGTGAACCCCACGTTGGAGGCTATCGCAGGGGCGAAGAGAGCCAACTGAGTGCCTGTTGCTTTAAGCGGCCAAGCACATGATTTAGGAGCAGGACAAATGAGTAATAACACGGAAAACAAGGTTCCCATGCTTTCTTTAAGCCACGTGTGTAAGAATTTTGGCGGCGTTAAGGCCGTGTGCGATGTCACTTGTGACATCGCACACGGGGAGCGACGGCTGTTTATCGGGACAAACGGTGCGGGGAAGACGACGCTGTTTAACCTGATAACCGGGGATCTGCCGGTATCAAGCGGGAAGGTCTGCATTAACGGCAAGGATGTCACCAAAAGCTCAATCCAGAGCCGGGTCCGTATGGGCATGCAGCGTACCTATCAATCGTCGGCGCTGTTTGCCAATCTTACTGTCCGACAGAATCTCTATCTTGCCATCATGGGAGCCCAGCCTGTTTTGCGGCAGGTGAACCTTTTAAAAAACTACAAAAAGAGCGTGGGCTACTGTGACCGGCTTGAGGAGACGGCCCGAAAAGTGTCTCTCGGAGAAAAGCTGGATGAGCTGGTGTGCAATCTGTCCCACGGGGAGTGCCGCCAGCTTGAGATTGGCCTTGCGCTCATCAACAGCCCAAGCCTGCTACTATTTGACGAGCCGTCGTCCGGCCTCTCCGAAAATGAGCGGCAGATCATCCTGGCCCTGCTGCAGGGACTGGACAGGGATATCACAATCGTCCTGATCGAACACAATATGGAGCTTGCGTTTGCGGTGGCGGACTATGTGACCGTCATGTTCAACGGAAGTGTTGTGGCAGAGGGGACCCCGGCCGAGGTACAGGCCAATGAGCTTGTACAGAAGATCTATCTGGGAGGTGTCGGCGGAGATGAGCGAAGCAGTTCTTAAAATATCCGGCCTGAAGGCCGCTTACGGGGAGACCCGCATACTCCACGGGACCAATCTGACTCTGGAGAGCGGCATCGTCACCCTCATCGGACGCAACGGCATGGGTAAGACGACCCTTGCAAAGACTGTCATGGGGATGCTTCCTGCACAGGAGGGGACCGTCCTCTTCCAGGGGGAGGATATCACCCACATGAAGTCCTATGACATCGCGAGGCTTGGTATCGGCTATGTCCCGCAGGGGCGCAGGGTGTTTCCCTCCCTCACCGTGGATGAGCACCTCACCTTCTGCGCCCGGGAGGGAAAGCGGGGAAATGCATGGACGATGAAGCGCATCTATGAGCTCTTCCCCCGGCTTGAAGAGCGAAGGAAGCTGAAGGGCACCTCTCTCTCCGGCGGCGAGCAGCAGATGTTGGCCATCGGAAGGGCCCTGACGCTGAATCCGGACCTGCTCATCATGGATGAGCCGTCCGAGGGCCTGGCCCCCTCCATCATCGATGTGCTGGTGGATTTTTTGCAGGTCGTAAAATCCGAGGGGATGTCCGTGCTGCTAATCGAGCAGAACCTGGGCTTTGCCGGGCGTGTGAGTGATACGACAAATGCCATGGTATCAGGCAGAATTGAATACAGCGGCTCCTTTTCGGAGCTTATCGCCGACACCAAGCTGTGCAACGCCCTGATCGGGGTCGGCTGACAGCCCGAATCGCTGTGAGAGGGGAGATATTTTAGCTCATGACATCAACTGTATTTTTCACCGTCCTTATGAACGGCATCACCTATGGCGCGCTCCTGTTCGTTGTGGCCAGCGGCCTTTCTCTGGTATACGGGCTTATGCACGTGGTAAATATGGGACACGGCTCCTTTTACCTGTTCGGCGCCTACGCCGGATATATGACGTGGAAGCTGACCGGCAGCTGGTGGATGGCGATCCTTGGCGGCGGTATTGTGATGGGGATCGTCTCTTATTTTATCAAAAAAGTGCTGTATACCAAATCCTTCGGCGGCCGGGAGGGCTCGCTTCTCACCCTGGGGATCAGCATGATCCTGGTGGATATTGTGCTTCTGCTCTCCCAGGGGTATACCATGGCCATTATCCCGCCGTCTTATATCGCCAAAAGTGTGGATCTGGGGATCATCAAATACCCTGGTATGCGTCTTTTCATCCTGCTGTTTGCGGTTGTGGAGATGCTGGTACTGTATTTTGCCATACAGAAGACAAAGTTTGGACAGATCGTCCGGGCGGGTGTGAACGATAAGGATATCGTGGCGGCGCTTGGCATCAAGATCAACAAGATGTTCACTATTGTCTTTGTCCTGGCGGGCATCCTCGCCGGGATAGGCGGGACCCTGAGCGGCTCTATCCAGTCCTTCCAGGTGGGCAATGAATCCACCATGCAGATGTTCTCCCTGATGGTCATTATCATCGGCGGACAGGGGAGCCTGGTGGGAACCGGCATTGGGGCCTTTCTTATCGGGATCCTGGACAGCTTTACCAAGGCGACTGTCCCGAATATCTCAGCGCCTATCGTATTCGGCAGTGTGCTTCTGGTTCTGGCCTTTAAGCCCACGGGCCTTTTGGGCAGGGAGGCGCGAAAGAGATGAAAAAGATTTTCAGAACTGAAAATGTGTTTGTGCAGCTTGCTTATGTGGTGCTTGCCATTGCGGTGCTTTTTCTGTTCGGACGTTTTTTCAGCGGCTATAACACATACCGGCTGGCCAAGATCATGTTTCTGGGGCTGGCGGCCATGGGGCTGTGCCTTATGAGCGGCTTTGGCGGTCACAACTCGTTGGCACAGGCGGGATTTGCGGCGATTTCGGGGTATACGCTGGCCATCGGGCAGGTGTACTACGGCTGGTCGTACGGACAGTGTGTGGTGTTGGGTCTCCTCTTTGTGCTGATTGTATCCTTCGCCTTCGCACTCCTATCCATGCGCTGCTCGGGCAACTACTTCTTCGTTATGACGATCGCCCTTGCCAACATGCTCTATATCTGCGCCCTACAGTGGGTAGAGCTTACACGGGGCTATAACGGCATAGCCGGCATAGTGGGTCCCACAATCAACGGGGTTACCCTGTCCGGCTCCAAGAGTATTTACTACATCGTGGCGCTTATATTCCCTATCGGGTATTTTATTTTGAAGCGGATCACCAAGTCACCCTATGGCATTGCTCTTCAGGGGTACCGGGACAACCGGGAGAAGATGGCGGCCCTGGGCTTCTCCACAAATCTTATCCGGATCATGGTAATCATGCTGGGGGCGTTCTTTGCCGGCCTCTGTGGCGTGCTCTCCGTAACCTTCTATGGGATCATGTCTCCGGATATGCTGGCCACCAATATGGGCTTTATGATCCTGTTCATGTCGCTGATCGGCGGCATCAAAAAAATCGAGGGCGGCATCGTCGGCGCGGCCATCTATGTATTCCTGGAGGATGTGCTCACGAAATATACCCAGCGGTATAAGCTCATCATCGGCATACTGTTTGTGCTGGTCGTCCTGTTCATGCCTGGCGGCGTGCTGTCTCTGCCCATTTTTCAAAAGAAATGGTGGATCAGGCAGATAGGCAGGCTGCGCCGGACAAAAGAGGGGAACGGCGGATGACAGAGAGTGCAGGCTTCCCCACCATTGCGGTGATGGGTACCTTTGACACGAAAGCCAGAGAGTATGAGTATCTCATCCGTGAGATCGAGGAGCAGGGCGGCAGAGTCTATACCATCGACCTGAGCCTCAGCGGCAAAAAACCGGAACTCAAAGCGGACCTGTGCGCGGAGGATATCGTCGCCTCCCGGGGGATTGATGCGGAGCAGTTATACGAGATGCCGCGCTCAAAGGCCATGGACGCGATGCTTCCTGCCGCCGCCGCCCTTGTTAGCAGGCTTGGCGGGGAGAACAGGATTCATGCCATTATCAGCATGGGCGGAAGCGGCGGAACGACCCTGGCGTCAGCCATATTTGCCGGGCTGCCACTGACCATGCCGAAAATATTGATCTCCACCCTGGCCGGCACCAGCCGGATCGGCGGGTATGTGGGGGCACAGAACATCATGGTCATAAACCCCATTGTGGATGTGTCCGGAATCAACAGCATTACCGCGGAGGTGTTCAAGCAGGCCGCGTGGGTAGCTGTTGGCGCCGGAAAAGGGGCTATGTGCCGTCAGAGAGAACAGCGGGAGGCACAAAAGCCGGTGATCGCCGCCACCATGTACGGCGTGACCACACCCTGCATCACAAGGGCCAAGGAGTGGCTGGAGGCCCGCGGATATGAGGTCGTGACCTTTCACGCCGTGGGCGCAGGCGGCCGGGCCATGGAGTCACTGCTTCGGAAGGGACACTTTGCGGGGGTGCTGGATATCACCACCACAGAGCTGGCCTCCCAGGTTCTGGGGTCTGAGGCCGGGACGGCGGGCGCCGACAGGCTGGACAGGCGGGGCCTTCCGGCGGCGCCGCAGGTGGTGAGCCTGGGCGCTATGGATATGATATCCGTCACCGACTTTAAAAAGTTTGAGGGACATCATATTTACTGCCATAACAAGATCCCATCCCATGTGCGGACCACCGGGGCGGATCTTAAAAAGGTTGGGGCCTATATTGCGGAGAAGCTTAATCAGGCCGATTGTCCGTCTGTTCTGATGGTGCCCCTGAAGGGGCTTTCGCAGATGGACGCCCCCGGCAAGGAGTTGTACGACCCGGAGGCGGACCGTGTGCTCTTTGATGCCATACGTAAAGATCTTGACACGGAAAAGACCGAGCTTATAGAGATGGCGTGCCATATCAACGACGAAGAATTTGCCGTTGCAGCGGCCAAAAAGCTCGACCAACTTATAAAAATGGAGAGACATCTATGATCAGTCAAAGCAGGGAAGAAATTTTAAAAAAATTCCACGACCTTGCGCGCAGGGGGGTCCCCATTATCGGCTCCGGCGCGGGAACCGGGCTCTCAGCCAAAAGCGCGGAGCACGGCGGTGCGGACTTGATTATTGTCTATAATTCCGGGATGTTCAGAATGGAAGGGCAGGGTTCTGCCTGCGGACGGGTGTTTTTCAGCGATGCAAACCAGGTGGTGCTGGATATGGCGAGAGAAGTACTGCCCGTAGTGAAACACACACCCGTAGTTGCCGGGGTATTTGCCTCAGACCCGCATATTGATCTTGGGAGCTTTATACGCCGGCTTAAGGAACTGGGGTATGCCGGAATACAGAATTTCCCCACCATGGGCTCCACAGATGCAAGTCTGGGAAGGTATCTTGAGGAGATGGGCTTCGGCTACAGCAGGGAGGTCGAGATGGTGCGTATTGCCCGCTCCCTTGATATGCTGACCACCCCCTACTGCTTTACCCCGGAGGAAGCGGCAGCTATGACACAGGCGGGAGCCGACGTTGTGGTGGCCCACATGGGGCTGACCTCCACAGGACTGATCGGCGCCAAGGTTTACAATACCCTTGATGTGTGCGTGGAGAAAATAAGCGCCATCGCTGCTGCAGCCAAGAGCGTGAACGACGATGTGCTGGTGATCGCACACGGGGGGAGCATCGCGGCACCCGAGGATGTGGAGTTTATCCTTCACCATACGGAAAATGTGGTCGGCTTCTACGGGGCCTCCTCATCGGAACGCCTGCCTGTGGAGAAGCGGCTTGTAAGGACTGTTGAAGATTTTAAACAGCTTTCCGTTATATAACGAGGTGAAAGATGAAGAATAAGGAAACGATCATGGAGCAGCTGCGGGAGCCCCTCAAAGAGAGCCGGGCCATCATCGCTGCGGAAGTTGGATGCGGCCTGACGGCAAAGTGCTGCGACATAGGCGGTGCGGACATTCTTGCCGTCACGTCTGTGGGAAAGATGCGGATGTCCGGCCGGGCGGGCGTGGGGGGCTACTTTGCCTTCGGCGACGCGGCCAAAATCGTGGATACCATGACCCGACGGATACGCCCCGTGGTGGAGCGTGCGCCGATCCTGGTGGGGGTGCCTGCGGCCAATCCTCAGATGAACATACGGGAATATGTCCTTATGATGAGAGAACGGGGCTTCGACGGGGTTGTCAACAGTCCCAGCATCGGCATATGGCATGAGAGCGACATAAAGAATTTTGATAATATAAAAGCCGGCTTCAGCCGGGAGATGGAGCTTATTCACACAGCCAATTCCCTGGGGATGGTGAGCGCCGCCATCTGCCGGAATATGGCGCAGATCGAGCGGATGCTGACCGTGAGGCCGGATATTCTGATAGTCAATTTCGGCTTTACCGGTGACAGCCAGTGCCCCTTTGAGAACGCCGTCCTGACGGCGGAGAGAGCCGTTGACAGGGTCGGGCGCGAGGCGCCGGATACCCTCATTCTTTGCAACGGCGGGGCCCTGACGGATAAGGAACAGGTGAGAAAGCTCCTGGGGCAGGTCAGAGGACTTCACGGCTTTTACGGCACATCGGTCATTGAGACTCAGAGTGTCTTTGAGGCGATAAGTGAAAATGTCCGTGCCTTTAAAGGGGTTTCCTGCCGGTAAGGCATGGGCGGCGGAAAGGAATATTTATGTATTTAGCCACAACACCGCTTAATGCGGAGCATTATAATTTGAAAAACAGGCTGGTACTGCCCTCCTGCGGTACCCATAAGGCGGACACGAACGGAAAGGTGACGGAGGGGACGCTGGACTGGTTCCGGGAAAAGAGCCGGGGCTTCGGCCTTGTTGTCGTGGAGCACTCCTACGTCAGCCAGTGGGGCAAGGCGGGGGCGGATATGCTCTCTATAAGTGATGACTCCGATATTGAGGGACTGTCCCGGCTGGCGGCGCTGCTGCATGAGAACGGCTGCTGTGCCCAGATCCAGCTGGATCACGGCGCCGGCTGGCGCGTACCGGAGCTGCAGACGTGCCTTGACCTGAATAAAAATCCGGAGCAGCGGCGTGTCACGGACAGCATAACGGATGAGCAGCTCATGAGCATCCCGGGGGATTTTGCGGCGGCCGCCCTGCGTGCCAGGGAGGCTGGCTTTGACGGAGTACAGATAAAGGCCTGTCACGTCTATCTGCTGGCGCAGTTTTATTCCCCGCTGACAAACAAGAGAACAGAGGGCCTGTATGCGGGCACATCCTTTGAGAGCCGCTTCCGCCTCACCTATGAGGTGCTGAAGGCGGTGCGTCAGGCGGTGGGACCCGACTATCCTGTGTCTGTCCGCTTCCCGGTACAGGATTACACACCGGGCGGCTCCACGCTGGAGGAATCGGTCAGGGCCGCTGCCCTGCTTGAGGAGGCGGGGGCGGATCTTTTGGACCTGTCCGGCGGGCCGAAGTGGCGCTTTTTCCATCCGGAGAAGAAGGAGCCGGGCTGGTTTGCAGAGGACGCCGTCGTTATAAAGCGGGCTGTCCATGTGCCCGTGCTGGTGACCGGGGGCATCACGGAGATTGACCAGGCCGAGAGGATCCTGAAGGCCGGCCAGGCGGATCTTGTGGGCGTGTGCCGGGCAGTCCTGAAGGATGAGGGCTGGTGCCGCCGGCAGCTCGCCGCTATCGGCGAATAAGGAGGCGGCCATGATTCTTTTTTCTGTTTTCTATCCCTACAGCGAGGGCTGTTGGTTTGACTCGAAGTACTATGCGGAGAAGCATGTTCGGTGCTATGCCGATGATCCCCTGGTCAAGGGGATCCTTATTGAGTCCGGCAATTATACAAGAGACTTTAAAAATCCACCGCGCTATGCCGCCGCGGCTCACTTCTTCTACGACTCCATAGAGGACCTGGAGCGGAGCCGCAGCCCAGAGCGGACTGCCCGGCAGAAGCAGGATAACGTTAACTTTACCAACATCCCGCCGCGGAACCTGATAAGCGAGATCGCCTTTCTCAATCTGGAGACCATACGTCAAAGGGGGGACAGCACGTGGTTAAAATGACCGTCATGTACCCCTACAGCGAGGGGTGCCGGTTTGATATGGATTACTATGTAAACCGGCACATCGCCATACACAGGCAGGACCCCAACGTGCTCGGCATCCTTGTGGAGGAGGGAAAGACCCCCTTCCGTCGGGAGGGTGAGCCGGAGCTGGTGTGTGCCGCGCACTTTTTCTATGAATCCATCGGAAAGCTGAACGAGAGCCGGACGCCGGAGAAGGCGAAAATACAGCTGGCGGATATACCGAACTTCACCAATATACGGCCGGTTAACCAGATCAGCGAGGTGGAGTATTTTAAGATACCATCAATAAAAAGGATTGAGAAGTGATTGCCATGATCCGATACTCTGTCATGTATCCGAATGAAGAGGGAAAATTCTTTGATTTAGACTATTACATAACTAAGCATATGGCCATTGTGAAGTCTCTGCCCGAGGTGCGAGGCGTGACGGTTGAGGCTGGCATAAGCGCCAAGGAGCCCGGCACTAGGGCGCCGTTTATCTGCATTGCCAATATATATTATGAGAATGAGGCGGCCTTTCGCCGCAGCTTCGAGCCAAACAGCGCCCGTCTCAGGGCGGATATCGTAAACTTCTCGGATATAGAGCCGGTACGGGAGATCGGCCGTGTTGCTGACCACGTATGGTTTAAAGAGGGCTGATAAGATGGAAAAAGACCGGACAAAACGCAACATACTGCTATTTTTCCTGGCCGCAGGGATCTGCCTTCTTGTATGTGCCATGAAGGTACCCCGGTCCATCGCCGTGGTTAACGGCGTGGAGCTTACAAGAGAGGCTCAGCTCTCCCTCGGTGTTCTGGCGTTTGCGCTGATCCTCTGGATGACCGAGGCTGTTCCCTTCCATATCACGGGCCTTATGAGCATGGTGCTTCTGGCGGTGCTGAATGTGGGTTCCTTTAAGGATATCGTGCGGGAGGGCTTCGGAAACGACACCATCGTATTCTTTATCGGTGTCCTTGTGCTGTCAGCTTTCATTACTCTCTCCGGGCTCGGAAAGCGCATATCCATGTTTATCCTGTCCCTCACCGGAAATGATACCTCCAAAATCATATTTGGCTTTATCGTGGTGGGGGCTGTGGTCTCCATGTGGGTGACGGATATGGCCGTATCCGCCATGCTTATGCCCATCGCGGTGGCGATTCTGGAGCGTGAGGGGCTGAAGCCCATGAAGAGCAACTTCGGCAAGGCCCTGCTCATCGCCTGCGCCTGGGGGCCAATTGTTGGCGGTATCGCCACCCCGGCGGGAAGCTCCCCCAACCCGATCTCCATTGCCCTTTTAAAGGACATGGCCGACACGGAGATCACCTTCATTGACTGGATGAAATACGGAGTCCCCTCCGCCATCATACTCATCATTCCCAGCTGGTTTATTCTGACGCGGGTGTTTAAGCCCGAGATATCCCACCTGTCCTGCAGCAAGACCGCCCTCAAGGAGGAGTATAAGGCCCTGGGGAAGATGAACCGGGAGGAATTATTCACTCTGGTGATCTTTGCCCTCACGGTCATACTCTGGCTTATCACGCCGTATCTTGAGGACCTGCTGGGGATATCCATACCCATCGCCATGCCGGCGATTCTGGCTGCGACGCTGTTTTTCCTGCCGGGTGTCAGCCGCATCAAATGGAAGACCATCGAGAACGACGTCTCCTGGAGCAGCATTCTGCTGGTGGTCTCCGGCATGTCGCTGGGCATGATGCTCTATAAGAGCGGCGCGGCCGAGTGGCTGTCTGTGGCCATGCTGGGAAACCTGACAACGATGCCAGCGCTTCTTCAGATCATCATTATTATTCTGATTACCTCGCTTTTGAAAATCGTATTTGCCAGCAACGCCGTGACGGCAACCGTTTTGATCCCGATCATCATCCAGCTGTCACAGAGGGCGGGCCTGCCGCCGCTTATACTGACTCTTCCGGCGGCAATTACCTCCTCCCTCTGCTACATATTGGTGACGTCGTCCCCCACAAATGTCATACCTTACTCTGCTGGTTATTTCTCCATCAAGGACTTCGCCAAGGCCGGCGTTATCATGAGCATCGTGTCTACGATTCTGGTTTCGTTGACGATCTACGGTATTGGTCTTCTGACAAAACTCTATTGATCCTATGGATTGCAAAAATAAACAAAGGGGAAACGCAAGGCGTTTCCCCTTTCGCATATGACCGCAGATTGTTAAGGTGTGAGGTTTTTGAAGGTTTTGAAGGTTTTTGTTGAAGTAGAGTACTTAGTTTTTAAGTAAGAGAGAGAAGAATATGTTCAGAAAATCAGCGGTCTTTATGGCAAATACTCGAGCTGGGGCAGCCGGAGCAGCCGCAGCTGCAAGAGGATTTGTGATTTTTCTTGTCGCGGATAAGCTTTACTAAAACAAGAGCTACAGCCGCGAATACTACTGCTGCGACGATTATGGTCGCCAGATTGTCAGAGAGAAACTCAAGCATTATTTACAGCCCTTTCCTGAGAAGCGGCAGGGGTGTTCTCGTAACGGTTTTTGCGGAACAGCAGATATATAAGACCCGCAAGGAGGATTATCGCTGCGGCGGTCCCTATTCCGAAGCCGTCGCCGCTGAAGAGCTTACCCAGCTGATATACGATCAGGGCAATGACATACGCAAAGCCGCACATATATCCGATAGCCGCCAGGGTCCATTTACCGTTATTCATCTCGCGCTTTATGGCGCCCATCGCCGCAAAGCACGGTGCACACAGCAGGTTGAATATCATGAACGAGAAGGCCGCAAGTTTTCCGTGGCCCCCGCTGAAGCTGTTGTAGTCAGCGGCGACGTTATCCCAGATCTGGTCGCCGTTTTCCTCGAGCTCCTCCTCGCCGTCGTTATCGTCGTAGTTGTAGAGGACGCCGAAGGTACTTACGACTTCTTCCTTTGCCACAAGGCCGGTAATGGTGGCCACTGTCGGCTTCCAGTTGCCAAATCCGAGAGGCTTAAAGATGAAGGATACGGAGTTACCTACCTGAGCAAGAATGGAGGCGTCCATAGAGGAGACCTCGTCCCCGGAGATGTCCATCTTCTCAGCAAGCTGTGCGACATATTCATCTGTGACAAGCTCATCATCCTCAAAGAGGGTATCCACCATGCCGAACTTGCCGCCCACAGAGCCGAGGCTGGAAAGCGCCCAGATGATGATGGAGGAAACCACAATGACAGTGCCTGCACGCTTAATGAAGCTCCAGCCGCGCTCCCAAGTGGCACGAAGGACGTTGGAGGCTGCGGGTGCGTGATAAGCAGGAAGCTCCATTACGAAGGGGGCGGCCTCACCCGCAAAGGGTTTGGTCTTCTTAAGCATGACGCCGGAGATTATTACGGCAGCCACGCCGATAAAGTAGGCGGATACCGCAACAATGCCGCTGCCGCCGAAGAGTGCGCCGGCGATAAGGCCGATGATGGGCATCTTTGCGCCGCACGGTATAAAGCAGGTGGTCATTATAGTCATGCGCCTGTCCCGCTCATTTTCAATGGTACGGGAGGCCATAACGCCCGGAACGCCGCAGCCGGAACCGATGAGCATCGGTATAAAGCTCTTTCCGGAGAGGCCGAACTTGCGGAAGATCCTATCCATGATGAATGCCACACGGGCCATATAGCCCACATCCTCAAGGATTGAGAGCATCAAAAACAGAACCAGCATCTGGGGAACAAAGCCCAATACCGCGCCGACGCCGGCGATGATACCGTCGGATACAAGGCCCGTGAGCCACCCTGCGCAGCCCCAGCCCTCAAGAAGGGCGCGGGAGCCGTCGGTGAGCCACGCCCCGCCGAGCACGTCGTTTGTCCAGTCGGTAAGGAAGCTGCCAAAGGGGCCCATTGCCACCCAGTATACCACAAACATGACAATGGCAAATATGGGAAGCGCCGCAACGCGGTTTGTAACTATACGGTCTATCTTATCGGAGGTGTTCATTTTGCGGCCGGAGTTTTTCTTTTTTACTGAGGAACCTACGACCTTGGCTATGTATGCGTAACGCTGGTTAGTGATGATGCTTTCGGCGTCGTCGTCCAGCTCGCTTTCGCAGTCCTTGATGTGCTCGTTGATGTGATCCATAAGATCTTTCGGAAGCTTCAGCTCCTCAATGACCTTTTCATCACGCTCAAAGAGCTTTATTGCGTACCAGCGCAAAAAGCGCGGGTCGACCTTATCCTCTATGGATTCCTCAATATGGGCAATCGCATGCTCAACACTGCCGACAAATACGGAGGGCATCTCTCCGACGCTCTTTGAGGCGGCCAGACCTGCCGCTCTCTCGGCAACCTCCTTAGAGCCTTCACCCTTGAGGGCCGAGGTCTCGACTATTTCGCAGCCAAGCGCCTTGCTGAGCTTTGCAACGTCAATCTTGTCGCCGTTTTTGCGGACCAGATCCACCATGTTAAGGGCGATGATTACGGGTATCCCAAGCTCTATGAGCTGTGTGGTCAGGTAAAGGTTGCGCTCTATATTAGTTCCGTCTACAATGTTGAGTATCGCGTCGGGCTTCTCACCAACAAGGTAGTTTCTGGCGACTACCTCCTCCAACGTGTAAGGGGAGAGGGAGTAGATACCGGGCAGATCCTGAATTATGATGTCCTTGTGGCCTTTAAGGCGGCCCTCCTTCTTTTCAACGGTGACGCCCGGCCAGTTTCCCACGTATTGGTTCGAGCCTGTCAGGTCGTTAAACATCGTCGTCTTGCCGCAGTTCGGATTTCCGGCAAGAGCGATTTTAATTTCCATGTTTATACCTCCAAATTTTTTTGGCATTTGCCGCTTCTTTTGCGGTTTGCATGAACTAACTACAAGGCTTTAAAATTAAGCTCACTGCATCTCGATCATTTCGGCGTCGGCTTTGCGGATGGAAAGCTCGTAGCCGCGAACCGTAACCTCGACAGGGTCGCCCAGAGGCGCTACCTTGCGAACGTAGATCTCAGTGCCCTTTGTGACGCCCATGTCCATGATGCGGCGCTTCACCGCCCCTTCGCCATGGAGCTTGATGACCGTGGCGCTCTGACCTACCGGCACATCCTTCAGTGTTTTCATGGGAATATCCTCCTTGTTCCACCATAATTCTGTTTGTCATTGTTTTGTCCAGCGCCACACGGCTGGACTTAAGAGAGAGAATCATATTGCCGCCGATCTCGTTAATAACGGTGACCTCCTCCCCTGGAACGAAGCCAAGTTCGTTAAGGTGCTGACGAACCTCGTCCTTGCCGTTAATCCTTAGTATCGTATTTGTTTCTCCAGCGGCTGCCATTGTGAGAGGCATCATATCTACCACTTCCATAACTGAGGGTTAGAGAAAACTAACCGAAAGATTCAAACATTGGTTAGCTTCTGCTAACCAATGTGAAGTTTAGCATTACCTGCCTTATTTGTCAAGCCCTTAAAGCAAAAAATTATCTAAGGATAACTTTTTTTCGCTTTGCAATAAGACTGGCCCGGTTTGCTGTGCAAGAATATGTATGAATGACGAAAAATATCTGAAGCCTTGACATTTGATTTGACATTGAATATAATTTAGGTACCGAATTTAGATGTACCTTTGGAGGTGTTAAAATGAGAGCAGAAAGCGAGCAGAAATCGTGTGAAGGAATGGATGAGCAGAAGATCCTTTTGGAGCAGCTGCACCGCAGCGGGAGGTTCATCTATCACAGGGTCAGCAATGCAAGAGGACAGGGATGTGTTCTTAAGATATTGGCTGAGCACCCCAGCATCACTCAGAAGGAACTGCTGGCACTGCAGAATATCCAGCCCGGCTCCCTCAGCGAGATACTTACAAAGCTCGAGCGAAAGGGGCTTATAACGCGTACAAAGGATGAGCTGGATAAGCGCAAGGTCTGCGTTTCGCTTACCGAGGCCGGCAAAAAGGAGAGCGCAAAGCGGCTTGTGGAGGTAAACAGAAACGATCTTTTTACAGGACTTGAACCTGAGGAGCGGCAGGAGCTTCTGCGGCTGCTTACGAAGCTGAATCAAAGCTGGGATGAGCGTTACTGTAAGAAAGATTGCGGCCGCCGCAATGATGAAGAAGCATCCCGGGAGGAGAAGTAGAAACGGGCGCGGCTGCCAGTACGGCCGGAAGATTCTGTGCCCTTAATCAATTAGTTTTTTAAAGTATTTAAAAAACTGTCCGGACTTGCATATGATGTGAAAAAGTCTTATTATAGCCTTTAAGGTAAGTACGGGGCGCAGAGCTCGGCGCCTGGATTTTATAGCTGACGGGAGAGATGCTTCATGGACTATATTCCTGGGAACAAGCTAATTATTGCCGTTATAAAATTTGACGACTATGAGGATACGGCAGAAAAATTGACCACCAGCGGCTTTTTCATGACGCTTTTAAGTTCCACAGGGGGATTTCTTAAAAAGAAAAACGCCACGATCATGATCGGCGTAGACGAAGGCTCCGTGGATAAGGTGATGGAGATACTGCGGTCGACCGCGGGCGTGCGCAGGGAAAAGGTGTACGTGGGCGCCACATCGGCTGAGGGGCACATCCTGCCGGGGAGCGTTGCGTCTATTCCGGTGGAGCGGGACGCGGGAGGCGCTGTGGCATTTGTGATGACGCTGGATCACATGGAAAAATTCTGAATATTGGACCTTGTGGGCGGCATCTTAGATACCGCCCGCTTTTATTTTTTGGGGGCTGCCGCGTAAACAAAATAAATTTTTAATTTTCCCTAAATACTTTCAGCCTCCCGTTCGTTTTATAGGTGAAGGCACCTTAAGGCGGAGGGACGGACAATGAGAAAGCTGGATAACATTTGGCTATGGCACCTGAATATGCGCGGCACGCATTTTTCTGAGCCTGTATGGAGAGCAGAAGAGCGCTGTGGAGCTTATCGCTCAGGATGTCGCCGCTATCGGCGGAAAAGGGGACGGCCTTATGGATATGCTCCGCGGTGAAGCTTGTGATAAGAACACCAAGGTCATAAACGCCGCCACATATAAGCTGTAAGACGCTGTATCAGAATAAATTTGGGGACGGAGCTTGTAAGCTCCGTCCCCAAATTTATGAAGTATGAAACTGTCAATACACGACTACCGTTGTGCCGGTGGGTACATTGTCATAGATCCACTGCACATCCTCATCGTACATCCGCACGCAGCCGTGGCTTACCGGGAAGCCGATAGAGGCGTCCGTGAGATATTCGTGAGACGGGTCATAGAGCCTTGAGTGAAAGGCATAGCCGCTGCCGGTCTTGAAGTTTACAACGGGCCTCACGCAGTAGGTGGAGGTTATCCAGCCGCGGGAGGAGCGGCTGAATATCGTATAAACGCCCTCGGGTGTTCCGTGCCCAGGTGCGCCGGTCCCGCAGAGGAAGGTATGTATTAGCTCCCAGTTTCCCGCGCTTCCCTCAAATATGTTCACGCGCTGGTAGGTCTTGCTCACCCAGATGATATAGGAGCTTGTGCTTGAGTAGCCCTTTGCGTTTATCCAGGCTGTCTTTACGGCGTCGGTGTAGTCATGCTCAAGCGCCCACTGGGTGGTGTAGTCGCCGGTGTAGCCGGAGGTGACAAGCGCCAGGGCCTCCGCCGCAGACACATGGTAGTGAGATTCGTCATAATTTTCTATTGCCACGGTGACGCTGCCCGACGCCGTGCCGGTGCTGCCGTCCGGGAAGGTGTACTTCAGCGTCAGCTGTATGCTGCTTGTACCGGCCATGTCCTTGGTGTATTCGTACTTGTGACAGAGGTAGAGAGATACAGGCTCAGGGCCGACATCCACCGCCTCCTCCTTAACAGTGACCCCGTCTACGCTCCATACGGCGGTGCAATGGCGGGAGAAGGGATTTTCAACGGCGGCGGTAACGTTAAGAACCTGACCGGCGGGCAGAGTCTCCGGTGCCGTGAGGGTAATTACTGCCTCGCCGATGCCGTAGTCTATGTTGTCCTCAAGCTCCCGGTATTCTATTTCACAAGAGCTTCGGGCAGAGTTGAGAATGAGCTTTTCTGCGGCCCCGGAGCCGGACACTGTGCAGCCGGAGCCGTCAAGGGTGAGTGTCCTGATAGACCCCTCCGTGCGCAGGGCGTTGTTTTCGCCGTCTAAGACTGCCTCAGAGATGCCTGCCCGGAGCGTCACGGTATTACCGGAGCTTTCCTGCATGAGCCTGACGCTGCCGGCAGAGAAGCCGGGGGCAAGGGTAACAGAGCAGCCGCTGCCGGAGATGATAAGCTCCTGAATATTCGTACTTATGCTTACGGAGCAGCCGCTGCCGGTTATCTCAACACGGCTGACATTGCCGCCGATGCTTATGCTCTCGGGGGCGTTATCGCCGATTACTACGGTGCCTACACTGCATTGGCCGGTAGGGCTGAGGGAGAGGGGATCCGAGCTTCCGCCGGCTATCACAAGCCTGTCGATGGACGAACTGCCTAAAACGGATATGGAGGAGGCCTGTGAACGAAAGATTACTGTTTTTGCGGAGACATTCCAAAGCTTGACATTTTCAGTTTTGCAGTCGAACCACAAAGGCGCAGTGAAGCTCTTTCCAATCATATAGCCGCTTCCGGATATGACGACGCCGTGATCGGGGACAGATGTAAGCTCGGTGACCGACGCAAGATCCCCGGCTATACGGTAAAGCACGGTCAGAAATTCTGCGCGGCTGACCCTGCCGGAGGGCGAAAGACAGCCGTCATAGCCCTCCACATACCCATGGGAGACCAGCGCCGCCATGGCGGCCGCCTCGCTGCCTGAAAGCTGGGAGCCGTCTTTGAATCGCTCAAGGCAGGATAGCTCCTGCTCCGCAGGGACAAGCTGAAACGCATCCGCCAGAAGAGTGAAGGCCTCGGCACGGGTCATGGATGGGGTTTGAAGGTGAGAGCTTTCAAAATCAATATCCATTGCCGCGGCCATGGCGGCGTAAGCCGAGTACCACTCGTCTCCGTTAAGGCCCAGAGAAGCCGGGTCGATACTGTCGGATGGCCTCAGCACCCGGCATATTATGGCCAGCGCCTGAGGGCAGCTTATGGCGTCATCCGGATGGAGCAGCCCGTCGTCGTAGCCGTTCAGCAGCCCGTCCTCCACAGCGCGGCGCAGATAGGCCTCCGACCAGTGCCCAGCGCCGTCGGAGAAATCCTCAAACGCGGCTTTGGCCGGAAAACAAAACAGCAGAGCGCATATCAGCAGGAAAAGTGGGATCGCCAAACGGTTAGTTTTCTTCATGACTTACTCCTGATTATAGGTAAAGTGTACTCATATACTAGAAAAATCCGGGGCGGGAGTCAACAACAATTTGGTAACACCGAGGATAAAAATTCTGATACATGGGGGCTATATTGACGCTTTCTGACTGGCGTGTTAGAATTCATACATTTAAAGGATTTTTTAAAAGCTTATACTTTTTAAAACAAATTTGCTCTTGACTCTCCCCTTGGTGGAGGCCTTACGATAGATGCATGGAGGTGAGCATGATGCTGAAAATCGGCGAGTTTTCCAAGCTCTCGATGCTTACGGTAAAGACACTGCGGTACTATGAAAGTGAGGGCCTTTTGGTCCCGGCGGAGGTTGACGGGCGGACAGGCTACAGGCAGTATGATACAAGACAGCTGGAATTGGCGGCGCTTATTAAAGCGCTGCGCCAGTTGGATTTTTCAGTGGAGGAGATCAGAGCCTTCCTGAACGGTGCGTCTGTCAGAGAGGCCTTGAGTGCCAAGGCCGACGAGCTTATTAAGAAGCAGACCGATATTTCAGTCAAGCTCTCCATAATAAAATATTTATCGGAGGACGGAAATATGAAGTATCAGGCGGTATTAAAAGAGATCCCGGAGTGCGTGGTATACAGCGAGGAGCGGGTGCTTCGGGATTACAGTGAGGTAACGCAGCTGGTTTTGGAGTCCGCGGACGAATGCCGCAGACTTAACCCCTTAATTGAATGTACCAAGCCGGACTACGGCTTCTGCGAGTATCTGGACGGCGAGCACAGGGACAAAAATATCCTCGCCAGGTATTCGCAGGCGGTGGTTAAAGCCGGGACCGGAAACGACAGGATCAAATTCCGCACGCTCCCGGCAACCAGGGCGGTTTGTATTTACCACAAGGGCGCTTACAGCCTGCTGGGAGAGGCCTACGCCTATATCGCAAATTACGCCGGTGAAAACGGCTATGAACCATGCGGAGCGATCAGGGAGTGCTATATTGACGGAATATGGAATAAGGAGTCCGCGGATGATTGGCTGACCGAATTACAGCTGCCGGTCAAATAAAACAGGAGGATAACAATGGCGTTCGATTACAAGAAGGAGTATAAGGAGTTCTATTTGCCGTCCGGAAAGCCCGGAATAGTGACCGTCCCATCCATGAACTTTGTCGCGGTGAGGGGCCGGGGAGACCCCAATTCTCCGGAGGGAGAGTACCGGCGGGCGATGGGTATACTCTACGGGCTTGCCTTTACCATAAAGATGAGCTGGAAGGGTGAGCATAAAATTGAGGGCTACTTTGAGTACGTGGTCCCGCCGCTGGAGGGCCTTTGGTGGCAGGAGGGGACAAGCGGTGTTGATTACTCAAGAAAGTCCGATTTTAACTGGATATCCATGATACGCCTGCCGGAATTTGTGACACAGGCGGAGTTTGACTGGGCGGTAAACGAGGCCTCCCACAAGAAAAAGCAGGACTTTTCCGATGCCTTATTTTTTACTTATGACGAGGGCCTGTGCGTGCAGTGTATGCACACGGGGCCATATGACGATGAAACGGAGACGATAGCCCGGATGGAGCAGTATTCTGAGGAGAACGGCCTTGTACCCGACTTTTCCGGGGGACGCTTCCACCATGAAATATACCTTGGAGATCCGCGCAGGTGCGCACCGGAAAAACTGAGGACGGTAATTCGCCATCCGGTAAGGCGCGCGGAAGCATGACATGTACAGGACATCAAAATTACCCTCTTTTCTCCCGGCAGGGGGCAATACAGAAAATGCCCATGCAGCAATAAGCGCTGTATGGGCATTTAAGCAATATATGATATTAAATTGCTCCTTATTCTGACTTTATCAGATTTTCATAAAAGCGGCAGGCATTGTCAAAATCGTCTTGATCCGGATGCCCTTTTGCAGTTCCGCCGATCAGCTTGAACGGGCCGAAAGTATCAAATCCAAGACAGCCGAAAGCACCTGCCGTCTCTGCGGATTTTTGCGAAGTGACGGCTTCAATGGATTTTGTATAACCCTTTTTTTCCGCGCCGCAGGTATAGAGAAAAAATACACGCTTGTTCGTTGGAAGATTTTTTTCTGCAAACTGCAATACGGACTTATGAAATTTTGAATAGTATATACCGGAGGCAAATCCGATAAGGTCATAATTGGTTAGGTCAAAGTCCCGGGTTTTTACCGCGTCGATAAATGTAATTTCGTGCTTTGCGGCAATCGCGTCAAGCACCTTCTTTGTGTTTTCGTGGTGTTTTGAATAATATACTATCGCAGTTGCCATATTCTGCATCTCCTTGACTTGATTTCGTACATAAATTATACTATGTACGAAAAGATCGCACAAGTACGCAGCTTGAATATACATAGTACAGGTAAATGTACCAAGGGGGACACAATGAAAAAGGATATGTCGGCAGAAGAATACTTGCAGAAGATTTTGACAAGCGAAGTACGCGACGATTGCCCGATGAGAAAGACGTTGGAATTATTAAGCGGGAAATGGCGCACACATATTATTTATGAACTTTGCAAACACCCGGCCTGCCGCTTTGGAGAACTGAAAAAAGCTGTCCCGCGTATTACAAATACAATGCTGACCTCCACTCTCCGGGATCTGGAAGAGCTTGGAATTGTGCGCAGGGAACAATTTAACGAAATACCTCCCCATGTTGAGTATTCACTTACGGAAAAAGGAAAAGCATTGCTTCCGGTTTTCTTTGAATTAGCTAAATGGGGCGATACGTATCTTGAAGAATAATGGATATATGTTTATATAAAGTCAACGCCGCAGACGACAGAATCTGCGGCGTTATTTTTTAAAAACTTCTGCCTCTCATTGACCTGTACTTGCGCCGCAGCGATGGCGGCTGGCACCGGTATGAGGATCATTTGACATGTTTTTTCCAGCAGCCTGTGCAGCAGCCGGAGCACCCGGCTGAGCAATCCTTATGCCTTCCTGTGATATGTTTTACGGATAAAGTGCCCCAGCATATAAGAAGCGCCCATATTATAATATCCGACACAGGCTCACCCCATTCCAAAGGCTATTAATATCAGGCGGACGATAAGCGCCGCGATCCACGCTATTACGCACTGGCCGACGACAACTCCGGCGGCCCACTTACCGCCAAGCTCACGCCTTATGGAGGAGACTGCAGCCACGCATGGAGTGTAGAGCAGGCTGAAAACCAGCATAGACGCGGCAGCCAGCGGCGTTATCGCCGCGAGCAGAGCCTGTGTTGAGCCGAAGAGAATTGAAAGTGTCGATACCACGCTCTCCTTTGCCATAAAGCCTGATATAAGGGCGGTGGATATGCGCCAGTCGTCTAAGCCGAGGGGGGCGAATATGGGGGTGATGACACCGGATATTGAGGCCAGGAGACTATCCTGTGCGCTTTCCACCACGCGCAGGTGATAGTCAAAGGTCTGCAGGAACCATATGACGATGGTCGCAATAAAAATTACGGTAAAAGCCCGCTGAAGGAAGTCTTTGGCCTTATCCCAAAGAAGCCGCAGGACGTTTTTAAGCCCAGGCATACGGTAATTTGGAAGCTCCATCACAAACGGCACCGGTTCGCCCTTGAACGTGGTGCCCTTAAATATAAAGGCCATGCCTATGGCGGAGATCACTCCCAATATGTACAGGGCCACCATGATAAGGCCGCCCTTTCCCGGAAAGAACGCGGCGGTGAAAAAGCCGTATATCGGCAGCTTTGCCGAGCAGCTCATAAATGGCGTGAGGAGTATGGTCATCTTCCTGTCGCGCTCGGACGGCAGTGTCCTTGTGGCCATAACGCCGGGAACAGTACAGCCGAAGCCCACGAGCATCGGTACGATGCTGCGCCCTGATAGACCTATCTTCCTGAGAAGCTTATCCATTACGAAGGCCACCCTGGCCATATAGCCGCTGTCCTCTAAAAGCGACAGGAAGAAAAACAGTGTCACGATTATCGGAAGAAAGCTCAGTACGCTGCCCACGCCGTTGAAGATGCCGTCGATGATCAGCGAGTGCAGGACCGGCGAGACCTGTGCGGAGGAGAGCGCCTTATCTGCAAGGTCGGTGAGCAGCGTTATGCCGCTTTCAAGAAGATCTGACAGGAACGAGCCGATAACGTTAAAGGTCAGCCAGAAGATGAGTGCCATAATGGCGATGAAGGAAGGTATGGCGGTGAATCTTCCGGTCAGCACCTTATCTATCCTGGTGCTGCGGATGTGCTCCTTGCTCTCGTGAGGTTTTACCACGGTGGCGTCGCACACACGGCCTATAAAGCTGAAGCGCATATCGGCTATGGCTGCGGCTCTGTCAAGCCCGCGCTCCATCTCCATTTGACGGATGATGTGCTCCAGCATATCCTTTTCATTGTCGTCAAGGCAGAGCTTCTCCATTATAAGCTTATCACCCTCCGCCAGCTTGCTGGCGGCAAAGCGTACAGGGATGCCGGCCGTGCGCGCGTGATCCTCAATAAGGTGCATGATGCCGTGCAGGCACCGGTGCACCGCCCCGCCGTGCTCGTCCACCCCGCAGAAGTCGATCCGTCCCGGCCGCTCCTGATACTGTGCCACGTGTATTGCGTGGCTTATAAGCTCGTCGATACCCTCGTTTTTTGAGGCGGATATGGGGATGACCGGTATGCCCAGCATGGATTCCATCTCGTTTACGCGTATGGAACCGCCGTTTTCCCTGACTTCATCCATCATGTTCAGCGCAAGTACGATGGGAACGTTAAGCTCCATCAGCTGCATCGTAAGGTATAAATTCCGCTCGATATTAGTTGCGTCGACTATATTTATGATGCCCTTTGGCTTGCTGTCCAGAAGGAAACCGCGGGTGACCAGCTCCTCACTGCTGTACGGGGACATGGAGTAGATACCCGGCAGGTCGGTGACAAGGGTGCCTGCGTGTCCCTTTATGACGCCATCCTTCCGGTCAACGGTCACGCCCGGGAAGTTTCCCACGTGCTGATTGGAACCGGTCAGCTGATTAAAGAGCGTCGTCTTGCCGCAGTTTTGGTTTCCCGCAAGGGCAAAGGTCAGAACCTCCCCCGGGGGAAGTGGATGTTCGTCCGCTTTGACGTGGTATTTTCCGCTCTCTCCAAGGCCCGGGTGAGGCATCGGGCGTCCGTGATGGAGCGCAACCTTATATGTATTCCTGTCCCTCACATTTTCTATCTCTATCTCTGCGGCGTCGGCCACTCTCAGGGTAAGCTCATAGCCGCGTATGCGGAATTCCATAGGATCACCCATGGGCGCAAATTTGACCATAGTAATGTCAGCCCCGGGAATCACACCCATGTCAAAGAAATGCTGACGGAGAGCACCCTCCCCGCCCACATGGGTGATCGTGGCCGTTTTCCCCAGCGCAAGATCCTTAAGCGTCATTAATTTTTTCTCCCTCGATAAAAACCTTCAAAGTATGCCGGCAGCCAGCCGGAATAAAAAGTATTATAGCACATTATTACAGAAAGCGGGCAATTTTTTGAAATATGCCGTTATGATGCAAATTTGCTTCAAAAGTATTGCCCGTATGTGCTATTATAATATAAATAAAATACAGCGGGTGAGGGTATGGGCACAACAGAAAGACGGGGCAGCAGCATATACAGCCCTGAGGAGGAGCTTAGGCGCCGCAGGGCTGAGAGAAGAAGGCGCCTGCGCAGACGCAGAAGGAAGCATATGCTTATCGTAGGCGGGGCTTTGCTTGCGCTGCTGATAATGATCGTTATAGTGGTAAGCCTTATACCTGATGGGGGAAAGGCGGTTCAGGTTGAGATGGGTCAGGTTCAGGTGCCGGACTGGGTGGTCGAAGACCTGCTGCCGGTCAATGACTACTCACGCCCCGGCACGGAGCTGAAAAAAGTAAACGGCGTTGTGGTACACTATACGGGAAATCCCGGTACCACCGCTGAGCAGAACCGAAGCTATTTTGCGAATCTGGCCCAGACCCATGAGACCTACGCCAGCAGCCACTTTGTGATCGGGATAGACGGCACGGTGATACAGTGTGTACCCCTTGACGAGATAGCCTATTGCTCAAACCGGCGCAACGACGACAGCATATCAATAGAGTGCTGCCATCAGGATGACAGCGGCGAGTTTTCGGAGGAGACCCTGGAATCGCTCACGCGGCTCTTGAATTGGATCATTGATACATATGACCTTGAGCGTGGCGACATAATACGTCACTACGACGTCACCGGAAAGGAGTGTCCGAAATACTTTGTGGACAATCCCGAGGAGTGGGAGGCTTTTCTGGATACGCTGTTTTCATAATAGAGCAGATAAACGTCCCCTGCTGCTTTGCGGCTCAGGGGACGTTTTTTCATCGTAAGGTACGCCGGTACTGAAGATCGTATGTACGGTAAAAGCGGCTCACGTCAAGCCCGTGCTCCAGATAGTAGATCAAAAGCTCGGCACAGGCCCTGCTGTCACTGGCGGCGTTATGGTGGCAAAGCTCTATGCCCAGCCTTCTGCACAGGGTATCGAGCTTGTGGTTTGGGGAGCCGGGGATACATATTCTGCCCATGCGGCAGGTACATGCGTATGTGACATTCGGCTTCCAGCTGATACGGTAGTGGCCCAGGCACTTTGCCAGCACCGCCATGTCAAACGGCGCGTTATGGGCAACGAGGATTCCGCCTTCACATATGGGGCGAAGCTCCGGCCAGATATCCGAAAAGCGGGGCTTTCCGGCCACCAGCTCCGGAGTTATCCCGTGAAGCTGCATATTAAAATCGGCAAACTCCTCCTCAGGATCGATAAGCTCATAGCGCTCGCCTGTTATATGGCCGTCCTCCACCGTGCTTATGCCGATGGAGCACATCCTGTCGTTGCGCCAGTTGGGCGTCTCCGTGTCAAAAACTATAAATTTGTCCATACCGGCCTCCTTAGACCGTCGTGCCTTCGAGGATCGCCGTCAGAGCCGCCTCAAAGGCTGTGTCCTGCTCGGGAGTCCTCTTGCGGTTCCCGCGAAGCCTCCCGCCGGAGGTGCGTATTTTCCTCGCCGTGTGGCGGGCGAGAAGCATGCTGTCTATGTTGTCGCCGGTGTACTCGAAACCATCCTGATTTATGACTCTGGCGTGCCTTACAAGGCACATAGCCGCGAGACCGTAGTCCTGGGTTATCACAATATCCCCCGGCTGCAGAAGATTCACAAGAGCGAAGTCCACACTGTCCGCGCCCTTTGAAAAAGTCATGGTTACGGCTCCGGGCTTATCAAAGACGTGGGAGGTGTCGCAGAGAATGAGACACTCTGCGCTGTGTGTCTTTGCTGCGGAGACGGCGGCATCCACCACGGGACAGCCGTCCGCATCAATTAGTATGCGCATATGTGCCTCCTTCGTTTTTTGCGGGTTTTATATCCCGTTATTTATAAGAGCTTAGAACGCGGCTCAGTCGTCCATGCCATCCAGAAGGTCAAGGATCTCGTCGGCCAGATCCTCCAGTTCCTCGTGGCGGTCGCCCCATTCCTCGTACTCATCGCTTAACATATCCTCCGGCTCCTGCTCGTCCAGCCGCGCAATCTCATCCCTTATATCCGCAAGGTATGCGCTGAGCTGAGAACTGCTCATGCCGTATATGTCAGGTTCCTGTGAAAATCCATCAAATTGAATAATATCAGCCATAAACCTGTCCCCCAACGAAAATACTTTCTTTCTTCTGCTTATTGTATCACAATTCTTCCGATTAAAAAGAGTATTAACACTTAAAAAACCGCAGATACTGAAATTTCTGGGGAATCTTTTAGGCAGACGGCTTTATTCATCGTGGATCTTCAGGGAGAAAAGCACGATTGAATTTAAGGGACCGGAGCTGTATACTGAATATAGTTGATTTTGCAGAAATTGAAGTCTGCTGTGGGAGGATGCTTTTATGAGCTGTTTAGGCGAGACTGAGGACAATGCCGCCACCCAGGTGGTGGCGGCACTTATATGGGATGGGGACAGGTTCATGATTTGCCAGCGCCCTGCTCATAAGGCACGGGGGATGCTCTGGGAGTTTGCCGGCGGAAAGGTGGAGCCGGGAGAGACACGGGAGCAGGCGCTCCGGCGTGAATGTATGGAGGAGCTTGCCGTCGAGGTATCCGTTGGTGAGGTGTTCATGGAAGTGATATACGATTACCCGGATATGAGGGTCCACCTCACACTGTTTAACGCGGCAGTAAAAAAGGGCGTACCCCGGAAGCTGGAGCACAATGATATCCGTTGGATAACAGTGAGCCAGATCCCAGAGTACGATTTCTGCCCGGCGGACGAGGATATATTGAAGAAGATTATTGAGCGGTGCGCTGCCTGCGGTGAAGTGACGTAAGCCTGCTCGGATTACCGAAGCGTTATGTCTCCTGCCCGGAACCCAGCCACCGTATTGCACAGTAGGCGTACATGGCCGCGCCCTTTGTCAGTATATCCTCGTTGAATACGACCTTTTCGTTGTGCATAGGCTTTCCGTATAGCGGATTTTCCTCCTTTGTCCCGGCACCCAGCAGCAGATACGTACAGGGCAGTTCGTAGGTATAGGAGGCGAAATCCTCAGAGCCCATGCCGCCCTCACCCATGCGATAGACGGCTTTCTCCCCAAACAGCTCCCCGACAAAGCGCGCCATTTGCTCTGTAAGCTCCGGATCGTTTATAAGCGGAGGCGCGGAGGAGATCTCATCAACGGAAACGCTTCCGCGGAAGGCCTCTGCCGTGCTCTCGGCAATTTTTTTGATGCGGCTGAATATCTGCGCTGAAAGCTCGCGGTCAAAGGTCCGGATGGTGCCCTCGAGCACTGCCTCCTGAGGTATGATATTGGGAGCCTGACCGCCGCTGAACTTTCCGATTGTGACAACGGCGGGGCATTTCGCGGAGATCTCCCGGGAGGTTATCTCCTGGACTGCAAGGAATATATGCGCGGCGATGTTGATGGGATCGACGCCCGTCTCAGGCATGGCACCATGACAGCCCACGCCGCGCACGGTGATGCGGAACAGCGTACAGCCCGCCATAAATGTTCCGCTGCCGCACAGTACAAGGCCTGATGGGGTCCCGGAATTTACGTGGAGCGCCATAGCCGCCTGTGGAGCGGGGTCTTTCAGAACACCGGAGGCCAGCATTGACTTTGCCCCGGTAAAGCCCTCTTCATCCGGCTGAAACACCAGCTTGACCGTGCCCTTTAAATCCCCTCTGTATTTTTGCAGAAGCCTTGCCGCGCCCAGCAGCATTGACGTGTGCATATCGTGCCCGCAGGCGTGCATATTCCCGTTTTCGGATCTGAAGCCGACCTCGGCCTGCTCTGTGATTTTAAGGGCATCCATGTCCGCCCGCAGCAGGATGCACCTGCCGGTGTCCTCTCCGGTGATCGAGGCGACTATGCCGCTTTCACAAAGCTCCGCAGGCTCGTATCCCAATTTTGAAAGAGTATTTTTTACATATTCCTTTGTCCTTGGAAGGCATGCGCCCACCTCGGGATATTTGTGCAGTGTTCTGCGGTCGGCGGTTATTTCCGCGCTGAGCCGTTCTGCTTCATCCTGAATCATTTTTAAATCCATGTCCGTCTTATCCTCCTTTAAAGCCTCGTTTTTCTTATATTGCTCAAGATATTTAAAATGATGTGCTTCGTTATGAAAAACACTATGGATATATAAATGCGGGCGGATCCAGTGATAGGCGCCGCGGATCTGTTCACAGACAAATTCAATGTAATCGACTGTTGTTGCCGTGGTTACCATCCCGTCAGCACAAGGTCATACATCTGCTGTCAGTATAGCAGAAAAATCCCCGCATGAACAGCTTGTTTATTTTGGCGCTTGTGTATATTTTGCCGCGGTGCTGCAATCATCCTGTGACCGGATTTGTGGCTGCCGACACAAAAGGTATCCATTATTATGCCGAGCCAAGGGAAGCAGTTGTTCCGTACTTTCTTCTAAAGGAATTGACGGAAGGGTATCTCAATGGCATTGCGGGGGTATACCATACGCCTGAAGGTTATTTTGTGGATGAACAAGAGGTTGAGATGTTTGATAGGGGATTTCCACCGAAGGAGAAGATGAAGCTGCCGGGGCAGCTTGTATAATACGGAAACAGCGGGGCGGCCAAACGGCCGCCCCGCTGTTTATTTTTGTATTCCAATGCTCAATTTAGTCAGCGAAGCTTCAAGCTGCAGGCGGGCTCGGTGAGGGAATACTCTGCCCTTGACGGCACCATGGCCTTTATCTTTTGCATTTTAGGGCAAAAACAAGCCCGCCGATCAAAAACAGCATGGAAATTCCTAAAAGGACTGGGGCGGGACCTGACGATGAGTCGGAGACCGCCTGACCGTCGGAATTTGTCGACTCCTCCTGACTCATTCTCTGACCGCCGGGCATATTGCCTGAGGCCGCGTCCGGGCCGCTGCCGTCAGCCATAGAGGATGGGTCGGCGCCTTCCGGTAGCTTCATTTCCCCGGACGGCCGCTCTGTCCCGGACGGCCCGGAGGACGGCTCCTCCGGCTGTCCCGCCTGAGCGCCGAAGGCATCCAACACTTCCTGCTGAGCCTGATCGCCTTGTGGATCCATTGAGGCCATTTCCCGCCCGCGTTCTCCGCCAAAGCTGCCGGGGCTTCCGCCAAAGCCGTTGGAATTCATCGTCCCCATGGCGGACAGGCTCAGATCATCCGCGTTCACAAGGGAACTGCTGTCGGAATTCTGCCCCTCACTGGTGGAGGGGATAGAGCCATCCAGCTGTCCCTGCACGCTCTCACTCCGCAGCCGGCAGAAGGAGAGCAGAGCCTCAACGCCGGACTCAAATTCCTCATAGGTGCAGAACTTGCTGGGGTCCTTTTCCACATACGGGGCAATCAGCGTATATGCTTCTTCTATGATACCGGAGATGTCCACGGAATCCAGAAACTCCTGATACAGCTCATGGTACATCTGGGTGTAGGTCTCATCGGAGAATATCCACGCCTGCATGGGCCGGTCTGTGAGCACATCGTCAATGGCGTCGTTTACGGAAGCTGTTGCATTGCCGCCGGAAAAGGTGCCGAAGGCCAGGTTATAGTCCCAGGGGATCATGGAGAGCCTGCCGTCTTCTTCGTACAGGTAATAGTTGTGGATCATGCTGCCGGTGTAGCTGTCGCCGTTGACGACAAAATTGTGGACGACGAAATAACGCAGCACCTCGTCGATGTTGAGAACGCGCTCAAGATCTTCATATGCTGACAGGGACTTCAGGGAGGCGATAAGCCGCTGCTTATCCGCTTCGGACACATCGGTCTTGGCGTTGCCAAAGATGTTTGCGTAGCTGTACGGATCATCATCGATGTACTGCAGCTTTACATCTGAGGAACTTCCGTAGCCCGAGCCGCCGCCGGACATCTCCCCGGAGACAAAGCTGTTTTCCCAGCCGCCGCGGAGATCGGTACTGCCGTCGTTTGAATTTTCGGCTTGGTCACTGAAATCCTCCATATCAAAATTCATGCCGTTGCCCCTGCCGCCGCCGAAGCTTGTGGAATCGGGCTTGTACAGCTCCCCGTAGCCGCTGCCGTAATTGCGCTGCAAAAAGGCCTCCTCGACACCCTCCACCGCCAGATACAGCCCCCAGTCCTCGCCGTTGACGGTGATATAGACAAAGTTGCACAGAGGGGCGTCCACGCCGAATTCGTACATCATCCGGTAAGTCAGATAGTCCTTCATGTAGGTGTTATCCTGAATGATATTGTTCAGGCTGAGTTTGTCCAGACCGTGATAGCTTTTGGTGCTGTCGTAGTGGTCGAACTCGATCTTAAAACTGTATCGGTCGCTGCCCATACTGGACACGGAGCTTAGGGAGGTGTTGCCTTTTCCCCGGATGCCGACGTTCTTGCAGCTTTCTCCATCGATCACAACGGTACATATACTGTACTCCTCGCTCTCGCAGGTCTCAATAAAGCTGTCCCAGTCGTCCATAACGATGTCGATGGTGTGAACGGTTGAGATGTCGAACAGCCGGTTTTCGTAGCCGGTGACTTTGCCGGAGGACTGAAGCCCCAGTGCCTCGCCGTTCATAAACAGGATTGTAAGAAGCAGGGACAGGATAACGGCGGCAACGCAGATACGGTCAATGTGTTTGTGCGTTGACATGGGCGGTCCTCCTTACCCCATATAGTCTCCGTTGTAGCTGACCATGACCGCACTGCTGACGCCGTCCATCTCAGAGAGAATGTTGACAAAATCGGTGTTGTCATTCTTAAGGCGGACCTCCAGATTCAGCTCGATGGCGCCCATCCGGGCGGATTTGCTTTTGACCACGCAACGCCGGGTCTGGGTATCCAGATATTCTTTTGCCCGGACTTCGGAATCGTGATCATCACACTGCAGCACCACGATATACGGATTAGAGTGACTCTTTTTGTTGACGAACACAAGCAAAATCACGCCGATGACCACGCTGCCGATAACCGCCAGAGGGATCAGCCCCGCCGCCAGCACGATGCCCACGGCAATGGACCAGAACAGGAAAGCGATATCCAGCGGCTCCTTGATGGCGGTACGGAAACGGACGATGGACAGGGCGCCCACCATGCCCAGAGACAGCACCACATTGCTGGTGACCGCCAGAATGACCACGGTGGTTATCATGGTCAGGGCTATAAGTGTGACGCCGAAGCTGGAGGAGTACATCACGCCCTGGTACGTCTTTTTATAGACAAGAAAAATGAACAGGCCGATACCAAAGGCAAGGACCAGTGCCAGCGCCATATCCAGGAGGCTGACGCTGGTCACATTCTCCAGAAAGCTGGACTTGAAAATATCTTTAAAAGTCATAAAACAGGCTCCTTTCGTTTTTCAGCCGTAAATACGGCACTGGGCATATTTGGAGAATGCCCCGGTGCGGCAGCCCTCCAGCTGGATCGCGTCCCGGATGATGTCGGGGAGGAAGGCGTCCCATTTTACCTCCAGAATGATCGGTGCGCCGCCTGCCGGAATGGTCACGCAGGGCTTGAGAAAATCCGTGCAGCTCAGTCCGGTGCGGATATCATAGTCCAGAGTCACGCGGACATTTCCGGGAGAGAAGACAAAAGGCTCCCGGGTATAGTCCACGATGGTTTTTGGCGCGAGCCGCTGGCTCTGCATTTTGGAGTAAAGCTCCCGGATGAGAGGCGATTCGCTGTCTATCATCCAGTCCAGATATCCGTCTACTATGGCCTGTGCTTCAAAGGAGGAGAGCTGGACAGTCTGCTTGCTTTCCAGCCCGCACAGCTTGCTTTTCTTCTCCAGGTGAATAAGGGAAATGTCGCTATTGTAGTACCGGATGCGGAATTTTTCCCGGCGGCTGACGCCATCCAGCTTCTCCCGAAGGGCTTTGTCTGAGGGCGTATCAAAATAAAGACTTCGTATAAAGTACCTTCCGTCAATGGTATGGCAGTCCGGATTGGCTACTGCCCGCAGCCGCTGCCGGAGAATTAGCAGATCCATGTATGAGATCTCGTGTTTAAACTCGTGACGATAGGCCATAAGATCACCTCCCTGTAAATGACAGTGTATTTTCCATGCGGATTTTATAAATTTTACAATAGGCGGCTGAAATGAAGCTGAAAATATTTGTAAACAATCTGTTTTTTAGGTTTGGCTAATTATAAATGCGGACAGAAATAATCACCGGCTGCTCATTTTGGGATAGTGTACCGTTATGGTCGATGGGCATGGCGTCGGCACAGATCTCGTCCACAACATCCATCCCACTTGTCACATAACCAAAGACAGCGTAGCTTCCGTCTAAATAAGTGCTGTCCTCCTGAACAATAAAAAATTGGGACAAGGGATGGTCGTCGTCGACACCATGAGCCGCCGCGACCGCGCCCCGAAGGTGGGAAAGCCGGCCCTCCGCACTGCTGACGGTTAATTCCCCGGCAGACGCGTCTGTGCTGTTGCCGCCGGCTTCGTCAGGGTCGCCTCCCTGGATCATGAATCCGTCGATCACCCGGTAGAAGGTAAGCCCGTCGTAAAAGCCGCTTTCCGCAAGAGATATAAAGTGGTCTACCGTTTTCGGCGCCTCCTTTCCGCACAGGTCGATCGTTATGGTGCCGTAATCCTGAACTGTGATCTCGGCATGGCCGGTGGCCGTATATTTCGGCCTGCGCGTCGTCACAAAGTATGTGCAAATGAATATAGCCAGTACGCACAGAGAAAGCAGGGGGATCAATATTTTTTTGCTCCTGATCGATCTCGTGAAAATCACCCCTTTGTCCATAAATTGTCTTGAGCGCAGCTCGCCTTTTGAACTGCGCCCAAGTAAAATATATCAACGCCAGTACCAGCCAAAGCACCCTGCACTTTTTTGACGGCTTTTCTGCGGCGCTTGACGCAGATCAAAAAAGTACATAGCCGGAAAAGCGTAACCGCTTTGACAATGTTTCGCGGTTCTGTGATCACAATAGCAATCTTTGCTGAACAGGTGCTGAAAAATACAAGGCGAGCTGTAAACACATTGTGAACAGATTCGGCTTTCAGCTTCAATTCAGGATAGACATGTACTATAATAAATAAAAGTGAGACCATGTGCTTTGCCTGACTGGAGGTATACAGATGAAGATCTTGGTGATAGAGGACGAAAAGCTGCTGGCCGATTCTTTGAAAAAGCTCTTGGAAAAGAAAGGTTTTGATGTGGAGTGCGTCTATGACGGAGAGGAAGGGGAGGAGTATGCGGAGCTGGGGATCTACGATCTGCTGATTTTGGATGTGATGATGCCGAAAATGGACGGTTATCAGGTGGCGCGGTCGGTACGGGCCAAGCGATGCGGAACACCGATCCTGATGCTGACGGCCAAGTCAGGTCTGGAGGACCGTATTCAGGGCCTTAATTCCGGGGCGGATTATTACCTGACGAAACCCTTTGACAGCCGGGAGCTTCTTGCCTGCATCAACGCGCTTCTGCGCCGGCAGGGGGCGCAGGTGGACGAGCTTGTTATGGGCAATACCGTGCTGGATCTCAGCTCCTGTATGCTGATGTGCGGCGCACAGAGCGTCCGGCTTTCCGCGAAAGAATATAATGTGATGCGCTTCCTGATGCATTCAAAAGGGAGCATTTTATCCAAGGAAGTCATTTTGGCAAAGGTCTGGGGTTACGATTCCAACGCGGTGGAAAACCATGTGGAGGTCTATGTGGGATTTCTGCGCAAAAAGCTGCAAAGTATCGGCTCCAACGTCCGCATTGAGGCCATACGGCGGCTCGGATACCATCTGGAGGTGGAGGAGTCTTGCTGAAAAAACTTCGCATCCGGTTTGTTGTGGTCATCATGGTGATCGTGACGGTAATGCTGTGCAGTATTTTTGGGATGATCTATTATTTTACCGCGGAAAACATGGAAAACGGCAGCATCAATATGATGCAGTCCATTGCAGCAGACCCATTTCAGCTGGGCCGACCGGATGACAGCTCCGGTGATCTTCGCCTGCCCTATTTCATGCTTCAGATCGGAAACCACGGCGAGCTGATAGCCACCAGAGGCGGATACTACGATCTGTCCGATGAGGAATTTTTAAAGGAGCTGATCGAAGCGGTATTCGCCACCAGAGAGCAGACAGGGATCATTGAAGAATACAATCTTCGATTCTGCCGGGTGGTGACCCCGGTCGGCCAGAGCCTGGTATTTGCGGATATAACCAGTGAGAGGTCCACCTTGCAAAATCTGGCCCAAAACTGTCTGATGATCGGCGCGCTGTGCTTTCTTGTTTTCCTTGGCATCAGTATCCTGCTGGCGGGCTGGATGGTGAGACCCGTGGATAAAGCATGGAAGCAGCAGCGGCAGTTTGTGGCTGACGCCTCCCACGAATTGAAAACGCCTTTGACCGTCATTATGGCTAATGCGGAAATGCTGCAGAGTCCTGACTATGACGGGGAGAGCAAAGGGCAGTTTACGGACAATATCCTTATCATGTCCCGGCAAATGCGGAAGCTGGTGGAACGGCTGCTGGATCTGGCCCGCGCGGACAATGAGCAGGGAAAGATGCTGTTTCAGCCGCTGGAGCTGAGCGCTCTTACGGAAAAGGTGCTGCTTCCGTTTGAGCCGGTGCTTTTCGAGAAGGGCCTGCGCTTATCCGGTGAAATAACGCCGGGGATCATCGTCAGCGGAAGCGAACAGCATCTGCATCAGGTGCTGGATATCCTTCTGGACAACGCGCAGAAATACTCAGACGGCCCCGGAGAGATCATTGTCCGGCTGGAGAGGGCCGGTAAGCGCCGATGCCGGCTGTCCGTATCCAATCCGGGAAAAGAGATATCCGGTGAGGATCTGAAAAATGTTTTCAAGCGGTTTTATAGGGTGGATCAGGCACGCAGCAGGGACGGCAGCTTTGGCCTTGGCCTCTCCATAGCGGAAAGCATTGTAAATGAGCATCATGGCCGCATTTGGGCGGAGAGCAGGGAGGGAATAAACACTTTTTTTGTGGAACTTCCGATTAAATAATACGAAATATGCAATAACAGGGGCCGCTGCAGATTCAGATTCTGCGGAGGCCCCTGTTTACACAATGTTCAAATTATGATGCATATATCTTCAGTATTATTTCAGCTTTAGAACGTATATTTATGTCTGCTGAACAAGCCTGGATCCGGTTTGCCGGCACGGCGTATCATCGGGAGGGGAGCTGCCCGTGATGGAGCCTATCAAAACACAAGGAGGCCAATCTATGATATCGGTTGAACACCTGACCAAATACTACGGCGATTTTATGGCGGTAAGCGACCTGTCCTTTGAGATCAATGATGGACATGTCTATGGCTTTCTGGGGCCAAACGGCGCCGGAAAAACCACCACTATGAACATCATGACCGGATGTCTCTCCGCCACTGAAGGTCATGTCCGCATTGACGGCTATGACATTTTTGAAGAGCCTGACAAGGCAAAAAAACTTATTGGGTATCTGCCGGAGCAGCCGCCGCTTTACATGAATGAATCGCCCGTGGAGTATCTGCGGTTTGTGGGCGAGGCAAAGGGCCTGCGCGGGGCGGAGCTGGAGCAGCAGATCGAGGAGGTAATCCGACAGACAAAGATTCATGATGTGCGAAACCGCCGTATTTCAGCCCTATCCAAGGGTTATAGACAGCGTGTCGGCATCGCTCAGGCCCTTCTGGGAAATCCGCGCGTAATCATCCTGGATGAACCAACCGTAGGCCTTGACCCAATACAGATCATCGAGATACGCGACCTGATCAAGGAACTGGGGCAGACACACACAGTCATTTTCAGCTCCCATATCCTCTCTGAGGTGCAGACTATCTGCGACCAGATCCTGATAATCGCCCACGGAAAGCTGGTGGCCTTCGACGAGCCGGGAAATCTGGAAAAGCAGCTTCTGGCTCCCAATGAGATCGTGCTGGCCACAGACGCTTCTCCGACGGAGACTGAACAAATCCTTGGCGGCATCGAACATATCACGGATATAAGCGCCGAGGAGGCGGAGTCCGGTTTCGTCACGGCCCATGTTAAGACCGACCAGGATAACATCTACGATATCTCCCGTGCAATTTTCCTGGCGTTTGCCTCCAGTGAAAGGGTCCTGCTGGAAATGACGCTTAAAAAGGCCAATCTGGAGGACGTCTTTGTTGAGCTGACGGAGAGCAGCGCTGCGGACGACAACTCCGGAGAGGGCGAAAAAGATCCTGAAGCTGCGGAAGGTGAGGTGACCGATCTATGATCGCGGTACTTAAACATGAATTGAGAAGCTATTTCCACACGTTGACTGCCTATGTTTTCGGCGCGTTCCTGCTGGTTTTTGTGGGCATCGGCTCTATGCTGTATAACCTTCAGGCGGCGGTCAGCAATTTTGAGTATGTTCTCAGCTTCGGTTGTCTGGTCTTCGTGGTGATCGTACCGATCCTGACCATGCGCGTGATCGCGGAGGAGCGCAAGCAGAAGACCGATCAGCTTTTGTACTCCCTGCCCATAACGACCACGCAGGTGATAGTGGGCAAATATCTGGCCCTGCTGACCGTTTACCTGATTCCCCTGTGCATAATCTGCCTTTATCCCCTGATCTTTTCACAGTTCGGAGACGTCTATCTGCTGACTTCCTACGGCTCCATCCTGGCCTTCTTTGTCCTTGGCGCCGCATTGATCGCTGTGGGAGTATTTATTTCTTCCCTGACGGACAATCAGGGCTTCGCGGCGGGTATTGGTATCGCCGCAATCCTGCTCAACTACTACAGCGTCAGCTTGTCTGAATATGTATCGGCTACCGCCTTCGGCTCCATGGCCGCCCTGTGTGTGATCATTTTGGTGCTGGGCGCAGTTGTGCGGCATTTGACCAAAAATTCGAATCTGGCCTATGGCATATGTATCTTACTGATCGCCGCCGTCGGGGTATTCTACTTTGTGGATTCCGCCGCGTTTGAAGGACTGCTGCCGAAAATTATGGAGAAGCTCTCGCTGTTTGAACGGTTCTATGTCTTTGTAAACGGAATTTTTGATATGACAGGTATTGTATATTATTGTTCTGTGATTGTCTTTTTCCTGTTCCTGTCTGTTCAGTCTCTGGAGAAACGGAGGTATAACTGATGAAAAAGCCCAACTTTTTGAAACCGGCGGACAGGGCGGCAAAAAATCAGATAGCGTTCCAGGGCGGTTCCTATTCCCTGATCGTCACGGCAGTCGTCTTGGCGATCCTGATCGTCGTGAACATTTTTACCTCTGCTCTGCCTGCCACAGTGACAAAATACGATATCAGCGCCACCAAGCTCTATTCCATCACCAGCAATACCAAAGTGGTGGTAAGCGCCTTGGAACAGGATGTGACCATCTATTGGGTGGTCCAGTCCGGCGAGGAGGATGAGGTCATCGAAAACCTGCTGGCGAAATACGAAAGCCTTTCCAAACATATTGAAGTCGTGAAAAAGAATCCTGATGTGTTCCCCACCTTCGCGGAGCAGTACACCGACGAGAAGGTGAAGAACAACAGCCTGATCGTGGAATGTGGTGAAAAAAGCCGCTTTATCAGTTATGACGATATCTATCTGCAGGAGGTAGATATGTACTCCTATTCCTATACGACCTCCTTCGACGGCGAGGGAGCGATCACCTCGGCCATCGACTATGTAGTCAGCGAGGACCTGCCCCAGCTATATGTGCTGGAGGGTCATGGCGAAGGAGAGCTCCCCTCAACCTTCTATGAGCAGATCGAGAAGGAGAATATGGAGGTAAACACGCTCAGCCTTCTGACCGTGGATGAGATTCCGGAGGATGCAAGCTGCATCCTGATATATGCTCCCGAAAGCGATATTTCGGAGGAAGAGAAGAATATGCTGGCCGAATATGTGGCAGACGGCGGAAAGCTATGGGTCGCCGCCGGTCCGGTGGAGGACGGCGGCCTCGATAACCTTTACTCACTGCTCTCGGACTATGGAGTAGAGGTCAGCGACGGGATAGTCGTGGAGGAGGACAGGGCGCACTACGCGTTCCAGGCACCGTATGTGCTGATGCCGGATATGGCAAGTCACGAGATCACAGATTCCCTGATCGAAGCGAATTATTATCCCATTATGCCGATCTCCCAGGGCCTGACCGTATCCGGAAGCTCTTCGAAAGGAACTGTGACCGAATTTCTGACCACATCTGATACCGCGTTCAGCAAGACGGCGGGCTATAACCTTTCTACTTATGAAAAGGAAGATGGGGATATCGACGGCCCCTTCTCGCTGGCTGTCTCCGTTGAGGACTACAGCGGCGGACAGATCGTCTGGTTTGCCTCATCCCACTTCCTGGACGATATGTATAACGCCTATTCCTCCGGGGCCAACGGAGACATGGCCATGAATGCCTTGTCCTTCCTCGTTGGCGAGACTGAGGCCATGGCAATCCGCAGCAAGTCCCTGAACTACAACTACCTGACCATCAGCGCATCGACATCTTCTCTGCTGAAGGCGACCATGATCGGCATCTTCCCGCTGCTGTATCTGGGCATTGGAATTTGTGTCATTCTGAGGAGAAGGAGATTACAAAAATGAAACGGTCTAAAAGAATCTGTATTTTGCTTTCTGTTCTCATTGTCGCAAGCATTGCCGCTTTTGCAGCCGTCAAACTGGACGAGCGGCAGGAGAAGATCAAAAACAGCGATGAGATCATTCTGGAACTGGAAAGCGACTCTATCCGGTCCCTCTCCTGGGAATACGAGGACACTTCTCTTGCGTTCCACAGAGATGAAAACTGGCTTTATGACGATGACGAGGCATTCCCGGTGAATGAAGAAAAAATAGAGGAGCTTCTGGAGCTGTTTCAGGCGTTCGGCGCGTCCTTTATCATTGAAGAAGTGGAGGATTACGGCCAGTACGGCCTGGATGATCCCATCTGTACCATTCATATGACCACGGAGGACCAGTCCTACGAGATCCTGCTGGGGGATTACAGCAAAATGGATTCCAAGCGGTATGTCTCCATTGGCGACGGCAATGTATATCTGGTGAGTACCGATCCTACGGACTACTTCGACATCACACTGAGAGAAATGATTGACAACGATGAAGTTCCCAGCTTTAATCAGGTCACAACGATCCGGTTCTCCGGGGCTGAGGAATACACCATCACTTATGAAGAGGACAGCTCGAACACCTACTGTGCAGACGATGTTTACTTCACAACCCGGGAAGGCTCTTCTCTTCCGCTGGATACATCCAGAGTGAAAAGCTACTTGCGTGATATCAGATACCTGGGATTGTCCAACTACGTAACCTACAACGTATCTGAGGAAGAACTCCAGAGCTTTGGCCTGGATACTCCTGATTTGACAATTACTGTGGAGTACTCTTATGAGAACGAAGATGGTGAGGAAACACCGGAAACCTTTATTCTCTATGTCAGCCGCAGCCCGGAAGAAGAGGAAAGCGAAGAGGATGAGGATGATATCACCGCCTATGTAAGAGTCGGAGATTCCCAGATAGTTTACCAGATCTCCTCTGACGATTATGAGGACCTGATGGCGGCCTCATATAACGACTTGCGCCACCAGGAGGTATTTACCGCCGATTTCGATGATGTCACGCAGATCAACATCACGCTGGAGGAAAATGAATACATCATCACAGCTGAAGGCGAGGACGATGATAGGATCTGGCTCTATCAGGAGGAAGAACTGGAGATCGATGACCTTCAGGATGCGTTGGAAGATCTGGAGGCGGACAGCTTCACGGATGAGCGGCCCGAGGGGAAAGAGGAGATCAGCCTGACGATCCACCTGAATAACGAGAATTTTCCGGAGGTCCAAATAAAGCTGTACCGGTATGATGGAACGAACTGCATTGCCGTAGTGGATGGCGATCCGGTGTCTCTGGTAAGCCGCTCCGATGTGGTCGATCTGATCGAAGCGGTCAATGCGATCGTGCTGAATTAAATTTTCATAAACTCATATTATATAAAAAACAGCGGAGGAGTCCTCCGCTGTTTTTTAGCTTCAGGCGGTAAGCTTTCCTGTATGCTGGTGATATTCAAACGCCTTAGGGGATCAAAGCGCGCAGAGGGCAGCCAACACCGCGGCCACCACCACGGGGACGCTGACGGTGTCGTTGCCGTTGTGGGAATACAGCTCCGCTGCGGCGGAAAAGGGAGCTGCCAGCGCGGAAAAGAGGATACACTCCCACCAGGGAAGCTGACTGACAAAAAGCAGAACTGCTGTTCCTGTAATGAAAGAGGTGACGGCCATAGCAGTGGTACCTTCCCAAGTCTTGTTGGGATCAGCGTGACGGAGCTTAATATGGTGCGTTCCAAAACGCTTCCCAAACAGCGCGGCGGCTGTATCCGCGATTCCCCAGACCAATATGGACGTGACCGCGATATAGGGCTCTTTAAGCAGGCCGCAGCACAGCGCCATGAGTATGGTGTGAGTACCAAACAGGAGAAACAGACTCTTTTTGACCTCACCGGGCTTTCGCTCGATAAACAGATCGGAATAGCCCTTCCACTTCTCCAATACACAGAGTACGGGGTAAACCGCAAGACAAAAGACCACGGCACAAAGGACAGCGGCTATCCAGGCCTCCGCCGCATACAGCATGAAAATTACGGATGTCATGGCGGGAAATTGCAGCAGCTTTCGGGATATCTCCCTTGGAAGCTTAAAGCACTTGTGAAGAACCAGAATTACTGCGACAATCCCGGCGATGAACACCAGATACCGGACCATACAGCGCAGCACCTGCATCAGCAGTGCGCAGGAAGCGATTTGCTTTCTGTAATTGATGCACAGCATAACGGCGCCGAGGATCGTCAAAACGGCGCCTGTAACCAACCCAACCGTCCGGTTATTGACCTTGTTGGCAAACTGCGCAGAGACGATGGACGCGATGGTTTCCGTCACGATGCAGAGTATCAGGATCGGCCAGTCCTGAAGGAGGATCGTCGGGTCGATAAGAGTATGGCTGATAAACGCAATCAGAGCGGTAAAGGTCATAATGAAGGTGCTTGTCCCCACTGCCGGTTTTCGATCCATTCCAAGAAAGGCGGTAAAGACCACCAGCATCATCATTCCGCCGCCTGAACCCACAAAGCCTGTGCCAAAACCGATGGTCAGACCAAAGAACAGCGAAACAATAATGCCTTTCCAATCCAGCTCTGCACCCTTTGCCACCGTTTTCTCCCGTTGTGTGTCGGGCTTTAAGAGGAAACGGATGCCGATTCCCACGCAGAGGAACAGGGAAAAACCGCCCAGCACCACATTGCCGACCTTGAAAGCGGCAAAGCTCCCGGCGATGCACATGGCGATGATACAGCTCAGCATGATCCAGCCGCGTTTCAGATCAATATTTTTATGCTTAATATAGATTCCGGTTGTGAATGCGGAACCGAGAATATCCGACGCCAGGGCGATGGCCGTCGCGTGATAGGCGCCGGCCTCTCCGGTGAAGGTCGGGCATAATACGATCATGATCGGCACCATGACCGTGGCGGCGGACAGACCTGCAAGTCCTGTACCCACACCCGCTCCAAGAGCGGCAATAAAGCACCAGAAGTATTCCATTACTGCCTCCTTGACAACAACCTTTTTTGATACTACAATCATACTCAACATGTGTCGAATTTGCAACCGACAGATGAGCACAAAGTGTCGAATGCAGAAGATAAGATATGGAGGAGCTTTTATGGGAATGAAACCGAATCAGCGTATCGCCTTGACGAAACAGTTGATCTACAGATCGTTTTTAACGCTTCTGAAGAAGAAAAGCATCCATCAGATCTCAATTCGGGAGCTGTGTGAGACTGCCGGTATCAACCGGACGACCTTTTACAACCACTACGGGAGCCAGTATGATGTATTGGCGGAGATCGCGGACAATTATCTTGGTGAGATCGCAAAAACCATTGAAAACGCGGATGTGCGTGACAAGGAGAGTGTTCACAGCAGGGTCGCTCTGGTACTTCGCTTCATACAGGACAATTTGGAGCTTTCAGCTATGCTGCTGAACAACAATATTGACGAAACATTTGCCCAGCGTCTTTTTTCGCTGCCGAAGATCGGGGATATGCTGAATACGGCATTGGCGAATATTCGTGACGAAAAAGAAAAAACTGCCATGATCTCCTTTGTGATCTATGGCAGCTATAAGGTTATACAGGACTGGATCAATGACCCTGACCGTATAAGTCCCACCCAGGAGACAGAATTGATGCTGAGCCTTGCGGGGAAAGCGTGCGGCTGGAATGGTTGAAATTTTCCTGATCTGGTTGAGCACATTTAGTAATCGTAAAGAAAGAGCCGATTGCCTGTAAATCAATACAAGGTGTCGGCTCTTCCTTTAACCTCCGGTGATGGGTGCGGTCACTTCCTGATACAACCGATCAGCTGTTCTTGGATTTTCTGCGTGAGGAAAAAATCATGGAAAGCAGATCGAGAACAGCCTCGATGATCAAAGTTACAGCGGTAAATGTCCACAGAAATACCGTCGAGCTGAACGGATTCAGCAATATGATAGCCGCGAAAAGAATAGTTACAACGGCGCTGAACGCTGACCAGCCCCAGCGGCTTTTTAACCTAATAGCATCAACAGTAAGCTGTACCTTAAACAGGCCGGCGATAAGGTTTATAACGCCATACAGGATCGTCAATACAGGAAATGTTACGATGAACCACTGAGAACGCAAAATGCAGAATAAGCCTGCAATCACGCCGATAAGGCCCTTGAAGAGGTTCTGCTCCATGGAGGACTGCTCCGCGCTGATGCGAAAATACCGGATTATTTTTACGACACCGCCGATTAAAAGCAGGATACCCAAAGCGATGATGATTCCCGATGTAAAGCCTATCGGATTCACTAAAAGCAAGATTCCAACAAGCACTTCCACCAGACAGGTGACGATACCGCCTGTGTTTTCTTTCGAGGTATGCATAGTATATACATTCTCCTTCATTGTTTTAATATTTTTACGGGGTATATGGCCGAAACGCATTTCCGCCTTTTTATAACGTTTCATATCGTGATGCGATCAGATCAACAGCCTGCTCAAGACTTGTTTTGCCGCAGTCGATATAAAGGTCATAATTTGCGGCGTAGCCCCATGCCGAACCGGTGTAATGTTCATAATACTTTCTGCGCTGAAGGTCCATCTTGTGTACAAGCCGTCTAGCTTTTTGGCGGGACAGATTCTCCTGATTCATTTTTCGCTGTATCCTCTGTTCCACCGGAGCACCGATAAACACGGAGAGTACGGCCGCGTCCGAATCCCGCAGCACATAGTCGGCACAGCGGCCGACAAAGATGCAGCTTTCTTTGCCTGCGATACGGCGGATCTCGTGGCTCTGCAGCTGAAAAAGAACCTCTGAAGTGGGAAGTCCACGGGTGACACGGTGATTTCCCTCGTGCACCGTTTGAAATAAAAAAGGATTTGTTGCTTTCTCGTCTGAGGCCTCCAAAGTTTTGACCGCCAGCTCGCCGTATTGGCAAGCCAGATATAACAGGTGTTTTTCATACACCTTGATACCAAGCCGCTGGGAAAGGCGTACTGCCACTTCGTGACCGCCGCTGCCGAATTCTCTGCCGACACAAATAATCCTGTTTCCCATCTTTTGAATACCCCTTTCTATTTCTCTAAGGCTTTCTTTACAGCTTCCGGAATCGTAACCTCTGTCTCATTTTCTGTAAACTCCAGCTGCGCTTCAAACGATACAGCCGCTTTGGAGAGCACAATTTGAACATTACCGCTGCAGCAGAATGAAATACTCTGAATTTTGTCATTGCAGATCACTACCTGGAGGCTGCCGTTGTCAAAGAGAATATCCATTCCTTCTGCCGCGGGTGCGATCGCATAGGCAACGGCCTCCATACCCTCCTCGTCCAAAGAGAGGGTATAGACGTAGTTCCCGTCGGTTTCGCTGCAATCCAAATCTGCATTCAGACAGGTCTGATACGCGATATCCAAAAGCTTTGCCGACTCGACCGCAGTTGCGTCCGCGGCCGATATCACGTTTCCGTCCTTATTGCAGACCGCAGTATCAGTGAAATAAAGCGCGTAGCCGTTTTTCTGAATCGAGCTGATTTGAGTTCCGTCGTAATTCCAGGTGTAAAAATCAAGACTGTCGTCCAACGTTACTGGGCCACAATCGGCTTTCAGCAGCATTTTTGCGCTCAGAAATTCCGCTTGATTCAGCGCCTCATATGCATTTGCTATGCGTATGAGATCGTCAGAAAGTATTTCTGTTGCCTCATACTCTCCGCCGGTGACGGCGTCTCTTACAGGCTGCGGTATCTGAATACGGCTTTGGTTTCCGGTATCGAGCCTCAATACCGCCGAGATATTAAAGGGGGTCTTTTCGGCGTTCACCGCGCCGCTTCCGGAAAAATGGATCTCGGATATTTCATCGCCATCCGCAAGAAGCTCAACCTTTATGGAATCTGTATCGGAAAGCATCTCGGTCGCAGACGGGATAAGAAGCTCCAAAATAGCTTTCGCGTCTGCGTTCTCCGCCGTAATGGTATAAGTTCCGTTTTTCTCCTCAATATCGACATACCGGTACAATTTCATTGTCTGATCCAAAAGCTGCGAGTAGTCCGGGAAGGAGCCGCTCAGCTTATAGGCATTTCCGCTTTCAAGGAAAACAGCTCCGTCACAGTAATAAAGCGATATTTCATCCTGCGAAATGGCTGTGACACGATGTCCGTCAACGTCCGTACGGTCTAACAATGCCGTAAAACCGAAGTCTTGGGAACCAAGATCTGCTTCGACGGTCAATTCCATAGTCAGCTCCTGCTTTTCGGAATACTTTTTAAGAAGCTCATAGGCTTTCATGTCGTCCAGCAGGTCAGGCAGAAGGAAGAACGCCGCAGTCCCTCCGATGCCCACAAGCAAAGCCAGGACGATCAGCAGCGGCATCAACCAACGCCTTTTCTTTTTAGGGGCGGCGCGGGATGATACGGTTTGGATTCCTGATTCTTCCAACTCTATATCATCAATATACTCATCCTCTGATTCTGTCTTCCCAGGAGCCCGCCTTTTTGATTTGACGATCTTTCGAATCAGGCGGATGATGAGTACCAATACAATAAGAATCAGAACGCCAGCAATCAGCCATATCCACCATACATCCACGGTTGAAATAACCGCGATCTCCGTCTCCAGTCTATCCACGGAGAATGTAAGATAGCTTCCGATGATTTCGGTGTCTGCTTTTTTCCAGCCGGTCGTCCCCTTTACATAGATATCCAAATGCTCCGGGTCGGCGTCGGGGGAGAGATAGCGAACGGTGTGCGTTCGCTGACCGTCGTCGGGAATGGATATTTTCCATTGTTCTACGATCTCACGGCTGACTGTCGTGCCGGAAAAGCTCTTTAACAAAATATCCATCCAATCGGTTGCGAGGAAATCAAAATCGTTTGGAGTATTGGGAAGGGTGGTTACGGTAGCCGCAACCTCGTCATCGAACTGCCCCTCAATAAAGAAGATCGGGCGACCGTTGGTGCGTGTTTCCGTGTTGGACAGGGCGGAAACATACGGCGTATAAACCGCGTTGACCACAGTATCAAAGTGGAGCTCATTCAGCTCGGGTCTATCCCAGCAGGAATAGTACCCGTCTTTTTGGGGAATCTCCGGATATACCGTCTCATCAAAGGAATCTCCGTAGTCAAAGGGGATCGTTTTAATGATCTCGTCATCCGCCGTAAAGGTCAAAGAAAGCTGCATAAACGCATCCGGAATAGATATCGTTTCCGTTTCGCCGGACGCATCCGCTTCTGTCGTTTCCGCGCTTTCCGAAGCCGGTGCGGTCTCTGCGTCGGATCCGGCAATTTTCAGGAGATCCGCATATGCGATGGGCTCGGCCTTTCCGGTGTAGCTTCTTCCGTTAATGCCGGCCAGTGTGTCTGAGACAAAGAAGTTTTCAACAAAATTGCCTGCGTTGGCGCCGGATACCGCACCAGCATATTCATTGCATGATTTGATATCGACCATGCTGTAGCAGCCGGCAACGGTACTGGAGTTGCCGCTCAGATCTTCGGTAACACCGGAACCCACAATGCCGCCCACGTAATCTCCGCCGGAAAGCGTACACTTGGCAAAGCTCTGGCGAATGGTGGAGGAAGTGGCCCCGGCAATGCCGCCCACATAATCTCCGCTTTCACTGGTCACGCTGCCGTAACCCTCCGAATGGGCGATCAGCCCCAAATCCATACGTCCGCAGATACCGCCTGCATAGCTGCGCTTGGCAACGATTTTTCCGGTGTTCACACAATCCTGAATTATTGCCTTAACTTCGAATTTTCTTCGCTGTGTCCCATCTAAATTAGAGGCGATGTCATCCTCCGGGTCCAGCTCATATTCCATTGCCATGGCGCCTGTGATGCCGCCCACATTTATGTCGCCGTTCACGCTGCCATGGTTTTTACAATCGGACGCTTTGCCCAGTGTCACCAGGTCAATATCGATCTCGGAACTGTCGATCATCAGATCCCCATCACTATCTCCGGTGAACAACTCCATCGCCGTGTCGGAGATAGCACTGATCTGCTTCTGAATGGCCTTCATATCCTCGGTCAGCGTGCCGGAAGTACCGGAGATCTCGCCGTTCAGCAGCCGCATCTGACCGGACATGCCATAAATTGCGGAGGACAGGCCGCTTAAAGAGGTCGTCATGGCGATCTGCGTGGAGGCACTGACATTGCCGCTGGCAGAAGTGTGATTTCCGCCTTCTGCGCTGCCCTCAGTCAGACCTCCGTGAGCCTCGCCGCTGGAAGAAACTCCGCCGCCGGCGGTTCCTCCGCCCGGAGTAACGGCCACCCCTGCACCGCCGGAAGTTTCTGTGCTTCCGCCCACCTCTACCTGGGGAGGAGTGACCGTGACACCGCCGACGCTGTCGCTTTCACCGCTGCCTGTGACCGTGCTGTTGACATTGCCATAGGTTTTAATATCGCTGGCCGCCCCTGCGGCGCTGTCCATATAATCCGCGATCTTGTTCAGCCTTGAGGTCACCGTTCCGACGCCCGCGTTTGCATCGTTCAAAGCAGTATCCAGCAGGGCATCCAGCTCATCCAGCTGACTTTCCAGCTTACTAAGCGTGCTTTCCGTTATATTCTGCGCTATGTAAGGCTCCATCTGTCCAGCAATACCGCCTACATCCTTACGGCCGAAGATATCCGCGCTGTTTTCGCAGGTGTGGATATAACCGCAGTTGCGGCCGACGATGCCGCCGATGTTATAGCCGATGTGCGGATATCCTATGGGCGAGTTATTGACACAGCCAGACACGATCCCGGACGAGTAGCCCGCGATGCCGCCGGTATCCGACGAAGTCATGCTTGTGTCCATAGAAGACAGCTTGGAGACGTCCAAGGAGAAATAAATATTGATATCATTCGGGCTGATCGCGGGGTCAACGCTGACCGTATTTACATACGCGCTGTTTTGACACTCTCCGATAATGCCCAGGTTGCATCCGGCAACGCCTCCCGTCATTTTATCTCCAATGACAGAGCCGCTGACGCTGCACTCAAGCACCTGGCCGGTCACGGCGTTGATACCGACAATACCGCCCACATTGCTGCCGCCCGATACATTGCCTGTAAAAGTGCATCCGGTTACCAAACCATAGTTTTCACCGACAATACCGCCTACATTGCTGCTGTTTCCGGAAGGTTTAACAGAGCCGCTGACCTTCAGATTTTTCACAACCGCGTTTTCCTGCAGAATAGCAAACAACCCGGACGGCGTTATGCTCTGCGTGATCTGCAGGCCGCTGATGGTATGACCGTTTCCGTCAAATTCCCCGCCAAAGATTGGAATGGTTGAAAACTCAACATCTGACAGAGAGATATCCGCCCGAAGTACGACTTTTTTTCCCTGTGACCAGGTATCTAATGTGCAGTGCCCCGCCAGCTCCACAAGCTCTTCGGCGGTGTCTATGTATATAGTTTCTGGATCCTCAGCTGCAAGCACTGTTGAGCCCAGCGAGAGAAATAAAGAACCAAGCAACACAAAGATCAAAAGCAGTGCGATGATTTTGTTAAACGTATTCTTCTTCATCTTCTGCTCCTTCCTCGGCCACTGAGCCGGAGATCACATTCAGGTTCACATCGCCATCCACAATGGCGCGGACGGTGCCGCTGATGGTTCCGTGAATCTCACCGTGAACCAATCCGTCAATTCTAACACGTCCGCTGGCGCTGGCAGTCCGCTCTTTGACCGGCATTGAGAAAGAGGTATTGTCAACGATCTTGCTGCCCAGCAGCAGGATCTGCGGCAGTACAAACATGACCAAGATTATGGAGATAATGGTGCCGCGGCCTAAGCTTTGGCCGATACCGGCTATTGCCGCATCAGAGGTCATCTGGCCTATCAGGGTGCCGGCCACTGCCAAAATGCTGCCGGAGGTAATGATTGTCGGGAATGCGAAGTTCATTGTCTCGATGATCGCCTCGCGGTGATCCATCTCATGCTTCAGCTCATTAAAACGGCTGGCGATGACGATAGCATAGTCAATGTTGGCACCCATCTGAATGGAGCTTACAACCAGGTAGCTCATGAAGAAAATCGGTTTGTTCTGAATTGATGGGACGGAGAAATTGATCCAAATAGCGCCCTGAATTACCAAAATCAGCAGTACCGGCATACCTGCGGATTTAAAGGTAAACAGCAGAACCACCAAAACTATCAGGATGGAGACGATGGTGACCACCAGATTGTCCGTCTCAAAGGATTTTTGGAAATCATATTCGGTGGTGGACTCGCCCACAACATAGATATTCCCGTCGGGATAGTAGTTTCTCGCGGTCTCCTGCAGGGTGTCCAAAAAAGCATAAGTTTCATTACCGCTGACCGGCAGATTCAAATACACCAGGATGCGGTTATATTCGCTGCCCTGCAGCTGCTTTTTGGCGCTCTCCATCATAGTCTGTGCCTCAGACAGTAGATCCGCCTGTTCATCCTCCAGGGTGACGATGCCGGAGTCGATCTGATCGCAGGCAAAAAGCAGGATGTCGATCAGGGGGATGCTATAAGTGGAAAGACTGCCCACGATCTCCCCGTAGTCCTCGTTCTTGGCCGCATACGCCGCATACACTATCTGGGCCACCTCGTAGTCCAGATCTGTCAGCTCCGCGAACTGCCTCGGCGTCAGCTTATCCGCCAGCATATAGCCGTCCATGGCCTCTACATTGGAAAGGCCCATGGAGTAGTCCACCTCCTCAAAGGTGTCCAATTCCTCAAGCAGTCTTTTTTCGGCGTCATAATCTCCGCCGGGAACCACAAGAGCCACAAAGTTTTCTGCTCCAAAAGTGTCCTCAATCATATTCTCCGCGATCTGCGTCTCGCTGAGCTTGGGTGTTTCCAAACCGCTGTAGCCGTAGGCATAGGGGCAGTCACCGGAAAGATTGAATGTCAGCAATATAACAACAAGAAAAACCGGCGGTATCACATATTTTGTTGTATGGGCAAATTTCCCTACAAAGGGTATTTTAGGAATGAAGCTGCGGTGCGCCGTCTTTTCCATCAGCGGGCCAAACAGCATAAGTAAGCCCGGCATGACGATAAATACAGATAAGAGCGCATACAAAATAGCCTTGATAAGGCAGATGGCCATGTCCGGACCGATCTTGAACTGCATGAACATCATGGCGACCAAACCGCCAATGGTGGTCAGACTGCTGGATCCAATTTCCGGAATGCCTTTGCTAAGTGCCGCAATGACTGCCTCCCGCAGAGGCAGCGTCTCGTGCTCCTCTTTGAAGCGGTTGCACAGGATGACTGCGTAGTCCAAAGACAGCGCTAGCTGCAAAATACTGGTTACCGAATTGGATACGAAAGAGATGGTCCCAAGCAGGAAGTTAGTTCCCAAATTCAGAATCATGGCGGTGACGAAGGTTAGCAGCAGTACCGGAACCTCCGCCCAAGTTTGGGAGGTCAGAAGCAGAACCAATACCACGACTATTGCGACATAGACCATGATCACCTGAACCTCGGCGTCGATAGCCTCCGCCTGCTGGTCGCCCAAATCGGTGGATATGTAATAGTCCTGCTCCGATACCAGCTCTTCCACCTGCTCCAAAGCGTCAAGACATTGGTCATCCGTATCCGCATAGTCAAAGGTGATGGTATACAGTGCGGATACCTCTTTGTAATTCTCCTGCTCATCGAAAGTGATGCTCTGAACGCCCTCCAGTTCGGAAAGCTCATCGCACAGCTCCCTGGCTTGCGGCAGTGTAATATTGGCCACCATGACCTTAGCACTTCCGTAGGTGATGAACTGATCCTCCATTACATCCAGTCCCTGCCTGGCCTCCGAATCATCCGGAAGGTATTCTGCCAGCTCGTTTTCGACTTGTATCCAGTTTCGGGAGATCACGGAGAAAATGATACCGATGATCGTCAACAGGAAAAACAGATTGCGTTTGTCCACGATGAAGGTGGCAAGTTTTATCATAAAGTTGTTCCCGCTTTTATTAAGCGGCTGCTCATTCATAAGCATCTACGCTCCTTTGCTTAGTGGCTTTGTCGGACAGAATCACCGTTTACACCTCCCGGAAAATGGTCCCCGTGACGGAAAAAATATTTCGTCCGCCTTTCAGGGATAGATCCAAAGAATCCAAGGTGATACGTCCGGTTGCGGTATAGGGAATGATATTCATAAGGGTGATCAGTTTTCCACTGATGCAGCAGTGCCCATCCTCATCAATGCAGCCTTCAAACGGTTCCGAATGTTTCAGTACATCCAAATAACCCTTAACCGTGTCTTTTTCTATTTGTACTTCCAGTGTTCCGGACCGATTGCCAAGCGGTGTTCGCATTTGAATAATATATTTTCTCCTGAGCACATGAGTACCTCCTTTAATCATATGTGACCCGCTCCAATTCATCACAGCTGCCTATCATACTTTTTCATGTGACACCCTCCTTATTTTATTGACACATTGTAGGACGGCAGGCGCGCATATAAAACGGTCAAATGATTTGACATTGGGTAAAATTCGGACAGACACGGATCATTTGATGGTCAAATCAAGAGCTTGGGCGCTTTCAACAGCTGAGTAAATTTCTCTATTGAATATTTGACGGACAAGTGTATAATAAATATATACACGTCTTTAGGAGAGTACAGATGAAACATGAAATTACTTCTCTCAATACGAAAAAAACGCTTGCGGAATCCCTGAAAAAGGCGATGGGAACGAAGCCCTTTTCAAAAATCACCGTAAGCGAGATCATAAATGACTGCGGTGTCAACCGTAAAACATTCTATTATCATTTTGAAGATATCTATGCTCTGCTCAAATGGATGCTGGATCAGGAGGCAATAGAGGTCGTAAAAAGCTTTGATCTGCTTGTTAACCCTGAGGAAGCGATCGCTTTTGTGATCGATTATGTGGATGCCAATAAGCACATTATCAACTGTGCCTATGATTCCATGGGGCGGGATGAAATGAAGCGGTTTTTCCTGACGGATATGGACAGCGTTGTGCGCTCGATTATAGACAGCATTGCGGATGAAATTGGTGTAGCCGTGGACGACAGCTTTAAAGGTTTCCTGTCGAGCTTCTATACGGAGGCGCTGGCAGGCACATTGATTAATTACTTTAAGGAAAAAGAACGGTATGGCCGTCAGGAGTTGATTGATTATATCCTGCTTATCCTGAAGAATTCCATACCAAATGTTCTCAGAGAAAAGAGCCGAAAACAGGAGCAGACGCCTTGAGCCGAATTACGGCGGCGGGATTTTCCCGCCGCTGTTTCTTTTGCGCTGCCCCAAACCTGTCGGGACAGCTTGAGCTGCTATTTTAAAATCCGAACTTATAACGCAGAAAAACCGCCTGTTTAGGCGGTTTTTCCAACAAATTTGGTGCAAGAGGCAGAACTTTGAACCTGCGGAAGGCGGAACCTACCATGCTTCCGGACCTTGGAAGCCGGGAAAATATCCTCCCGGGGTACGCCGGACTTTTGGATGGCGCTGTCAACCTGTTTCTCATTAAAGCAGCTCTGTGCCGCGTCGATGGAGCGGCAGCCCACCGCCGATGCGTCCAGCACGCAGAGCTTTATTTTTATAGCGCTAATGGGGTGTTTTTAGCGGCGGATTCCATGAAAATGTTTCTTTTTCGTGGAAGAATGGTATTATACACCCTTGCCCATCTCGTAGGCTTCCTCCATGTACCGGGTGGAACGGATTGCTCCGGCCTCGTAGACGCCCTTTCCCTCAATGACACCCATTTCCTTCGCCCCATCCAGACAGGCCGCAAAGCCCCGGAAGCACTCCAGCGTGCAGTCCATGACTGTATCACTGTCCTCGGCGGCGGTCATTATGTAGTAAAATTCCTTGTTGTGAATATCGGTCCACCGGGGCAAACAGCGGTCAATGACCGCCTTCATCTGGGCATTGATGGAATAGAAGTAGACCGGGCTTGCCATGACAATTACATCAGAGGCCTGCATCTTGTCCAAAATCTCAGCCATGTCGTCCTGAATAGCGCACTTGCCGCCGCTGTTTTTGCAGTAATAACAGGCATTGCAGGGCGCGATATTTTTGCTTCGCAGAAAAATCTTTTCAACCTGGTTGCCGCTCTCCGCCGCACCCCGCATAAACTCGTCGCACAGCAGATCGGAGTTGCCGCCCCTACGGGGACTGCCGGATAAAATCAAAACATTCTTGCTCATGTTCAGTTCCTCCAAATTTCAGAGTTGATTATTTGCTGTCACACGCCATTATTTTCTTGGACTGCATATTAATTATAAAAGTTGGAGCTTACTTTAAGTCAAGACTTTTTCAAAAAGATTTAGGGAGGTGTTTTCCGATAATGTACACAGTGGGACAGGCGGCAAAGCTGCCGGGGGAGATACCGGAGACGCACTGCGCTGCCAGGATCACCCTGCGCCAATTGTCCACACAGGATGACAGATAAAAAAAGCCGGAGCGTCAGCCAGAATTTGGGTGATACTCCGGTTCGTTCTTGTTGGTTATATGGAGTAGGGCTTGACGGTTTTGATCTCAGCCAAGTCAGCAACGATAGCTTTTCCGATTTTCTTCGTCACACGGAGGGAAAGCCAGTTTTGTCAATCACAGGCCGGTACATCCGTTTTTACGGTTGATCCACGCAACAGACGCATCCATGGCCGTGCGGCAGGCATTTGTCTGGTCGAGCGCATTCAGCATGACAAAATCGTGAATCGTACCCTGTACCCGGATCGCGGTGACCTCCACGCCCGCACAGCGGAGCTTTTCTCCAAAGGCTTCTCCCTCGCTGCGCAGAACATCTGCCTGCCCGTTGATGATCATGGTTTCAGGAAGACACTTCAAACAATCCAGATTTGCCCGAAGGGGGGACGCTGTGATTTGATTTCTGTCCTCCATGCAGGTCGTATATTGCCGCCAAAACCACTGCATCCCGGCCCGGTACAGATAATAATTGACTGCGAACTGGCGATAGGACGGTGTGTCAAAGCAAGCGTTGGTCACCGGATAATACAAAAGCAGCTTCTGTATGCTCGGGCCGCTGCGTCTGCTTGCCATAAGCGCCGTGGCAATGGCCATATTTCCGCCGACGCTGTCTCCCGCAACTGTCAGTGTATTGCGGTTCACATTTGGGCAGAGGCCTCCAAGAATCTCCCAGAGGTGAGAAAGGATAAAATAACATTGCTCGATGGCCGTCGGATACTTGGCTTCAGGCGAACGGGAGTATTCAGGGAATACAACCAGAGAATTTGTTCTCACGGAAAGCTCCCGAACCAGCTTTTCGTGGGTGTGAAAACTGCCGAATACCCAGCCTGCGCCATGAATATAGAAAATCACGTTCCTTATGTCAGCATCCATATGAGATGCAGCAAGATAAACAGGTATCTTTCCCCACTTTCCGGTATCGATCTCCCTGACGGAGATTTCGGCAGGATATTTATATACCGGCGTATCCTGTGCCTCTTCCAAAATTCTGCGTCCCTGTTCGGGCGGCAGCTGAAAAATCAGAGGCGGAACGGCACTTTTATTGCAGACGGCTTCTGCGGCAGGTTCCAGCGGAACGGATCGCTTCATCGAAATACTCTCCTTATACGGTAATGGTTCTCTTATCAGAATATGCAAAATTGGGAATAAGGGGACTGATATATTCATTCAAGTAAGCTTCCGGATAAAGTGGCCGGCCGGCACGCATACTAAAGCTGAGGTGACCGTAATGTCAAAAGCAAGCGTATATTTTACTTTAGGCGGTTTAGATGATAGGCACGATATAAAGGTGATCAAGCGGGAACTGGATGCGTTGCCGGGGGTAAGTTCGGTCAGTATCAGCGACAGTTCCAACCGAGTTACTGTGGATTTTGATACCACAGGCGTTCAGCCTGACCGTATCAGCAGACGGCTTGAAGCGATGGGCTGTCAGGTCCTCGATTACCAAACGGACGACCATATCATGTAGGAGGTGGGCGGATGCCGGAGAAAAGTCAGGAAAAGCTACAAGAAAAAGCGGATAAGAACCAGCAGCTGAAAAACCACAATCCAAATCAGCGGCATAACAGCAAAAAAGAAGCACTTGGCCCCAACACCAAACGATAGGAGTAGACTTCATGCCGAAAGACAGTCAACCTGATCCCAAAAAGGTCAGAAAAGAAAAAGCGAATGGACAGACGCCCCTGACCCGTGAGAACCAGAATCAAAATCGTAATGCCAAGAAGAAATCTATCCGGAATAACGACGTATAGCATTGTCCGGGTGAGTATATGACGAAATATTATCACGGCACGGAAAAGCGCGGGCCGTATTTTGAGGGCTGGTACCTGAAGCACCAGACGCAGGAGGGGCGCGCACTTGCTTTTATCCCGGCGCTGCACATCGACCGTGAGGGGCGGCGCAGCGCCTCCCTTCAGGTCGTCGCGGACGATCAAGCGTGGTGGCTGGAATATCCTGACACGGAATTCAGCGCTTCAGAAAGGGCGTTTCAGATTAGGCTTGGACAAAGCCTTTTTACGCGTGAGGGAGTACAGCTCAATATAGAACAAGACGGACTGTCTCTTCACAGCGCCCTGCGCTATGGCCCGTTTACGCCCCTCAGGTCAGATATCATGGGCCCTTTTCGATTTCTCTCCCAAATGGAGTGCTCCCACGGAGTTATCAGCATGGGACAGTCCTTGGAGGGAACACTGGTTCTGAATGGAAAGAGAATGAATTTTTCAGGTGGCACGGGATACATCGAGACCGACCGGGGACGCTCCTTTCCCAGCGCCTACCTCTGGACCCAATGCGCATGGAAGAAGCCGCAGAGCGGCAGCCTGATGCTCTCAATCGCCGCCATTCCGCTGGCGATTGGCTGTTTCACAGGCTGCATCTGTGCGGTGCTTTTAAGCGGGCGGGAATACCGCCTGGCAACTTACCGGGGCGCCCGGGTCGAACAGTGGTCCGCTGCCGGCGCGGTGATCCGCCAAGGGAAGTACCGCTTGGCAGTGGAGCTGCTGGAAGGGCAGGGGTGCTCTCTACGGGCTCCTGCAGAGGGAAGCATGGGCCGTATCATCCACGAAAGCCTGTGCGCTCATATGCGTTACCGCTTTTGGTCCGGAGATGAGCTCCTGTTTGAACACACAGACCGCTGCGCCGGTTTTGAATACGCGGACGAAAGGAATCATCATGCCTAATCAGCTGCAATATGAAAAATCCCCGTATCTGCTCCAGCATGCGGAGAATCCCGTGGACTGGCGTCCTTGGGGTCCTTCGGCCTTGGAGGAGGCCCAACGGGAGGATAAGCCAATATTTCTGAGCATTGGCTATTCCACCTGCCACTGGTGCCATGTCATGGCTCATGAATCCTTTGAGCAGGAGGATATAGCGGCGGTGCTCAACCGGTACTTCATCCCCGTAAAAGTAGACAGGGAGGAGCGCCCCGATGTGGACGCGGTCTATATGGCGTCCTGCATCGCTATGAACGGTTCCGGCGGCTGGCCGCTCACCGTGCTCTTGACTCCCGATCAAAAGCCCTTTTGGGCCGGGACCTATCTACCCAAATGGCAGCTGCTGTCTCTGCTTAAACAGGCAGCCCATCGCTGGCGGGAAAACCGCGAAGAACTGACCGCTGCGGGGAACGCGTTGACCGAGCATCTCCGTCAGGAGGAAAAGGTATGGCCAGGTACCCCAAGCCGGGCGCTCGTAAGTGCAGGGGTGTCCCAATTTGCCCAAAGCTTTGACCGGCAATGGGGCGGCTTCGGGCAGGCTCCCAAGTTTCCAACTGCCCATAATCTGCTGTTTCTCTTGCGGTATGCCCATTTGACCGGTGATTGCCGCGCGCGGGAAATGGCGGAGCTGACCCTGAAACATATGTATCGCGGTGGACTATTTGACCACATGGGCGGAGGCTTCTCCCGGTACTCCACCGACAGGCAGTGGCTGGTGCCCCATTTTGAGAAGATGCTCTACGACAACGCCCTGCTGGCCCTTGCCTATACGGAGGCTTATCAGCAGACCGGCCGTGATTATTACAGGGAGGTCGTCCGCCGTACTCTGGATTACGTCCTTACGGAGCTGACGGACCCCTCGGGCGGCTTTTACTGTGGCCAGGATGCGGACAGCGATGGTGTGGAGGGTAAGTACTACGTCTTTTCCCCGGAAGAAGTATCGGAAATTCTGGGCCGGGAGGCGGCAAAGCGCTTCTGCCGACGGTTTGGTATTACAAACAGGGGCAATTTTGAGGAAAAGAGCATCCCAAATCTGATCGCCGCGGCCGACTGGGAACATGAGCCGGGGGAGGTAAAAGCGCTGCGGGAGCAGGTGTATGAGTACCGGAAGGACCGGACGAGCCTTCACCGGGATGACAAGGTGCTCACCGCATGGAACGGCCTGATGGTCGCGGCCCTTGCCCGGGCGGGGCTGGTTCTGAACGACCGCCGCTATTTGGAAGCAGCCGGGCGTGCGGTCAGCTTCGTTGGAAAAAACTTGAAAGAGAGCAATGGCCGTTTGCTGGCCCGTTGGCGGGAAGGGGAGACGGCCCATCCGGGCAAGCTGGAGGACTACGCATTCTATGCTTGGGGGCTGCTGGAGCTTTACGGGGCGACCTTCCGCACAGATCTTCTGGAGGAAGCCTGCGCTCTGGCAAAGCTCCTGCTGGAGCTCTTTTTTGACTGGGAACAGGGCGGCTTCTATCCATATGCAAAGGATGGCGAGCAGCTCATTACCCGCACCAAGGAGGTCTATGACGGTGCGATGCCCTCAGGCAATGCGGTGGCGGCACTGGTGATCTCCAGGATGGCGCGGCTGACCGGAGAGACACGCTGGAGGGAAGCGGCGAATCTGCAACTCTCTTATTTGGCGGGGGCAATTCAGAGCTACCCGTCGGGGCACAGCTTTACGCTTCTGACGCTGCTGGAGGAGCTTTGGCCCACAGCGGAGCTTGTGTGCGCGGCGGAAAAGCCGCCTGAGGCTTTAGTGACCTTTCTCAGGGAGAAGCCCCGGCCCGGGCTTACGATCCTGATAAAAACCCCTGCGGACGATGCATGCCTTGCCGCACTAGCGCCTTTTACCTCAGAATATCCCATCCCGGCGTCAGGAGTCCGGTACTACCTGTGCCGGGAAAGAGCCTGCGCCAGCCCGGTGGAGACCATAGAGAAATTGGAAAAGTTAATTTCATGAAGCCCCATGTCGGGCACTATATGCGCCCGACGTGGTTAAGTATGGGGGATTTGTCTCCTCACATGGGATGATTCTGCACGCTGCGCCTTAAAAATCTTTGCTGCAATTTTAAGCTACGGCATCCTGCTCTCAAAGAGCAAAGAAAAACTTTTTCTGGTTATTTCTAATGGTCTTTAGTCATTTCCACTCGTTTTTACTTGCACTTTAGACCTCTTTGAACCTGCGTTTGACCGGTGTTACGGCGCTGTCTGTGGTCATTTATGTGGTCAAAAATGCTTCCCGCCCCAAACCGGTGATTTTTCACCGGCCCAGGACGGGAAGCGTTTCGCATTTTAGGTTGGTTAGATTGTTACTCTGACCGAGGGGTTATGCAAGTGTTTTCTGCGAGAGGCGCACAAACTTTGCAGGGCAATAGACAAAGAGATATAAAACTATTTTTCTTACCAATTTTAGTCCTTTTTAGTGGTTTT
>JBJDXR010000027.1:0-39576 GCA_051866775.1 Oscillospiraceae bacterium | reverse complement strand
AAACATCAAGGCCTATCTATACAAAGGCGGGCAGTGGGATCCAAAATCCGAAAACTCCTTCTCACCTGCTCTTTGCAACCGTATAGACCGGAATACCGGCGGTATAGTAATAGCCGCCAAGACCGCCGAGGCACTGAGGATAATCGACGAAAAGATTCGCACGCGTGAGATAGATAAGCGCTATCTGGCGGCGATACACGGCACGATGCGTCCAAAAGACGGCGAGCTTCGCGGATACATTTTTAAAGACGCAAAGCAAAACCGCGTATACGTCCGCTCTTCTCCGGAAAAGGGAGCCAAATCCGCCGCGACCCGCTACCGGACCTTAGCGGAAAAAGATGGGCTTTCTCTGGTCGAGTGCGAGCTTCTTACCGGACGCACCCACCAGATACGTGCGCAGCTTGCCGCCGCCGGCCACCCGCTTGTGGGTGACGGCAAATACGGCACCGACAAATTGGCCTCAAAGCTCGGCATACCCGGGCAGGCGCTGTACTCCTATAAGCTCACCTTCGCCTTTAAGTCCGACGCCGGAGCGCTGAACTATCTGAACGGCAGCAGCTTTTCTGTCCCCGACCCGGAATTTGTCGAAAAATTATTCGATTTAACATGATTATTCATTGACTTTTATCGCCTTAATCTGTATATTTAATTCCATAATTCTGTGCGGGGTATGAAGGTGCCCCGTGAAATGAGGGGGAGGATAATGTCCAAAGAGCTTATACGTCTTACCGACGTGTCCATGTCTTTCGATGGAGAGACCATTCTGGACAATATGAACATCTATTTTAATGACAAAGAATTCCTCACGCTGCTCGGACCCAGCGGTTGCGGCAAGACCACAACACTGCGGATCATAGGCGGTTTTCTCGTACCTACCTCGGGAGACGTCTTGTTCGACGGGGTGAGGATTAATGATGTCCCGCCGCACTTGCGACAAGTAAACACAGTATTCCAGAAATACGCGCTTTTCCCGCATCTGGACGTCTATGACAATGTGGCCTTTGGCCTGCGCATACCGAAGTATGAGTCGGACGGGACAGATAAATCTAAAAAGGAAAAAAAGAAGAAAATCAAATTATCTAAGGAGGAGATCGACCAGCGTGTTCACGAGATGCTTGAGGTAGTTTCTCTCAAGGGTTTTGAGCACCGCTCCGTCTCTTCCCTTTCAGGCGGCCAACAGCAGCGTGTGGCTATAGCGCGCGCTCTCGTTAACCGTCCAAAGGTGCTGCTCTTAGATGAGCCGCTGGGCGCGCTCGATATGCGCCTTCGCAAGGATATGCAGCAGGAACTTAAGCGGATCCAGCAGCAGATGGGCATCACCTTTATATACGTGACCCACGATCAGGAGGAGGCTCTTGCAATGAGCGATACTGTCGTGGTCATGAACGAGGGCAAGATCCAGCAGATCGGCACCCCGGAGGATATTTACAACGAACCTAAAAACGCCTTCGTGGCTGACTTTATCGGCGAATCCAACATTGTAGACGGCATCATGCGTGAGGATAAGGTCGTGGAGATATTCGGAAAGCGCTTCCAATGTCTCGACACCGGATTTGCCCCGGATGAGCCTGTAGACGTGGTGATCCGTCCCGAGGATGTGGACATTGTGGATCTCAAGAGCGGCGCTCTTACAGGTCTTGTCACAAGCGTCACCTTCAAAGGGATGCACTACGACATCATCGTTGATTTCAAGGGATTCAAGTGGCTTATCGAGACCACGGACTTTTGTCCGGTAGGCTCAAAGATCGGCATCAAGATCGATCCGGATGGCTTCCATGTTATGAAAAAGAGCCAGTATTCCGGAATGTTCGGGGATTACAGCTCCTACAGTGCCGAGTATGACGAGATAAGCGATGCGGAATACGAGGAGCCTGAGTCCGCGGAGGCAGAAGAGTATGAAAGCTAGAGCCTTAGCCTACCCCTACATCCTATGGATGGCGCTTTTCGTAGTCGCACCGATAATAATAATAGTTGTATACGCCTTTACTGCCTCCGGCGGCGAATTTACTTTGGATAATTTCTCCACAATGGGAGGATATCTGTCAGTTTTCGGCAGGTCCTTCTTAATGGCGTTTATCGCAACGGCGATATGCCTCATTATCGGCTATCCGCTGGCGTACATCCTCGCCCGCGAAAGCTCCCGGATACAGGGTATACTGGTCATGCTGATCATGCTGCCCATGTGGATGAATTTCCTTCTCAGGACTTACGCATGGATGTCCATACTTGAAAACACCGGGCTTTTAAACAAGCTTCTAAGGCTTCTGGGACTGGGGCAGATAAACATTATAAACACGCCCTACGCGGTGGTTCTTGGTATGGTGTACAACTACCTGCCGTTTATGGTGCTGCCGATCTATTCCGTCATTGTGAAGATCGACCACTCGCTCATTGAGGCGGCACACGACTTGGGTGCCCGTCCTATGACTGTGTTTCGCCGGGTGATATTCCCCCTGAGCCTCTCCGGAGTGCTCTCCGGCATAACCATGGTCTTTGTGCCGGCGGTAAGCACCTTTGTTATCTCCAAGCTTCTCGGCGGGAGCAAGAGCATGCTGCTGGGCGACCTCATTGAGATGCAGTTCCTCGGAGGGGCGTACAATCCCCACCTTGGCAGCGCCATCGCGCTGATCATGATGATAGTCGTCATGGTATGTATGGCAATAATGAACCGCTTCGGCTCAGATGATGAACAGGCGGTGATGTTTTGAAAAGGAAAGTATTTCTGCCGGCGCGCATCTTTACAGCCCTTGTGTATATATTTCTTTACGCGCCCATATTTGTTCTGATAGTCTTTTCCTTCAACAGCTCCAACAGCCGCACGGTATGGAGCGGTTTCACGCTGGACTGGTACGCTAGGCTTTTTGAGGACTCCGTTATCATGTCCTCGCTGTATACCACCATTGCGATATCCATTCTGGCGGCGATAATTTCAACAGTACTGGGCACTGCGGCGTCCATCGGCTTTTTCAACATGAAAAAGCGTGTCCGTACTCCGCTCATGACCATAAACAGTATTCCTCTTACAAACGCGGATATCGTGACGGGCGTCTCCCTCTGCCTGCTCTTCGTGGCGGCGTTCTCCGTTCTGGGCAATTTCACCGGCTGGATAAACGATACCTTCGGGACTCACCTTCCCGAAAAGTTCAGTATGGGTTTTGGGACACTGCTCACAGCCCACATAACCTTTAACGTCCCATACGTGATCCTGTCCGTCATGCCCAAGCTTCAGCAGCTTGACCGCAATCTTATGGACGCGGCACAGGATCTGGGCTGCACGCCCTTTGGCGCCCTTTGGAAAGTGGTAATACCGGAGATCATGCCGGGAGTAGTCAACGGCGCGCTCATAGCCTTTACGATGTCAATAGACGACTTCGTTATAAGCTATTTTACCGCCGGCTCAACCACTCAGACGCTGGCCATGGCGATCTACTCCATGACCAAAAAGCGCGTCACCCCGAAAATCAATGCAATTTCAACCCTGCTGTTCATAACAGTCCTGACACTTCTCATAATTGTTAACGTGCGCTCCTCCCGTCAGGAAGCAAAGCGCCGTCAGAATCTTCATAAGTGAGGTAAAGAAATGACAAAAAGAATAGTTTCCATCACAGTCGTGCTTTGCATGGCGCTTGCTGTTATGTCTCTGGCCGGCTGCAGCAAGAGTTACGACGGCGAGATAAACATTTATAACTTCGGTGAATATATTGACGAGGACGTCTACAAGGCCTTTGAGGATGAATACAACATCAAGGTAAACTACACCACCTATGAGACCTGCGAATCCCTCTACTCCGTGCTCATGACCGGCGGCGCCGACTATGACGTGGTGATAACCTCTGACTATATGATAGCCCGCCTTGCCGAACAAGGGATGCTGGCGGAGCTTGATTTTGACAACATCCCCAACTATTCCCTTATCGGCGACAGCTACAAAAACCTTGAGTACGATCCGGAGGGTCTCTACTCCGTCCCCTATATGTGGGGTACTGTCGGCATCATCTATAACGGTGCCGAGATCGACGAGGATATCCACAGCTGGAGCACCATGTTTGACGAGAAATACTCCGGCCAGATTCTGATGTTCGATTCCACCCGTGATGCTTTCGGTGTGGCACTTAAGGCTCTCGGCTACTCCATGAACACCACCGACGAGACTGAGATACGCAATGCCTATGAGCTTCTTGAGCAGCAGAAGCCCCTCCTTCAGGGATATTTCCAGGACCAGATGTACGATAAGCTTGAGGGCGGCGAGGCACTTATAGGCGCCTACTACGCTGGTGATTACATCTGTATGCTGGACAACAACCCCGACCTAAAATTCGTAGTCCCGGACGAGGGGGCAAACTTCTATGTTGACGCCATGTGTATACCCGCCACCTCTGAAAACCAGGAGCTGGCGGAGAAGTTTATAAACTATATGTGCGAAACCGACGTTTCCCTTGCAAATATGGATGCCACAGGCTATGCCAGCCCGAATACAGAGTCCTGCGCGATTTACTCCGAGGACCTTGAGGACTGGATCCGCGATATTATGTTCCCCAGCGACGAGGTCATCTCCCGCTGCGAGGTGTTCCTGAGCCTGCCCCAGGAGACTCTTGACCTTTATGACTCCCTGTGGGTCGAGCTTAAAGCGTAATTCCGACTATCAGAAAGCCTGCTCTTATTTTGAATAAGGAGTTGTACTATGTCTGCTGACAAGAAAAGTGATCCCGGAGCTGAAAGCCGCGTCCCCAACACCCCTGACAGCACTGATCAGTCCGATAAGCTCCGTGCCTCCCAAAAGCGCGAGAGCAGTCATATCATACGCCTGCTGGCTGCCGCCTACCTCATCTATCTGGCCTATAAAATCATCAAAGGCGTCATTACCGGCGAATATGACGGTAACGCCGGTCCTTGGCTTATCGCCGGAGGCATAGTATTCATTCTGGTGGCTGTAGTCATCGCCTTTTTCTCTATGCGCGCCATGATTGCCCAGCGCAAGGAGGAGCTTGATGATTATTACCGGCTGAAGTCTGAGGAGGAGGCCGCCTCCCTGAAAGATGAGCCAGCTGAAGATGACAATTCCGGTGATGAGGATATTGAGGAGTCAGGCGAGCCTGAGGACACCGACAGCGGCAAATAAAGGGATGGGGGACCACATATGTCCGAAAGGTTTTTTACCACAAAGTGCTCCGGCTGTGGCCGGGAGATACAGGTTCCGGCCCAGCTTACCGAGTTTTCCTGCGTGTACTGCGGGCATAAGATGAAACTCGGCCAAACGCCCGATGGTACCCATTCATCCGCGTTTGAAAGCGCCGCCGTTGAGCTTGTCCGGTGCGTATCTGATCATCTGGACATCCACTCCCAGTTTGGCAGGCAGACATATCCTGTCATTTTAGAAGACTACAAGGCCAAGCACTACCCCACCTTCGCCGCGCTTGACCGGCTTATGGCCGCATCGCCCGAGCAGGCCGGTGAGATGGCAGCAGCGGCCGCAGTGCAATTTGTAGACGGCCTTGAAATGCTGCGGCAGACCGAGGCGCGCTACAGCAAGGGGCATGGAGGTGCCGGCCGCTTTTTTGATGATATGCGCTCTATTATGGCCATCTATACCGTTCCGGCTGCCCTTGACATGGGGCTGGCCAATGTTCCTAAGCTGGTCAGTGCCATACATGACGAGTGGTGCCGGCGTTTTCCAAAGGCCCCATTTACTGTCAGCACCCGCGACGTGATCGAACAGGGCTTTAAGCGGAAGCTCTGCTTTATTACCACTGCCGTGTGTGAAGCAGATGGCAAGCCGGATGATTGCGAGGAGCTGGCGCTTCTGCGCGCCTTCCGTGATGGATATCTGCGCGCCCAACCGGATGGGCCGGCCCTTATTGAGGAGTATTACGCCACTGCCCCCATGATCGTCGCCTGTATCCGTCTGTGTGACGACAGTAGGGTGCGTCTTGCCCAGCTGCGTGAGGATTATATCCTCCCCTGTGTCCGGGATATTAGAGCGGGCCGCCTTACAGAGTGCAAGGACCGCTACACGGAGATGATGCACACGCTCTCCGCGCGGTATTTGGGGCAATAAAAGAGCATTTATCCTTCAGAAAATATAAACCAATCCCCGGCAGACGCAAATCTGCCGGGGATTTTATATCAAGCACCCCCAGCAAACCGGAGGCAGCGTGCTTCTTTAAGAGGGACGCCGTCCTTAAAGAAGCCCCTCAAGCTCTGTACAGGCCGACGAAAGCTCAGCTTCATTTTTGTCCTTCATCGCCTTTGCAACACGCTTTTCACAGGCTTTTAGAGCCTTTTTCTTTGCCTTGTCCATTCCCTTTTCAGCAGCGGCGGCGCGGTATAAAAGCTGCTCGGCTCTCTCCATGAGCATAGCCTGTTCATGGATATGCTCGTCCTCAGCCGCATACTGCTGGGCGTCTTTTATCGCCTTATCGATATCAGCCTGACTCATATTTGAGGAGGCGGTTATCGTTATCTGCTGGCTCTTACCTGTATCAAGATCTCTGGCAGAGACATTGACGATGCCGTCGGTGTCGATATTAAACGTAACCTCTATCTGCGGCACACCCCGCATCGCCCGCCTGATACCGTTAAGTCTAAAGCGCCCCAGCGTCTTATTCTGGTTTGCCATGGGCCTTTCCCCCTGAAGAACGTGGACCTCCACCGAAGTCTGATAATTCGCGGCGGTAGTGAATATCTGGCTCTTTGATATGGGCAGGGTTGTGTTGCGCTCTATCACCCTTGTACAGACACCCCCCAGCGTTTCAATGCCTAAGGAGAGCGGCGTCACATCCAGAAGCAGCAATCCGCCCACCACGCCTGTGAGGACTCCCCCCTGAAGGCAGGCTCCCATGGCCACACATTCGTCGGGATTCACGCCTTTAAACAGCTCCTTTCCGGTGTACTGGCGGACGGCCTCCTGGACCGCCGGTATGCGTGAGGACCCTCCAACCATCAGCACACGGCTTATCTCCCCGAGATTTACGCCGGAATCTGTTATCGCCTGACGCACAGGTTCCATGGTGGCTTTAACAAGATGGGCCGTCAGCTCGTCAAATTTTGCCCTTGTAAGGGTCATCTCAAGGTGCTTGGCGCCATCCTTGCCTCCGGTGATATACGGAAGGCTTATATTTGTTGTCGTCTGGGCGGACAGCTCTATCTTCGCCCTCTCCGCCGCCTCCTTAACCCGCTGCATGGCAGCGGCATCCCGCGTGAGATCCACGCGCTCCGAGCGTTTGTACTCCGATATTATCCAGTCCATAACGCACTTGTCGAAATCGTCTCCGCCCAGCCTGTTGTTGCCGGCGGTAGCCAAAACCTCAATAACTCCGGAGCCAATATCGAGAACCGATACGTCAAATGTACCGCCGCCAAGGTCATAGACGAGTATTTTCTGACCAAGTTCCTTGTCTGCTCCATAGGCCAGTGCCGCACTGGTAGGCTCATTGATGATGCGCTGTACGTTAAGCCCCGCGATGGTCCCGGCGTCCTTCGTGGCCTGACGCTGTGCATCTGAAAAATATGCCGGTACAGTTATAACAGCCTCGGTCACCGGTTCTCCCAGCCAGCTCTCAGCATCCTTTTTCAGCTTCGACAGTATCATGGCTGAGATCTCTTGGGGCTGATAGGTTTTCCCGTCAATTTTAATTTTTCGGTCTGTCCCCATGTCGCGCTTTATCGAGCTTATAGTGCGTTCTGGATTTACCACCGCCTGACGCTTGGCGGCCTCGCCCACAAGGCGCTCGCCGTTTTTTGTGAACGCCACGACAGATGGGGTAGTGCGCCCGCCCTCGGCGTTGGGAATTATCACAGGTCCGCCGCTCTCCATGATCGCCATACATGAATTTGTTGTACCAAGGTCTATTCCGATTATTCTTGACATATGATTGTTTCCTTTCAAGTCTCCAACTCACTGCTGTTGGGCGTATTCTGCGGTTCAAAATAGTAATAGTAACCGCGGCTGTCCTCATCGCCCTCCTGTGGCTGGACCGGGAAGCCGTAATAACCATAACCGTAACTGCTGTTTTCTCCTTCGCCGTCTAAGTAGGAGGGGCCGCTGAACAGCCCTCCAAACATAAGCCTGAATAACAGCTGTATAAGAAAAAAGAAAATAATCATATACAGCAGTATCCTCCCGGGGCGTACATGCACCGTCCTATACTCGTCCCGGCTGCTGTCAGAATACTGCCGGTACCACTGGACATATGGGTCCTGATACTGCCCATTATCCGACGCATAGCCGTAATGGCTCTGTCCGGCATTACCCGCGGGATCGGCGGTCCCTGAGCTTTGCTGCCGCCAGCTGCCGCTGATTATCTGCTCATAGGCGGCATTGATTCGCTTCATCTTCTCCGCCGCCTCGGCATTGCCGGGATTTAGATCCGGGTGGTATTTTTTTGCAAGCTTTCTGTAGGCTTCCTTGACCTCAGCTTCTGATGCCCCCGTTGGCAGCCCAAGCTCCGCATATGGGTCTGTCATATTAATTCCCCCATTCAGGTCTTACCGGAAAATCTGTTTCCACATTTTTTACAGGTTATCTGTATTTTTCCCTTTCCCCTCGGTACTCTAAGCATTGCATGGCAGGAGGGACACTTGAAGAACCTGTAGTTCTTCCTCTGGGATATCCTCACCCGCAGATTTCGGAAAAATGCCCTTATGCCGCCGGTCGCAGCGATATATCTGTCATTCTCGGCGCTGCGCTTATAGATATTCTTTGAAAACATCCGCCAATAGGTGTATATTATCAGCACCAGCCCCGCGGCCCACAGTGCTGAGCTTAACGCCCCCTCCAACACTTTCGTGGTGAACATGGATGCTATAAGGAAGAGCATGGATATCCACAGCGTGAGCTTCGCTATGGAGTCCATACCGTTTCTTCCCATAAAGAAATTCCGGAGTTTCTGCTTCATTTTATCTGCCCTTCTGTCAAAAAGATATCCGGTTTTTTACCGGTTAATTTCTAAAAATATATTAATCGAGCAGAAAAAATGTAGTTTAATAAATTGTAAACTTTGTGTTTCCGTCATTTAAACAATAAGCAGGCCCCGCCGGTTTGGCGGGGCCTGCTTATCATAAATCATTTATTGTTGAATATTTCAAATATCTTTGTGAAGGGATCCTCTTCCTCCGGAACGGCCTTCTCCTCTTTCTTCTCGGAGACTGGCTCAGAGGCGGCCTCCTTCTTCTCGGAAGCCTCGGAGAAAAGCCCTGACGACTTCTTCTCAGGCATCTTATAGCCGGTCGGTTTTTCATCAAACCGGGTGGCTATAACGGTTACGCGGATCTCATCATCCATGGTCTCATCAAAGGTAGCGCCGAATATGATATTAGCATCGGGATGGGCGGCCTCCTGAACAAGGGTCGCTGCGGCCTCAACATCGTCAAGACCGATATCCATGGAGCCGGTGATATTGACGAGGACTCCGCGGGCGCCTGTGATGGATGTCTCCATAAGCGGGCTGGACACAGCCGCGCGTGCCGCATCCTCCGCCTTACCCTTTCCGGCGGCGTGGCCCACGCCCATGTGGGCGTAGCCGGCGTCCTTCATAATAGCGGTGACATCCGCAAAGTCGAGGTTAATAAAGCCTGTATTCTTTATAAGCTCAGAGATGCTGTTAACGGCCTGCTGCAGGACGCTGTCAGCGATCTCAAATGCGTTTGCAAAGGTCAGCTTCTGGTCTGTAGCGTGCTTAAGGCGGTCATTGGGGATTATAAGCAGCGCGTCGACCTTTGTAAGCAGCTCCGCTATTCCCTCATTGGCGCGGTCCATACGGAGCTTGCCCTCAAAGCTGAAGGGCTTTGTCACAACGCCGACCGTTAGGATCCCCATCTCACGGGCTATGTCAGCAACTACAGGAGCAGCTCCGGTGCCGGTTCCTCCGCCCATTCCGGCCGCAAGGAATACCATGTCGGCATCCTCAAGCACCTTGGATATATTGTTTCGGCTCTCCTCTGCGGCCTTCTTGCCTATCTCCGGGTTGGAGCCGGCTCCCTGACCGTGTGTGAGCTTTTCGCCGATCTGAACCTTGTTATCAGCCGCAGATACTGAAAGTGCGGGCTTATCGGTGTTGAGCGCTATAAGCTCCACACCCTGTGAACCAGCTTTCGCCATTCTGTTTACAACATTGTTTCCGGCGCCGCCAATTCCAACGACCTTTATGACAACTACATTGTCCGGGCCGGATTCAAGCGTATTTGGCATATTAAATCCTCCTGTATTATTCTGACGCAGGAATTGTACTTCCTGCTTTCATCTGCACACAATTATGTTGTTATTTTAAACTTAAAAATTTACAAGGTCAATAGCTAACGGGATATTTATTGCTTAAATTATCCGATTTTAACTGTTTTTTAATATATTTCAGCCTGGGATGTAATGAGCCTCATTCTCAACTGACAGGTCGACGGTACCGCTTCTGTCCTCGCCGTTTTCCTCAAAGAATTTTTCAAGCAGCCAGAACTTGTCCTCAAGCCCCTCGCCCTTGCCCACGTTTATCTCCAAATTTTTATAATCAAACCGTATTGAGCTTATGTTCGTCATATCCAGCCAAGTGACGTTATCCTGCATTTCGGAGGAAAGTATCGCAGAAAGCACAGCTTTAAGATATGCAAGCTTTACCGACTGTCCCTCACCCAAAGCCAGCGTACCTCCGACCGAGGGCATTATGGGAGTCACTCCCTTAAGGACTATAAGCCCCGAGACGCCGGAGGTGTTTGTCTCCTCCAGGACCTTGGCGTTCTTGTCAATTATCCACCAGCTCCCGCCGCTGCTTACACAGGCGAGCGGATAGCTCTCCGTGACCTCGATAGTCACTGTGTCAGGGAGACTTCGCACTATTCTGACCTCATCGGCGTAAGGCAGCGCCTTTTTAATCTTTATCGCCGAGGCCGATTCCCTTATGAAGAAAATGCTGTCTCCCTGCTCAATTCCGGAGGCCTCTATCACCTGCTCATCATCATACATACTGACGCCTGTGACATTTATCACAGATATTTTAAAGAACACACCCATGCCGGTAATAACAGCAAAAATAATAAGCGCTGTAATCAAAGTCACATAGAGGGCTCTGCCGCCCCCGCGTTTTCTTCTTTTTCTGCCGCCCCCAGCTGCCATATCTTATGTCCTTTCAATCTATTCTCTCGGCGTCCGCTCCCAGCATCCTGAGGGACTCCGCTAACCCATCGTAACCTCTGTCTATGTGTTTCAGCTCTGAAATCTCTGTAGTTCCCTCTGCCGCAAGGGCTGCCACGACCATCGCGGCTCCTCCACGCAGGTCTGTGGCCGCAACCGAGGCACCGTGAAGGCTCTTTACACCGCTCACCATGGCCACACGGCCATCGATCCTTATGTCCGCTCCCATCCTCAAAAGCTCCGGGACGTGCCTGTAGCGGTTTTCAAATATCGTCTCAACAAACACCGTCGTCCCTTCCGCCATAAGGCTCGCCGCCATTAGCGGGGGCTGCGCATCAGTGGGAAAGCCCGGATACGGGCGTGTTACTACCGGTTTTGACGCCTTAATGCGCTCAGTTGCGTCGGCGGATATAAAGTCAGCGCCTATCTTAAGCTTCATCCCCATACCGGAAAAAACGTCCGTGATGGAGGCTATATCTTCGGGTATTATACCCAATATGTCTATTTTTCCACCGGAGGCTGCCGCTGAAGCCAAAAATGTCGCTGCAACTATTCTGTCCGGTATGACTTCATGCTCTGCACTCTTAAGCCTGCCGCCACCCTCGATCGTAATTATAGAGGTCCCGGCGCCTGTCACATTTACGCCAAGCTCCTTTAGGAAATTCTCAAGGTCGCGTATCTCCGGCTCTCTGGCGGCGTTAGTTATAGTCGTGCAGCCCTCGCAGCCCGCGGCGGCGATCATGCTGTTTTCCGTGGCTCCCACGCTGGGTATCGCAAGGTCTATCCGGCAGCCGGAAAGCTTTTTGCCGCGGCATACAAGATTTCCGCCGCTCTCGTCAATCTCGGCGCCCATGGCGCGCATGGCCGCAAGGTGCAGGTCTATGGGCCTCGGCCCAAGCTCACATCCTCCCGGCATCGAAAGCACCGCTTCCCCAGCCCGGGCAAGTATCGCCCCAAGGAATATGACGGATGACCGCATCTCCCGCATGAGCTTGTCGGGAATATCACAGCGCGTCATGGTCGAGGAGTCGATAAATACAGTATCTCCAGTTTTCTCCGCCTTACATCCGAGGTGCCGCAGTATCTTCATGGCTGCCTCCACGTCGGAAAGAGACGGGCAATTATGTATGACGGTCTCACTGCCGGAGAGCAGTGAGGCTGCCATTATAGGCAGGACGCTGTTCTTCGCGCCATGTACCCACACGTTTCCGCGCAGGTGTTCTCCGCCCGTTATTCGCAATATGCTCATAGCACTCCCCCGAAACGCAATTAGTTTTCAGGTCATACTATGCCGCGAGAAACGGTTTAGTTAACAAGTGAAAGGATAACATCAACTATTTTTTTGCAGGCGTCGGGCTGACCGAGCCTCGCAGAATTTTTTTCCAGCATTGAAAGACGTTCTTTATCCCTCAGAAGTCCAATGACCGTATTATACAGCAGCTCACCTGAGCAGCTGTCCTCCGTTAGTACGACCGCTCCGCCCGCTTTCTCAAGCTGACGGGCATTTTTTTCTTGATGATTATTCGTTACATTCGGGGAAGGAACCAGCACCGAGGCCCTTCCAAGCCCTGTTATCTCAGCTATGGTCGAGGCCCCCGCCCGGCACAGCACAATGTCGGCCGCAGCCATCACCGTGCCCATATTGTCTATATACGGCCTAAGATCCACCCAATCGGGCAGACCGTAGACCCCACATTCGCTGAGGCGCTCTATCATTCTGGACACGCCGGCCTCGCCGTTTCCCGTTGCGTGGATGTGACGCATTGCACCGCTCTTGGAATTCAGCCTTATAAAATCGGCCATCTTGTGGTTCATGCCGTCGGCTCCGAGAGAGCCCCAGAAGGATACGACAAGAGGTTTCCCGGTAATACCAAGCTTTTTTCTTGCCTCCTCCCTCGACATATCGAAGAAGCCGCCCCTCACGGGCGTCCCCGTGACAACTACGTTCTCAGGTTTCTTATAATATGAGCTTACCTCCGGAAAGGCCACAAGCATCTTATTTACAACGCCTGATAGGAGCTTCGTCGTAAGTCCCGGTACGGCATTTGACTCGTGCATTACAGTCGGTATGCCGCGCTTTGCCGCGGCCTTCAGCACCGGATAGCACACATATCCGCCGGTCCCAATAACGATATCCGGCTTAAAATTCTCTATTATATCCCGGGATTCGCGCCCGGATATTGACAGGTTTTTAAGCGTTGCGAGATTATGCTTGATATCCCGGGGCTTTACCCCCCGGGCAAAGCCGGTTATTTTGATATTCTTAAGCTCGTATCCCTCCGCAGGTATGAGCCTATTCTCCATCTCCCGCCCGGAGCCTACAAATATAAACTGTGATCCGGGCAGCATGTCCCGCAGCATCCCGGCGACCGCGAGAGCGGGATTAATATGCCCCGCCGTGCCGCCGCAAGCAAATAAAAATCTCATTTTTTCTCTTCCCTCTTATCTGACCTTCTAAGCGGTATATCTCTGGATATAGACAGGACGATGCCCATTTCAATAAGCTGTATCCACAGCGCCGTGCCTCCATAGCTGAAGAACGGCAGCGATATACCTGTACACGGGACGAGATTCGTGACGACAGCTACATTCAGGAATACTTGTATTGCAAGAAGGCTGGTTATGCCGGTTATCACAAGGGCGCCAAAGCGGTCCCTGGCGTGAAGCGCCAGCCAGTAGCCTCTTATTATCAGCAGGGCAAAAAGCAGAAGGATCAGCAGAGCGCCGATAAACCCAAGCTCCTCGCACACCACGGAGAATATAAAGTCGTTGTGCTCCTCCGGGAGATAGAGATATTTCTGTCTTCCCTGTCCAAGCCCCAGTCCCAAAAGCCCGCCGGAGCCGATAGCGTACAGGGATTGTATCGTTTGGAAGCCGTCTCCCTGCGGATCTGAAAACGGGTCAAGCCACGAGGTCACGCGGTCTGAAGCGTAGCCCATCTGGGTTATGAGCAGCACCCCCACAAGCGCGACTGCCACAAATCCAACGGCAAAATACTGCCACTTAGTTCCTCCGGCGAACATCATTATCGCGCCTATGGCGATTATAATAACTGAGGCCGACAGGTGCGGCTCAAGTATAAGAAGGCCGACGATGACCACGAGCACTATAGCAAAAGGCAGCACTCCATATTTAAAGGTCTTCATCTTGTCCTTATAGACGCATATCATTGCAGCAAAGGAGAGTATAACCGCAAGCTTCGCGATCTCTGAGGGCTGAAAGGTGGTAAAGCCCAGACTTATCCATCTTTTTGCGCCGTTTTCCGAAACGCCGATGATCGGCACAAGAAGCAGCATAAATACGGACACTATGAGAAGCGGCATGGCTATCCGTTTATAGAAGCTTACCGAAAAACGTGACGCGGCGATCATGAGCGCCGAACCGCTGACCGCAAAAAGCAGCTGACGGCCAAAATAATAGGTGGGGTTATTACCTATGCTGTCAGTGTAATAGGCTCTGGCAAAGCTGGCCGAGAGCACCATGACCACGCCGATAGTCAATATTAACAGCGTAAGGAGAAGGAACGGCAGATCCAGCGGTCCGCGCTTTACATGCTTAGCCTGTGTGCGGTCACGGAGCTCCCGTTGGGAATAGGCCGGCTCACGTGATATACTGTCCAGCGGCTCGCCGTCATATCTGCTCAATTATTCCACCTCCTGATAAAATCTGCTGAAATCAAACTCCGTACCGTCCGTAAACGGCAAAGAAAGATAAAATTGCAAAGGCTGTTGAGACCGCGGTGAATACCGCAAATATCCTGCGCTCTCCCCATCCGCACATCTCGAAATGGTGGTGCAGAGGCGCCATCTTAAAGATACGCTTGCCGTGGGTGAGCTTAAAATATGTCACCTGTATTATGTCCGAGAGCGTCTCAATAATATAGACTATACCCAAAGGGATCAGTATCAGCGGCATATCCAGTGCAAAGGCGGTGGCGCAGATGGCTCCGCCCAGAAACAGCGAGCCTGTGTCTCCCATGAATATCTTTGCCGGATAAAAGTTGAATATCAGGAACGCGGCAAGCCCCCCGGTAAGCGCCGCTCCGAACAGTCCCACGGAGCTGTAGCCCCAGGCAGCCGCAATACACGTGTAACACGCCGCGACCGGTATGGAAACTCCCGCCGCAAGCCCGTCAACGCCGTCAGTTATATTTACCGCGTTTACGCACCCGACTATTATAAACGCGGCCAATATCATATACAGCACATACGGTATATGCACCGTCACATCAAAAAACGGTATATAGAGGTTGGAGCTTAAATGCCCCTCGAGCCTTAAAAGCAGTACGAGGACTATTGCTGCGGCAAGCTGCAGAAGAAATTTCTGTATGGCGGTAAGGCCCAAATTCTGCTTTTTCTTGAGCTTCTCATAATCATCCAGGAAACCAATCGCACCGAATATAAGAGAAAAGGCGAGTATTATTATATGCCGCCAGTCCCCCGCGGCTATCTCGTCGATGCCGCCGATGACGCACATCACGGCTATCCCCGCAATGAACATCAGTCCCCCCATGGTCGGCGTTCCCTGTTTGGACATATGCCATACGGGGCCATCCTCCCTTATGGACTGTCCTGCCTTTTTTTTGCGCAGTGCAGGTATGAGGAACGCCCCCACTAATACGGTTATCAGAAATGAGCCAACAAAGGCCCAGAGCAGATCAACGATCATTTGTAACTCCACATCCCATCTCATTTTTGTCCGGCGCGGCTTCCAAAGCGGTCAAGCTTTTGCCAGAAATTCAGCGACGATCTCCCTCTCGTCAAAGTGCCGCTTTTCATGCCCGATTATCTGATAGGTCTCATGGCCCTTACCTGCGAGGATTATTACATCGCCCGGCTCAGCTATCTCAATTGCCCGGCCTATTGCCTCCCTGCGGTTTTCAATGACCTCATAGGGTGTGTCCGTATCAGAAAGCCCCGCGAGTATATCCTTTATTATCTCTCCGGGCACCTCGGTACGCGGGTTATCAGACGTGACTATCACATAATCCGCCTTGTCGGCGGCAATCTCTCCCATCAGTGGACGCTTCGTCTTTTCACGGTCGCCGCCGCATCCGAAAAGGAGTATTGTCCTGTTCCCCGCAAAATCATTGACCGTATCAAGTATATTTTCCAGTGCGTCCGGAGTATGCGCGTAATCTATCAGGACTGTGAAATCTTTTCCGGTCGGCACCACCTCCGCCCTGCCCTTAACTCCTGAACACAGGTTTAAAGACGAACAGGCCGCCTCTATATCCACCCCAAGACAAACGACGGAGGACACAGCCGCCAAGGCGTTGTATACGGAGAACATCCCGGGGATATTTATGCGTATCTTTTCAAGCCTTCCGGTGGTCAAGGCGCAGAAGGAGACGCTGTCCTGATGGAGCTTGATATTCTTAGCGGTGATATCGGCGTCATCCCGCCGGGCGGAATAGGTAAACACCTTACCAGATGAGGCCTTGATCATCATATCCCCGTGGGGATCATCGAGGTTTATTATCGCCGTGTCGCACATGGAAAATAGCTTTGCTTTCGCTTCGGCATAAGCCTCCATGGTCTTGTGAAAGTCCAGATGGTCCTCCGTCAGGTTGGAGAATATTCCCTGGGCAAAATGTATACCGTAGACTCTGTCAAGGTACAGCGCGTGGGAGGATACCTCCATGACCACATACTCACACCCTGCGTCGGCCATGCGGCGCAGCAGCATCTGAAGCTCCATGGAGTCCGGCGTCGTGTGCTCCGTCTCCAGCTCCTCGCTCCCGATCATATTTCTGTTGGTGCCGATAAGCCCGACCTTTGCGCCCACGGTGCTCTCAAGCATCTGTTTTATAAGATTGGTCGTAGTCGTCTTTCCGTTTGTTCCGGTAATGCCTATCATCTTCATTTTGGAGGCGGGGTTCCCATAGAAATTTCCTGCGATAACTGCCATTGCCCTGCGGGAATCCCGCACGATAACGTAAGGGATGTCTGCCTCAGGCGGCTCCTCACAGACAACGCAGGCCGCCCCTTTTGAGGCTGCGGCTGATATGAACCTGTGTCCGTCGCTCTCGTAGCCTCTCACTGCAACAAAAAGCTCACCTGCAGACGTCTTTCTCGAGTCACTGCATACGCCTGTGATATCAAAATCCATGTCGGCGCGGACCTCAACAATTTGGGTGTTTTCAAGTACTTTTCCAAGCTTCATTTTAATCACCGCTATCTTTTAGTATTATCTCGCCCCGAACCCAAATGTGCTTCTCTTAATATGAACCGAGGTTGCTGTTATCTACCAAGGTGACCTCAATCACCGTTCCGTAGGGCACTGTATCTCCGCTTTCAATGGACTGGCGCGACACTATAACGCTTGAGCTTGTGGGAGAAGCGCCTGAGGTGTTAAGGAACAGTCCCTTGTCCTGCAGAGCTGCGCGTGCCTGACTGACGGTCATGCCGTAGAGATTCGGTACCGACACTTCATCAGTGTTCTTTTCGCCGTCAGCATATATGATCACCTGGCTACCGGCAGCGATCTCCGCTCCGGCAGACGGCAGCTGGTCAGTCACAGTTGACCCCTCTCCGACCACACGCACGGAAAGCCCCAGCTCTTCGAGGGTGCTCCTGGCGGACTCCACGGTGCTGTCAAGGACCCTAGGTACGCCGACATCAAGCATGGCTTTCTCTTCCTCCGTGTAGATCGGCTCCACACCAAGGTAAGGCAGCACCTCGCTTATTATCTTCCCCACAAACGGCGCCGCCATTTGTCCGCCGCCGACATAGATGCCTGTCTCGCTCTGGGGGAGCGGATTATCAAGCACCAGAAGCACCGCTATCTCCGGGTCATCCATCGGTGCGATACCGCAGAACGACACCATATATTCCTTTACTCCGGTGGCGGCCTCAAGAGAGGTCTTTGTCGTGGTTCCGGTCTTGCCGCCCACACGGTAGCCCGACACCTGAGCGTTTTTGCCGGTGCCGCCCTCCTCATTAACGACAGACTCAAGTATGCTGCATACGGTCTTGCTTGTCTCCTCGCTTATCACCTGACGCACAACCGTCGGCTCCTTTGAGTACAACACCTCGCCGTCGGCAGCTGTTATCTGCTTTACTACATACGGTTCCATCAGGTATCCGCCGTTTACCGCGGCGGACATCGCCGTTATCATCTGGATAGGCGTCACATTGAAGGTCTGCCCAAATGCCGCGGAAGTCAGGGAGTTCAGCTGTCCCGGCTTGGTAAAGTCCTCCCTCGGCCACCACTGGCTGTTGGACTCGCCCTGAAGGTCAATACCGGTCTTTTCAAAAAGTCCAAAGGCGTCAACATAATCGTAAAAGGTATCGGCGCCTACAGCCATGCTTATATTGGCAAAAGCGATGTTGCATGAGTGCATCGCCGCCTCGCGCAGTGTCTGCATACCGTGGCCGGCGTGCTTCCAACAGTTCAGGAGCGTTGCACGTCCCGGGATAGAGGTGGTCCCGCCGCAGTAATAGGTGCTGCTCTCGCTTATGACATTCTCCTCAAGGCCCATGGCCATTGTGATGATCTTGAAAACCGAGCCCGGCTCGTAAGTATCGGAGATCGCCATATTGCGCCACTGGGACAGCAGTGCGTTGGAACGGGCCTGGCTGCGCTCTTCATCATCGGTTATGGAATCAATCTCCTCCTGCACATCCGCGCTAAGCGTCCACGGTTCGTTCAGGTCGTAATCGTTGGCGTTCGCCAGAGCCAATATCTCACCGGTTTTGACGTTCATGACGATAACACAGCCGCCGTTCTGGATGTAATTTGTCTCAACTGCCTGCGCAAGGTATTTTTCCGCTATGTTCTGTATCGTCACATCCAGTGTCAGCACAATGTCGCTGCCGTCTATGGCGTCATTGTAGTTTTCATAGTTTTCAAACAGCATCTCAGTACCGTTTGAAGTTGTAAGGCGCACAACACTGCCGTCCGTGCCCTCCAAGTAATCGTCATAAAGCGCCTCGATACCCTCAAGCCCATAGTTGTCCGTACCTACAAAGCCTATAACATGGCAGGCAAGGCTGCCGTAAGGGTAATAACGCTTAGAGTCGTTCTCGATATGTATTCCGACGATGTTGTGCTCGCTCTTAAAAGCCCGTACCTCATCGGCAAGCTCCGACTCTATTTTAACAGCCACAGTCTTATACCAGGAGGAGGTGTCCTCCATCATCTTCATTATGGAGTCGTAGTCAACGCCCAAAATCTCGGAAAGTCCCTCTGCAATAAGCTTCGGGTCATCCCCGTATTTTGAATTCTCATCCTCGCTGTAATATTTTATCTCATAGGGCGAAATAAACACTGTGTACGCCGTGGCACTCATAGCCAAAATATTTCCGTTTGCATCATATATCGTTCCCCTGGAAGCGGAGACCGTGGTGGATCTGGTCTGCTGGCTTACAGCCTTCTCCTCGTAATAATCGTGATCAATTATCATCAGCTTATAAAGCCGTACGGCAAGAACCGAAAATGCAACTATGCCGCACACCACCATCAGAATCAGTGTGCGGCCAAGTATAGTCCTATTTGGTCTCTGACCGAATGACTTGCCTTTGGAAAACGCCATTGATATACTCCTTGAAAATATGCCGCCGCACCCTTTTGCGGTAAAGCCTTCTGCCCCTTCCGGCGGCATTGCCGCCAATAAATATTATCGGGGCGTCAGCCGAAATATTCCGCCAATGAGCCGATAAATTCCGACGCTCTTGAAATAAGCCCCTTCGCCGAATCGTCTGCGTTAAGGATCTCCGCTTTATCCGTCTTGTCGGAGGCGAATACTGTAACACAGCTGTCCTTGAGCTTTGTCATACCAAGGATGTTTATCGCGTAATCCTCGATCTCATTAAGGTTGAAGGTGCTCTCATATGTGACGCGTAGCCTTGTCCCCGTCTCCGTAAGCTCGGATATCGCACTCTTAAGCTGCGAGGTCTCGGAGGATATCTCATTAAGCTGTACATAGGCAAGCAGCACAAATACCATAAGCGCCGCCGCGGCGATAACCCCTATAATGCCTGCCACTGGTACGCCAAAGGCCGCCTTCTCACGCGGTGCCGCCTGCACCTCCTCACGCGCGCGCTCCCGGACCCGCTCCTGGGGTCTTTCGGCAGGGATCGTCCTGTCCTCCCGCGGAATAGCATATCCCGCCGTGCTGAGGTCATATGCCACATTGCCGTAAACCGCGTTTTGTGCGTACTCTGCTTTTGCTGTTCCCGCCGCCATAATTAATTCCTTTCCTCAGCCGTTGCCGCAGTATATATCAGAGTCTCTCCGCAACGCGCAGCTTGGCGCTTCGTGCCCTTGGATTGCTCCTGATCTCATCCTCTGTTGGTACGATCGGTTTTCTCGTCACCGATCTCATCGTCTTTTTAAATCCGCACACGCACACCGGAAGCCCCGGTGGGCAGGTGCATCCGTTTTCTTTTGCCCGAATAGCATTTTTAACTATCCTATCCTCCAGCGAGTGAAAGCTGATCACCGCCAGCCGTCCGCCCGGCGACAGCCTGTCCATGGCTGTACCAAGCATATCGGACAGCGAATCAAGCTCATCATTCACTGCGATCCTTATCGCCTGAAAGCACCGCTTAGCCGGGTGCTGCTTTTCCCTCAGGGCAGCCGCAGGCATAGCGGCTTTTATGGCGTCCACAAGCTCAAACGTCGTGGCGATCGGCCTCTCCCGCCTGCGTCTTACTATCTCCGCAGCGATGCGCTGGGCATAACGCTCCTCCCCGTACTGGAAAAGGATGCGTTTAAGCTCCTGCTCGTCCCAGGAATTTACCACTTGGTAGGCCGTAACCGGCGATGACTTGTCCATGCGCATATCAAGCGGCGCATCGGTCATATAAGAAAAGCCGCGTTCGGCGTCGTCAAGCTGCGGCGAAGACACGCCCAAGTCAAAGAGCATACCATCTGCCGCGGCAATGCCCAGTCCGTCAAGGATCCCGCCTATATCACGGAAATTCGCATGGACAAAGGTTATGCGCCCGGCGTAGGGCGCAAGCCTCTCGCCTGCCTCCTTTATTGCGGTCTCATCCCGGTCGATGCATATAAGCCGCCCGGACTTAAGCCGCCGCACTATTTGCTCTGAATGGCCGCCCCGCCCGAGCGTTCCATCCACATATACGCCGCTTGGTACTATGTTCAGTCCCTCGATGCTTTCCTCGAGAAGCACCGGCACATGCACGCCGCCCATCAGAAATCAAGCTCCGTAAGGACCTCGGCAATATTCTCAGGTGTAGTCTCTCCGCTATCGACAACATCCCAAGCCGCCTCATCCCAAAACTCGGCGCATTCTCCCGCTCCTACCACGGCTACATTTTTTGTAAGTCCCGCAAAATCCCGGAGCGCCTGAGGCAGAAGTATGCGTCCCTGTGTGTCCAGCTCGCACTTTGCTGCGTGAGAAAACAGCGGGCGCATCTTTATCTGCTTAACGCGGGGCATCTCTTTTATCCTGTCCATAAAGCGCGACCAGCTCTCCGAAGAATAGGCCGAAAGGCACTTTTCCATCGACAGTGTGACATAAAACACGTCTCCCAGCTCCTCACGGAGCTTTGCAGGTATAAAAAGACGGCCCTTGGAATCAAGCGTATGCCTGTATACTCCGGTCATCCTTTCATCACCTCGCATAATCGTGGGATTTTAATGCACTTTACACCACTTTGCCCCACATGAATGGTTTTATTATAGATGTAACCCCCTGAAATTGCAAGAGGTAATTTCCGTTTTTTTGCGGCATTTTTTTCCTTTTCGTTCCATTTTAAAAATAAACGGAGCATTTCCGCAAAAGTGCCGCGCCATGCCGCAAATCGCGGTCAGGTTTTTACAAAAATTGTAAGTAAAACATTATAAAAAAGCCCTCCCGTTGTTATTAGGCGGGAGGGCCTGTTCGATGTTCTTCCTGTTTACAGATCGTCATCCTGTGGGACGATCTCATCCATTGGGGTGGTGGAAGTCGATACGTTCCTGAAGCGTGTGCGGGACTGCCGGACCTCGTTAAGCGCGGCGGTCACAGCCTCCTCAGTGCGGCGCAGCAGGTCATCTGCGTAGTCATTCGCCACGCGGCGAAGCTCTGCGGATTTCTCCTCAGCGGAGGTGACGATACTGTTGGCCTTGATCTTGGCGCTGTGGACGATCTCCTGCTGATCGACCATCTGTCTCGCCCTATCCTCCGCCACCTTGCGGATGGAGTCCGCCTCCCGCTTGGCATTGTTAACAAACTCTGTTCTGGCAGCCACAAGGCGCTTTGCCTCTGCAAGCTCTGTGGGAAGCTGCGCCTTTATCTCATCAAGCAGATCGAGCACCTTGTCCCTCTCAATGACACACTTCTCTGCACCCAAGGGAAGTCCCCAGGCGTCGGTGATCATGTTATAGAGCATATCAAGAAGCTCCTGTACGTCGTTGCCCATCTTTATCAACCAATCCTTTCATTTTCAGCAGCTTATCTTATTTTCTTATGTTTATTTTTTTAGCTTTGCAAGCACATCATCTATTATCTCCCGGGGCAGCGCATTACTCAGGTCCGCGTTATACATCGCCATCTCCCTGGCAATAGTGGAGGAAAGGTATGTATATTTTTCTTCTGCGGTGAGAAACACCGTCTCAATGCTCGGCCCAAGCTTTTTGTTCACCAGTGCCATCTGGAACTCCATATCAAAATCCGAAAGTGCGCGAAGCCCCTTCACTATAAACTTTGCTTCCTTCGATGCGGCATAATCCACAAGCAGTCCGTCAAAGGAATCCACCTCAACATTTTCAAATTTTTTTGTGACGCGCCTTACGAAATTCACGCGCTCGTCGATGCTGAAGTTGGGTTTTTTCGCCGAATTCACGGCAATGCATACATAAAGCTTGTCAAAAAGGCGCGACGCCCTTTTGACTATGTTAAGATGTCCCAGCGTTATAGGATCAAAGCTGCCGGGATATACTGCAATTCTCATGGACATACCCTCAAAACCGATCCTTGGTAAAAGTTGTGAGCTTTATCTTGCCGTAATGGTATTCCCGCCTTGAGTATTCGGACCTTGAAGGCTCCGGCAAGGCGGTGTTGATATCACTCTCGCACATTATTATACCATTTTCCTTTAATATGTCAAATCCCGTAGCCAAATCAAGCGCTTTTTCCAGAAGCCCGGCGGCAAAAGGCGGATCAAGGAATATTAGGTCAAACTTCTCCCCGCTCCTTAAAAACATCAGAGAGTCCGTCCTGACCACCCTGGCCCTGTCAGCAAGTCCCGTTGTCTCAAGATTCTCCCGGACGATTTTTATGGCCTCAGGCGACTTGTCCACAAAAACGGCGTGCTCGGCTCCGCGGCTGAGCGCCTCAATTCCCAGCTGTCCAGTACCCGCGAATAGGTCGAGCACATGCGCGCCCTCAACAGAAAACTGGACGATATTAAACATCGACTCCTTGACTTTGTCCGTGGTCGGACGTATATCGTAGTTGGACGGCTCCTTGAGGCGTCTGCCTCTGGCTGTTCCTGTAATAACTCTCATGTTGTCTTATTCCCCACTTTTCTTGTGAAAATGCGAATAAATCGCCTGAGCGGTGGGCTTTGGCACCACTTTGCTCAGTTCCGCCACATCCGCCCGCTCGATCGTCTTAATGCTCTTAAAGTACTTTAAAAGCTCCGCTTTGCGCTTTTCCCCAACTCCGGGAATGCCGTCGAGCTTTGAGCGGCTCACGCGCTTTGAGCGCAGGCTCCGGTGGAACTCAATGGCAAAGCGGTGGGTCTCCTCCTGTATCGTGCCGATAAAGGCAAAAACCGCCGGAAAGCCCGATATCCCGATCTCCTCGCCCTCGGGAGTCACAAGCGCACGAGTCCTATGGCGGTCATCCTTGACCATTCCAAAGACCGGTACGGAGACACCCGTCCGCTCCATCGCCTCCTTAGCTGCAGCGGCGTGTGCGGCGCCGCCGTCGATAAGCAGCAGATCCGGAAGCTGGGAAAAACCCGGATCGCCGCCGGCAAAGCGGCTAAAGCGCCGGCCCACAGCCTCGCGCATGGAGCCGTAGTCATCGGTGCCGATAATTGTTTTCATCTTAAATTTTTTGTACGCCCTCTTCAGCGGCCTGCCGTGGTCAAAAACCACCATTGACGCAACTATATCGTCAGCGCCTGTATTTGATATGTCGAAGGACTCAACCCTTACAGGAGGGGCACTCAGCCCCAGCGCCTCCATAAGCCAGCGTGCGGTCTTTGATATGCGCTCCTCCGTTGTCGTGAGCCGCTCGGTCTCCTCACGTGCATTTACGGCCGCGGCGTTTATAAAATCCCTGTTTATACCGCGCTGCGGTACCGTCACGGAGACAGTATGCCCGGATTGGTCCGACAAAAACCGTGCAAGCTCTTCCAAATCGCCGGTGTCCTCCGGCATCAATATGTTCTTAGGAATGTTTTCCCTGTTTGAATAAAACTGCCGCACAAGCACGGAAAGCCCCTCAAGGCCGTCCCCAAGCGGATCCTCAAGAAGCTCCGCATCCTTGCCGAGAAGCTGCCCCTGAATATAGTGCAGAACCGTGAAGCAGCTCTTCACCTGGCCGGTAAAAAAGCCAATTGCGTCCGTATCCGACGAGCCCTTCATCAGTACATGCTGGCGAGTCTCCAGGCTAGTTATCGAGCTAATTGTGTCCCGCAGGCGCGCGGCCTCCTCAAAGCGCAGTTCCTCCGCGGCACGTTCCATCTGCTCTGTAAGCTCATCCACAAGTTCACGGCTCCTGCCGCGCAGTATCATCACAGCCCGCTCAATCGCCCTGCGGTAATCCTCCTGTGTGGCCTTCTGGTTACAGTAAGCATCGCAGACTCCCATGTGGTAATTGAGACACGGGCGCTCTTTGCCGATGTCCCTGGGGAATTTTTTTCCGCAGGTTGGCAGCTTCAGGCTCTTACATATCGCGTCGATAGCTGTTTTGGTGGTGCTGCGTCCGCCAAATGGACCGAAATACTCCGCACCGTCATTCTCTCTCTTTGACGCGATGGTAAAACGCGGATAATCACTTTTTACGTCCAGCCTTATAAAAGGATACCCCTTGTCATCTTTTAAGAGGATATTGTATTTTGGAGCGTGGTGCTTGATCAGTGAGTTTTCCAGAACAAGGGCCTCAAACTCCGAGTCTGCTATTATAACGGAAAAATCCGCTATTTTTGAGATCATGGCCTCAGTTTTTGCATTGTGAGAGCCGTGAAAATAGCTGCTGACCCTGTTTTTCAGCGCCTTGGCCTTGCCCACGTATATTACCTCTCCCGAGGCGTCGCGCATTATATATACACCGGGCTTCAGCGGAAGTGCCAGTGCTTTCTCCCTCAGTGATTCCGGCATTTTACCACCTCCTTCAGGCGGAGAAATCAAACGGCCTGTTTCGACGAAACAGGCCGTTAATGATTTTCTCTTCTTCTCTTATTCGGCAAAATCCCTTGAGATCAGCTCGCAGAGCGTCTCAACCGCCTGCTCCTCATCCTCGCCGTCAGCAACAACGCTTATGGACATTCCCTTGATTATTCCAAGGGACAGCACACCAAGAAGGCTTTTTGCGTTGACTCTGCGTTCATCCTTTTCGATCCAAACGCTGCACTTGAACTCGTTTGCCTTCTGAGTGAAAAAGGTTGCCGGTCTGGCACGAAGACCTACTTGATTCATGACAACTACTTCTTTAACAAACATTGATGCCCCTCCTTAAAACTGCAACGGCTGAACATCGCCGCCGCGCGCTACTTCACCAATATTATTTAACTCATTTTAGCAAAGTACCGATTAATCGTCAATAAATAATTGTGTTGAATATCTCCTTGAGATCAGACAAATTTTGTGTAATTTTCAACAAATTTTTTGATAAAAATCGACAAGCTTACATGATATTCCAGATTTTACTTGATTTCTGCAATAGTAACTCCCGCTTCGCCCTCACCGAAGCGTCCAAGGCGAAATGACTTTACCTGCCTGCTCCTTTTAAGACACTGCTGGACGGCCTGCCTGAGTACACCCGTACCCTTTCCGTGTATTATGGTCACCGTATTTATATGGCGCATCTGGGCAGTATCAATAAAACGTTCCAGCATAGAGACCGCCTCTTCGGCGGTCATCCCGCGAAGGTCAAGTTCCGGCTTCATGCTGCCGGAGGAGGCCGGTGCTGACACTGTAGCCGCCCGTTCAACCTTTATCTTCTCCCCCTCGAGCACGCGGACCTCACACTGCTTGGCGTTTATCTTCATTATACCCGCCTGAAGCTCAAGTGTGCCGTCGGGGGACACGGATATGACGTTGGCCTTTGAGCCGATGGACAATATCTCCACAACATCTCCCGCTCTGGCCGGGCGCACACTCTCCTGCACCCTCTTCGGCTCCGGCTCCGACGGACCTACGCGGCTCTCCGCCTCGTTAAGGGACCGGCGTATCCGGCTTTTCGCCTCGTTAAGCCGCTGCCAGTCGTTATCAGCCGCCTCTCTGCGCTGTCTCTCTATATCCTTGAAAGCCTCATCCGCAGCTTCACGGGCGTTTTCAAGTATCCTCTCTGCCTCACGGCGGGCATTTTTCGTAAATTTCCGGCGTTCCTCCTCAGCCTCGCGGCGCTCACGCGCCGCCGCCTCGGCATCCGCCTTTGCCTTCTGCAAAAGAGCCGCCGTCTCAGCGCGCCTTTGTTCAGACTCTTTTCTGTTCTCCTCAAGGCGCGAAAGCGCCTCCTCAAAATCGGCGTCCCCAGCGTCCATGCGGCGCCTTGCATCCTCAATAATATGCTCAGGAAGCCCCAGCCTCTCCGAAATCGCAAAGGCGTTTGATTTTCCCGGTATTCCCATAAGCAGCCTGTATGTGGGCTTAAGCGTCTTCACGTCAAACTCACAGGAGGCGTTCATGACCCCGCTCTGGGTCATGGCATATATCTTAAGCTCCGCGTAATGGGTGGTCGCCGCTATGTGCGCGCCTGCGCTTCTGGCATATTCTATGACCGCAACTGCAAGCGCCGCCCCTTCAGCCGGATCTGTTCCGGCGCCCAGCTCGTCAAAAAGCACCAGAGAGCCTTCCCCACACTCCTTAAGTATTCCCACAATATTAGTCATATGTGAGGAAAATGTGGATAAGGACTGTTCAATGGACTGTTCATCCCCGATATCCGCCAGGATCTTCTCAAAGAGCGGAACTACGCTCCCGTCCCCTGCCGGTATGTGAAGGCCGCACTCCGCCATCAGACACAGAAGGCCCACGGTCTTAAGGCTTACCGTCTTTCCGCCGGTGTTAGGGCCTGTTATCACAAGCGTGTCAAACTCCCCGCCCAAGGATATATCTATGGGGACAGCGGTATCCTGCTTCAGTAGCGGATGGCGTGCCTTCTTAAGCTCCAGCTCGCCGTTTTCAGAGATGGCAGGTTTGACTGCGTTCAGCTTATAGGAGAGCTTCGCCTTCGCAAAGATCAAATCAAGCTGCGTCAGCACCCTGTAGTTCGTGGATATATCGTCGGAAAAATCCGACGCCTCAGCTGAAAGCTCCATAAGTATGCGGTCGATCTCCCGCTCCTCACGCGCCAAAAGCTCCCGTATCTCATTGTTTGCCTTGACGGCGCTCATCGGCTCGATAAAAAGCGTCGCGCCGGAGGAGGAGATGTCGTGAGTAAGCCCCGGCACGGAGCTTTTGCACTCGGCCTTTACCGGGACGACGTAACGCCCGTTTTTAACGGTTATTATCGGCTCCTGGAGCACCTTGGCATAGGCCGGCGAGGATATGATCTTCTGAAGTGCCTGACGCACCTTATCCCCCGCCACCCGCATCGCCCGGCGGATATCCGCAAGCTCCGGGCTTGCAGCATCCGAAAGCTCATTGTCGCCGATTATTGAATTCGTAATCTTCTCCTCAAGGTACTTATTCGCCCTTAAGGATGAAAACAGGTAATCCACAGAGCGCCCGCTTTTCTCATCCCCGGAGGCATAGGAAAGCGCCTCTCTCGCTGAGCGGAGCACCCCGGCAATATCCATAAGCTCCCGGGTATTGAGCATCCCCCCGGCACCGGCACGCTTAAGGGAGCTTCTTACGTCCCTGACTCCCGAAAAAGAGGGACTTCCCAGGAGGGTCATCATATCCCGGGCGTCCGTTGTCTCCGAAAGCCTGCGTTCCGCCTCCGCCCTGTCGGCGGTGGGCGTCAGCTGCTCCGCAGCCTCCTTTGCTCCGGAACTTACCGCCATTGAGGACAGCAGCTTAAGGACAGCTGGCAGTTCCAGTATATGTTGTGATTTTTCATAAAGAGTCATAAATCGCACCTCAAACTTTACAGGACAAAGATAGCATATCCGCAGACTTTTTGCAACGTCTATCAACGCGGCAGCCATCAAAGAGAACGCCCGGGCAGGCGGTCCGGGCGTTTATATTTATATTAACCTATCAGTACTGTGGGTCCAATCGGATTTAAAAAGGAAGAACGCAAATACTATCGAGCTTAAGCTCCAAGTGAGAGCATAAGCTATCGCCACTGTCTGGTATACCGGGAAAAACTTCATGGCTATCGTCACGTAAAGTATCCTTATCCCGCACCATGTTGCAAGCATCGTAAACATCGGGACTATGGATTTTCCGCAGCCGCGCATGACGCCGGCGGCGCTGTGTGAAAACGCCAGCAGGCAATAAAAAAGTGCGTTTGTATGCGCGTGGATCACGCCGTAGCTTATGGACTCTGCGTCGTCTATAAAAATACGAAGAGCCTGCGGGGCGAACATGAAAAACGCGATTCCGATCAACTCGGCCATCACTACCGCCGAAATTATTCCGAATGCCGCGCTCTTCTTGGCCCTGTCATACTTTTTTGCACCGAGATTCTGGCTGATTATGGTGGGCAGCGCCATTGATATGCTCGTTATCGGCAGAAACGCAAAGCCCTCTATCTTACTGTACGCGCCCACTCCGGACATAGCGCAGGAGCCGAAATAGTTTATATTGGTCTGTACGACGAGGTTCCCTATGCTTATTACACAGTTTTGTATTCCTGTGGGCATCCCCTGATATATCACCTGTTTTACAAGCTTCTTGTCAAGCCGCAGCTCTCTGATGCTTATATGGGAATAGTCCTTTGCCCGCAGCATACGGATTATGCAGAGCACCACGCTGAGGCCCTGTGCCGCGACTGTTGCAATAGCTGCTCCCGCTACGCCCCAGTGGAATACCGCCACCAGCAGCAGGTCCAGCACAATGTTTACGCAGGTGGAAACTATCAGGTAATACAGCGGATGCATACTGTCCCCAAGGGCACGCATTATCGACATGCAGAAGTTGTACATTATTATTGTGAACATCCCGCCGAAATAAATACGGAAATATGTAAGCGAATATGGCATAACACTCTCCGGCGTGTTCATCCAGCGGAGCACATAGGGCAGAATCACAAGCCCCAGGACCGTAGACGCAATGGACAGAAGTACGGCAAAGGCAAAATTAGTGTGGACCGAGGCCCGTATTTTCTTCTCGTCCCCCTCTCCGTAATATCTGGAGATAACGACGCCTCCGCCGATGGAAATACCGCTGAAAAGCCCCAGCACAAGAAACGAAAGGTTTCCGCCGGAGCTTACAGCTGCAAACGCGTCGTTATTCGCAAAATTGCCGACAACCCATGCGTCCGCTACATTATATAGCTGCTGTAGGAGCTGTCCCAAAAACAACGGTATTACAAATTTTATTATTCCCTTGACTATTGGCCCCTCCGTCAGGCAGACGTTCTTTTCCGGGCCGCGTTTTAAAAGCATAAAAGCAGGCTTCCTTTTTATTTTTTTGCACAGCGGTGTTAATTTTATTACTATTCCTCCATTAAATCAACAATTATTTTTAAGTCATATTCGTCACATCGTCGACAGCATATTCAAAGCACCCCAGGCACAATCTGGAAGCTAAAGCTCACAAAAAAGCTGGGCAGAGTCCGAAACTCTGCCCAGCTTATAAACTAAAATTTTATTTTTTCTCTTTTCCGAGAGCCGTGGCGGCGCGTACCTCGACGGTCTGCTCATAGCAGGAGAAATACTCCTCCGTTTTCCGAGGTCTGAGCTTCGGTGTGAGAAGGCTGACTATAGGTACGATGATAAGCCCGCCCAGCATGGCAAATACGCCGCTGAACAGAGAATTTCTGAAAACAAACCCCAGGACTCCGCCGCTGACAGACATCCAGCCCAGGGATATGCACAGCTGGACTATCATCAGCCCGCAGCCGAAAATGAAGCTTGCCACTGCGCCGGCCTTATTTGCCTTCTTCCAGAACAGTCCGTAGAGGAACGGCGCAAGAAACGCCCCGGCAAGCGCGCCCCAGGAGATCCCCATGAGCTGCGCGATAAACGTGACCCTGGACTTTGCCTGAACGATGGCGATCACCGCGGACACGACGATAAAAAATGCGATAAAAACCCGCATGGTAGTCATCTTACTGTGCTCGTCCATCTTCTTCCTGCGCAGCGGGGCGATAAGGTCAAGGGTCAGCGTGGAGGAAGAGGTGAGGACAAGTGAGGAAAGGGTGGACATGGACGCCGAAAGGACAAGTATCAGCACCACCGCGGTCAGTATATCCGGAAGCGTTGAGAGCATGGATGGGATAATGCTGTCAAATCCCTCCGCCGCAACCTGCTCCTGCGTGGCAAAAAGGCGTCCGAAGCCGCCGAGGAAATAACAGCCGCCTGCCACGATAACCGCGAAAAGCGTGGATATGATCGTCCCCTTTTTAATAGCGCTCTCATCCTTGATGGCGTAGAACTTGCCGACCATCTGCGGCAGGCCCCAGGTTCCCAAAGAAGTGAGCAGGACGACAAACAGAAGGTACACCGGGTCCGGCCCAAAGAACGAGGCATACGCGCCGGGCATCACGCTGGACTCCACTCCGGCAAGCTCAGCCATGGACGCCATAAAGCCGCCGTTCTGTGACAGCACAGCCAATATCACGGCGATGATGCCGAATATCATGATTATACCCTGAATAAAGTCGTTGACCGCCGTGGCCATGTACCCGCCAACGATGACGTATACTCCCGTGAGCGCGGCCATGACTATCACGCAGTAGGCGTAGTCGATATTAAACGCCATCTCAAACAGCCTTGAAAGGCCGTTAAACAGCGAGGCTGTATATGGTATTAGGAAAACAAATGTAATAACTGACGCCGCAAGCGTCAGCTTTGGCGCCTCATAGCGTTTGCCGAAGAAATCCGGCATGGTGCGGGAGCCGATGTGCTGGGTCATTATCCTTGTACGCCGTCCCAGCACCGCCCATGCAAGCAGTGAGCCGATAAAGGCGTTTCCAAGGCCGATCCATGTTGAGGCTATACCGAAGTTCCAGCCGAACTGGCCTGCGTATCCGACAAAAATAACAGCTGAGAAGTACGACGTACCAAAAGCGAAGGCCGTCAGCCACGGGCCGACGGAGCGCCCGCCGAGCACGAAGCCGTTTACGTCGGTGCTGTGCCTGCGGCATCTTATGCCGACTATGAGCATCAGCGCAAAGAATACCAGAATGAGTATGAGCTTGATTGCCATTGTCATTCCCCCTTTTTTCTTCAGAGGGCGTCCAACGGCAAAAAAATACGCCCCCTGCCAAATGCAGAGGACGACAAGCCTTGCGGCAAACCGTGGTACCACCTCAATTCACCCAGTTCTTGCGAAAAGGGCCTCTCGGGCGCCGTTAAAACGTCCTATTGCTGTAACGGGCAAGCCCGCCGCAGCCTACTTCGCATATAAGCGGTTCAGTGCGGAGCTATTGGAATGTATTCGGCTGGTTTTCACCGGCTGCCTTGCACCCACCGGCAGCTCTCTAACGGACTCCGGCCAGCTTACTTCTTTCCAGTCATCGCTTTATAGACAGGATTTTACACGTTTTCTCCCGCTATGTCAAGAAGAACTTTTCGGATTTGCTGTGTAAAAGAGCCGCTGTGACAAAAACTCTTTTCTTCTTATTTTGTTGTATCTTTTCCAATTTCAAGTTTACAATTTGTTAATGGCTTTTTAGCAGAATTTTTATGACTTTTTTAAAGATATGGTGTATGCTCTATTTGTCGGTAGGGACATGTCCCTGAATTAAGGCTCCGCCTTATTCGCCATGCGTCATCCGATGCCGCGGCAAACGCCGCGGATACGCCGACGGAGGGCGCTTTTGCCAATGGCAGCCGTCATAATATTGTGTTCTACTTGAGCGTGGTCCAAACGGCGGGCCGCGCTCAAGCCAATATATAAGTCTTTTATTCAAAAACGCTTCATGCCATAACCCCGGTCAATTTCTGTTTGTACCGGATGTCTTTACGGCAAAACCCGCCATAACCCAGTAAACATATATGGACATTTTGCCCTGGCTGCTGTTATAATAAATAAAGTACACGCGCGTAACAGCGCGCGGCTTTATTTCGGGTACCCGCCCGTTTTTTGCGGAGGCCAAAATGTCTGATCATAAGCAGTTTATAAAGCAGCATGAACAGCTTGACAACATACTCACCACCGGAAAGCGCGGTTTTTTTACGGTAATCACCGGACGGACCGGAATAATCATCCTGCTGCTGGCACTTCAGCTCGGACTTCTTTTTGCAGGCGTACGCTGGCTGGACAAGTACTACCACTGGTTTGCGGGAAGCTCCACCGTTATCGCCGCGGTCATGCTCATCTATCTTTTGAACTCCTCTCACAATCCCACCGTGAAGCTCACATGGAGCTTCATAGTGGCGGTGGCCCCGATTTTCGGGACGCTTCTCTATATATTTATATTTCTTGACGTGGGACACAGGACCGAGCAGCGGGTCCTCCACAAAATGATCCAGGAGACCACCCCCTTTTTTCCTGATCAAAATGGTGTCATGGAGAGCTTAAAGCGTGAGGACCGGAGCGTTTATAACCTGGCGTCCTATCTTTCCGATCACGCCGGCTTTCCCGCTTACAAGAATTCCTCTGTAAAGTACTTTCCCCTTGGGGAGGACAAGTTCAAGGTCATGCTGCGGGAGCTTGAGCAGGCGGAACACTTTATATTCCTCGAGTATTTCATAGTTTCCGAGGGACGTATGTGGAACAGCATACTTGACATCCTCGTACGCAAGGCCACCGAGGGCGTGGAGGTGCGCTTTATGTACGACGGGACCTGCGCCTTTTCAAATCTCCCCTACAGCTATCCTAAGAAGCTTCAGGCTCTGGGCATACAGTGCAAAATGTTCGCTCCGATAAAGCCCTTTGTCTCTACACATTACAATAACCGTGACCACAGGAAGATCCTTGTCGTTGACGGCCGGACCGCCTTTACCGGTGGGATCAATCTGGCTGATGAGTACATCAACGAAAAGGCACTGTACGGCCACTGGAAGGACACCGCCATAATGGTAAAGGGCGAGGCTGTGCGCAGCTTCACACTTATGTTCCTTCAGATGTGGAATTCCACGGAGCGGCACAGAGAATATGAAAAATACCTGCTTCCACCGGAGGAATGCCGGGTCCCCGCCGCAGGTTATGTCATACCATACGGCGACAGCCCCCTTGACAGTGAGAAGGTCGGTGAGATGGTATATCTGGATATGATAAACAACGCCAGCAAATATATCTACATCATGTCCCCATACCTGATACTTGACGGCGAGATGACCACCGCCTTGACCTATGCTGCCAAGCGCGGCGTAGACGTCAGAATAATCCTGCCTCATATTCCGGACAAGAAATACGCCTTTGTGCTGGCAAAAAGCCATTATAAGGAACTGGTTTCCTCCGGGGTCAAGATATATGAATACACCCCCGGCTTTGTTCATGCAAAGGTGGTGCTGTACGACGACACAAAGGCCGTTGTCGGCACGATCAATTTTGATTACAGGAGCCTGTATCACCACTTTGAATGTGCCGCATTTCTTTACGGCGTCGCTGCTATTGAGGACATAAAAGAGGATTTCCGCAAAACGCAAAAGCAGTGTCAGGCTGTCACCATGGAAACCATAAGAAAGGAAAAGTTCACCACCCGCATCGCGGGAGTTCTCCTCAAGGTAATAGCCCCACTCATGTAACACTTCTTAACCCAATGAAATGTACACTATGAAAAAGATAACCAGATATTTACTTCTCGCTCTGCTGGCCGCGGCGGTCTATATTATCGTCGCCGCACTGGCGCCATTTTTCCGGCACATGATCTCCTCAGGTGGCTTTGACCCCGTCTCCTGTTACGGCATCGCCAGCTCGTCGGACAAGGCCGGTGTCATATCAGATAACGAAGATGCCCTTTCCGAGAGGCTGAGGATGATATCTCAGGCCTCAGACAGAATAATCATGTCCACCTTTGATTTCCGCGACGACGAATCCGGCAGGCAGGTGCTTTCGGCACTTCTGGACGCATCAGACCGGGGCGTAAAGGTCAATATACTTGTCGACGGGCTTTCCGGCTTTACTCACATGGAGGGCAGCAAATGGTTCTATGCCCTTTCGGCTCAGGATAACGTGGAGATTCGCATATACAATCCCGTTAATCCTCTGAAGCCCTGGAAGCTCATGGCACGTATGCATGACAAATACCTTATCGCAGACGATTCCGCTTTCATGCTGGGAGGCAGAAACACAAACGATCTGTTTCTCGGCGATCAAGAGGGACAGAACTATGACTGGGATGTGCTTATAGACTGCCGTCCTGATTCGGATGCTCTCACACAGCTTATGTGCTATTTCCAGTCCGTCTGGGAATGCAGCGACTCCCGAGTTTTCCATAACTCTCCCCAGCTTCTTGAGCGCGGCAGCGTAAGCCGCGCGGCCGAGGAGCTTCGCAAATTGTATTTACAGCTGCTTCAGGACAGTCCTGAGCTGTTATCCCCGAGTGAGATCGAAATGTTTCCCGTTTCAAAAATAACCCTGCTGTCAAATCCTATCAACGCAGGAAACAAATCCCCGGAGGTTTTTGACAGCCTGATCTCACTCATTTCCTCCGCTGAGGGTCCTACCACCCTACACACTCCCTACATAATCTGCAATGACTATATGATGCAGCAGCTTTGCGGAGTCTCGGATAAGCTTACTATAATGACAAACTCCGCAGCAAATAACAAAAACCTTTTTGGCGCGTCAGACTACCTTGCGCACAAGGAGGATCTTGTAAACACCGGTATATCACTGCTGGAATATGACAGCGGCCAGTCTTATCACGGCAAGTGCGCTCTTATTGACGGCAGGCTGTGCGTGATCGGTTCATTTAATTTGGATATGCGCAGCACATATGTGGATACAGAGCTTATGCTCGTAATAGACAGTCCGCAGCTGGCGGTAAAGCTTCGGGAAGAAATGGCAGTATATGAGGATGTCTCACTCTCCGTTATCGATGCAGAAAACAGCATCTCCCCAGACGGCACCGTTCCTCAGAGGCTTTCCCCCGGCAGGAGGATCCTGCTTTCCTCCATAAGACTTCTTATTGGTTGGAGCAGGTTTATAATGTAAAAAAAGGGCGCCGTATCGGCGCCCTTTTTTATTATATCAAATCAATAGTATATTATTATCTCGTCAAAATTGCTGAAGTCATCTCCGGACATTGACCAGACACCGTCGTCATTCTTCTCGACCTGAATCACCACGGACTTTTCATCCATATAGCCTATCTCCGAGACCTTGTCACGGCACATGGCTATGATAGCCTCTGCCCAGTCGGCGTCATAAGCCTGATACTCCGCCTCTGTCATGGCGTCAATATCCGCGTCAGCGTACTTCTCCCAAAACGGGATGAGATAGGATTCATAATCCTCAGCAACGAGCTGGAATATGTTTATCGGCTCCACCTGTACCTTGACGGCATAGGTATTGTCGTCGAGCTTGCTCGCCTCATTTACCGTATACTTGGACTTCGCGTATATGTCCTTATAAAGGTCCACGATCTCTGCCTTTATATCGTCAGTCAGATATTCTATAGTAAAGTAGTCGGCAAAATACTCCGCCTCTGTCTCAAGGCCGGATATGTAAATCTGCTCCGCCTCCTCAACCGTGCTGTCCACAAGCTTAAGATAGCTTTCATCGAATTTTCCAAGATATATCTCGTCAAGATTCCCCTGAACAAGGCTTGTCGCCATCGCACCCGTGACCTTTCCGCTCCCACAGGCTGACAATAAAGTGACCATAACGACAGCAAGTATCAGCGCGGCAATCCGCTTTGCTCTGTTTTTCATCTGATTTCTCCTTATCCTCTCATTTGTCCGAAGACATTTTCGGCAAGAAACATAATAGCATAAAAGCTCACATTTTGGAACAGGCCATCAAAATTATTTTGCATGAATTAAGGGATCTCCGCAGTGTGCTTTTCTCTTGAAAATTCGCAGGCCCGGTCATATAATTATTTTGTACCTTAATTTTAATGAAAGCGAGCGTGTGCATATGGATAAGTTGACCTTTGACAGCGGCAAATACACCGTCCGAAAAGTTGAAGTTGGCGGAGTAGCCGCGGAGTTTCGCGCATTTGAAGGCTGTGTCTACGTAGAAGAGCCCGTGGACTTAAAATATCACTCCATGAATATCTATGTACCGGAGAGCTATTACTCCGACAGCTGCGGTTTTGCCTTCACTCTCGAAACTGCTCCCATCATCCTTGTTATAACAGTCGGCGGGTATATGCCGGGACTGCCCTGCATCCCAGGCGAGGATCGGAAAGGCGCTCCGAATCTGGCACTCAAAGCGCTCGCTCACGGCTATATTGTCGCGGCTCCGGGCACCCGCGGAAGGGGCCTCAAGGATTCGAGCGGAAAAAACTACGGAAATGTTCCGGCCTGTATAACAGACCTTAAGGCGGCAGTGCGTTATCTGCGCCATTTTAAGGATATTCCCGGAAACAAAGATGCAATCATAACAAACGGCACAAGCGCCGGCGGAGCGCTCTCCGCGCTGGTGGGCGCCGCTGGCAATCATCAGGACTTTGAGCCGTACCTTAAGGCTCTGGGAGCGGCAGATGAGCGTGACGATATTTTTGCCGCCTCCTGCTACTGTCCTATCACGAACCTTGAAAACGCAGACTTCGCTTATGAGTGGCTCTTTAAAGGCGTTACCGAATGCCACCCCAAGCTTCGTGTACCTGACGGCAGCGGCGGTTTTACTGTGGTGGACGGCACTGAAGAGATGGACTCCGAGCAGCTTGGCTGGTCTGCTGAGCTTGCATCACAGTTCCCTGCTTACCTTAACAGCCTAGGCCTTACAGGTGACGACGGTACGCCGCTAACGCTGGAGCCGGATGGGACCGGGAGCTTCCTTGAGTATGTTAAGAGCTTAATAATAGACTCCGTACAGGCTGAGGCAGACAAAGGCGGAGATGTTCTATCCCTGCCGTGGGTGACTTTTTATAACGGCAAAGTCACAGATATCGACATAAACGGCTATGTCCGTTTCGTCACCCGTATGAAGAATGCTCCGGCCTTTGACAACTGGCGTATGGAGGAACGCGCAACGCCTGAGAATAACGTGTTCGGCACTGAGGATATCGAAAATCTCCATTTCAGCACCGCCAGCCGTTCCCGCTATCCCAAAGAGCAGCTGGCAGATGAGCACCTTGTTAAAATGATGAACCCTCTTAATTACATAGGCACCGAGGGCTGCAGGACCGCGCCCCATTGGCGCATACGCCACGGTGAGTCCGACCGCGACACGTCCCTTGCAATTCCTACAATATTGGCCACACGCCTTAAAAACCGCGGCTTCAGCGTAGACTATGCCCTCCCCTACGGTATCCCTCACAGCGGCGACTACGACGCCGAGGAGCTTTTCGCGTGGATAGACGGTTTAATGGGCTAGGCCAGTATCCGGAGGCAAGGAATGGACAAAATTCTTATTGAGCGCACCGTACTTGGTTATCCCATAAGAGTCTCTGCGGAATACGCTGGCAAAGACCTTAACGTGTCCATCACCGGCGGTGACACTCCCCATATCGGGAGCATGTCCATCGCATGGCATGAAGACAGTATACGGGAAAAAACAGTTCTTCTTCCCAGCCACCGTGACGATATAATAAGCCGGGAGTACGCGCTGGCGCTTTCAGAGCTTACCGGCGCTTCCGTCTGTGTCACCTGCGGGATACACTACGACGGCGTGACTGCCGAGGGGATACAAATGATAGTCTCCGCCGCACACGAGGTCCTCACAGAATTAAAAAAGCAGCTTTAACAGAAAAAGGCGGGCCGCATAAAACGGCCCGCCTTTCTATTCCCTTTTAAACCTCAAAAACCGCAGCGGCATACACAAGACCCGCTCCGAAGCCCACGGCACAGAGCTTCATCCCGTCATGGAGTTTTCCCTCCCTGTGCAGCTGGTTCAGTGCAAATGGTATACATGCGCTGGAGATGTTGCCGTAATCAGCGATGTTAACAAAGAATTTATCTTCAGGCAGATTGAGGCGCTTTATCGCAGCCTGTACTATCCTTATATTCGCCTGATGTGGGATTATCAGGTCAAGATCGTTTATACTCAATCCAGCCCGGTTGGCAGCTTCCTCCACAGCCTCCGGCATAGCCGTTACGGCAAATTTATATACGGAATTTCCCGCCATCTGCATCTTCCCGTAGGGTGCACAGTTTGCAGTCTCGTCGCCCCAGTCCGGTTCCTCCGTCTTAAATGGACATTCAGTGGATGAGAGCTTGTTAATTATTTTAAACGCCCCGCTGGGCTTGCTGTTTATGCAAGAGGCATAGAGCTTTGCATCGTCACGCCTCAGTATGACTGCCGCAGCCCCATCTCCAAAGAGCACACAGGTCTCCCGGGCAGTGTAGTCCACCATGCGGGACAGCGTCTCAGCGCAGACGATCATAACCGTCTCTGCCGCTCCTGTGACAAGGTATTTTTCCGCTGCATCAAGAGCGTAGACAAATCCTGCGCAGGCTGCGTTTATATCAAATATAATGCCGCTGGGAATCCCCAGCGCCTTGGCAACCAGACATGACATTGACGGAGTTGAGGTGTCGCCCGTAACGGTACAGCCGATCACCATGTCGACCTCCTCCGGCGATAGGTTGGCATCCTCAAGGGCCTGACGCGCCGCCTTAGCCCCCAGCTGCCATGTAAGCTCACCGTTTGCGAGGTGACGGTTTTTGATCCCCGTGCGGGTAGTTATCCACGTGTCGTCAGTCTCAACTATCTTAGCAAAATCATCATTGCTTGCAGTAAGCGGCGGAACATATCCGCCAAAACCAATCATTTTAACGCCCATCCGTCTATTGTCTCCATCGTTCTCCCCGCCCCCCGTGCAGCGCAAAGCTTCAAGTGAGGCGGAGTCATTGTGCTTAAGATCAAAATAGTCTTATGTGTTAAAAATTATTATAGCATTTGTGACTGCCATTTTCAACCGCATAAAACGCCGACACCATGTCGAATTTAATTATCGCATTTAATAATATCGCTCGTCCTGCAAAAAGCTTTCAAATAGAGCAAAATTTTTCTTGACAACGACAATGCTTCGTGGTAATATATTTCTTGCTTCAAGGCAATGCCTTGAAACAGAACATCTGGGGGTATAGCTCAGCTGGGAGCCCGGTTAAAGCGGTTACACACCCCCTTGTTCCAAAACTTAATAATCACTCTCTTCTATCTGG
>JBJDXR010000026.1:0-9925 GCA_051866775.1 Oscillospiraceae bacterium | reverse complement strand
AAGCACGATAGTTTCAGATACATTCGTATCAAAACTATCGTGCTTATTTGGTCCGAGTGGCGCGACTCGAACGCGCGGCTTCCACATCCCAAATGTGGCGCCCTACCAACTGGGCTACACCCGGATATTCAGTTTTGAGTTATTATACCACGGTCAGGGCGAAAATAAAAGTTTTTTCCTGTCTGTGGTCATTTATGTGGTCAAAGCGGGTTTTTGGCTCGGCTTTGCTGCCTGGAAAAATCCCACAAACGCCCGTGTTTCAAGGGCTTTCGGGCTTTGGCTGTTTCCATAGTGGATAGACGGAGCAACGCTCCCAAATCAAGCGCGATACCACCTTCGCTACACCCGGTTATTGAGTTTCTGCATGGCGCGGTGCATTTGACAATTCAGCCCTCACCACAAAACAGCTTATATATTATAGCTTAAAATTCGTATGTGCGCAAGATAAATTTTCTTTGATTTTATGATAGCGTGTGGTACAATTAAACCGTTTGGCGAATACAGGCCGGAGCATAGCTTGTTTTGCTGGTTCCCTTATCAGAACCGCCATACAGTACGATAGCCGCAGGTGAATTTTATGCGAATGAGAAAAAAACCAAATCTTATACCGCGCATGGAGCGCTGTGAAACGATACTTGAAAAGGAGCCTCAGCGCCTTAAAGGTGGCTGGCTCAGGGAATATCCGGGCTTTTCAGAGCTGCATCTTGAACTTGGATGCGGCAAAGGACGCTTTACGGCGAATATGGCCGAGTCAAATCCGTCGGTGCTTTTTGCGGCAATCGAAAAGGTGCCGGATGCGATGGTGGTAGCTATGGAGAGGGTGTTTGAGCGAGAGCTTAAGAACGTCCGCTTTCTGGACTTTGACGCAGCTGGATGCCTTGACGTCTTTGAGCCGGGAGAGGTGGACAGAATATATATAAACTTCCCCGATCCGTGGCTTAAGAAGAAGCAGTTTAAACGCAGACTCACAGCACCTGCGTTCCTCAAAATATATGAACAGCTGCTCAAGCCTGAAGGGGAGATATGGTTTAAAACGGACAACCGGCCGCTTTTTGACTGGTCGCTTGAGCAGTTTGAGTCCGGCGGCTGGAAGCTTTCCGAAGTCACAAACGACCTGCACGCGGCCGGCAAGACAGGTGTCATGACCGATTATGAGACGAAATTCTATGAGCAGGGTGTGCCAATAAACCGCCTTGTGGCCAAGAGGACAGGTGCTTAAGATGATGAAACTGAGGTTTTTTGCCGCACTGTGGGCGGCCAAGCTTTCACGGCCGCTCCTTAAAATAACAAAACACAACGGGACGAACTTTCCCGGGGAGCTTGCGCTTAAAATATGTCCGGACTTTTTAAAATATATCGGAAAGCCAAAAAAAATAATTGCCGTTACAGGCACGAACGGCAAGACGACGGTCTCCAATATGGCCTGTGATATTCTGGAGAGATCGGGCAAAAAGGTGCTTAATAACCGTGCCGGCTCCAATATAAACTCCGGAATATCCACGAGCCTTCTCATCGGGTGCAGCATATTCAATAAGCCGAAATACGATATCGCGGTGCTTGAGGTGGACGAGCGTTCCTCAAAGCGGATATATCCATATGTTAAGCCGGACATCGTTGTTATTACTAACCTGTTCCGGGACTCAATAATGAGAAACGCACACCCGCAGTATATTGCTGACTTTCTTACCTCCGCCATGCCTGCGGAGACGAAGCTTATCTTAAACGCCGATGACCTTATTTCCTTCTCCGTGGCCCCGGAAAACCCAAGGATGTATTTCGGAATAGAAAAGATGGACACGGACGTGGTGGACTGCGTCAACCTTATAAACGATATACGTATCTGCCCTAAATGCTCGGGGGAGCTTAAGTACGAGTACAGGCGATATCACCACATCGGCAGGGCGTACTGTGAGCAGTGCGGCTTTAAATCGCCGGAATATGATTACGCCGGTGCGGATGTAGACATTCCGAATATGAAAATGACCGTGAAGGACGCAGCCGGTTCACATGAATACCGGCTCCTTTCAGACGGTGTGTTCAATATTTACAATATGGTCACCGTCATTGCCCTCATGCGCGAGCTGGGTATGTCCCACGATGAGATATTCGGATATCTCAAGGATGTGAAGATAGTCGAGTCCCGATACAAGGCGGAGAGCGTTGGGAATGTGACGCTTGTCATGCAGATGGCCAAGGAGAAAAACGCCCTGGCCTGCTCAAGGGCCTTTGATTATGTGGCCCACCAGCCGGGGGAGAAGGAGCTGTTCCTGATGATGAACTGCCTTGGCGACGAGAAACACTGGTCGGAGAATACTTGCTGGCTTTACGACTGTGACTTTGAATTTTTAAAAGGCGACGACATAACACACATAGTCGCCACCGGGCCGAGGGCAAAGGATTACCGCTTGCGGCTGCTTATCGCGGGTGTACCGGATGAGAAGATAGACTGTGTGCAGGATGAGTTTGATGCGGCGGAGAAGCTGCGCTTTTCACCGGACAGCAGCGTGTTTATGTTTTATGGCACGGATTCTCTCTCTTTGGCCTTTAAGGTCAGGGAGAAGGTAAAGACCCTTGCGCAGGAGGCGGCGAAATGACGATTGAAGTATTATATCCGGAGCTGTGCAACCTGTATGGCGATCTTATGAACGCAGAATTTTTGGCGCGCTCCTGCGGGGCGGAGCTTGTTAAGACCGCGCTTTCTGACACACCAAAGTTTGTTTCCGGGGATGTGGCGCTCCTGTACATGGGCGGCACTACCGAGCACGGTCAGACCATCGTGCGGGAACGCCTTGAACAGTACCGGGAGGATATTGCCAGACGCACAGAGTCCGGCGGCGTTACCCTTGTGACAGGAAATGCCATGGAGATATTCGGGGAGTATATCGAGAATGAGGACGGTACACGGGAGAAAATGCTGGGATTGTTCCCCATCCACTCCGACAGGCACATGATGAACCGGTATAACTCCCTGTATTTGGGCAAGCTCGATGATATAAAGATTGTCGGCTTTAAAAGCCAGTTTGGACATTCTTACGGGGATAACGGGAGCGGGCTTTTTGAGACGATAAGGGGAGCGGGGCTTAATCCTGAGGTAAAAGCGGAGGGCATAAGAGCCGGAAATTTCATGGCGACTTATGTTATTGGGCCGCTTATGATATTAAACCCGCCCTTTGCCAAGTACATCCTTAAGCTTATGGGAGTTGAGGAACCGCACCTTGAGTTTGAGGAGGCGGCGATGGACGTATATGAGACCAGGCTCAGGGAGTTCTCCGAACCCGACAGGGGATTTGTTTATTGAGCTTATAAGTTACACAAAAAGACGCTCCCTATGCCGCACCTTTTATTTGACCGGAGACGGAGAAAGGAAAGACGCATGAAAAACTCGCATCAGAGCTTTTTGAAGATGGGTATCGACCTTGCCCCCTTGGGTGTGGAGCGCAGGGAATGCGAGGCGGCGTATTTTTGTACCCCAAAGGGCGCGTCAATCATCGGCTGGGCGGGGGTAGACGGTATCCACTACTGCTTTATCCGAGACTTTGGCGAGACTGTTTTTGCCGTCAGCCCCATGAACTCTGCACCCGATTATGTGCATCCGCTGGCTGTGAGCTTTACAGACTTCCTGCGTTTGCTGCTGGCCTGCGGAGACGCCGCGGTATTGGAGCAGGCATGGTTGTGGGATGAGGCGCAGTTTGACGCTTTCCTTAAAGAGAATCCTCCCACGGAGCGGCAGAGAAGCGTGCTTGCAGAGCTTGCGGGTAAGCTCAAGCTCACGCCCATGGAGGAACCTTGGCAGTACATAAAGAGCCTGCAGGCCTCATTTGATTACAGCAGAATCAAATATACAGAGGATTTTTATGACCCGGACATGAATGAAAATGCTCAGCCTAAAATGCCTGAGTGGAGGGTGTTTTTTGACGGGAATTACTGGGGACACCGGGGCAGGGACCGGGCGGGAAAAGAGATCTCCGTGGGAAAAGAGTACCGGTGGGCTGAGAGACGCTGCCTGATACCTGCGGTATACTCCTGCAGCAAGGGACTGGTCGTTGAATTTTGCATACAAATCGAGCCGGAGAGAATCCGTGCTTTTATGGACAAGTGGGATCTGACACCGGAAAACGAGCTGTACAAGTGCTTTTCAAAAGAGGAGCGTATGCAGCTTGAGCTTGAAAACCCACTGAGTTTTAATTTTAGACCAAAAGTTATGGTAAACGGATGGGAACTTAAAGTCTCTCACAGCTGTGGGATAAGCTATAATCCCTGCTTGGAGGATGGCACCGTAAATGATCTTGAGGTCAAATGGGTGATGGAGCATTATGGACTGGATCCCGCTTACGGATGGATTATCAGGCGCTGTGCTTTTCCGTGGAAAATAAAACGGCGGCCGGAGGTAAAAACCCTCTCCGTCACCATGGAGCAGGAGCCGGTTTCCGTACCCGGGCCGAATTTTTCCGTAGACGCTCCCGGCGATACCTTCGGCTTTACTCTTCCGGAAACAGGCATCCGGCACACCCTGACGGTTCAGGAATATGAACAGCAAAAGATGGATTTTTCAATGATGCCCGACGCGCGAGATATGGAATACCCGCCTTATTATATTGTCATGAGCTTCATAATCACACCGGAGCCGCCAAAGGGCGCTGTCTCCATAACCGACTGTGCTGAGGGTGACCGCCCAAGACGGAGGCAATGTGAAACACTATATCCATTTGCTCCCGAGGCGAAAGATGATGTGGCTGTCGGCATTATTGGGGGCGCGGACGGCCCCACGGCCATTGTTTTCGGCGGCGGTGGACAGGGAAAGCTGCGGGCGGCCTGTTCTGCTCTGCACTTTGAGCCGGTGGAAGATGTCCGGTGGCGGATAGAGTTTCATGAAAAGCAGTTTGACGATTTGACCGTTAAGCTTCTGTGAGCGGAAGGTTTAATAAAGATACGGCGTCTCCTTTTAGGAGACGCCGTATCTTTAACATTGCAGTATGTCACAGCTTTTTTGCAAGCTCCGAGATGATGTCCACACATCTTTCAATGCCCACAGCGCTGCTGTTAAGGGACATGGTGTAGTTTTGAGCCTTGCCCCACTCAAGGTCTGTGTAGTAACGGTGGTTGATGCTGCGCTTTTTGTCCGTGTCCTTCATAAGCTTTGCCGCCTCGGACTCGGACTTGTTGTAGAGCCTGACTATGCGCTCGAGCTTTGCTTTTTCATCGCCGCATATAAAGACGTGCATTGCCTCGGGACGCTCGCGCAGGATGTAGTCGGAGCCTCGCCCAACGATAACGCAGGGGCCTTTATCGGTAATATCGAGGATTATCCTGCTCTGAACGGAATAAAGATAGTCCGCCATGGACGCTCCCGTTCTGTCGCGGCTCTCAAAGGCATAGGCAAAAATGCCTGCGCGGGAGGCGTACTCACCGCGTTCCTCAATGAACTCCGGCGCAAAGCCGGTCTCCTCAGCCACGCGGGCGATTATGTCCTTGTCGTAGTAGGAAAAACCCAAGCGCTTCGCGACCTGCTCGCCGATGTATCTTCCGCCGCTGCCGAATTCGCGGCTTATGGTGATGATGGTTTTACTCATGACTGCCTCCTATTTAATTGGTTTATTCGCTTACATCTCCGGATTGCTGGCCTTTGAGCTGGCGGTTTGTGCGGAGAATGATTATCATGGTGACGACAAAGGTGATTACAGCCGAGCACGGCATTGATGCGAGAAGTCCGTAGATGGCGTTCTCCATACCGAAGAGCTTGCCGAAAAGCTGCGGCATAAGTATAGCCAGCGGCACCGCAAGTGCCACCTCGCGGATGAGGGAGAGCAGCGTGGAGGCCAGCGCCTTGCCCAGGGACTGGAGAAATATAAACGAGGCCTTGTTTACACAGTCGAGTATCATCATGCACAGGTAGATGCGGAATGCGCACTTTGCAAACTCAAAATACACGTCCGGGTTATCCGTGCCGAAGACGCTTATCAGCTGCACCGGGAACAGCTGGAACAGCACTAGCGCCACCGCTCCGACTATGGCTTCCGCCAGAAGCAGCCGCTTCATTATGCTGCGGCACCGCTCATACGCCTTTGCGCCGTAGTTAAAGCCCACAATGGGGATGCAGCCGGCGGCCATGCCCACCACGATGGAGATGACGATCTGATAGAACTTCATGACGATGCCCTGAACGGCAAGAGGGATGTCGGCGGTGCCGTCAAGGGTAAATTTGGAGACAGCGCCGTACTTTGTGATCATGTTGTTGATGACGGCCATTGCCAGCACCAGTGAAAACTGGCTGAGAAAGCTGGTAAAGCCCAGAGGGATGAACTTCCCGATGAGGCGGCCTTTCAGCACAAAGCTCTTTTTGGAGAGCTTCACGGCCTTCATCTTGAAAAGGTAGATCAGGGATATGACAGCGGTGATGATCTGTCCGGCTACCGTGGCGATGGCGGCGCCCGTGACGCCCATGTCAAAGACAAAAATAGCGATGGGGTCGAGGATGACGTTGACTACGGCACCGGCTACCGTGGCGACCATGGCCGTCTTTGGACTGCCGTCGGAACGGATAATGGGATTCATCGCCTGGCCAAACACATAGAAGGGGATGCCAAGAGAAATCCAGAAGAAGTAGTCGCTTGCATATTGCTTTGTGAGGTCGGATACGTCGTCGGTGGCCCCGAACATCCGGAGCAGAGGCGATTTGAAGATCAGATAGACCGCCATCAGCACCAAGCTTGACGCCACGGCCAGCACTATGGCGTTGCCGATGGCGCGGTGGGCGCTGTCAGAGTCGCGGCGTCCAAGGCTGGCGCTGACAAAGGAGCAGGCGCCGTCGCCGATCATTGTAGCTATAGCCAATGCCATGACGGTCAGCGGGAACACTATGTTCGTGGCGCCGTTGCCCTCCGCACCGACGCCCCAGCCGATGAAGATCTGGTCGACGATGTTGTAAAGCGCCGCCACAAGCAGGGAGATGATGCAGGGTACGGCGTACTTCATCATCAGCTTCCCGATTTTTTCGTTTCTTAAGTAGTTGAGTTCTGAATTGTCCATATTTTACCTCTATCAAAAATTTGCCGCCGCTGCAGAAAACAAAAAAAGCGTAAGTCCAGATTTCCTGGACTTACGCTTTCGGCAACTCGGCAGAAAATATGATAGCACGCTGGGGAGAAAAAATCAAATGTTTTTCTTGGGGAAAATGTTGTGGTTTACAACAAAAATGCTTTAGTTTATAGACTATCGCAATAAAAATGTTGATGAAAAAGCCGCCGCGTGCAGCACGCGGCGGCTCTGCCGACGGATTTAAATTACTTAAGCTCGGAGAAATACTTGATGGTGCGGACCATCTGGGTGGTGTAGGAGTTCTCGTTGTCATACCAGGACACGACCTGTACCTGATAGGTGTCGTCGTCGATCTTGGTGACCATGGTCTGGGTGGAATCGAACAGGGAGCCGTAGCTCATGCCGATGACGTCGCTGGAGACGATCTCATCCTCGTTGTAGCCATAGGACTCGTTTGAGGCGGCCTTCATAGCGGCGTTAATGCTTTCCTTGGTGATGTCCTTGCCCTTGACGACTGCCACAAGGATAGTGGTGGAGCCGGTGGGAACAGGAACACGCTGGGCGGAGCCGATGAGCTTGCCGTTAAGCTCCGGGATAACAAGGCCGATGGCCTTTGCAGCGCCGGTGGAGTTGGGGACGATGTTCTGAGCGCCAGCACGGGCACGGCGGAGGTCACCCTTACGCTGAGGACCGTCAAGGATCATCTGGTCGCCGGTGTAAGCATGAACAGTGGTCATGATGCCGGACTGGATGGGTGCGTAATCGTTAAGAGCCTTAGCCATAGGAGCGAGGCAGTTGGTGGTGCAGGAGGCGGCGGAGATGATGGTGTCCTCGGGCTTTAAGGTGTCCTGGTTTACGTTGTAGACAATGGTGGGCAGGTCGTTTCCGGCAGGAGCGGAGATGACGACCTTGCGGGCGCCGGCCTTGATGTGGGCCTCAGCCTTTGCCTTGGAGGTATAGAAACCGGTGCACTCCAGAACGACGTCAACACCCAGCTCGCCCCAGGGGCAGTTGGTGGCGTCAGGCTGCTTGTAGATGATGATCTTCTTGCCGTCGACGACGATGTAGTTGTCCTCACCCTCGCCCTCGTGGAAATCTACGGTGTGGCCCTTGGCTACATAGTTGCCCTGAGCGGTGTCGTACTTGAGAAGGTGTGCAAGCATCTTTGCACTGGTAAGATCGTTGATTGCGACGACCTCGTAGCCCTCAGCGCCGAACATCTGGCGGAAGGCGAGACGGCCAATACGGCCAAATCCGTTGATTGCGACTTTTACTGCCATGTTAATTTCCTCCTAAATTAAGTTCTATAATGGATATTGTGATTAAATTATCAAAACATACACATAAATTATAACCTCACATGCAAAAAAAATAAAGAGTTTTTTCACATAATAAGCCAATTTTTGCTTACTGCTACAAAAAATATTGAAAATGATGCCGGTGTTTGATATTATTTACATAAATTACAGAGACTATTTTTAGAAAAATAACGTTTTCGGCGGCTGCCGAAAACGCGGGGTGTGGGTATGAAGGAAATACATAGAGAGGTCTTTGCCGTCTTTGATACGCTTACAGAGGCGGTAACCGCCGTTAATAAAGATAAGATTGTTTACGCCAACGCCCCTGCCAGGGAGCTTTTCGGGGACCGGATCTCCGGCCCCGCGTCGGAGATATTTGACGCCCTGCTGCTGTCGGAGGAGATCGGCGGCGCGGCAGGCTCAGTCAAGGTCGGGGACAGGTCGCTTAACGCCTCCTCCTCCAGCTTTTCGGGGCTTAAGGTGATAACCGTGAGGACGCCTGAGAGGGACGGGGAAGCTGTAGGCGGTATTGCCGATTTTGTCAGCACCTCCATAAAAAATTCCCTTGCGGTCTGCAGGACGGGCGTGAGCCTGCTCAAGGGCAGGATAGCCTCCTCAAAGGACGAAAAGCTGATACAGTATACCGCCATGCTGGATAAGTCCTGCCGGAGCATCGTCAGGACTGTGGAAAATTTTTCAAAGCTGTGCGGCGGCGCCGAGAATGCCGAGACGCTGAATTCCTCGACCTTTGATATTGTTGAGCTTTGCAGCGACCTGATGGGGACTGTCCGCTACCTTTTTGATGAGCAGCGCTTGGAGCTGTCCTTTCAGAGCGACAGGGACAGCCTCACATATTACGGGGACGGGGACAAGCTCGAGCGCATGCTCCTGAACCTTATCTCCAACAGCATAAAGTACACTCCTGACGGGGGAAAGGTCGTCCTCAGCGTAAAGGCCGCCCAAAGCGGCGTGATGCTTACCGTCAGGGATAATGGACGCGGCATCCCGCAGGAGACGCTCTCCGCGATCTTTGACCGCTATAACGGCCGCAGGGACCTGACGGATGGCTCCGCCGGCGCCGGCCTGGGCCTTTCGCTTGTACAGCAGATAGCCCGCCTCCACGGTGGCAGCGCGGTGGTGGAGAGCAGGCTGGGAGAGGGCACCGCGGTTACGGTCATGCTGCCGTACAGGAAGATCCCGGACGATATGCTCATGGACAGCGTGGTGCGCTATAAAAATGATATGTCGGTGTTCCTCACGGAGCTGAGCGATGTGCTGGATACCAGGCGCTACAGAGCGGATGTAACAAACGAATAGGGGGAGGGGATGTACCCCATTCTTTTTACTTGTGTAAAAAGAACCGGGTACCCTGAAGAAAAACACACCAGAGGGGGTTTCAATTCCCACTCTGGACTCCCCACAAACGACCAAAAGGGGTTTGCGACCCCCCTTTTTGGACCCCCCCGGCCCCGCCGCTGTCTGGGAGGAAAGCGCGAGCCCCGGAGGCCACACCGCTTAGCCGCTCAGTGCTCCGAAGCCGGAAAAAAGCAACCCCGAAGGTGCAAACCTTCGGGGTTTTTCTTGACGGATTT
>JBJDXR010000025.1:0-43557 GCA_051866775.1 Oscillospiraceae bacterium | reverse complement strand
TCGATAATTCTGCGGGAGATGCGTCTGGCCAGCAAAAGGGACAGTACCACCGCCACGATAATGACAACGATTATAGGGTAGAGCATACCGAAAAGTATGACCCATATTGTATAGCTTGTTACAGAACCCCTAAGGACAGTACCGTCACTGAGCCTGTCAGCAAGATAATAGGTGCGCTCGGAAAGGGTGGAGGAGACACGCTCGCCGCGCCCGGTGCCAACTTTAAGTGCATCGCTTATCTCCTCGCGGTCAAGGTGGTTTTCCATTTCGGAGGCGTCAGCTTTGCTGTCATAAAGGACCGTTCCGTCAGCAGCCACCCAAGTGAGTCTTAAGCTGTCCACTTTAAAACCGTCAAAATATGCTAAGCCTTCGTTTTCAACCCCCTGAGCGGCAAGCTGAAGCTCAGACTCCAGCTGATCCCGCTGGACATCGGAGAAATAGTCGTACAGTGCGCCCATAATAATAATTAGACACGCCAAAAGCACACAGCAGGATACCAAAAAAATCGATCGGAATATTCTTTCCGTCATCTGCGCTGCGCCTCCAATCTGTAGCCCACACCGCGAACGGTGGAGATCATGGAGCCGGCTTCACCGAGCTTCGAGCGGAGAGTGCGGATATGTACGTCAACTGTCCGCGTCTCGCCGTCATAGTTTACATCCCAGATCTCAGAAAGAAGCCTGTCGCGCGTAAAGACGGTACCGGGGCTCGACATCAAAAGACGCAGTATCTCATATTCCTTGAGGGTGAGAGTTACCGGCCTATCAGAGACCGTAACCATGTGCTCATCCTCATTGAGCGTAATAGGGCCGAATTCAAGTGTGCTGCACTTTTTTCCCGAGCCTGTTCTGCGCAGTACCGCCCGAACACGGGAGACCATCTCCATCATGCCGAAGGGCTTTACCAGATAGTCGTCAGCCCCGGTGTCAAGACCGGTTATCTTGTCATATTCCGAGCCTCTGGCTGTGGCCATGATAATAGGGATGTCCCGGGTCTCGCGGTTTTCCTTAAGCTTTTTGAGTATCTCAATGCCGTCCTCTCCAGGAAGCATAACGTCGAGAATCACAAGCTCAGGAACAGTGCTCTTGAGCGCCTCAAAGAAGGACGTGCCGTCGGGAAAGCCGGTGGCCTCAAAGCCGGTGGATCTAAGTGTATAAACTTCAATTTCGCGTATTCCGGAGTCGTCCTCAACGCAGAAAATCATAATTCGCTCTCTCCTTTGTGTACTCCGGTCACAGAGAATACGACCCATTCGCCGATGTTTACGGCGTGATCTCCAATGCGCTCAAAGTATTTTGCTATCATAAGCAGGTCGAGCGCGTACTCTCCGTCGTCAGGGGCAGCCGATATCATGGATATAAGGGAGCTTTTGACCTTTGTAAACAGCTCGTCTACTATATCATCATATTCTATAACGGAGTTTGCAAGCTCCAGATCGCGGTTTACAAAGGCGTCGATGCTGTTTGTCATCATGTTTACAACAGCTCTTGCCATATCGCTTATGTGACTGCACTCAGCGCCTGTGCGGCCGTTTAAAAAGCCGACTATCTCTGCAATATCCGCCGCCTGATCGCCAATCCGCTCCATATCGGTTATCATCTTGAGCGCGGCGGATATAAGCCTTAAATCCCTTGCCACAGGCTGCTGCTGCAAAAGCAGCTTGAGGCATAGTGACTCTATCTGCCGCTCTATACGGTCGATCTCTGCGTCTATGGCAGCGACCTTCCCGGCAATCGCAAGATCGCCTGTGACAAGAGCCTTGGCGACCGAGGCTATAGCCTCTTCGCAGGAGGCGCCCATGGATATAAGCTCGCGGTTTAATAACGCAAGCTGCTCATCAAATTTTGCTCTCATTAACCGAACCTCCCTGTTATGTAATCCTCAGTCCTTTTGTCCGTGGGGTGGGAGAAGAGCCGCTCTGTATCGGAAAACTCAATGACATTGCCAAGAAGAAAAAAGGCAGTTTTATCCGATATTCGCACTGCCTGCTGCATATTGTGCGTGACTATAATTATAGTATACTTGTTTTTTAGCTCAAGGGCAAGCTCTTCAATTTTTGAGGTGGAGATCGGGTCAAGGGCGGAGGTGGGCTCATCCATGAGAAGCACCTCAGGCTCTACAGCCAAAGCTCTGGCTATGCACAGACGCTGCTGCTGGCCGCCGGACATCCCCAGCGCGTTTGTATTAAGCCGGTCCTTGACCTCATCCCATATGGCGGCGGCCATTAGGGAGCGCTCAACGATGTCGTCAAGCTTGGCTCGCCCGCGAATACCATGAGTGCGCGGGCCGTAGGCGATGTTGTCATATATGCTCATGGGAAAGGGGTTGGGTTTTTGAAAGACCATGCCCACACGCTTTCGCAGAAGGTTTACGTCCATAGCACCGTAGATATCCTCGCCGTCAAGAAGGCAGGTGCCGTCTATCCTGCAGCCCTCGACAAGGTCGTTCATGCGGTTGAGGCTCTTTAGGAGCGTTGATTTTCCGCAGCCGGAGGGACCGATAAACGCAGATATGCTGTTTTTAGGCAGGTTCAGGCTTACGTCTTTAAGCGCGTGAAAGCTTCCGTAGTAAACGTTCATGTGTTCAATAGTGAATTTATCCATAATCTTTTCCCTCAATTTGTTTTAGCTGAAAAGCGTTTTGAAAGAGCGTAGGAAGCGGCATTTATAAGTACTACCAGCACAACGAGCACCACGCCGGTGGCGTAGGCGGCATCCATATGAAGCCCTTCGTTCCACAGCGCGTACATATGTACAGCCAGAGTCCTTCCTGAGGAAGTAAGCCCGGCAACGCCTGTGACCGTCCCAGAGGTGAAGATCAGCGCCGCCGTCTCACCGACGATCCTGCCGGTCGCAAGGACTATGCCCGCCGCTATCCCCGGCATTGCGGAGGGGAGAACAATACGGAAAACGGTCCGGAGCCTTCCGGCACCCAGCCCGAAGCTACCCTCACGGTACAGATCCGGTACTGCCGTTATAGCCTCCTCAGAGGTGCGCATAATGGTCGGCTGTACCATTATGGCTATTGTGAATATTCCGGAGAGCATTGAGTAGCCGAGCCGCAGGGTTATATTGAACATCAGATATCCGAAAAGGCCGTAAACTATTGAGGGGATACCGGAGAGAGTCTCGGTGGTCATACGGATGACTTTTATAAGTTTGCTGCCGCGCTTGGCGTATTCAGTTAGATATATGGCCGACCCCACGCCCAGCGGCACAGCGATGAGCAGTGCAAGCACCGTCATAACGACGGTGTTTATAATTGCAGGAAGCATGGAACAGTTGTCAGAGGTATATTTAAGCGAGAACATATCCAGGTTAAGGCTTGGAACACCTTTTATCAGGATGAATATCAAAAGCCATGCCAGTACGGCTACAGTTATGACCGCACAAAGGCGTACGAGCCATCGGAGAAAGATTGAGCCGGCGTGATGACGGTGAAGCCATTTTGCTGTTTCTGACGCAGTCTTCATTTTTTATCCCCCTTTTTTCTGAGACAGGAGAGTGCGAGGTTTATTATGAGAATAAAGACAAACAGGACCATGCCCGTGGCAAACAGCGCCTCGCGGTGAAGATCGGTCGCATAGCCCATCTCAATCACGATATTCGCGGTCATGGTCCGTACACCGTCTAAAAGGCCTGATGGCATTGCAGTCTGATTGCCGGCGACCATTATTACGGCCATTGTCTCACCGATAGCCCGTCCTATGCCCAGGACGACCGCCGCAAATATCCCGCTTTTCGCCGCTGGGACGACAGAGGTGAATACCGCGCGCTCGTGCGTTGCTCCAAGTGCCAGCGCACCTTCGTAATAGGACTCCGGAACCGCCCTGAGGCTGGACTCAGATACGCTTATAATAGTGGGGAGAATCATTATTCCTAGTAGTATTGAAGCAGTAAGCATACTCTTTCCGGAGCCGCCGAAGAGCCTCTGCATGAGAGGAACGATGGACATCAGTCCAAAGAAGCCGTATACTATTGAGGGGATTCCAGCTAGCAGGTCAATGGCGGGCTTCAGCCTTTTATGGAGCTTTTCAGGGCAGAACCTGGCCATGAATATTGCTGTTAGCAGTCCCAGCGGAACGCCGAAAATAATTGCGCCGGCGGTTACATATATACTGCCGAGTATCATCGGAAGGATCCCAAATTCGTTGTTTCCGGGCCGCCAGGTCTTGCCGAATATAAAGTCAAGCACACCGATTTTTCCTATAGCAGTAAGGCCGCTGCGGAATAGAAAGAGGCATATAAGAGCAACGGCGAGTATAGATACACACGCCGTTATAAGGAACACGATGCGCATGGCTTTCTCACTAAGTGCGTTGGATTTCATTGAACAAGCCCCCTGTCAAATATCAGCACGCGGGGCGGCAGAGGTGTGCCGCCCCGTTTTTGTAAGTTGGATCTTATTAAGCAAGCTCATCCCATGAGGTTACTTCGCCGGTGTATATTGAGCATACCTGTTCTTTTGTGAGTCCATCGGTGGGGTTATCAAGGTTTACGATGACCGCGATGCCGTCCATGCAGATGGTGGTGCCAGTGAGTCCAGCGTCGATCTCACTATCTTTCAGGCCTCTGGAGGCCATGCCGATATCGAACAGCCCCTCGGCGGCGGAGGTCATACCAGTGGTGGAATCAGAGGTCTGAATCTCGATTGTCACATTGCTGTTGATGGCCATATAGCTTTCTGCAAGCTTTTCCATGACAGGGGAGACAGAGGAGGAACCTCCGATTGAGATGCTTCCCGCTACGGAATTGTTTACATATGCACCGGTATTCCCCTGGCTTATATAACCCGCACCCTCGATGATCGCCTGACCGTCAGCGCTCATTATGTAGTCAATGAAATCCTGAGCAGTATCGGATACATCCCCGAGAGTTGCAATATTGAAAGGACGGGATACGCTGTATTCACCGCTCTTTATATTGTCAACTGTCGCTTCTACGCCGTCAATCTTAAGTGCTTTTACCATGGTTTCATCAAGAGAGCCGAGGGAGACATATCCGATTGCGGCGGTGTTGCCCTGAACGGTGGTAAGCATAACTGCGGTGGAGTTTGTGATCTCGGCGCTGGCAGTTGTCATATCTACCTTGTTGCCGTTGGCATCCTTCTGCTCAATGCCCATAAGCTCAATAAATGCGCCGCGGGTCCCGGAGCCTTCCTCGCGGGAAATGACTGTGATATCGCCGGTCATTACTGCAGAGGTATCTTTCTGTGTATTCTGTTCGTTATTAGTGACTTTGTCTTTTTCGTTGGTATTTTCACCGTTGTTGTTGCTGCCTGTGGTGCTGCTGCAGCCGCTGAGCGCGGCAAGAAGCATGACAGCCACCAGAAGAAGGCTGATTGTTTTTTTCATGTTTTTTCTCCTTTTTTCTTTTTGTCTCTTTTTGATTTTTTCCTTACAACGTCTCTAATCATAGACAGGTAAAGTAAAATGAAAAAGCGCGCCATTGTAAAATTTACGTAAAGCCGAGCAATTCTTATAAATGATTGATTATATGAAACATATATGGTAATTTTACAAAAGTGCTGTTGTAAGTTTTGCGTATTTAATGGTAAAATAAATACCAAGGAACTGCTTTACTTTAATATTAAACGACTTAAATACAAAGCTGTGGAAAGGAGATCGTCCTATGCCGTCCGCGTATGCCCACTACCGTTTGGGGCAGGAGGTTTTTAATGAACTGCCCCGAGATATAAGGGACCTGATATCCCCCTATAAGGAGCTTTTTGATATTGGCCTTCACGGTCCGGATGTACTTTTTTATCACGATCCTCTGCTGCCGGGAGGGGTAAGCCGCATCGGATACGCTACCCATCACAAAAGCGGCGAGGAGGTTTTCAAGGACGCTGGGAAGGTAGTAAAACTGCACGATGGTGCAGCTATATACCTTGCATACCTATATGGTTATCTATGCCATTTCGCTCTTGACTGTATGTGCCATGGCTATGTTACCCTGCGCATAAATGAGAGCGGGATCTGTCATAACGAGATCGAGACGCAGTTTGACCGTATGCTTATGGTACAGGATGGACTGGATCCGCTGAGCCACTGTACTACGGCGCATATTGTTCCTTCGATGCGGAATTCCGCAGTAATAAGCGCGTTTTTTGATGGTACAAGACCAAAGGATGTACAGAGGTCATTAAGATCCATGATAACTTGCATTAAGCTTCTCCGTGCCGAAGAGCCTTCAAAACGGAAACTTATTTATGCCGCCTTCCACGCAACGGGAAAGTTTAAGGAGCTTAGCGGGCTTGTCATGAGTACGGCGCCAAACCCGCAATGTGAAGTGAGCAACCGCAGGCTTTTGGAGCTTTATAAGCTGGCAGTGCCATTAGCTAAAAAGCTTATAACCGAATTTGAAAAAACAATGGAAGGAAAACTGCCGTTTGATCCCCATTATAGATTTAATTTTGAATCTGAAAATATGAAAGAGGTACGGGCAGATGAGCTTCAAGCTGACGAAACTTGAAAAATATTGGATAATGTACGACGTGGGCAACTCGGCGTTTACACTGCTTATTGCCACGATAATGCCAATATATTTTAACTATCTTGCCGCCGGGGGTGGCCTTGATGAGGTCGATTATCTGGCCTATTGGGGCTACGCGGCGTCGATCACAACTCTTATCGTAATGATAAGCGGACCGGTTTTCGGCTCGCTGGCGGATACAAAGGATCTAAAAAAGCCTGTTTTTTTTGCATCTATATTAATTGGAGTAATCGGCTGTCTCGCACTGGGCTTTATCCGTAACTGGCTGGCATTTCTCATAGTGTTTATCATTGCAAAGGCCGGCTACTCCGTGAGTCTGGTTTTCTATGACTCGATGCTGGGAGATGTGACAAGCGAGGAACGGGTTGACACAGTTTCCTCTTTGGGTTATGCCTGGGGCTACATTGGAAGCTGTATTCCCTTTGTCCTTTGCCTGCTGCTTGTACTCTTTGCGGATAAACTGGGTATATCCATGAACACGGCGATGATGCTCGCTTTTGCGGTAGTTTCGGTGTGGTGGATAGGTGTATCCGTGCCGCTGCTTAAGAATTATAAACAAAAATATTTTATTGAGCGGAGAAAGGACGTTGTAAAGGAGAGCTTCTCCCGCCTGTGGGGGACGCTTAAGAGCCTGTTAAAAGAAAAAAATATACTTATGTTCCTTGCGGCGTTTTTCTTTTATATCGATGGAGTTTACACGATAATTGATATGGCTACGGCCTACGGGACTGCTCTCGGCCTTGATACAACGGGGCTTCTTCTGGCGCTTCTTGTAACCCAGGTAGTAGCTTTCCCGTGCTCTATTATTTTTGGAAAGCTGTCAAGAAAGTTTGATCCGGACAAGCTTATAACCGTTTGCATAATTGCGTACTTAGGTATTGCTGTATTTGCCATGATTATGAGCACACAGCTGCACTTCTGGATACTTGCGGTGGCAGTAGGAATGTTCCAAGGCGGAATACAGGCGCTGTCTCGTTCTTACTTTGTGCGGATTATTCCGAAGGAAAAGTCTGGTGAGTACTTTGGTATAATGGATATCTGCGGAAAGGGTGCGGCGTTTGTGGGGACAGGCGTTGTGAGTCTTGTAAGCCAGCTCACCGGCGACATATCCAAAGGCGTTGGGATGATCGCGGTGCTTTTTGTGATAGGCGCGCTGCTGTTTCGCCGTGCTGTGGCTTTAAACAAGGCGGGGGTAAATAAGCAGTAGAGCTTGTAGTCAGATAATTTATGGAGGCTGGGGATGAAGCTTAAATGGGTCAGAGCGTTCGTCGAGTTTGCAGATTGCGGTAATTTTGATTTGGCCGCGCGATCATTGGATATTTCCAACGGACAGCTGTCAAAATATATAAGCAGCATAGAAGCAGAGCTTGACACTGAGCTTTTTGACAGATCGTCCAACAAAATGAAGCTCAACAGAAAGGGCGAGCGGTTTTTCAATATAGCAAGACAGATAATTGATCTGAATGATGAATATTATATGCAGGTTCACAATCCGAACAGGAAAGGAAAAAAGGTCATCGAGCTTGGCTGTACTGCGATGATGGCTCCTTATAACATAACCGGGAAGATCATGGAGTTTCAAAAGCTGCATCCTGACATCATGGTAAATGTCCAAAATCCTGAAAGAGAGCATCAGTTGACGGACATGCTGGAGGTTCAGGCCTGTGAACTGGCGTTTGTCAGAGGTACCGCACTGCTTGATGAGAAATATGAAAAGCTGCTGTATTGTCCCGATAGGCTCGTGGCTGTAATTCCTGAGGACCACCCGCTTGCTGGACGTTCCTCTGTTTCAATGAAAGATTTTGCAAACGAGAATATACTTCTTATGCCGAAGTATACAGTCTCTTATCACGAATTTCTGCGCAGGTGCAGGGAGGAGAACGTAAAACTTAATGTCGGTGGGTATTTTCGCCAGGCAGACACAATAGTAAATATGGTTGCTGACGGGCTGGGAGTATCTTTTCTTATGAGTACGCCGACCAGGAGATATCGATCAGCGGAAAGAGTGAGGCTGCTGGAGCTTGAGCCGTTCAGCGAGCTGAATGTTTATCTGGCCAGACTGCGTGGGCTTCGGCTTTCTGAGGCTGGGCAGATGTTTTGGGATTATATAGACGGGCACGCCGAACTGTGGCTTTAAAATAGGAAGCAGGTAAGATCTTGAAGATAGAGTATTTTGATGAGTTTATCGAATTGGCAAAGTCAGGAAATTATTTATCCTCCGCCAACTTGATGTATATGTCTCAGTCCTCACTTTCAAGGCATATAGTTGCTCTTGAAAAGCACTTTGACGTTGTCCTTTTCGACCGCTCAACACGCAGAATGGATATAACAGAGGAGGGAAGAATGCTCCTTCCGTACGCCAAAAAGATCAGTGAACTATACGAGGAACTAAAGAGAGACGCGTGGTTTTTCGACCAACCGGAAAAGCTGAATACAAGGCTCGTGGTGGGACAATATATAAAATCAGTTGTACCCTATGGAGTACCGCAGATGCTAGTGGAATTTGGAAGGCAGAGCGAACACTGCTCCATTCAGCTTGAACCCGCGGCGGCACAGGGCAGACAGCGTGTGAAATACGACATGAATCTTGTTTCTGTAATAGACGAAAAGGTCACGGAGACAGATGAATGTTTGGTTCTGGACACCGATGTGCTTGCAGTACTGTTTTCAAAAGGGCACCCGCTTGCAAAGCGAAGCAGCCTGACGCTTGCCGAATGTGCAAGATACGGATTTATTCTTGTACCGGAGGATCTGAGAATAAATACGTGGCTGTTATCTGCCTGCGAGAAGATGGGGCTGGTACCTCAGACGACATATCTTGCCAGCAGCGGACGTATTGATCTTAATTCTGAGGAGCGCGGGTTAGGAGTACAGTTCGCCACCGAAAAAACTGCAAGGCATATTTTTGGAGATGACGCCGCCGTAATAAGAATAGAACCGGAAATTAAGGTAAAAATATGTATTATTTGGCGACATGACGACTGCAATCCCGAATTGAAAAAGTTTGTTGAATTTGCCAGGCAGTATATCGAGAATAGATGAGAAGGCATTATTTCACATTTTGAAATAATAATATTCAAAATATGAAATAATGCTGATCCGGTGATTTTACATATATTAAATAGACCTTGACATTGACAAAAAAATAACTAAAAAAAGTTATTATAATATCTTTTTTTCCTGACTTTTAGGGCCTTTGGCTGAGTTTTTCAGTTAAAGGACTTTTTTTGCGGCCGCTTTTTTGGTCTTATCATAAAAATAGCCAGTTTCTAATTTTGCATAAATCAAAATAAAAATGGATTGACTTGATAATAATAATTGTTCATAATCAACGTGAAAATACGATAACAAACAAGGAAAAAATCACAATTTGCACAAAAACATAAGCCGTGCTTTAAATTTTATATTTTCAAGTATAGCTTAATCCTGCAAAGATTCCGGTGATGTTGAGGCAAAACATTATGGAGAATGCAAAAATCCAGCGCAGCAATAAGATGGCAGATATGCCTATGGGAAAACTGATAACAAGCATTTCACTGCCGATGGTGATCTCGCTTCTGGTACAGTCGCTTTACAATCTGGTCGATTCAGTGTTTGTATCGCGCTTGAGCGAGGCGGCGCTCAGTGCAACATCTCTTGCGTCTCCTATCCAGATGCTTATGCTTGCCGTATCAATCGGTACTGGTGTTGGAATTAACTCGCTGCTCTCCCGTACAATAGGCGCCGGCAACAGGGCAGAGGCCTCAAGTGTTGCTACCAACGGATTATTTCTCGCCGTTGCTTCAAGCGTTTTGTTCGTACTTATAGGCTTTTTTGCTGTTCCCACATTTATTGGCTCCTACACAGATGATCCTGAACTGTTCGAAATGGGCGTTACATATCTCAGGATTTGTACGGTGTTCAGTCTAGGAATATTTGTTGCAACAACTGCGGAACGTATGCTTCAGGCCACGGGAAACACGTTCCTTAGTATGATCGCTCAGGTATCCGGAGCCGTTGCAAACTGTATCCTTGACCCGATATTAATTTTCGGCTTTGCAGGTATCCCCTCAATGGGAATCAAAGGAGCCGCGATAGCGACAGTCGCAGGACAGTGGCTTGCAGCCGCTGTGGCACTTATATTTAATTTCAAACTTAATCACGATATTCGCTTTGAGTTTAAAGGCTTCAAGCTTCGCGGAGACATAATCGGGAAAATATACAAGGTCGGAGTCCCGTCGATGCTTGCCACGGCCTTGGGCAGTGTACAGACCATAATTATAAACAAAATGATTCTCGGTATTGAGGCTCTCTCGACCACCGGTGTCGCTTTCTTTGGAATTTATCACAAGGTTCAGAACTTCGTTTTCATGCCGCTCAACGGCCTTACGCAGGGGCTTATCCCGATTGTTGGATTTGCATATGGTGCAAAAAGGGGAGACCGCATACGCGATGCTTTGAAAATTACCGCTGTTGTGTGCCTTGCGATGATGGTTTTCTTTATGCTGGTGTTTATTGCAATACCTGGCCCGATATTATCGCTCTTTGCAGCCCAGGATAAAATGAGGAGCATTGGAATACCGGCTCTCAGGATACTTTCACTCGGTTTTGTTTTTGCTGGCGGCTGTACGCTTATCGGTCATACCTTTACAGCCATGGGAAATGGCCTTGTAAATATGATGTCCACAGCTATTCGATGCCTGCTTCCGATCCCAGTAATATACCTAATCGCAAAATATGCTGATGTTGCTGCGATATGGTGGGCAATACCGCTGGCAGATGCGTGCGCATTTGTACTTGCCGGCTGTATGTTCATCCGGGGCTATAAAAATATCATTAAGCCACTTATAAGTACTTCTGAAAATGTATAAAACGGCGTAAGCTGTTTTAATAAAAAAATTTTTAGAAAAGGATGGAAAAGCAATGAAAAAGTATCTCGCACTTCTACTTGCCGTACTTATGGTTCTCTCGCTTCTTACCGCTTGCGGTACGAAGGAAGAGTCAAAAGATCCGGCTGATTCAGGAAAAGAAGACACTTCCGGAAAAGAACAGGATTCAATCAGCACTAATACCGATACGATTCAAGAAAACAAAGAAGTTGATGCCACACGTACCACAACTGCGGATTCTGACGAACGTTATCCTGAGATTATAATTGCTGTCTCATCTGACATGCTTGACTGCAGTCCTTGGAATGTTAAGCAGGATTCCAAGCCCTATATTTACCCCTATATCTATGAGGGACTTTTCGACTATGACTCTTCCGGATATTATCCTGTGCTTGCAAAGGACTACACCATTGGCTATGCTGATGATGGCACAGAATATTGGGATGTAGAGATTTATGATTACATAGTCGACTGTCAGGGCAATCAAATCACTGCAGACGACGTTGTTTTCTCATATGAGACCCAGCTTGCTGCCGGTTACGTGGTCAAATCCGGAATGTTTGACCATATAGAGAAGATAGACGAGTTTACCGTTCGTCTTTGCTGGAACAAGGTCATTGACGGTGTATGTGAGCTTGAGTGGCCGCTCTGCAACATCGTAATTTTCGATCAGGAAGCTTATGAGAACGGCAACTTCGCTACTGAGCCTGTTGGAACAGGTCCTTATTATGTAGAGAGCTTCACCGCCGGTTCAGAGTGCGTCCTCAAAGCTAACGACAATTACTGGCAGACCAACGAGGATCTTATAGAGATTGGCCATCACTCCAATGTTGAGACTATCCGCGTTCAGTGCATCAAGGAGTCTGCGCAGCAGGTAATCGCACTCCAGAATAACAGCATCGACTTTGCTACCGGCGTTCCTGTTGAAAACATCCCTGACTTTATGGAGGGTGGCAAATACGACGAGCAGTATGACGTCTACAGAAAGCCTGAATCTATGACCTATTACATGATGGGCAATATGAATTCCCCGATTTGGTCCGACATAAACTTCCGTAAGGCTGTTTTCTATGCACTTGATAATGAAGCTATCTCTACAGTAGCAAACCGTCCTGCATGTACAGCGCCTACCTCCGCAGCTTTCTCTGAGTATTATGAGCTTTGGGATGGCTATGATTGCTATATTAATGAGTATGATACCGAAAAAGCCGCCGATTTCCTCAGCCAGAGTTCATATAACGGCGAGCAGGTAAGGCTTATCTGCAGCAACAATGAGATTTCTAAGAATATTGCTACGATGGTTCAGGGACTGCTTGGACAGATCAATATTGACATTTATATTGACACCATGGAGTCAACTGCAGTATCCACGCTTACGGACGATCCTTATAACACTGAGTATGATATATTCATTACTACAGCAGGCGGTCCTAACGTTATCGGCGCTTGGAACCGTACCTTCAACACTGCTGACTTTGGTGGAGTCTCCACTATCGGCGGCCTTGTTGACCAGAACCTGACTGATTACTATGCAAAGTGTAACACCGCAGCAGGATACACTCATGAAAACATGACTGAGTTCCTTGATTACATTCTGGACAATGCTTATTACTATGCAATGTGCTACAATGTTACGAACCTTGTACACACATCTGATATTGCTGAGATAGCTACTAACCGTGTTGGCGACCTGCGTCTCGGTGATTGCACCTATTATCTTGACTAATTTGTAAGTTAGCAGAGTCATTGACCGTGCAGCGGTTTCATACTGCTGCACGGTCTAATAAATAGGAGAATGTTATGTTCAGATACATTGTTGAAAGGTTGCTCTGGCTTATAGTTATAGTGATAGTTACAGCTTTTGTAATATTTACTATACTTTATTTCACTCCGGGCGACCCCGCAAAATACCAGCTCGGCGGAACGGCTACTGCTGAAGATGTTGCAGCACTGCATACACAATTAGGATTGGATGATCCATACCTGGTGCAGCTTGGCAAATATATGTACCAGACATTTATAAAGTTTGATCTTGGGATGTCTTGGAACTATAAGGTCCCCGTTATGCAGGAATTTATGAACAGGCTGCCGTATACATTGATCATCGGCCTTGCCGCCATGGTCCTCAACGTTATCATCGGCCTTTTGCTTGGTATCTTCGCCGGAACCCATGAGGGCAAGATTCAGGATTCTCTCACAATGACCATTGCTATGATATTTGTGTCCTGTCCGGCGTTTTGGGTGGCGCTGATGATGATCATGCTGTTCACATCTAAACTTCATTGGCTGCCCTCCTATGGAATCGACAGCTGGAAATGCTTTGTTATGCCTGTTCTGGCAAGCTGTCTGGGTGGTATAGCCAATAACTCCCGTCAGACGCGTTCAAGTATTCTTGAGGTTTTTCGTGCTGATTATATAACCACCGCCCGCTCCAAGGGCCAGTCAGAGCGCAAGGTCGTTTATAAGCACATGCTGCCGAATGCCCTTATGCCGGTTATAACCTCTCTGGGCCATGGCCTGTCTCAGATCGTGGCGGGTTCTGTTGTTATCGAAGCGGTTTTCTCTATCCCGGGCATAGGCTCTTACATGCTTACATCTGTTAACGGCAGAGACTATCCCGCTATCAGGTCAACAGTTCTGTTTTTCGCTGTATTTTCGGCAGTAATTATGCTTCTTGTTGACCTTGTTTACGCGTTTATAGATCCGCGGATAAAGGCGAAATATTCCAGCGGAGGGAGAAAATAACTATGGCTACAAAAACTGCTGCGGCTGCAAAGCCGGAAAAAGAAATAAAGTCCTCCTTTTTTCTGGAGACGTTAAAGCGCACTGTGGAGGCACCCAGTGCTAAGCTTGGCGCTGTTCTCCTTGTTGTTATGATATTTATTTGTGTGTTTGCACCGTTATTGGCACCTTATGAGCCTAATGCCATCGACGTCAAGGCTATGCTTGAGTCCCCCAGCTCTAAACACATCATGGGCACGGATTCAATGGGCCGCGACGTTTTCTCAAGACTTCTTTACGGCGGACGGTATTCACTTGCCGTTGGTATCTGTGCCTCACTCTTCGGGGCGATGATAGGAATTGTGATTGGCTGTATAGCCGGTTACTTCGGAGGTATAGTTGAGACTATCATTATGCGCCTTATGGATGTATGGTCCTCACTTCCTTCCATACTGCTTTGTATTCTGATTTCATCGGCACTTGGAAAGGGGTTCTTCAACACAATCCTTGCTCTTACAGTCGGAGGAATTCCCTCAAGTGTACGCCTTATTCGCGGACAGATACTTGCCGAGCGTTCAAAGGAGTATCTGGAGGCGGCGGAGTCCATCAACTGTTCTAAGCCCAGCATAATGTTCAAGCACATGCTGCCTAACGTAATATCGCCGCTGATCGTTTCAACAACCATGAGTATCGGGGGCACAATGACAATGTCGGCGTCTCTCAGCTACATAGGCCTTGGCGTTCAGCCGCCGACGGCTGAGTGGGGAGCAATGCTCTCGGATGCACGTCAGCACATATTGACCTCATCTTATCTGATGCTTTATCCAGGACTTTTCATTGCAATAACGATTCTTGCTATAAACCTGCTTGGCGACGGTCTGCGCGATGCGCTTGACCCGAAGCTGAGAAAGTAAACGGAGGAGGAAAATAAGATGTCAGAAAATAATAATGCTTTCCTCTCCGTGCGTAATCTTAAGGTGATATACACCTCGGGGAAGAAGATTGTAGAAGCTGTTAACGGCGTTTCCTTTGATATGGAGCGCGGCAAGACTTTGGCGCTGGTTGGTGAGACCGGTGCAGGAAAGACGACAATAGCAAGATCAATCCTTAGAATCCTTCCGGATCCACCCGCAAAGCTTATGGGCGGTGAGATTTATCTTGAGGGGACTGATCTCCTTAAACTGTCTGAGGAGGAAATGCTGAAGGTACGCGGCGACAGAATAGCCATGATATTCCAGGACCCGATGACAGCACTGAACCCGCTTCAGACCGTGGGTGACCAGATCACCGAAGGGCTTATGCTTCACAACGATTACAGCAAAGCTGAAGCTAAGCAAAAAGCCGGAGAGATGCTGGAGATGGTCGGTATTCCCGCATCGCGATACGGCGAGTATCCGTTTGAGTTTTCCGGCGGTATGAAGCAGCGTGTCGTCATAGCGATGGCTCTGGCCTGCAACCCGGATTTACTGCTTGCGGATGAGCCAACCACTGCCCTTGACGTCACTATTCAGGCACAGGTGCTTGATCTTATTAAGGAACTGAGGGACAAGAACAACACATCAATGATTCTTATCACCCATGACCTGGGTGTTGTGGCTGAAACGAGCGACTATGTAGCAGTCGTATATTCAGGACAAATTATTGAGTACGGAGATAAAAAATCGATTTTTGTACATGCGACTCATCCGTATACTCACGGCCTCTTTGATTCTCTGCCAAGTATGAACTCAGATTCCGACAGGCTCAAGCCGATTCCTGGCTCAATGCCTGACCCCACAAATCTTCCGGATGGCTGTAAGTTTGCTCCTCGCTGCCCGTTGGCTACGGACGAATGCAGAAGCGGTGCGATTCCCATGACAGAGATAGCTCCGGGGCATTTTTGCAGTTGTATTCACAAGAAGCAGGAGGACTAAGAGATGGCTGAAACATTACTTGAGATCAAGAACCTGAAAAAGTATTTTAAGGTTCCCTCCGGCGTGAATCACGCTGTCGATGATATATCTCTGACGATAAATAAAGGGGAGACTCTAGGCGTTGTGGGCGAGTCCGGCTGTGGAAAATCCACTCTCGGCAGAACTATTATCCATCTTCAGGAGCCGACTGACGGCCAGATATTCCTCAACGGTAAGGATATAACTCACGTAAAAGGCAAGGCGCTCCGGGATGCGCGTGAAAAGATGCAGATCGTTTTTCAGGATCCATATTCTTCTCTGAATCCGCGCCTGCGTGTAGAGAGCACGATAATGGAGCCGCTTAAACATTCAGGCCGGTTCAAAAATAAAAATGAGCTGCATGATGAAGCGGCACGCCTTATGGAGCTTGTCGGAATAGACAACCGTCTCCGCCAGGCGTATCCCCACGAGCTTGACGGTGGCCGCCGTCAGCGTGTCGGTATCGCCAGAGCTTTGGCGCTCAATCCCGAGTTTATAGTCTGTGACGAGCCTGTTTCCGCGCTTGACGTATCTATTCAGGCGCAGGTTCTTAACCTGCTTATGGACCTCCAGGATGATATTGGGCTGTCTTATATGTTTGTGACCCATGACTTATCTGTCGTCAGACATATCTCAGATTCCATTTGTGTTATGTATCTTGGACAGCTTGTTGAGAAGTGTTCAACCAAGGAGCTTTTTACAAATAATCTGCACCCGTACACAAAAGCGCTGCTTTCTGCAATTCCATCAACCGATATTTTCCATCCGATGCAGCGCGTTCAGCTTAAGGGTGAGATCACATCAGCGATCAACCCGAAGCCCGGCTGCCGTTTTGCGGCACGCTGCCCATATGCAACTGAGGCGTGCAGCCAGCCGCAGCAGCTTGTTGAGGTCGAAAAGGACCACTTTGTGTCCTGCTGCAGGGTAAACGCGATATCCTGATCGTTGACTAAAGGAGCAAAATATGATTTTCAGGCACTCCGCCGGAGAAAGCGTCAGAGAAAACGGCGGCAAGAAGCAGGGCGGCTCTGAGCGGAAGTACTCCCGCTTTTTTGAGGGATTTGATGAAGTTGCGGTCCCTAAAGAAGGCGGCAAAGGGTTTAAACTGAAACGTATTTATACTGCCGACTATTACAAACAGGAGCTTACTGACCGGAACCGGATAATACTGCGCATATTCTACATCCTGTGTTTTATTGTGTTGTGTGTGTTGTTCGGTTCCGCGGCAGTTAGCAGAGTCATCAGTAACAGTACATGGTATGTAGGGGTATTTCAGGCGGCCTGTCTGGCCCTGCTGCTGTGGCTGCTTATAGCCTTGGTTTACTATGTGCCTTCGGAAAAGCTTATGACTGTACATATATACCGTTCAATGACACAGCATTTCAGGAGATCCACTGCAGGACTTAGCTGTGGTTTTGCCGCACTGGCTATAGCCGATCTTGTCTGTGTTGCGGTTAACGCCGGGACTGCCGGCTGGGGAGCCGTTTCGTGTTCGTTGAGGTATGCCGTATGCGCAGTAATTTCAGCGGTGCTTTATATTACTGAGAGAAAGGTGGTTTACAGCACCGCGGCGAATCCGAAGGCGCCAAAGAAAAAACTATAAGCCTGTCGGCAGAATAAAATACAGGAGGTATTTATGCTGAAAAACGACAAAATTTTTATGTACGTGAGCCTTTGGAAGGAACATGGCGGTGCGCCGGGCCTCGGCCTCTTTTCGTTTGATGTCAAGACCGGGGAGATTGAGTTTTTAAAAAAGCTTAACAGCGATATTTCTTTCAACTGCTCACACATTGATACCAAGAATAATATTCTCTATATCTCCAATGAAGTGGAGAAAATACCGGGCTTTAATTTCAGCACAGGGCGTATTTATGGATATAGGCTCTCTCCTGAAACAGGGGATATAACCGAGCTTTTCCATAGAGAGACTCTGTGTCCTAACCCGTCTTATCTTAATTTTGATAGTACCGGAAGGTTTATGATCGTTGCCCACCACTCCTCTCCTAATTATTCCACCAGATTGGAAAAGAACGCCGATGGAGAGTTTGAGCCGCATGTGACGTTTAACGATTCTGTTGTCGAGCTTTATGAGATGAATGAAGATGGGACCATGGGGAAGCTTGTGGATGTCAAGAAGCACGTTTCCGATGCGCCTCTATACGACAGATTCGGAAGGCTTGGCAATTGTCATCCGCATTGTGTGGTATTTTCGCCGTCAGGCAAACTTTTTGCGGTTTGTGATAAGGGCGACGGAAAAATTTATCTTTATACTATTGACAGAGAGAATAAAAAGCTTGTGCTGTTAAACAGCGCGCTTACTGATGAAGAGGGCTGCGCTCCCAGGTACTGCGCTTTCCATCCGACAAAGCCATACATATTTGTTAACCATGAGCACGCGCACAATAATAAGCTGACCGTCAGCTCTTTAAAATACGATGAGAACGGCAGCATTGAGAAGATCTGCACGGTAAGCGCGCTTCCGGCTGATTATGCTATGGACGACAGCCACCATGAACAGCAGGGCTTTTGTATACATCCCAGCGGAAAATATTTGTACAGTATAACCCACGGCTTTAATTCTGTTGCGGTTTTTGAGGTCGATGAGAATACAGGGAAAATCTCACTCAAGCAAAATATACCGATTGAAGGTGAATGGCCAAGGGGAGCGGCGCTTTCTCCCAACGGCAGATTCCTTGTAGCAAGCTGTCTTGCAAGCGGGGATATTTCCGTATATAGCATAGGGGAGGATGGCTGCCTCACCAATACCGGCTCTCATGCCAAATTGCAGGGAGGCTCGTACATAAGCTTTTATGAGCCAAATGTATAAGAAAGAGGTAAGGAAATGACAGAAATTTTTCACCCGGCTGGTTATGAATCTGCTTATGCAAAAGGAACGTTTGATCCCGAAAAGTACTACTCCTCCCGTGTTGGAAAGAGCACTCTTGAGATGCGCCGCATTTTCGACGAATATCAAGGGGATCAAATGAATCCCGCTGTCCTTCAATATTGGGAGGAAAAAGGCGTTAAGAAGGAGCTTTTCGACGCCGACAAGCTTGCGGAGCAAAAGCTTTTTTCTTTGCTTACGCCATTAAAACTTGAAAAGGGTCATAAATATCCGCTTATTTATTGCCTTCACGGCGGCGGAGAGGATAACTTCAGCGCTGAGGTTTATGGTTACGGTCTGCTGACGGGAATGGGAAACTGCATTACAGTATGCCCTTCTGCCTCCTGTCACGGTAATCCTAATGTTGAAAGGGAGTTCATCAGGGTTCTTGATTTCCTTAAGGAAAACAAGTATCCTGTTGATTTTACAAGGGTCTATGTTGTCGGCTTCTCAGGCGGAGAGGGTGCGACCCAGAGGCTTGCGATGATGCACGCCGATAAGATTGCGGGTATCGGACCGACTCCGGGTCCAAACAGTTTCCGTGGAGTGTCCATTCAGCAGCTGCAGGCTGAGTATGACAAAAAGTTCGGCCTTGAGATGCCTATGATATGTCTTGGCGGCAGTGAGGACGGCGGAGATATGTGGCCGCTTAATACCGAGGACTGTGTTAAAGCGCTTAACTTCTATATGACCCATGTGGCGAAAGCGCCTGGCTACAAGCCTATGGATCTTGCCAAAACAATGGAACTCACTAAAACAGGCAGTGATACTGTAAGCCGCTTATTTGGTATGGAGTTTGACCAAACGTGGATCCACCACTATCTTGATACCCACATATATTTTGGTGAATATTTCGGTAAGGACGGAAACCTCATAGCTCGATTTGGAAGCATACTTGGAATGCCGCACATTCAGTGTCCTGAGCAGGCAATGCTCATCTGGAGCTTCCTGCGTCAGTTCAGCCGCAACCTTGAGACTGGGGAGCTTATAAGAAACCCGATGGTTGTCGGCGGAGCAAACAACTAAAACTGGAATTACAGTATGCGGAATCTGCCGTTGCTTCACCTTTTATTCTAGCGATAAAAAACTTCCTGGGAGATTATTATAATGCTTATATTTGATTCCAAGGCAAAAACTACAAAAGCCACAACCGGCGGCTATCAAAATGATGGTTTGCCCATAAGAGATACATATGTTAAGATCGATCGCAGCATGCGCTGCGTCCTTTATGAGCCGGTATTTCCGGTTGAGAAAAGCCAGATTGCAGTTATCTGCATACATTCTGACAGCGACTACAGCACCTTTCCAATAGGCGGGGAGCTTGCAAAGCGCGGTTACAGAGCTCTTGCAGGACAGGTCACCGATAACCGTTCCACGCTTGATGCCAAGCTGCTGGACGTAAAGCACGCGATTGAATTTTTAAGGACGATCCCGGGCGTGAAAAAAGTCGTACTCATGGGCCATAGCGGCGGAGCTACGCTCATGAGCGCCTATCAGGCTGTTGCTGAAAAGGGTCCTGACTATTTTAGACAGGATGGATTTATCTACAAATGCCAGCTTGAGGAGGAGCTTCCTCCTGCGGATGGGTTTATGTCTCTTGACTCCAACTGGGGCAATGGCTCCATGACGCTCTTCAGTATTGATCCGGCTATTATCGAAGAGGGCAGCGGCATGAAGATCGATCCTGAGCTTGATGCGTACAACCCCGCTAACGGGTATGATCCCGAAGGAACCTGCTATAGCGAGGCGTTTGTCAAGAAATTCCTTGCCGCTCAGGCAGAGAGGAATAATAAGATAATTGAACGTGCACTTGAGAGAATCTGGGCAATTGAGCACGGCAAGGGGCTTTACATCGATGATGAGCCGTTCCCTGTCACTGCCACCTCGCAGGAGGCGCCTCTTAACAAAATTTTCCCCTTTGACCTGCGTTATATGAGCCATACAAAAGAGGCGCATACCCTTGTACATAAGGGCGGCATTGAGACTGTTGAGATCGTTCCATCGGTGCGTCCTGCTCGCACGGCGGTTCAGCAGTCAAACCGTTTTAAGACAAGTACGCTTAGCTCTGTACGTTCCTATGTCAGCAACCGCGCGGTGCTTGCAGGCAGCGACTACGATTTCAGGCCTGACTGCGCCGTGGGAATCGAGTGGGATAAGGCATACTCATGCACTCCGGGAAATGCAAAGCATATCACAGCTCCTATGCTCGTCATGGGTATGACAGGCGGCTATGAGTATCTCGCTGCGGAGGATATTTATAATAATTCTGCAAGCACTGACAAAACCCTTGCTTTTGTTGAGGGCGCCAGCCATAATTTTAGCAGGGCAAAGGATGACCCGGAGAGCGTCGAGAAGTATGGCGATACGGCAAAGACTACATTCGACTATGTGGACAAGTGGCTGAGTGCACCTGATCGTTATATTTAATAATTATCAAAAAGGAGCCTGTTTTCAGCTTTTTCTGGAACGGCTCGCACCGGACTTAGATATACGCGATAGCCACGTTCGTTCGACAAAAATGAAAGTCAGCGCCTTTTAGACGCTGACTTTTCTTTTGATTTTATTGCAGAAGCCCTGTCACTTTTGCTTTGCGTTATTCATGGTTTTGCATTTCTCTGTGCCGGGCCGTTTATTAAGCCGCCGTCCTTATTAAAGCGAGAGCCATGGCACGGACAGTCCCATGTTCCCTCACAGACATTTTTCTTCAGCGCGCATCCCATATGCGGACATCGGGGGACTGTCGGCGTCAGCAGGTTGAGCACTGCGGCACCGGCATTTGCAGCTGCCTGCGGCCGCATAAGTCCGCGGTTCGGAGCAAAGATATTGCCATATATGTTGCCCTTGCCTAAAATAGTGTCACTTAATATGCGTGCTGCCGCCATTGAGCTTGTCATGCCCCATGCGTTAAAACCTGTAGCTGTATATATATCCTCTGAACCGGCGCTGTAACTACCGATATATGGTATCCCGTCAAGGCTCATACAGTCCTGATTTGCCCAGCGGCAGACCTCCTTTGCGTCGGGGAGGTTTTTACTTATAAACCGCTCTACAGGCTCATAGCCGCTGTTCTTTTTTCCGGTACGGCTTCCGCCTCCTCCGACAATGAGTACATCCCTATAATTTCTAAAATACAACCCTGTCTGAGAAAGCTCCTCAATGGTGCAGCCGATCTGTGGCGCGTTTTTGACCGCAATGACATATGACCTCTGCTGGTAGAGCTTCAAAAAGTAAAGACCTTGTCTGTTTATGAATGGGAAATTTGTGGCTACAATGATCTTTTTCGCATGTATCTTGTACTTGCCTACACTTGCGGTATTGCCGCTGATTTCTGTAACACGTGTGTTCTCATAAATATCCAAGCAGTCCGAAATGGAGTTTATAAATTTGAGCGGATGAAATTGTGCCATGTCCGGGAAAATGACCGCTCCCGCTGCCTTAAGGCCCAAAGGAACCTCTTTTGTAAATTTTGCAGGAAAACCGAGGGAGTTTACAGCGTTTGCCTCTCTTCTCATCTGTTGTTCATTATGGGTTGAGTAGATTATTGACGGACGTTCCTCAAAATCACAATCAAATTTTTCGGATAAACTTCGAAACTGCTTTACAGCCTCAAGGTTTGCTTCAAGGTACCCCTTTGCGACGTCCCGGGAGAAACTGTCTATGAGCTGAGAATATAATGTGCTGTGCTGTGCGGAGATGACGGCAGTAGTGCCTTTTGTGCTGCCGTGTCCTATTTTATCGGCCTCCACAAGCATACATTTTACCCCGGCCCGAGCCAGAAAGTATGTGCATAGAATACCTGCCATACCGCCGCCGATTATCAGTACGTCCGTATCGGCATCCCCGCAGAGCGAGGGAAAGCTCTTTTGCGTTGTTCCGTCTGTCCACAGAGTGTCCATTAGAATCTCCGTTCTGCTTAAAGCAACTAAATTTGATTAAAATCTCCAAACAAAATGGAGATACTGCCGTGCGCCGTCGTCAATGGCGGGGCATTTGACAGCGATAGTGTGATTTTTCACATTACCGCCTTTCTGCAAAGCTATTATTTGAAAAAAGATAGGGAATATGAGGCTTATAAAAATATTTCCAAAAAATATATTAAAATAACAATAAAACATTTGATTGTTTTGGCAAATGAATTTATAATGTAAACAATGAGCTTTCACAGTTCACCGCTTTACAAAGCGGAATTATTTTTTGTTAGGAGAGATAATTGTGAGCATAATTATTAATTCCGACCGTCTTCGTGTCGAAATTGCAGAACCGGGCATAGCACCAAACACGACGATACGTTTTGACAGAGCCGGATTTATTACTCAGGTCACCCTTGACGGTAAGCATGATTTTTGTACCCACGAACCTGATAATCTTGCACATCCAAGCTCCGGCGGCTATGGTCTGTGCAACGAGATGAGCTTTGTTGATGATGTGGCGCCCCTTGTAAAGGTAGGGGAGAAGTTCCCAAAGATGGGTTCTGGACTGCTTACCAAGGACGAAGATATCCCTTACATATTCCACCACGCATATGAGTGCGAGCAATATGATATTTCCACGGAAAGCACGGAAAGCTCTGTTACATTTGATACCCAGCCGAAGCCTTGCCTCGGCTATGCGATCAGCCAGACGAAAAAAATTGAAGTATCAGGCAATGAGCTTACCATGACCATCTCCGTAAGAAATGTGGGCGAGAAGCCTTTGCATTTTGAGGATTATTGCCATAACTTCATAACCATAGACCATCTTAAGCTCAGCGCAGATTACAATCTGTCTATGCCAGTTGCCGCGCAGGATAGTAAGAAAAGAACGCTTGGCGGCGCGCTTATCGGAAAGGGCAGCGGCTTTACTTTTACCGAGTACAGCAACGAGTCCAATCTCATGGAGATTCCTTCCAGTGAAATTGAGCAAAAGGCTCCGTTCATATGGAAGCTTACAAATAAGAACAGCCCGGCTACCATATCCGAGATAGTATCCGCCATACCTTATTCCATTAAGGTATGGGCCATTGACCACATCATCTCACCTGAGATAATCTGCCGTTTCAGTGTTGCCCCCGGAGAGAGCTGCACATGGAGCAGAAAGTGGATCTTTGATTGCTGATAAGCGGGTGAAATATGTCTGATAAAAGAACTATGATAAACGACCTGACAAGCGGCAGCGTGTCAAAGCAGCTTATCAGGTTCTCTTTGCCGCTGCTGCTTTCCGGAGTCCTTCAGATGGTCTACAATATGGTGGACATGATAGTCGTCGGAAAGTTTATTGGCAGCACGGGACAGTCCGCAGTTTCAATAGGCGGAGACATACTTAATTTTCTGACATTTACCGCCATGGGCTTTTCGAATGCCGGGAGTATTTGTATATCACAGCTTGTAGGTGCTGGAGAGACAAGCAAAGTCAGACGTATGATAGGGACAATGTTTTCGTTCCTTTTTGCCTGTGCAGTCGTTATAGGCGGGGCATGTCTCATACTTCATAATCAGGTATTGGACTGGCTTAATACACCTGCGGCTGCAAGGGGCTACGCAAATTCCTATGTACTTACATGTATCGCCGGCCTGATATTTATTTACGGATACAATATCGTCAGCGCCATACTGCGCGGTATGGGCGATTCCAAGCATCCTTTTGTTTTTATTGCCATAGCCGCTGTGCTCAACCTTGTACTTGACTTGCTCTTTATCGCAGTTTTTGATATGGGTGTGTTCGGAGCGGCGCTTGCTACGGTTATTGGCCAGAGCGTTAGTTTCATTACAGCAGTTGTGTATCTCTATATAAACCGCGAGCGCTTTGGCTTTGATTTCCAGCTCAGGAGCTTTGCTATCAGCATGGACAGCCTTAAGCCACTTTTAAAGCTGGGACTTCCGTTAACTATACAGTTTGCCGCGGTGCAGCTGTCAATGATGGTCGTGAACTCGTGGATAAACGCCTATGGGGTGATCACTTCGGCTGTTTCAGGAATTGGCGCAAAGCTTAACAGTGTGGTGAACGTGTTCACTCACGCACTGTCCAGTGCGACGGCTGCTATCATAGGCCAGTCGATTGGTGCAAAAAAGTTTACCCGTGTTAAAAAATGTGTCGGGGCTTCCTTTGTAATCAACTTTGCGATTGTTGCTGTATTTGTCGTAATCATTCTCCTGTTCCCAAGAGGGGTGTTTATGATCTTTAATCAGGAGGAGGAAGTTCTCGACCTTGCAATGACTTATGTACCTGTTGCTGTTGTGCTGTTCGTATCAAGCGCACTGCGGTGCCCTATGAGCGCTCTTATAAACGGTTCAGGAAATTCCCTACTAAACCTTGCTGTAGCGCTTATAGATGGAGTAATTGCCAGAATCGGCCTTGCTTTGCTTCTTGGCAGGACATTCGATATGGGTGTGCTTGGTTATTGGTACGGCAACGCGCTTGCAGGTATAGTTCCATTTTTCATTGGAGGCATTTTCTTCATATCCGGAAAGTGGAAAAAGAGCAAACTCATAAAAGAATAACAGGATACATATTACAAAAGGCCATGTCCGTCTTAGCGGACATGGCCTTTTTGCAGATCAAATTTTGTTAAAGCTCAAATATATCAAAAGCTTTTTTATTTAGATCGAGATATTTTTCTTTCCTCCCGGAGAAAATCTTCTCAAGAACGTGCTCGCAGGTCTCGTGAGAGACAATATTTATCGTGCGCATGAGCGCACCAAACATTACAATATTTGCCGCTCTGGTGTTTCCGAGCTGCTCAGCAAGCTCGATAGTGGGAACATATATAACATCTATGTCGTCCCTGACGGCCTTTTGCTCGATGAGGGAGGAGTTGACGAAGAGCTTTCCGCCGGGCTTTACAAGGGATTCAAACTTAATCAGCGACGGCACATTCATAACTACAACGGCGTCAGCCTCATATATAAGAGGGCAGCTTACAGGCTTGTCATCGGATACAACGACGGTGCAGTTTGAGGTACCGCCGCGCATCTCCGGCCCGTATGAGGGGAGAAATGTGACCGGCTTATTCTCTGCCATGGCGGCATAAGAGGCCATCTGCCCCATGAGCAGAATGCCCTGACCGCCGGCTCCTGCAAAAAACAGTTTGTTTGTCATTTATCAAAACCCTCCGGACATTTAAAAATTCCCAAAGGATAATAGGGGATCATGTTATCCTTGAGCCAAAGCGTGGCGTCATAAGGGGTAAGCCCCCAGTTGCTGGGGCAGGTAGAGAGGAACTCAACTAAACCGAAGCCGATCCGCTTTTCCTGAATCTCAAAGGCCCTTCTGACAGCCTTCTTTGCAGCGCGGACATGAGCCGGGGTATCAAGAGCTACGCGCTCGACATAAACGGCGCCGTCAATGGTGGAAATTAGCTCGGATATACGAAGGGGCATTCCGGCTTGCTCAACGGTGCGTCCCTCGGGACTTGTGGTTGTGCGCTGACCTATAAGCGTTGTGGGGGCCATCTGCCCGCCGGTCATACCATAAATAGCGTTATTTATAAAGAAAGTTGTAAATTTTTCCCCTCTGTGGGCGGCGTGGATTATCTCGCCGGTGCCAATAGAGGACAGGTCGCCGTCGCCCTGATAGGTGAATATCACCCTGTCCGGCTGAGCACGGCGGATACCGCTGGCGACCGCCGGGGCGCGGCCGTGGGCGGACTCGAGCATGTCGATGTTCATAAACTGGTGGGCAGTTACAGAGCAGCCGACAGATCCGACGCCGATAACCTCGCCGAGCTTGCCCATCTCCTCAAGAACCTCCATAATTATGCGGTGGGCAATTCCGTGGGTACAGCCGGGGCAGTAGCTGGTGGACACCTCCGTCATACCCTTTGTATATGTAAATACAGGTTTCATCTTAATCCCTCCAGAATCTTCTTCGTCTTTTCCACGACCTCGAGGGAGGTGGGGATTATTCCGCCGGTGCGGTAGATAAGATCGACCGGAAGCCTGCCTTTAACGCCGAGCCTCACGTCATCGAGCATTTGACCCATGGAAAGTTCGGTTGAGATGACTGCCTTAGTGGTGCTGAAGTCGATCATATCAAACGCCTCATACGGGTACGGCCAGATCGTGATAGGCCGTATAAGTCCGGCCTTGATGCCCTGCTCCTCAAGTATCTCCATGGCCTCTCGGCAGAGACGTGACATTGTTCCGAAGGCCACAAATACAACATCAGCACCTTCAAGATTTGAGGTCTCATACCTTACAAGCTCCTTTTCAAGTCGCCTGTATTTTTCAAACAGCTTTTCAACGTGAGCCTCAAGATCCTCCGGCTTAAGACGCAGAGATTTTACAACTACCCGCTGATGGTCAGGCTTGTGGTCATATCCGGTAAGCGCCCAAGGCTTATACGCAGGTACGTCGTCAGGCATTATCTGCTTTTTCTGCTCAGGCAGTGAGACAGGCTCCATCATCTGGCCAAGCATACCATCGGCAAGTACAGCAACAGGATTTCGTATGGAGTCGGCAAGCGCCGGAGCCTCATAAAGAATATCAACAGCCTCCTGAATATTTGCAGGGGCATAGGTGGGAATCCTATAGTCGCCGTTGCCGCCGCCGCGGGTCATCTGGAAGTAGTCGGCCTGTCCAGGCTGTATTCCGCCAATACCAGGGCCGCCACGGGAGACATTAAGTATTGTGCAGGGTACCTCAGCAGAACAGAGAAAGCTCATGCCCTCCTGCATAAGTGCGATACCTGGGGAGGAGGAGGATATAAACACGCTGCCGCCGGCTGATGCGCAGCCATAAGTCATGTTTATAGCGCCAAGCTCACTTTCCGCCTGAAGGAACGCGCCGCCGCGCTTTTTAAGCTCCCTGGCCATAAATTCCGGCACCTCGCTCTGCGGGGTTATGGGATATCCAAAATAAAAACGACAGCCTCCTCGTATAGCGGCCTCAGCAAAAGCCTCGTTGCCCTTTAAAAGAACCTTTTCAGCCATTTTCACTCCTCCTTAAATACAGCGATGACGCCGTCCGGGCACATTGTGGCACAGCTTAAACAGCCGACGCACTCAGCCTCGTTTTCAATGACAGCAGTCACATACCCCAAACTATTAATGGGGCCTGACATGGAGATAAGATTTTTGGGACAGAATGCCTTGCACATTTCGCATCCCTTGCATTTGTCCCGGTTGAATTCCAAATGGAATTTAGCCATTCTTCATACCTTCTTTCGGGATTTATTTATCAAGCCAGACCTGTCTCATATACATGCCGACCGACATTTTAAAAGCGTTAATGCAGGAAATAGAGTCCTCAGATACATACTTATCCGGATAGCATACACAGAGAAGCTCCTTTCCGGTCTTTTCAGAGAGCTCTGAACAAAACTCAAAGCCTCGGATCACATGTTCCCTCGTTGTTTCGGTTATCATGTGGGTGTTGCTTATCAGACCGTCGATATTAAGTCCGAGCGCCTGCTCAATTGCGGTGAGCTGTTCTACAGCTCCGGCGACAGTCGAGGTCTCGGGACGGGAACGGTTTATAACTGCCGCGGTGTACGTAATATCAGGGGTGAAATACTTATGAAACTGAGCAAGTATTCTGGCTCCGCTGTCGTTTCCGCCAACGTCAACTATTGTGAAACAGCCGCTGTCCTCAAGCGGCGCCCTGACAGAGGGGGAAATCTCAGGTATTTCCGCTGTCGAGCCTGAGCCGTAAAGCCCGCCGCAGACCTTGACGCCCGCAGCTTCAAGCATTTCAGCCCTTTCCCGGGAGCGGAAATAGGGATTTACAACATCAAGGTCGCATATAGCAATACGCGGAAAACCAGAGGTGTTGTTCTTAGACAGGGCCATTGCAAGACTCACGGCAAATTCCGTCTTGCCGCTGCCGTAATGGCCGGCAACAATTAAAATCCTCTTTCCGTGAAATAGGTTTATCATCATATTCTCTGCCACCAAACAGATTAAAGTATTTTTTATAATATCACTACGTTTTTCGGGTGTCAATGATTTGTGGATTTTTACATAATTACGCATATTTATTAAAAATACAGTGCGATGCTGGAAATAAAATAAAAAAAGTTGTGGATTTATATGTTGACAAAACCATTATCCGGTGATATTATCAAAATAATTTAACACAATAAAGGCTGTGACGAAGACGGCTGGATAGATGCTTCTCCAGAGAACCGGTGTTTGGTGCAAACCGGCGCTGTATCTTTCCAAAGCATATCACTTCTGAGCCGGAGATCCGAAAATATTTGTAGGCGTCTCCCGTGATACTGCGTTAATGTAACGGGCTTGTCAGAGCCTTGAGCGGCGTGCATCTGCACGCAATTTGAGTGGTACCGCGGTTATTCGCCTCAAAGATTTTTCTTTGAGGCGTTTTTTTGTACTGATCTAAAAATATGATATGATTTGTCGGAGGAATGTATATGAAAGTAGAAAGCAAGTCGCAAGCGATGCTGCACGATGTGGCTTCACGCATAAAGGAGCTTCGTGAAATTAGCGGCTATTCTATCGAGGAGATGGCAGAAAAAACTGACGTAACAGCTGAGGTCTATAAATCCTATGAGACCGGGATGAACGACCTGCCGTTTACTTTTATTCACAAGTGTGCCATTGAGTTCGGTGTGGATATGACCGAGCTTCTTGAGGGCAGCTCAGCACGGCTCTCTGCCTACGTTGTGACCCGTGCAGGACAGGGACAGCTCACCGCCCGTGAGGAGGGCATTGAGATCACAAACCTTGCTCCGCGTTTTAGAAAGAAGCTTGGCGAGCCATTCCATGTTAAGTATTCGTATTCTGAGGAGCTTCAGAATACACCAATACACACCACTACCCATGATGGTCAGGAATTTGACCTTATCATCTCAGGCACGCTGCGTGTTAGAGTCGGCGATCATGAGGAGACCTTAAACGTAGGTGACAGCATCTTCTACAATAGCTCCACGCCTCACGGTATGATTGCCGTTAACGGCGAGGACTGCGAGTTCCTTGCGGTAGTCTTTGCAGGCGAGGACTCAACGGAGAAGAGCATGGTTGAGACCTTCGTCGCAGCAAAAAAGCCGTCCGGCCTTATTTATGAGCGCTACGTGGATGTGACCGAGGACGAGACAGGCGCACTTAAGGCCATATCCTTTAAGGATCCTGATCACTTTAACTTTGGCTTTGATATTGTTGATAATCTGGGAACCGAAAAGCCCGATAAGCTTGCCATGCTCCATGTGGACAGAAACAAAGTGGAGCGCCGCTTTACCTTCGGCATGATGAAAAAAGAGTCGGCGCGTGCGGCAAACTACCTTACTTCACTCGGAGTTAAGCGCGGCGATAAGGTCATGCTTGTCCTCAGACGCAACTATCAGTTCTGGCCTATCATAATTGCCCTGCACAAGCTTGGCGCTGTACCCGTACCCGCAACCGATCAGCTGCTTGAGAAGGACTTTGTATACCGGTTTAACGCCGTGGAGATAAGCGCAGTGATCGCCACAGCCGACAGCAACGTTGGCGAGGAGATCGACAAGGCTCTCGCATCATCTCCGTCTGTAAAGGTCCGAGTAATGTGCAACGGCTGCCGGGATGGTTGGCACGATTTTGACACTGAGTATAAGCTCTTCCGTTCAATTTATGAGCGTACTCCCGACGCACCCTGCGGCGATGACCCGGCGCTGATGTATTTCTCCTCCGGAACGGTTGGATACCCCAAGGCTGTGCTCCACAGCTACAAGTATGCTCTTGGCCACTTTATAACGGCCAAATACTGGCACTGTGTAGATCCCGAGGGGATACACTTCACCATATCTGAGACCGGCTGGGGTAAGGCCATGTGGGGAAAGCTCTACGGCCAGTGGATGTGTGAAGGGGCAGTGTTTACTTACGACTTCAATCGTTTTGATGCCCACGACATCCTGCCGCTGTTTGCAAAATATAACATTACCACATTCTGTGCGCCTCCCACAATGTACCGCCTATTTATAAAGGAGGACCTGTCCAAGTACGACCTGTCCTCGATACGGTATGCAGCCACGGCAGGTGAGGCCCTGAACCCGGAGGTGTTCAACCAGTTTAAGAAGGCAACTGGCCTTTCAATCATGGAGGCTTTTGGGCAGACGGAGACCACACTCACAATAGGAAACCTCGTTGGAATGACCCCGAAGATAGGCTCCATGGGCAAACCCTCGCCGCTCTATGATGTTGAGATTATGAATGCCGACGGAGAGGTAATAACCGAGTCAGGCGTCACAGGAGAGATCGTTATAAACACCCAAAACGGCATCCCCTGCGGGCTCTTTAAGGGCTATGTTGACTCAGAGCGCACCGCAGAGGCATGGCACGACGGGTTCTATCACACCGGTGATACCGCATGGAGAGATGAGGACGGCTACTTCTGGTACGTGGGGCGTGTGGATGACCTTATAAAATCCTCAGGCTACCGCATCGGGCCTTTTGAGATCGAGAGCGTAATTATGGAGCTTCCGTATGTTCTTGAGTGCGGAGTTTCCGCAGAGCCGGACGAGATAAGAGGTCAGGTGGTAAAAGCCAGCATCGTGCTCACAAAGGGTACTGTCGGAACCGACGAGCTTAAAAAGGAGATCCAGGAGTATGTAAAGCACCGCACGGCTCCTTATAAGTATCCGCGTATTGTGGTATTCCGCGATGAGCTTCCCAAGACCATAAGCGGTAAAATAATCCACAACCAGCTGTAACTATAACCAGCCTGTTCGGAAGAACAGGCTGGTTTTTGTACTTTATGAACTGTAGACCTTTTTTTGAATAGGTGGTATAATAAACCTGATTTTAACATAACAACATGATGCTGAAAGGTGTTGAGGGAAATGGAAATAAAGTCGGATATAGAAATAGCTCAGGCCTCGCCGCTTGAGCATATTTGTTCCATTGCAAAGGCTGCGGGCATAGATGAGAAATATGTTGAGCAGTATGGAAACTATAAGGCAAAAATTGGCCTTGAGCTTCTTGAGGAGAAAAAGGACTCGCCGGACGGTAAGCTGATACTTGTAACTGCTATTACGCCAACCCCGGCCGGAGAGGGAAAGACCACAACCACAGTCGGCCTTGGAGATGCTCTGAACAAGCTTGGAAAAAAGGTAATGATAGCACTGAGAGAGCCTTCCCTGGGACCTGTATTCGGTGTGAAGGGCGGAGCTGCAGGCGGCGGATACGCACAGGTCGTACCTATGGAGGATATAAATCTTCACTTTACAGGCGATTTTCACGCCATCGGCGCCGCGAACAACCTGCTTGCTGCCATGCTTGATAACCACATCTATCAGGGCAACGCTCTTGGCATCGACCCCAAGAGCATAACATGGCGCAGGTGCGTGGATATGAACGACCGTCAGCTCCGTAATGTTGTCGACGGCCTCGGCGGAAGGACAAACGGCGTACCAAGAGAGGACGGCTATGATATCACCGTTGCCAGCGAGATAATGGCTATATTTTGCCTGGCCAGCGGCATCGAGGATCTGAAGGCCCGCCTTGCTTCTATTATCGTCGCATATACTTATGACGGCAGGCCGGTTACAGCTCACGACCTTAAGGCGGAGGGAGCTATGACTGCTCTCTTAAAGGATGCAATCAAGCCAAACCTTGTCCAGACCCTTGAGCATACCCCGGCCTTTGTACACGGCGGACCTTTTGCCAACATTGCTCACGGATGCAACAGCATTATGGCAACCAGAATGGCCCTTAAGCTCAGCGACTACTGCGTGACTGAGGCGGGCTTCGGTGCTGATCTTGGTGCGGAGAAGTTCCTTGATATCAAGTGCCGTGCCGCCGGACTTAAGCCTGATGCTGTTGTAATAGTTGCAACTGTCAGGGCGCTTAAGATGCACGGTGGACTCGCTAAAACTGAGCTTGGGACCGAGGATCTGACCGCACTGAAGGCAGGACTTCCGAACCTTTTAAGGCATGTTGAGAATATCACTCAGGTGTACAAGCTCCCCGCTGTTGTCGCTATTAACCGTTTCCCGACCGATACCGAGGCAGAGCTTCAGCTTGTTGAGAGCGAGTGCCGCAAGCTGGGCGTAAATGTCGCGCTTTCCGAGGTCTGGGGCAAGGGCGGAGAAGGCGGAATTACGCTTGCGGAGGAGGTCATAAGGCTCTGCGGTGAGAAGAACGACTTCAGCTACTCATACGAGCTTGACAACTCAATAGCCGATAAGCTTGACATGATCGCAAAACGCATATATCACGCGGATGGCGTTGAGCTTACCGCGCCTGCAGTGCGTCAGGCCGCTCAGCTTGAAAAGCTCGGTTTCGGAGGTCTGCCTATATGTATGGCTAAGACCCAGTACAGCTTCTCCGACGACCCGAAAAAGCTTGGAGCTCCGGAGGGCTTTAAGGTGACTGTCAGGAACCTGAAAGTATCTGCCGGCGCTGGATTTATCGTTGCCCTTACAGGTGAGGTCATGACGATGCCTGGTTTGCCGAAAAGCCCTGCGGCCGAGAGAATAGATGTTGACAAAAACGGAGTTATATCAGGACTGTTTTAATCATAGTTTTTTTGAGGGCTTAAATGACTGAAAACACGATGCTAAATGACGACCTCTGCGCATTTTCTGAGAAGCTTTCCTCCGCCGCTCCCGTTCCGGGCGGAGGGGGGGCCTCCGCCATGTGCGGCACCTTGGCCGCCGCCCTTGCCTCTATGGTAAGTAATTTAACCATCGGAAAAAAGAAATACGCACAGTATGAGAATGATCTGCAGCGTATATTTTCCGAGGCCGAGGAGCTCCGCATGGGGCTTCTCAAGGATATTGATGGAGACGCTGAGGCTTTCCTGCCGCTGAGTAAGGCATACTCTATCCCCAAGGACTCTCCCGAAAGAGCGGAGGTTATGGAAAACGCTCTCCGTACAGCCTGCAGCGCGCCTATGGATATCATGCGGCTCTGCTGCAAAACGATAGATCTGCACGCAGAGCTTGCAGAGAAGGGCAGTACTTTGGCTATATCCGATGTCGGCGTCGGCGTTATAGCGGCAAAATCCGCGCTTATGGGTGCGAGCCTAAACGTTTTTATAAATATCAAAGCCATGTCCGACAGGGAATATGCGGCAAAGCTTGATGAAGAAGCGCGTGAAATGCTTACTGTCTACACAAATAAGGCCGATAGTATTTATGCGCGCGTACTTGACCGCATAGGCTGAGACAAATAAAAAAGCTCCTGCTTTGGCAGGAGCTTTTTTCATATATACGGGATTATATATTGTATATTTCGTCAGAGGATAGGAGCTTTACGCCGTTTTCCTCCAGTACGCGGCCGGCATGGTCATTGTCCTCAAGACGTATAACCACGTATGCCGAGTCCGCTCTGTTTCTCGCTGCAAAGGCGTATACATACTCTATGGCGATGTTTTCATCTGCCAGGATCCTGAGTACCTTTGAAAGCCCGCCCGGGCAGTCGTCTATGCGTGCCGCGAGCACATCGGTGACTGATACGATAAAGCCTGCGTCTTTTAGGACGGAGAGAGCCTTATCCGGGTCATTGACGATGAGCCTGAGGATGCCGAAATCTGTGGTATCTGCTATTGAAAGCGCCCGGACGTCAATATCGCTGTCCCTTATGGCCTCCGTAACTTCCGCAAGCCCTCCGGTCATATTGGAAACAAATACCGATATCTGCTTGATTGTCATTATCGCTCCTCCTTAATTAAATTTTACGGTTGTCAATAACCCGTTTTGCCTTTCCTTCGCTGCGTTCGATAGACTTGGGTGCAACAAGCTTTACCTTTGCGAGAATACCCAGCATAGCCTTTAAGCTTGCAACAAGCTGTCTTTCACGCCTCTCAATCTCTTTAACGGTGTCGGAGAACATCTCGTTAGTCATCTCAACATGGACTTCAAGAGTGTCGCTGTTGTTAACCCTGTCAACGATAATCTGATAGTTGGAGGGATAGCCCTGCTCAAGAAGTACGGTCTCGATCTGTGACGGGAACACGTTGACGCCCTTGACTATAAGCATATCATCACTTCTGCCCATGGGCTTTGACATCTTCACGTGTGTGCGGCCGCAGGGACACTTCTCTCTGGAAAGCACACAGATATCCCTTGTACGATAGCGGAGGAGAGGGAAGGCCTCCTTAGTTATGGAGGTGAAGACAAGCTCTCCTTTGCTGCCCTCCGGCAGTACCTCGCCGGTTTCCGGATCGATGATTTCTGCAATGAAATGATCCTCGTTAATGTGCATACCGGACTGCTCGCTGCACTCAAAGGACACTCCCGGGCCGCTGATCTCCGTCAGCCCATAGATGTCATACGCCTTGATTCCAAGCTTTTCCTGTATGTCCTGACGCATCTCCTCACTCCATGCCTCCGCACCGAAAATACCTGCCTTGAGACTGATTTTATCCTGAAGGCCGCGCTCATGGATGCACTCGGCCAGGTATGCGGCGTAGGAGGGGGTGCAGCAGAGAATTGTGGAGCCGAGATCCACCATAAACTGAAGCTGCCGGTCAGTATTGCCGGAGGACATGGGCAGAGTCAAACAGCCGACCTTGTGGCTGCCGCCGTTAAGTCCCGGGCCGCCGGTAAAGAGTCCGTATCCGTAGGACACATGGCAGACATCCTCGTCCGTTCCGCCTGCGGCCACGATTGCCCTTGCGCAGCAGTCCTCCCATAGATCAATGTCGTGCTGGGTGTAGAAGGCGACCACTCGGCGGCCGGTGGTGCCGGAGGTGGATTGGATGCGCACGCAATCCTTAAGCGGCTTTGCCATAAGGCCATAGGGGTATGCCTCGCGCAGGTCGTCCTTTGTAAGAAACGGAAGCTTGTGCAGATCCTCAAGCCCTTGAATATCCGCAGGCGTAAGGCCCTTTTCCTCCATTTTTTTACGGTAGTAGGGCACATTGTCCCAAACGTGCCGGACCTGATTAACAAGGCGCTCGTTCTGCCATGCAATAATTTGCTGGCGGGGTGCAGTTTCGATTTCAGGCTGATAGTAACGTTCCATTGATTGTCTCCTTTATAGTTATTGAAGAAAGGCAATATCAGGCGTTCCTGCCGATTGCAAACGCCCTTTTATTAAGCTCAAGGAATTTCGGCGGAACAACCGCCTCCAAAGCAGACTCCCAAGCCTCCTGGGAGAAGTCAAAGTACTTTGAAAATCTGCCCATAAGGGCGATATTGACGGCCTTTGCAGAACCTGCCTGCTCTGCGGCGGAGAGAGCATCAAATATGTCCGCGTCCACACCGAGCGCAGTGATCTTTTCGGAAAGCCCGGAAGGGTACTCTGCTGCGCCAGTTACAACAGGCATCGGATCGATCTGCTGGTTATTTGAGACGACCTTCCCGCCGATTTTGAGATATTCAAGGTATCTTGCCGCCTCAAGAAGCTCAAAGGATATTATGTAATCGGCCTGCCCTTTATCGATAATAGGTGAATAGACTTTATCGCCATAGCGGACATAGGTTACGACGCTTCCGCCGCGCTGGCTCATGCCATGGACCTCAGAGACCTTTACATCAAAGCCTGCGTCAACAAAAAGCCTTCCAAGAAGGCGGCTTGCAAGCAGTGAGCCTTGCCCGCCCACACCGACGATCATGATATTTCTTGTTTCCATACGATCAAGCCTCCTTATTGCCGCAGAAGGCGTCAAAGGCGCACATCTGTGTACATACGCCGCAGCCAACGCACAGAGTTGAGTCGATCACGGCTTTTCCGTTCCTTATGCTTATAGCAGGGCAGCCTATTCTCATACAGGATCTGCAGCCCCGGCACTTATCTGTGTCGACAGAGAGCGGCGGCAGCTTCTTAACTGTTTTAAGCAGTGCGCATGGACGGCGGCTTATTATGACAGACGGCTCCTTGGCCGCAAGCTCCTCTAAAATTACACTCTCGGTAGCCTTGAGGTCATACGGATCGGTGACACGCACACGGTTGATGCCCATAGCATGGCAGAGCGCCTCAAGGTCTATCTTTCCGGCAGGATCGCCGTGGATATCAAGACCTGTGGTGGGGTTTTGCTGGTGTCCAGTCATTCCGGTTATTGAGTTATCAAGAATGATGACGGTCGAATTAGAGCCGTTATATGCGATATCAGCAAGGCTCGTCATGCCTGAATGTACAAATGTGGAATCGCCGATGACAGCCACTGTTTTTTCTTCAGCAGTGCTCCCAAGCGCCTTGTTAAAGCCGTGAAGCCCCGAGACCGATGCGCCCATGCACAGGGTCGTGTCCATAGAGGATAAGGGCGCGGTCGCACCCAGAGTGTAGCAGCCGATATCTCCTATAACGGTCACCTTGTGCTTTGAAAGGGTGTAGAATATACCGCGGTGCGGACATCCGGGACAGAGCACGGGCGGACGGGCGGGTACCGGCTCGGGAAGAGAAACATGCGCGCCCACTGGCTCGCCAAGAAGCTCTGCTATCATGTTCTGCGAAAATTCGCCGCAAAAGGGGAAAATGTCCTTTCCGGATACCTTAAGCCCTAGCTTTTTGCAGTGATCCTCAATTATCGGGTCAAGCTCCTCAATAACAACGAGGCGCTCTACCTTTGCGGCAAAGTCTTTTATAAGCCTTACCGGCAGGGGATTGACCATGCCGAGCTTTAAATAGCTTGCCTTATCACCGAAGACCTCACGGGAATATTGGTAAGCGGTGCCGGTGGTGATTATCCCAAGCTTTGTTCCGCCCATCTCGACCCTGTTTAAGGGAGCGGTCTCAGCAAATTCCGTAAGCTCCACAGTGCGTTTTTCAACAATTGGATGGCGTATCTTGGCGGGGCCGGGCATCATAACGTATTTCTGCCAATTCTTCTTATAGGGTATAGGCTCGCGAGCTTCACGTTCACCAGTCTCCACCAGACTCTGTGAGTGGGAAACTCTTGTGCACATCCTGATTATAACAGGCGTATCGTACTTCTCGGACATCTCATATGCCGCTTTGGCAAATTCAAGACACTCCTCGGAGTCCGCAGGCTCCAGCATCGGTACCTTGGAGGCGATCGCGTGATGGCGTGAATCCTGTTCATTCTGCGAGGAGTGCATCCCCGGATCATCAGCGACGGCGATTACAAGCCCGCCGTTCACTCCGGTGTATGAGAGCGTGTATAAAGGGTCGGCGGCAACATTAAGGCCCACATGCTTCATGCAGCAGAGGCTGCGTACCCCCGCAAGGGATGCGCCAAAGGCGACCTCCAGCGCGACCTTCTCATTGGGCGCCCACTCAGTGTAAACATCCCTGTTTTCAGCCAGCTTCTCGGTTATTTCAGTGCTTGGGGTACCGGGATAGCTTGAAGCGACCTGACAGCCGGCCTCATAGAAGCCACGGGCAAGAGCCTCGTTGCCGAGCATAAGCTTCTTCAATATAAAAACTCCCTTCGGTGTTTTATTGTTATTTGTAAGACTTAAATTGTTATTGTAAAATTAAAAGGCGAAATTTAGAACGGAATAAAATCAGGAATTATTCTCAGCCGCGACTATATTCGCGCCGCCGTAGATCTCCCGCAGCTTTGGCTTCTCGATTTTTCCGGTTGCGTTGCGCAAGACAGGTGCAAAGATGATCTTTCTCGGGCGCTTATATCTTGGCATTTGGAGACAGAACTTGTTGATATCCTCCTCGGTACAGGTGTGGCCCTTTTTAATGTCGATTATGGCCGCGGCGATCTCACCGAGACGCTTGTCCGGAAGTCCGATTACGGCAACGTCGTTGATGTCCGGGTGGGCAGAGAGCGTGTTTTCAATCTCAACGGGATATAGGTTCTCACCGCCGGAAATTATAACATCCTTTTTCCTGTCCACAAGGAAGATAAAGCCGTCCTCATCATACTCCGCCATATCACCTGTATAGAGCCAGCCGTCCTTAAGGACCTCGTTTGTGGCCTCCTCATTGCGGTAATAGCAGGTCATTACGCCGGGACCTTTTACACAAAGCTCGCCGACGACTCTGGGAGCAGTAATGACGCTGTCGTCACTGCCGACGATCTTTACCTCCCAGCCGAAGCCAGGCACACCGATGGCTCCGACCTTATGTATATTCTCAACTCCAAGATGCACGCATCCCGGGCCAATAGACTCGGAAAGCCCGTAGTTTGTATCGTAAAGGTGGTTGGGGAAAACCTCCTTCCACCGCTTAATGAGGCTCTGGGGTACCGGCTGCGCGCCGATGTGCATGAGCCTCCACTGGCTGAGAGAATAATCGCTGAGGTGTACCTCGCCGCTTTCAATCGCATTCAATATGTCCTGCGCCCAAGGGACAAGCAGCCAGACTATCGTGCATTTTTCGGCGGATACGGCCTCAAGTATGTATTGGGGCTTTGTCCCCTTAAGTATAACGGCCTTGCCTCCGGAGATGAGGCTCCCGAACCAGTGCATCTTTGCGCCTGTGTGGTAAAGGGGCGGGATACAGAGGAAAACATCATCCTTTACTTGCCCGTGATGGGCCTGCTCAACACAGCAGGAGTGCATAAGGCTCATGTGCTTGTGAAGGATGGCCTTTGGAAAGCCCGTGGTACCTGAGGAAAAATATATCGCGGCGTAATCCTCGTCTGTGAGCTTTATTCCCGGATTCTGACTGGAGCAATCGGCGGTCATGGAGGTGTAATCAAACGCAAATGTAGGACAGGGAGGAGCGCCGTTATAAATAAGCGTCACATCCCGTCCTAGGTTGTCAGCGATCTCCTCCATACGGCCTATAAACTCAGGGCCGAATACGAGAAGGTCGACTTCGGCCAAGTTAAGGCAATATTTAATTTCCTCAGAGGTATACCGGAAGTTAAGCGGAACTGCCAGCGCCCCTGTCTTGAGTACGCCGAAATATATAGGCAGCCACTCGAGACAGTTCATGAGAAGTATGCCTACTTTGTTTCCTCGGCCGATGCCATGGGACAGGAGAAGGTTTGCAAAGCGGTTGGACTTCTCATTGAAAATCCCCCATGTTATTTCCTTGCGGTAATAAGGGGCGTTGGTAGCCTCAATAAGCTCATATTCCTTCCATGTTCCGCGCTTGACGCCTTTTTGCTCAGGATTTATTTCCACAAGGGCCACATCGTTTTTGTATATCTCGGCATTGTGCTCGAGAATTTCAGTAATAGGCATATGTTTTTCCTCCAAAAAAATCCGCAGCATCGGCTGCGGAAAACAGTCAGAACAGTATTTGGAAATATATATCTTTTGCGCTTTAAAGGCCGGTGATAATAAAGAGCAAAAGTAACACAAAAATATATTATCAGGTTGACCCGCTTTTGTCAACACTGCTAAAAATTTGACCTAAAAATTGTGGGGAACACAGGAGTTTTATGTTAAACAGCAAGGTAAAATGCTCGGCAGAAAATTTAGATGTGGAATTATGAGCTTTAATGTTATAAAATAAGTAAATTGGAAGGAGGGGACGAATTGAGAAAGCTGGCGCTGTTTGCCTTCGGATTTGCCTTTTCTATATTTTTCGCCCAATACCTCCTCCCGGAGAGCTGGCTCCTCGCGGCAGGCGCAGTCTCACTGGCTCTGGGGATTTTCTGTTTTGTATTTAAACGGGATGTCAGAACAAAGGCGGTGCTGTGTGCTGTGGGCATAGCTGCGGGATTCTTCTGGATATTCGGGTATAATGAGATATTTTTTTCTCCTGCAGAAAAGATTGACGGTGAGACTCTTGAAGTGACAGCTGAGGTAAGGGAGTTTCCGCAGGTGACGGATTACGGCGCGTATTTGGATGTCAGAATAATATTGGACGGGGCGCCGGATCTCAAGACGCGGGTTTATGTGTTCAGCGATGAGCTGAACACGTGTATCCCCGGTGACAAGATCACGTTCACCGCCGATTTTTCTACAGCGGACCATATCGGAAGCGATGAGACGTCGTACTTTGTATCCAGAGGCTATAAGTTGTTTGCAAGCAACGCGCGTGATGCTGTAATACTATCGTCTCCCGGCACAAGCCTAAAATATCTGCACCGTTTTGCTGCAAAGGCCATCAATGATACGGCTGCGAAAATATTCCCGCTCGGCACAGAGGGCTTCATGATGGCGCTTCTGACTGGAGATAAGATACTTATAAACGATGATACAGCCCTCACAAACGCCATGGCCCGCAGCGGAGTGATGCACATTATTACCGTATCTGGGATGCATGTCTCAATACTTGTCGGCTTTCTTCACTATGTATTTGGACGGAAGCGCCGCTCACTTTTTGCGATAATCCTGGTGCTTTTTATTTTCATGGGGATATCAGGCTTCAGGCCCTCTGTGATGAGGGCTGTCGTAATGCAGCTCTTTGTACTTATAGCTCCGGAGGTAAAGCGCGAAAGCGACGGCCTTACCGCCCTTTCTGCGGCACTGATGATAATACTGGCGTTAAATCCGTATGCCGCTGCGGATGTTGGACTGCAGCTGTCCTTTGCCGCGACGCTGGGCATAATACTTTTTACGCCGAAAATATACGGCTTTTTCAGCGCGCATTTTAAAAACAAGCGCCGCATAAGCCGCGGAAGAAGGGTTTTCCGGAAGCTGGTTTTCGGCGGAATTTCCACAACGCTGGGAGCGCTTATTCTAACTATGCCGCTGTCGGCGCTCTATTTTAAATATGTATCCCTAGTCGCACCGCTGGTAAACCTTTTAATCCTCTGGGCAATAACTCCGGCGTTTATATTGGGAGCCGCTGCGGTTGCTGTGGGACTTATATATACGCCTGCTGGGGCGCTTATAGGCTGGCTTCCGGCGATACTCGTAAAGTACATCATATTTATAGTTAATATCTTCTCTAAGCCCACGTTTGCAGCTATATACCTCAACAATATTTTACTGATCGTCTGGTTTGCCTGCGTATATTTGTGTATAATACTGTTTATCGCCTGTAAGGCAAGACCGCGCCAGCTCATCCCTCCGATGTCGATAGCAGCAGTTTCGCTTTGCGTCATACTCTTTGTAAACGCTCTTGTTAACGACAGCAGGAGCGGCTATGCGCTCACAGCGCTCGATGTGGGGCAGGGGCAATGCCTTGTTTTGACGAGCGGGGAATTTACAGCGGTGATCGATTGCGGCAGCTCCAGCGGGGAGAACGCGGGAAAGCTTGCGGAGCAGTATATACGCGGCCTGGGAAGGGACAGTGTTGACGTGTTATTCCTGACGCACTATCACTCAGATCACGCAAACGGAGCCGAATACTTAATCTCATGTATGAATGTTGGGGCGCTAATCGCCCCGGAGCCTGAATTTTATGAAAGCACTCTTGATGATGATATAATCTCTCTTGCCTCTGATGAGGGAATAGACATTATTTATGTAGGACAGGATATGGAGGCCCAGCTTGGAGATACGAAGGTGTATCTTTACGCTCCGCTGGGAAGCCAGAGTGAAAACGAGCGCGGCGTATGTATGCTGGTTTCACAGGATAAGTTTGAGACGCTCATAACAGGTGATGTCAATTCCTCTATTGAGCGGCTGCTTATAGGTCACACCAGTCTGCCGGACATTGAGTGTCTGATTGTCGGCCACCACGGCTCCAAGTATTCGACCTGCGAGGAGCTGCTTGAGACCGTCACCCCGGAGATTGCCATAATATCCGTAGGGGAAAATACATATGGACATCCCACCGAAGAAGTGCTTGAAAGACTTACGGCAAGTGGGATTGAGATTTACAGGACCGACCTTCTCGGAGATATCTCTGTTGTGTCGGAGAATATGGAGTAATTATGCCGAAAAAGCCTGAAGAAAATATTGAATACGACAATTTAAGAAGCGCCATAAAGGCAAGAAAGCTCTGCAGGCTGTACGCTTTTTGGGGAGAGGAGCGCTATCTGATGGAGAACTATATCCGGCAGATCAGGTCGTTTATCCCAAAGGGCACCGAGGAGTTTAACCACCGGCGTTTTGACGGCAAAACCCTTTCAGTTACAGAGCTTTCTCAGGCTGTGGATGCCCTGCCGGTATTCTCGGATATGACGCTCATAGAGATATCAGATTTTGATTTTTCAAAGCTAAATGAGGAGAACCGTACAGAGCTTATAAAAATACTATCGGATATTCCGGAATACGCCTGTGTTATTTTTGTTTTCGACACAGTGGAATTCAAGGTGGACGGCAGGACAAAGAGCGGTGCTGCGCTTAAAAAACTTTTTACCTCCGTTGAATTCAGGCTTCAGGATCAGAAGGTGCTCATAGGGTGGATAGCCAAGCACTTTAAATCAGGCGAAAAGCAGATAACAAGGGAGGCTGCCGAGCATCTGATATTCATGACCGGAGGGCTGATGTCGACTCTGGACACGGAGATTGAGAAGCTGATAGCATATTCCATGGGAGATGTTGTGACTGTTGAGGACGTGGATGCTGTTGTCACGCCTGTGCTTGACGCTGCGTCCTATGAGCTTACAGACGCGATAATAAGCGGCAAAAATGACTTGGCTGTAAAAAAGCTGGGTGAGCTCATGCAGATGAATGAAGCTCCGCATAAAATACTTTACAGCATATCAGCAAAGCTGCGGCAGCTTCTGTGTGCCAGAATATGTATCGACAGCGGGAAGAGCATTGGAGAGTTTATGAAGCTTGCAGGTGTCAGATACGAATTTCAGGCAAGGGGCGTATACAACGCCGCACGAAGGCTTACGCTTTCACAGTGCGGGAAAATGGTATCACTTGCTGCGAATACAGCGTATAAGCTTAACAGTACAAATCAGGACGGCGGCGAGCTACTTTCCGAGCTTATCATAAGACTTGCAATCATCCCGGAGGAGGCGCGAATTGAAACCTAAGGTCAAAGAGGCGATAATTGTCGAAGGCCGGTATGACAAAAATACCGTAAGCCAGGC
>JBJDXR010000024.1:0-45148 GCA_051866775.1 Oscillospiraceae bacterium | reverse complement strand
CACAAAACTCCGGGGATGACGCGTGCTCCGGGATTATATACTGCAGGAGCATACCGTCCAGCACCTCGGCTATATGCGGAAAATTAATACTTGAAAACGCTGAAAAACTCTTAGAACGGGTCTTTCGCGCACGCGTCCCGATTATTACCCTGCCGCCGAAAACTATGTTTACATTGTGCATATTGTCCGCGCATGCGCAGGTAAAGCTGTCCATAAGGTTCATCTTTGAGTCCGTGGTCTCAAAATCTATGGGCTTCTGGGCGCCTGTAAGTATTATTGGCTTTGGGCTTTTTTGTATGAGGTAGGAGAGCGCCGCGGCGGTATAAGCCATGGTGTCCGTTCCGTGGCTTATAACGAAGCCGTCGTATTCGTCATAGTGTTTTCGTATCTCTCCAGCGATCCCAAGCCAGTGCTCCGGGCCTATATTAGTGCTGTCAAGATTATAAAGCTGCGTACAGCCCACATCGCATATCGCCTCGACCTCAGGCACATAGTCCAGAAGCTGCTCAGGGTCAAACCCGGGAGTAAGCCCGGAGTCTGTTATCTCCGAGGCGATCGTTCCCCCCGTAGCGATAAACATGATCCTTTTTTTCATAAATTCTCTCTCCGAAAACAGCCGTCTTAAGCGCCGTGCCCAAGCGTCTGCTTAAAGTTCTTCGCAGCGTCAAGCTGCTCCTGAGCAGAGCGCAGGGTCGTCTCTGTAATATTGGCTCCGCCGGTTAGGCGCGCAAGCTCGCTCTTTCTGCCCTCAATATCAAGCTTTGTGACACTGGTGAAGGTTCTGCCGGCATCTTCGCGCTTTTCGATTGAAAAATGAGTGTCAGCCATTGCGGCTATCTGGGGAAGGTGCGTTACGCAGATCACCTGCTTGCCGCGGCCTATCACCGCGAGCTTTTCCGCCACACGCTGGGCGGCAATTCCCGACACTCCGGTATCTATCTCGTCAAACACCATGGACTGAACGTCATCTCTCGATGCCAGCACGGTTTTCATGGCAAGCATAATACGGGAAAGCTCTCCGCCTGATGCGACCTTGCTTATTCTGCCCATAGCCTCTCCGGCGTTGGCTGCCATGAGAAAGCGCACGTCATCCGCGCCATAGGGGCCCAGCGGCGCTTTCGAGACCTCAACCTTAAAGCTTGCCCCGCCCATTGAAAGCTCGGAAAGCTCCTTTTCTATCCGTTTTTCAAGCTCCTCCGCGGCGCTTCTGCGCTTATCCGAGAGCTTCCCGGCAAGCCCCTCCGCCGCAGCACGGAGCCTGCTGAGCTTTGCCTCAAGCGTCCTGCGGCGCTCATCTGCATACTCAATATTTTCAAGCTCACGCTTACAGTCATCCAAGAACTCGAGGGCTGCCTCCTCGCTGCCGCCGTATTTTTTAAGCACCCGGCGTAAAGTATCCAGCCGCTCGTCAAGCTCGTCAAGCTCCTCCGGAGAAAAATCCAGCCGCTCACGAATGTCTCGAAGCTCCTCCGCCACATCCTCAGCGGCATAGCGAAGGTCGTTCAGCTTTTCGGATATCCCCGAAAGCTCATCGGAAAACCGGAGAGCATATGACACGGACTCCGCGGCTGCGCCTATGAGCGATATGGCGCCGTCTGAGCGCTCCCCGCCATATAGTGCCGCAGCGGCGTCACGTACAGCTCCGGTGAGCTTCCCTGCGCTCTTTAAAAATTCCCTGCGTTTATGCTTCTCCTCATACTCGCCGGGTACAAGTCCCGCGCGCTCTATCTCCGCTATCTGGAAGGTCAGGATGTCTATACGGCGCTCCTTCTCGCTCTCGTCAAGGCTGAGGGCATCCAGCTCATCCTGTACGCTCTTATACTCGTTATATGCCTGTCTGTACTCCTGAAGCTCCTTATCGGTGCCTCCGAAGCCGTCAAGATAGCTTCTGTGATACCGCTCATCAGTCAGCCTCTGGCCGTCGCCCTGCCCGTGGATATCTATAAGGCGCAGACCCAGCTCACGCATCTGAACGGCAGATATGGGCATACCGTTTATCCTGCAGGAGCTTTTGCCGTCCTCGCCGATTTTCCGCGTCAGTACAAGCTCATCATCATATTCTGCCCCGTTATCCTCACACCAGTCCTTAACATCGGCGCCGGTGAATACTGCGGTCACAAGGGCGCTTTTAGCTCCCCGGCGAACAAGCTCCCTGGAGGTGCGCCAGCCCAGCGCAGCCTCAAGGGAGTCGATAACGATCGACTTGCCGGCTCCGGTCTCGCCGGTGAGCACGTTAAGCCCCTTCTCAAATTCTATATCCGCTTTCTCAACAACGGCAATATTCTCAATATGAAGCAGCGACAGCATACCACGCACTCCTTTCAGTCAAAATGCCCGGCGTCTTAAAAATAATCGCCTATCTCTTCGCAGAGCTGTTCGGCTGATTCGTTATCGCGCATAGCAATAAAGGCGGTGTCATCCCCGGCCAGCGTCCCCGCCAGATTTTTGATATTCATTTTGTCTATCGCACTGCACGCCGCAGGGGCAAGACCCGGCAGGGTCTTAATAACAACGATATTCTGCGCGCAGGTGCAGGAGGTCACGCACTCCTTAAGGATATTCCTCAGCTTCTCCGAGTGATCGGCCCCATCAGCCGTGGGTACGGCGTAACGGTAGCTGCCGCGGGAGGTCAGCTCCTTTATAAGGCGCAGCTCCTTTATATCCCTGGATATGGTCGCCTGCGTACTGTTTATCCCGGCCCTGCGCAGCTCGTCTATAAGCTGGTTCTGGGTGTCAATATCCTGCTCCGAGATTATCTCCAGTATCTTTTTTTGCCTTGCTTCCTTCATTATTTCTCACCCAGCTTCTCGCTAACCTTCTCATAAAAGCTCCTGTCGGTTATCCTGACGAGCTTAGTAGTAAGGGCGGATTTTTTTATCTCTATTATATCGCCTTTGAGCAGGGGGATAGATTTGCTTCCGTCGGCAGACAGATACGCCGTTTTATCACCCAGCCTGCCCATATCGACGGTAACGACCCTCTTTGGGGTCAGCACATATGACCTCGCCCACAGTACGTGAGGGCATATAGGCGTTATGATTATATTCTCAGCATCAGGCTCCACAATAGGCCCGCCCGCTGCCATGGAATAAGCTGTGGATCCGGTGGGCGTAGACGCTATGAGGCCGTCGCCCGAAAAGGACATTATCGGCCTGCCATCCCCAAATACCGAGATATCTATGACTCTGGCTATGCCGCCTATCACCACATCGTTAAGGGCAAAATTCGAATAGACGCACTCATCGAGCCTCCACACGGACACATCCAGCATCATGCGGCTCTCAAGGGTGTACTCTCCATCAAGCGCAAGTGCTATCTTATCAATCTCATGCTTTTCAAGCTCAGCAATAAACCCTTTGTTGCCGAGGTTAACCCCCAGCACCGGCACCCTGTGCCCGGCAACGGCCCTGGCGCAGTGGAGGATCGTGCCATCCCCGCCGAAGGTTATCACCATACCTGCGCCGGCGGCAGCCGAATAAAGCTCGTCAACATCCGTACAGATGACGTACGGTATTTTCCGCTCCTCCAGAATCGACTTGACCTGCCCCGCCGCGGCAAGGCCTATGTCCCTATCGGGATTAGAGTATAATATCGTCTTTTTTAACATTCAGGCCCTCCATCCCCGGCCTGTTACAGCGCGGAATGGGATTCCGCCACAAGGGCGGGTATGTCAGCTGTGAATTCGCAAGGGCTGCTCACAAGATGCCCCAAATACTCAATATTGCCCTCAGGCCCCTTTATCGGAGAGTAGGTCATGTTCTCCACGAAAAAGCCCGCGCTCTCAGCATTTTTGATAAAGCCCTCAAGTACCTCAACATGTGTCTCAGGCTCGCGCACAACGCCCTTTTTGCCCACTTTTTCACGTCCGGCCTCAAACTGCGGCTTTATAAGGCAAAAAACCTCTCCATCGGCTGTGAGCACCTGACGCACCGCCGGAAGCACCAGCGACAGGGATATAAATGATACGTCGATCGTCGCGAGTGACGGCCTTACCGGGAACATGTCCGGCGTTATATACCGGACATTCGTTCGCTCCATCACAACAACGCGCGGATCGCTTCGGATGCTCCATGCAAGCTGCCCGTAGCCCACGTCCACGGAATATACCTTTTCTGCGCCTCTTTTGAGCATACAGTCGGTAAAGCCGCCGGTGGAGGCTCCGCAGTCAATGCACACCCGTCCCGACGGGTCGCCGCCGAAACTGTCAAGTGCCTTTTCCAATTTAAATCCGCCGCGGCTTACGTATTTAGGCTCGCCGCCGCGCACCTCAATAGGTACCTCCGGAGGATACGCGGTCCCCGGCTTGTCTGCCCGCTGGCCGTTTACAAAGACCTCTCCGCTCATTATGACCGCCTTGGCCTTCTCACGGCTCTCAAAATATCCCCGCTCCACAAGAAGGGTATCAAGCCTTGTTTTTCCCATAAATCTCCTATCGCCGTCAGTCAGCGGCCTTATTTCTACTCTCCACCGCGCCCGATATTGCCTCACAGACGCTGTCCTCATCTATGCCGCAGAGCACCCGAAGCTCCGCGACCGTGCCGTGGGTGATAAATTTATCTCCAAGATTTTTAAGTATCAGACTTTTGGGCGCAGCACCGGTCTCTGAAAGGTACGCCGCGATCCTCTCACCCACACTTCCTGCCGCCGCGCACTCCTCAAGCACCATTATCCCGGGCGCCGAGCCGGCAGCCGCAAGAACCGCATTAAAATCTATCGGTTTAATTATTCCAAGCTTGAGTATCCCGACGGATATCCCGCGTTTTTTGAGCATATCGGCAGCGGCTGCAGCGGTATTTACCGTGATGCCGTATGTGATTATTATAAAGTCCCGGCCCTCTCTCACGAGCTTTGAGGCTTCACAGCCTCCGTCCTTATATTCCCCCTCACCGCCGCGGGGATAACGTACAGCGACGGGTCCGTTAAATGAGCTTACGGCGCAACAGAGCATATCGCGAAGCTCGCCAAAGCTTGCCGGGGCAAAAACAGTCATCCCCGGAATGGAGCTGAGATATGACACATCAAAAATCCCCTGATGGGTCTCCCCGTCCTCACCTACAAGTCCGGCCCTGTCAACGCATAAAACCACATGCTCGTCTCCCATGGCGACATCCTGCATAATCATATCATAGGAGCGCTGAAGGAATGTAGAATATATCGCGACCACAGGCACCATGCCCTTATGAGCCGCGCCTCCGGCCATGGAAACTGCGTGTCCCTCGGCAATTCCAACGTCAAAAAAGCGTTCCGGAAAGCGCGCCTCGAAATCCGCAAGTCCGGTTCCGGACGACATCGCGGCTGTTATTGCCATAATGCGCTTATCTCTCTCTGCGAGCTTCACAAGCTCATCCCCAAATACGGCAGAGAAGCTCTCCCCATTTGGATTGACCTCCCCGGAGACTGGGTCAAAGCCCGACACTCCGTGATAAGCGCCGGGGTTCTCCTCGGCAAATTTGTAGCCCTTGCCCTTTTTCGTGATGACATGTACAAGTACAGGCCCCTTGTTGTCCCGGGCAATTTTCAATGCTGAGATCAGCAGCTTGATATTATGGCCATCCACAGGTCCCAGATAGGTAAATCCCATATCCTCAAACATACTGCAATGGAATATAGCCTCTTTTATCGCCTGCTTTATTCTGTGCGTGAAGCGATAGAATCTGCGTCCCGCAGGGAACCGCTTGGTCACTCTGCGATAAAAGTTTTTAAAGGAGATATATCCCCTTTTCATACGTTCATGGGAGAGATAGTGCGCTATACTGCCTACATTTTTCGTAATAGACATACCGTTATCGTTAAGGATAACGATAAAAGGTTCGCTGCTGTCCCCGGCGTCACAAAGCCCCTCATAGGACAGTCCCCCGGTGAGCGCGCCGTCTCCCACAAGGGCGATGACGTTATAATCCTCCCCAAGAAGCGTACGCGCCCGGGCCATTCCGAAAGCCGAGGATATGGCGGAGGAGGCATGTCCGGCAACAAACGCGTCATGGATGCTTTCTTCCGGTTTTGGAAAGCCCGAGATACCGCCAAAGGTGCGTATATCGGGGAATTTTTCTCTGCGGCCCGTGAGTATCTTGTGGACATAGCTCTGATGCCCAACATCAAAAACAAGCCTGTCCCGTGAGGTGTCAAACACCCGGTGGACAGCAACAGTCAGCTCCACAACGCCGAGATTGGACGCCAGATGCCCGCCGCCCTTTGCCGTGTTCATTATTATGAACTGCCTAAGCTCCTGACACAGCTCCGGCAGCATATTCTCGTCAAGGTTTTTCAGATCCTCGGGAGAATTTATATTATCTAATATTCCCACAAAAAAATCCTCAAACAAATAGCCCCGCGGCACGGGGCTTTATTTTTTCCCAGCAGATTGGGGTATAAGGGACATGGCCTTTCCCACAGCCAAAACGATCTTAGTGTCGTTGTTTATGGCCAGAGTCTTTCCTATCGCCTTACCGCCGATGGTCACACCCGCCACAAGTCCGGTAACTATGAGCTGGGTGATGACCGCCCCGAAGCTGAAGTCCCTCACAAGGTTTGCCGATATGGTGGCTGCAGTGGCTCCGCTTATTATTCCGGAAATATCTCCTACCACGTCGTTGCAGATGCTGGCCACCCGCTCGGATTTCCGCAGGAGCCGCAGCGCCTCCACCGCTCCCCGCTCCTTATGGGAGGCCATGGAGTGAAAGGGCGTCTCATCCGCTGAGGTCACCGCCACGCCTACGGCGTCAAACACTATGCCCACTGCGACAAAGGCGAGCAGCAGCACAAACGCCACAATATAGCCTGCGCCGTCAAGTATCTCCGATGAGATAAGGGAAAACACCATGGACATCGTGACGCTTATAATTACTATTTTGATGATCCATTTCGGATCTGTTTTTCGTTTCATCGAAAGTTGCGCGAAGCGCAGCTATCCTCCTAAAAAGATCAATTTATTATGTAAGATGGCGGCAGCGGAAGGAGTAAATCTTACGGCTTAGGTACGGGTTGGATTTCCCCCGGCACTGCCTCCCGTTGCCGTGAAGGCGGTTTCCCATTAAAGCACCGTACGAAACGTCGCCGTGTCCGTGACCCGATTGCCACTTAGTCCGCACTGCAATCCTCCAACCGCCCCACAAGGGACAGCCTAGATGTTTTCCATGGCGAAACAAACCGTCTCTTTAGCCTCTTTTGCAGAAAATATTTCAGGAGGATATCGCCATTTGCCCTGGCCGGGGCAAATGACGCGTGGCTCCTCCATCCGCAGATTCCACTCAAGGCAGGCTACTCTGCACACAGCACTTGGAAAAATTCCTTTATAACGCACCGCAATACAGGTTTAAACCCCGGTCCGTAGACTGATCGCATACCACCAAGGGAGTACGTCTGTCCACAGAGTCGGGTCTCCACACCAGCTGGGTCGTTGCCCCCATGCCATTAGGAGTCGCCCATCTGATGCAGGCGCAAAGCGCCTCCCTCCAGCATCCACCCGGAACTGGGCGTTCCAAGCAGACACAAGAGGCTTCACCGATATGCCCTTCAAAGGATTTTTAGGCCCTTCTTAGGAGACGGCAGTTCCGACTAGGATACTGCGCCGCCGATCATCGGAACTTAGTCCCGATGAGTATTCATTATATACAATTTATATTCATTTTTCAATGGTTTCTTTGAGCAAGCACGTCTGCAAGCGCATCAAAAAATGAGGTGTCCTCAAATGCGCCCTCCAGCGCCTTCTTCGCTTTATCCGAATAGCTCCTAACAAGCCGCTCGCTTTCATCTATCCCAAACAGCACCGCAAAGGTCGTCTTGCTGTTTTCTGCATCTGATCCTACCGGCTTTCCGAGAGTCTCATTTGTAGAAGTTATGTCAAGTATATCGTCGCGAATCTGGAATGCCATCCCCAAGGCGTCGGCAAAATCCACAGCGGCCTTTTCCTGCTTAAGTGTCCCGCCTGCAGCATATACACCCATTAGGCACGCGCCGCGGATGAGCGCCGAGGTCTTTCGCAGATGTATCTCCCTAAGCTCCCGTTCTGACAGGTGCCTGCCCTCACCATCCATGTCCAGCTGCTGCCCGCCGCAGATCCCGCCATGTCCGGCGGCTTCGGCAAGTGCCCTTGCACATTTTACGAGTCTTTCAGCCGACAGGTCCGCTGAAAGGACACTTGAAAAAGCCTCCGCCTGAAGGGCGTCGCCTGCAAGCGTGGCTGTAAACTCACCGAAAACCATGTGATTTGTGGGCTTTCCGCGGCGGAGATCGTCATTATCCATACACGGAAGATCGTCATGGATGAGAGAGTAGGTGTGGAGCATCTCCACACCGCAGGCAACCGGCAAGGCCGCGTCAACATCCCCCCCGCAGGCTTCGCAGAACGCCAGCACCAAAACCGGGCGAAGCCGCTTTCCACCGGCAAGCAGGCTGTAACGCATAGCGGAAAGGAGCTTTTCATACGGCACCTGCTCCGAAGTAAGGCAATCTTTCAGCGCGTTCTCCACCAGCGCCCTGTATCGCTCCAGCTTCTCGTTAAACTCCATTACTGCTCCTCCGAGCTGAAGGGAAGCTCCACCGGTTCGCCGTCCGCTCCCTTCTGGAGCTTTACCACCTTCTGCTCGGCGGTGTCAAGGAGCTTGCTGCAGCTTTTGACTAAAGCCGTCCCCTCCTCAAAGAGGGCCAGTGCCTCATCTAAGGGCTTATCCCCCTTTTCAAGGGCCTTTACTATCTCGTCAAGGCGTGAGAGGGATTCCTCAAAGGTCTGCTTTTTTGCTGCCATTACTTAACCTCCATGCTCTGTCTCACTGTACATTCTATCTCGTCTGTCTTAAGCCTCAGGCGTATATTGTCACCGGGTCTCACATCGGACGCGGACTTGATAACAGTCCCATCGCTGCGTCTTGCTATAGCATAACCACGTCCAAGTACCTTTAGGGGGCTTAATGCGTCAAGCTTTCCCGCGGCAGCGGCAAACTGCTCGCGTCTAGCGGATATCGCGGCTCCGGCGGCGGAGGCCAGCCTCGCGCTTAAGTGATCTAAGTTTATTCTCCTGTCGTCTATATAGTTTCTCGGGTCCTGCAGCGCACGCTTTTCGGAGAGTGCCTTGAGCTGCTGGCGGTAAAGAGCCAGCTTTTTATCTATAGCCTGTTTTGACCGTGCTCCGGCAGAAGCTATATATTCCGAAAGCTCCGCGCTGTCCGGCGCGCAAAGCTCCGCCGCGTTTGAAGGGGTCGCCGCCCGAAGGTCCGCAACAAAGTCGGAAATGGTGACATCCGGCTCATGTCCCACGGCCGATATGACCGGTATTTCGGAGTCATATATAGCCCGTGCCACCCGCTCATCATTAAACGCCCAGAGATCCTCAATGCTGCCGCCGCCCCGCCCGACTATAAGGACGTCAGATACCTTGTGGCGGTTTGCATATCTTATGGCCCCCACTATCTCCGGAGGGGCCTCCTCCCCCTGAACTCTCACGGGGAGCAGAAGTATCTTTCCTGCAGGCCAGCGCTTGCGCAGGACACGGATTATATCATGCACCGCCGCGCCGGCAGAGGATGTGACCACGCCGATGCGCATCGGATAGCGCGGTATGGGCTTTTTGTGCTCCTTATCAAAAAGGCCCTCCTTAAACAGCTTCTCCTTCAGCTGCTCAAAGGCCATCTGAAGATCTCCCACCCCGTCGGGCGTAATGGCATTTACGTAAAGCTGATATGCCCCGTCTCTGGGGTAGACAGCCACACGTCCGAAGGCAATCACCTTCATGCCGCTCTCCGGCCGGAATTTGAGCCTCATGGCGCTGTTTTTGAACATGACACAGCGGAGCGCACCGGTTTCATCCTTCATAGTGAAATAGTGATGCCCCGAGGGATAGACCTTGTAGTTTGAAAGCTCTCCTCTTACATAGACCCCAGCAAGCTCCGGATCGTCGTCGATCAGCAGTTTTATGTGCTCGTTAAGCTCCGAAACCTTATATATTCTGTCATTCACCGGCTCTCACCGCTCTCATGGTCAAAATAGCCGTGCCCATGGCGTTATCCGTTGAAAACCTCGGCTCGGCAAAGATCCCCTCCGGGACCATCTCCCGCAGAAGTGAGTTTGACGCCACTCCCCCGGAATACAGGACAGGTATATCACCGTACTTCTTCTTTGCGGCGTCCGTAGCCCCTTTAACTGCTGAGATCATGGAGGCGATGGAAAAATAGGCAATCTCCTCCGGCTGACTGCCGGCGTCTATCATCTGGTGCATTTTATGCTCCACCCCGGACAGGGAAAAGCTCATGCCGTCCGGCTTTGGCCTGTAGGACAGCCTTTTAACGGCGCCTTTTGACAGCGCATCAAGAGCCTTTCCCGACGGGAACTGGAGCGACAAGGCCTGCCCAGTCCGGTCAATAAGCTGGCCCGCGGACACGTCCTTTGTCCCGCCTATTATCTCGCACCGGACGGCCACGCCCTCCGGCCTTACGTACAACAGCTCCGTCGTGCCGCCGGAGAGATGCCATGCAAGGTGCTCCGTCCCAAGAAGCTCCATGTGTCCGGAGGACCATGCTGCGGCGGCTATGTGTCCCTGCTGATGGGAAAATCCAAAATACGGAACGTTAAGAAGCCTTGCCAGCACCTTCGCCTGTGAAACACCGGCCAGAAAGCACGGCATATAGGAATCCTCAGTCTCCCGCGGCTTTTCAGACGCACCGACGGCAATTACTTTTCCGTCAATGTGCAGCGCATCAAATATATCCGGCAGCCTTTTTACATGAGAAAACAGGGCGTCTGACTGGCGCAGACCGAGCTCACCCGGTTTGACCTCCAAAAGACGTCCTGAATTTTCCCCATCCGCTCCGTCAAATACGGCGCAGGAGGTTGTATAGTTGCTGGTATCAAAGGCCAGCGCAAGCTCTCTCATATTTCCTTCAGCTCTTCTCTTGCAAAGGAACCGAGGACGCCGTTTACAAAGGATACGGTCTCCGGCTCATCATAGTGCTTTGCGATCTCAACCGCCTCGTTCACCGCAACGCCCGTGGGTATATCCGGCATATACATTATCTCATACATCGCCGTCTTTATCACCGCCAGGGCTGTGCGGGATATACGCCCGAACTGCCAGCCCCGGGAGTATTTGGCTACATAACCGTCAAGCTCCGCAGAGTGGGCGCCGATACCTCTCACAAGCTGCTCTATATACTCCTTCTGCCGCTCATCCGGATATGAGGAAAAAACCTTGTCCTCCGCGGCCAAGGTATCATAATACTCGCTGTCAAAGAAGTGCGCCAATATCTCATCAGCCGGGCATTCCTTTGATGATATCTCAAAGCACAGTCTAACAGCTATCTCTCTGGCTTCTGTTCTGTTCATATCTTCACGCAAAGCGGCAATACTGCCGCTCCTTTCTCATAAGTCTGCACATAATTTCGGGGCGGTCCAAAAGCGGATCACCCCGAAAGCCTGAATCCGTTATCTGTCCCGATCAAAGGCGATCCCGCAGACGTGGACATTGACCTCCGCCACGGAGAAGCCTGTCATAGACTCGATATTTGAGGCCACCGCCTCCTGTACCTGCACACCTACCTTGCTGACTGATACACCCATCTTCACCATAATGTATACATCCACAAGTATTATCTCGTCCTCAACAGCTATTCTTACGCCCTTCGTCTGGTTCCTCTTACCGAGACGCTCGGCAATGTCCTTGCCAAGGGAGGCTGATAGTGAGGCGACCCCTTCGGTCTCAAGCGCGGCATTCGCAGCGATGACCGCGATCACCTCCTCAGAGATGTTGATGCTCCCCTTATCATCGGGATGGGTTACATAATCCTTACTGTTTTCTCCCATAGTAAACACTCCAAGCTAACGTGATGGCCCCGCCGATGAAAAAAGTCCATGGCACAGGCATTTATTTTTAAACCATAATAACACAAGGTTCAGAAAAAATAAAGCATAAGTTATTTAATTTCTGTCACTGTAAGCTGATCCGCGGTAAAATCTGTCTCACTCAGGATCACGTCCGTGATCTTTGCCACAGATACGTTTGACAAGCCATCCTCCGCGGCCACCGTCACGGACGCTCCGTCCTCAGACAGATACACTACGCAGTCCAAAAATCCCTTTGCCCGGATAAGGTTTTCAATCTCCGCTTCCTTGACCGTCCACTGGGCTATCTGGGTCATCTGTGACAGGGCTTCGTCTATAGTCTCCTGTGACGCGCCCTCGGCCTCTGCGACGGTCTGGAGCGTGGCGGAGGCCTCGTCTCTGGCCTGCTGACGCTCAAGACGCACCTCGGCAAAATACTCCTTAAGCTCAGCGCTGAGCGCCGAGGTTCCTGTGCTTTCCGCAACATTGCCGGTATAGAAAAGCCCGGCTTCGTCTCCGGCGGCGGTGTCTGACAGCGTCTCAGCCTTTGTCTGAGCGTCCGTGTCAGTGGACGCCTCGATATCGTTCTCAGCGGCGTTTTCCGTCCCTGCGGCTTCCTCAGCCTTCTTGTTATACGACCAGTTTAAATAAACCGCCGCGCACACAAACAGCAATACCGTTATTATAACCGCGTTTCTCTTGAATACTTTCATCATAACCTCCCAGCTTCTGCGCCACTTGCGCAGCTGCCGCTTTTGCGGCGAGCGGCGCGCCGATTTTAAACCTTATTTCACTTCATCTTGACGACCTTGATGCTGTCGGTGGGCAGCCCTGTGACAGCCGCCACGGCCTCGATGATATCCAGCCTGACAGAAGCACTGCCAGCGCCCTGAGCCACAATTAAGGCCCCCTGATACTCCGGATATATGTATTTAAGCGTGACCGCCTCATCCACCCCGCTGCCTGTTGAGACTATGACTGTCGTCACGCTCTCCTCACGGCTCTTTTCGCTGTTCCCTTCACCTCCGCTTTCGGTTTCCGATGTCTGTGTATCCGACGCAACGACCCGCTCAGCTCCGCTCTTAAATGTGAGCATAACGTCCACCTCTCCCGCTCCGTCGATCTTTGACAGTATGTCCCCGAGCCTGCTCTCAAGCTCCGCCTGAGAAAACTCCGTTTCTTCACTTGTCTCCGTGCTCTTCTCCTCGGCCTTCTTCTCCTCCCCATGCGGAAGCATTAACAGGAAAACTCCGAACAGCAGCACTGCCAGCACGTATTTGTTTTTTCCCAACCACTCAAGCAGCTTTTGGGCCGCATGCTTCATATCAATCTTCATCCTTTGTGCTCCATATCTGCGCTTCCTCGGGAATACCAAGCTCCGCTGAAATTTTCAAAGCCAGCTCCCGGCTCTTTTCCTCGTCCGGCTCCGAGGTCATCTTTGCCGACGCGGGATACCAGTAGCCGTCTTCACTCCATTTGGCTGTGACCGACACCTCATAAAGCCCAATGCCGATCGTCTCCGCTTTGTCCAATATATATGCTTCACACTCCTTTTCTATGATATACCGCGTCTGCTTAGAACTTTCGGAAACGGCGTCGGACACGGTATCCTCCGCCTTTTGCCTATATTCCGACATATAGAGCGAAAGGCTCCCGTAATCAAGCTTAACTGCAATTCCCATGAGTGCTATCATAAGCGCAAGACCACAGATAAGCCTCACCGCTTTTTTCGCCATGCCCTCGGGCGTAAGGGCCATGGCAGCCGAGCACACAAGGGCAGTTCCGGTTATACATAATATCCAGCTGCGTATCGTCTCCATCATGTCCCTGTCACCGCCTTAAGTACTGATATGACCGATACCAGCAGCATCACCGCCTCTGTCCCCACAAGCCCCAGAGCCATGCCGTATGCTGTGGAAACAGAATCCATAAGCCCGGACAGGGTGCTGTCTGAAACCGTCTCGGACAGCGCCGCAGCGGCGCGGAACATTATGCTGTTTACCGCGAGCCTCAAAAACGGCACGGCACAGACAGATATCACGACCAGCATCCCGAACACGCCCACGGCGCTTTTTAAAACCTGCACTCCGGAGGCCACCGTGTCGGCGGCGTCCGCGACCATGCTGCCCACCACCGGCAGGAGAGTGGAAATAACCGTTTTTGTCAGCTTCACAGCCGCGGCGTCGGCTGAGGAGGCCACAAGACCCGTTATCATAAGATAGGCTGTAAAGGATATTGACAGCACAGTCAGGATAAGCTTTATCGCCCTGCTTATAAGCTTCTGTACTCCCGAGAGCCTGCCGCCGAAGGCCGCGGAGCCGACCGACACCGCAAGATACATATATATCATCGGCAGAACAAGCTTTTGCCCAACCGTCATAAGCACATCGAGGAACAGAGCCGCCGCCGCATACTTTGCCGCTGCGGAGGCTGCCGAGCCGGTGACGGCTGAGGCCGAGGCCAATACCGGCAGCAGAAGCTTTGAAAATGCTCCCAGCTCCTCCATGGTGTCAGAGGCCGCACCCACAAGCGAATGTACGCCGGAAACCGAAGCCGCTGCTACCGCAAGAACCCCGGCAAGCGTTATATAATCGGTTCCTCCCGTCCCCTTAGGACAGATACTCCCCACCGCGGCGCACAGCATCGCCGCCGCCAGCACCAGCATGGCATTGGATGCCGAGGATCGTACGATGTCCCCGATCGATCCCGCCACGTCATCCGCGATTTTTTTCAGCGTCCCGTCTGCGTCGATCCCCGCGCTTATATCCACATCCTTTAGGTAATCCCCCGCGCTGTCCGGTACCCCCTCCTCAAGCGAGTCAATCTCAAGATATGTATATTCCTCCGCCGCATACGCCGTAGGCGAAGCTGAAAATACAAGAAATACCAGCGCAGGCAGCAATATAAGCAGCCTCTTTTTTTGCATCATAAAAGCCCTTTTATCATTTGAAATACCGTCCTCATAACAGGTATAGACACGTACAGTGCAGCTGCGGCTCCCGCAAGCTCCGCAGAAGATGCGGCGGAATTCATCCCTGCATCCCTGCACACATCGGATGCGAGGCGTGTAAGCAGCGCCACGCCTACTGTCTTCATTACGGCCGACAGAACCGTTGGGGACATCCCCGCCGTGTCCGCCACGTCTTCCAGGAAAGCCGTTACCTCCTCCACCGCGTCCAGAGCGGCAAAGAGCGTTACGCACCCGGCGGCTATTGCCAGCAGCAGGGCCAGCGCGGGGCTGTCCTTCTTTATTGCCGAGGCAAACACAGCCGCAGGTATTAAGACCGCTGCGGCCTTTAACAGCGTCTCCATGCTTAAAGCCCAAACAGGGACTTAATAAGGTCAAAAAGTGAGGATATCTCCTTCACCAGCACCACCAAGACCACTACAAGCCCCGCGATAGTGGTCATGAGAGCCTGCTCGTCCCTTCCGGAACGTCCCAGCAGCAGGTTCAGCACTGCCACAAGTATTCCCACAGCCGCAATTTTGAATATCAGGTCTACGTTCACGTTCCGCGCTCCTTTGTGTTAAAGCATATCGGGATCAAAGCAGAATAATCACCGCAAAAAGCCCTGAGGCCACCCCAAAAAACGCGTGGAGCTTTGAGTCACGTTCCCGTTCGACCTCTGCCCTTTTTAGGAAGGCCTCCATCCGCCGCCGTACACGCGCTATGGTCTCCGCCTGCTCGCGCACGTCATATCTTCCAAGGCACAGGCCAAGCTCGCACAGCGTACCCGCCTCCTCCTCGGTCAGCTTAAGCTCACCGGTTCTTTTCACCGCATTGCTCCATATTGTTGAAAACGAGCACCTCCCAAGCGCCGACATCCCCTCTGCAGCGTTCACGTACAACGCCCTCGCAGGGGGCGGGGCCTCTGTGGAAAGCTTCTCCAGGACCTCGCGCATCGGCGTAAGCCTTGAACATATCTCGCTCTCCATTATATCAAGCGATGCGATGACCGCCTCCAGCGCACTTACTCTGGCGCGCAGCCTTCTCACACCGGCAAGGCCCATCATGCCTGTGGAGGCAATTATCAGCGCCGCGCCTATTATTCTTATCAAAGGTCCTCCCCCCTTATAAGCTCATAGCTTCTGTCAGCCCCCCTGCGGCGTATTATGACTAAGTTCTCGAATACCCTCTCGTCGAAAAGCCTTCTGTACAGTGGGCGTTCCATTAGGTCGTTTATCCCGCTGCCGTGAGCGGTCGCCAAAAGAGCGACGCCGCAGTTTCTGGCCTGCTCTATAGCCTCAACGTCTCTGGGGGCCGTTATCTCATCAAGAGCAATGACCTGCGGGTTCATCGCCCTGAGCAGCATCATCACCGCCTCCGCCTTCGGGCAGGAATCCAGCACGTCTGTCCTCTTTCCGACGGACATCTGCGGCATGCCATCCGCCATAGCCGCGACCTCCCCGCGCTCGTCCGCCAGTGCCACGCGAAGCCCCGAGAACCCCCCGTCGCCGTCAGAAAGCCTGCGGATAATGTCCCGCAGGAGCGTCGTCTTTCCAGCTCCGGGCGGGGCGATTATCAGAGTAGAGCCGAAGCCTCCCCTTCTCATGAGCCCCGGTGCGATCCCGTCAGATATTCCTTGCAGCTCCCGGGATATCCTGAGAGCTGCGGAGGAGAACGCTCCAAAGCCGCTCACCTTTCCGGAGGCGAGGTACACACTGCCGCAAACACCGATCCTATATCCGCCCTTTACGGTTATAAATCCCCCGCGAAGCTGCTCGGCGGACGAGTGTACCGAGGCCCCCGTCGCCATCTCAACAAGCATCTCAATGTCCTTTCGTGTCACAAAGCTTCCGCCGAGACTAAGCTCCCCCTCTGGAAGAAGCACTGTGGGAGGGCCTCCCTGCCGCAGCCTGAACTCCTCCGCCGTCTCCCTGTCGGCCCTAAGGAGCTTTCGCGCCCTCTCCCTCATGCCATACGGCAGCAGCTGCACCGCGCCGTCATATCTTGACACCCTGTAATCAGACCCTGTCATATGTACCCTCCAGCCTTCTGATGATCTATTCAATTCTATTACGGCCTGTCCCGGTATATGCTTATATATCACACAATAAAAAAGCAGGAAAGCGTCTTTGCTTTCCTGCCTTGGGAGAATCAAATTATATCTATAGTCTTATCTGGCTTCCTTCTGCTGAAGGTACAGCCTGTCTGCTATCATCGCGATGAACTCGGAGTTTGTCGGTTTCCCCTTGACTCCGGAGACAGTATATCCAAAGAACTTCTGAAGCACCTCGACGTCGCCCCTGTCCCATGCTACCTCGATAGCGTGCCTTATCGCCCGCTCAACGCGCGACGGAGTAGTACCGAATTTCTTCGCTACCTCCGGATAGAGAACCTTTGTCACGGCATTAATGATATCCATATCCTTGACGGTGCGTATTATCGCCTCCCGCAGGTATTGATATCCCTTTATATGTGCCGGTATCCCTATCTCATGGATTATCTCGGTGACCACACTTTCAAGGCTCTGCTCCTGGCGCTGGCTTAATAGCCCCTGCTGAACGCCTGCGGCCGGCTGGCCCTTGATCCTGCCTGCCAGCTGGCGTATGCGGGTTATGAGAGCGGCAATGTCACAGGGCTTCTGCATGAAATACGCCGCCCCCATGGCAGATGCCGCCGTCAGAACATGCTCACTTGAAAAGCCCGAGATCACCAACGCCGCCGGACGCTCCTTCTCAGGAAGCTGCGATATTTTCTCAAGAAGCCCAAGACCATCAAGCCCGGTCAGGATAACGTCTGTCAGCAGGACGTCGGGCATCGTCTGTTTTACAAGCTCAAAGGCTTTCTGTCCGTCACCCACTGCACCGACGATATCAATATCCTCCTCCCCATTAAGGGAATCCGAGAGAAGGATCCTAAAATCCTCATTAACATCAGCAATTAGTACTTTAATATGTTCTTCCATGGTTACCTCCGCAAATAATTTAATTCTCCATCAACCCCTGTTGTGATTAATACTGTAGCATAACATAAAGACATTTTCAAGAAGAAAATGGAAATTTATAGTAAATTTTCTTATTGTTCTCCGACACACTTCGACCGGAAACCGCCTCTTTTTATCATCTTCGACATTTCACGTGTTTTTCCAATATTTTGTGCGTTTTTGCACAGCCCGCATACAACATATTCTGTTTTTTAATTGCCGGAATGTAATAATCCGCGTCTTAAGGAGCATCATAATTCCGGTGATGTCTGTGAAGAGAAAGGCTGCGGTGTTCCTGCTCGGCGCAGTCGGCTACAGCTGTATGGAACTTATCGCGAGAGGCCGCACACACTGGAGCATGGCCCTGCTCGGAGGAACGTGTCTTTTGGGGCTTGTAAAGATATACAAGCGTTTTGAGGGGCTTTCAGTGGCGATGCTGGCGCTTATAGGCACAATATTCATAACCATATCAGAGTTTTTTGCCGGGGTAATTGTAAACCTGTGGCTCAATTGGCGTGTTTGGGATTACAGCGGCAGATTCGGAAATCTTCTGGGACAGATATGCCCGCTTTTCAGCGGGCTGTGGTTTTTATTGTGTCTTGCAGTATTTCCGGGGATAAAGCATGTGTCCGATTATATGGAAAAGCGCCGCAGGCGTTGAACCATAAGGCGGTATTTGAGGATATTGTTTTAACAATCGGCTTTTTAGCTTATTTTTCCGCATTTTGCAGTATTATACCTTTGAAATTTGAGCTTGACAAGAATTTTCCGTCATGGTAACATTAACGGGCTTAAATTTTAATAATACGCATTGATGACACACGTTGTGCTTTCGCACGTAAATCTGATTACGGAACTTTGTTTCTTAACGGATTTTGTCGAAGCCGGCGTGCGTTTTTTATGCGCAAAAGGAGTGTTTTTATGCCAAGGAACCAATTCCAAAGGATGATCTTCGCACTGCTTACTGTTGTAGTTACCGTACACGCCTATGTATTCTACAGCCTTTACGTTGTAAACGGCAGCACATTAATGGAAATAACCGGTGCCTCCAGCGTTCTCGGCGCGATAAATCGGCAAGGCGGCGTGATGATGTTTGGTACTATGCTGCCTATCTGGGCGGTAATTGTAATCGAATTTTGTCTTGCCTACCTTCTTGAAGTAACCATGGGCAGCCCATGTTCGTTTAAACTGGCATGCAGGGTATTTGATATCCGCACAACGCACCATATGATCTTTGAGTCCGCCATTATCTGTGCCACTGTGGGGCTTATGTGCCCTGCCATGAGCTTTATCGCCGCATTTCTCTATTATCCCTATTACGCGGGCTTTAATATCTTCACGCTCCTTGCAAATTGGCTGAAGCTTGTCTGCTTTAACCTTCCGTTCGCATTTTTCACCCAGCTGTTCTTCATCCAGCCGCTCGTACGCACGGTGTTTAGATTTCTCTTTCGCAAGGACATCGCGGCACACGCACAGTCAAATTAACGTGATACATATTTTAAAAACTTAGGTTAAGACAATAAAGACCCGGAGCCGACGCTCCGGGTCTTTGTGTTATGCCGCCGCCTCCAGCATATCCTCGATCGACACCGCATACCCCTTCTGCGGGTCATTAATTAAAACGTGGGTTACCGCACCGATAAGCTTACCGTTTTGGATTAAAGGGCTGCCGCTCATCCCTTGTACTATGCCGCCTGTCAGGGCAATGAGCTTATCATCCGTCACCTTTATCATCATACATCTGCCGTCGGTATTGTCGGAATATATCCTGGTGACTTCGACCTCATATTCCTCGACATTTCCCCCTGCAGCGGACAGTATGACAGCTTTCCCCACTTTGATCTCATTTTCCGCAGCTACAGGGAGTTTTTCTCCTAAATTGTCAAACGGATCCCCGGTTGTGGTGCCAAAGATCCCCACCTGACAATTTTTTGTTATCTCGCCCGCAACATTGTCATAGTCAAAAGCTCCGCCCAGCTGTCCAGGCGTGCCGGATTTCCCCGCGGTAACTCCGGTGACATGCGCCGGCATTATCTCTCCCTCACGCAGGGGGATAATAAGCCCAGTCTCGCTGTCGCTTATGGAGTGTCCCAGCGCGCCGAAGGTACCGCTCTCAGGATCATAATAGGTCACCGTACCTATTCCGGTGAGGCTGTCGCGCACCCAGACCCCGAGAAAGTTTTCATCTTCCCCGCAGTATGGCGTTACCGTGACCTGCCGCTCCTCTCCGTCTCTTGTTAAACGCACAGCAATCGGACCGTCTGACGTCTTTTCCAGAGCTTTAACCATGTCCTCAGTGCTGCAAACCTCTACGCCGTTTACCATGGTTATTACGTCCCCCGGAAGTATTCCCGCATCTTTAGCGGGTGAGATCCTGCCGTTCTCCGTCTCCATCTCCGAAAGCTCTGAAACTATCACACCCTGGGTCTTTATGCTTATGCCCACTGCCTGCCCCACCGGCACAAGCTCCGTCGGCAGCTCCGCCGCAAAAGCTCCCCCAGAGAGTATCAGCGCTGCAGCGATAAGCATCGCTGCAGCCGCCGCGTTCTTTATTTTTTTAAATATCAATCTCCCGTCTCCCCTTTCTTAAAAGGCCTCACATTTAGCGCTTAAAGAGCCGCAAGATTAATATGTCCCGGGCTTTTGAATATAAGCCTTATCCGGCTATAACAATAAATATCGTTTTTGGATTGCGTTTTTTTTACAGTGTACATCTCTTGTCCACGCGATAAAAATAAACATAAAAGAAATGTCATCCCCACAAATTATTTCTTTTCAGCGTTATAAACAGGCGGGCTATTTAAGTCAAAACACGCATAAGCTGTAAGAGAATAATCGCCGCCAAATCAGCGCGGAAAATTTTTCAGGAGGTAATTATGGCGGATTTCAGCACACTCAGGCTTGGTTCCACTGGGCCGTACGTGGAGCTTTTGCAGCTGGCACTCTACCGGGCCGGATTCTATGCGGAGCAGCCCGACGGAATCTTTGGACAGCGCACCCACACGGCGGTAACCCGCTTTCAGACAGCAAACTCGCTTACTCCGGACGGGATAGTTGGGCCGCGCACATGGTCTGCACTAAACTCTTGGCTTACCGGATATCTTCGCCGCACAGTAAAACAGGGAGATACTGTCTACCGGCTTGCCAGGACCTATGACACCACCGTCAGGGCCATTGAGGCGGCAAATCCCGGCATTGACCCGTTAAATCTCCAGATCGGCTCGACACTTATAATTCCCAGGGATTTTGATGTTGTGGCCACCAATATACGTTTCACACCCACATACCTGGAACTGTGCATAACCGGCCTCAAGGCAAGATATCCCTTTCTCCGCACCGGTTCAGTCGGTCAAAGCGTCATGGGTCGACCCATAAGCTCTATTGAGATCGGCAGCGGTGAGAATCAGGTGTTCTACAACGCCTCCCACCACGCAAACGAGTGGATAACCACTCCGCTTCTTATGAAATATTTAGAAAATTACTGCCGTGCCTACGTCTTTTCCGGAACCATATTCGGCCAGCGGGCGGCAAGTCTATTTGAGCTTACTACTCTTTATATGATACCGATGGTAAACCCCGACGGGGTCGCGCTGGTCACCGGTGAGCTTACCGAAGGCAGCTATTACGATAGAGCCGTATCAATTTCCCAAGACTATCCCAGCATACCATTTCCCGACGGCTGGAAGGCAAACATATCCGGGATTGATCCAAATCTCCAATACCCCGCAGGCTGGAACACCGCACGGGAAATAAAATTCGCACAGGGCTATGTTTCCCCGGCGCCTCGTGATTATGTGGGAGCGGCGCCTCTGGAAATTCCGGAGAGCCGGGCCGTGTACAACTACACGCGCGCCCACGACTTCTCCCTGACGCTTTCTTATCACACTCAGGGACGGGTGATATACTGGAGATATCTAAATTTTCTTCCGGATAATTCCTTTGAGATCGCCCAAAAATTTGCAGCTGTAAGCGGCTATTCCGTAGAGGTCACGCCGGAGGAATCAGGATACGCGGGATATAAGGACTGGTTCATTTACGCCTATGACCGTCCCGGATATACTATTGAGGCCGGTCAGGGCATATCACCGCTGCCGCTATCACAGTTTGATGAGATCTATTCGGATAACGAGGGAATACTTACGCTTGCCCTGACGGCAACATTATAAAATACAAAACAGGGGAAGACCTTTAGTCTTCCCCTGGCAGTTTATTTTTAAATAATTATTTTGTGCCGAATATTCTGTCTCCCGCATCGCCAAGTCCGGGAACGATGTATGCGTGTTCGTTGAGTCCCTCATCGACTGCCGCAACATAAATATCAACATCCGGATGATCCCTGCGAACGACGTTTATTCCCTCAGGAGCCGCTATAATATCCACAAGTGTGATGGATTTGGCGCCGTATTCTTTTATGAAGGTTATCGCCGCGGAGGCGGAACCGCCGGTAGCCAGCATCGGGTCAACAATGAACACCCTGCTCTGGGCAATGTCATCCGGCATCTTGCAGTAATACTTTATCGGCTCGTGAGTATCAGGGTCGCGGAAAAGGCCGATATGGCCAACGCGGGCAAGGGGCAGGAGCTGTATCATAGGATCTACCATGCCAAGTCCTGCACGGAGAATAGGTACGATGGTAATAGGATCGTTGGTGGTATCCCTCACCTTTGCCACTGCGACCGGCGTCTCGATCTCGATCTCCTCAGTAGGAAGATCCCTTGTGGCCTCATAGCACATAAGAGAGGATATCTCGCCTACTATCTCACGGAATTCCTTGACTCCCGTGTTCTTGTTTCTCAGTATTGAAAGCTTGTGGTGGATAAGCGGATGGTCAAGTACATGAAGCTCAGCCATTTGTAGTTCCTCCTGTAATATTATCTTTTTCTTTTTCAAGGCGCTCGCGCTCCGCCTGAGAAAGCCGCAGGTAATTGGGCGCAAGGTCAAATGCCTGTTCGGCAGCTTTCCCCTGTGCCGCGCAGGCTACGCCCCATGCGCTCTGAAGAAGCAGCGGCTCCGGCGGTATATACGCGGTTAACAACTCTTCTAAAAAAGCATTATAACACAGATATGCTCCATCTCCAACAAAAAAATAGGGCTTTCTATCATTTTTTGCCTCTTCCTTGAGCTGCTCAATGGAAATAGCCCTGTCCTCACAAAGTCTTATGAGCTTTCCTCCCTCAGCCATGAACTTCGCGTTATAGATCTCACTACGTCTGGCATCCATTGCCGGGCATATCACCGCGCCCTCACGGTCGATAAGCTGATATGCCATCGCCTCAAGAGTGGACACCCCGCAAACGGGAATGTTCCCGCCCCAGCAAAGCCCTTTAGCCGCCGCGACTCCTATACGGATCCCTGTAAAGGATCCCGGACCTTTTGCCACCGCTATCGTGTCCACATCCTTTAGCTTAAGCTCAAGGTTATCAAGCAAATCCTCCGCCATTTTGAGAAGCGTCCTTGAATGGGTCAGCGTGCTGGCCTGAAAATACTGTGATACGAGCTTTCCATCCTGAACCAACGCCACGGATGCAGCCTTTGCCGACGACTCAATAGCAAGTATCCTCATCATGTCCACCTCTCTCCGGCATATCCAAAGTTATTTTGCGTCCGCTCTCACCGGTTTTCTCAATCGTCACCTTTATCGTCTCAGATGTGAAAACATCCTCCACGTTCTCGCTCCACTCCACAGCGCAGACCCCGCCGCGGCTTAGGTAATCCTCCCAGCCGATCTCAAAAAGCTCATCCGATGAGGAGAGCCTGTACATATCAAAGTGAAACAGCGGTACGGGGCCGAGATACTCGTTTACTATGGTAAACGTGGGACTGGACACACGCGCCTCAAGCCCCAGCCCCCGGGCGATGCCGCGGATAAAAGCGGTCTTTCCGGCGCCCAAATCGCCGTACATTGCAATTACATCCCCTGGTCTGAGCCTCTGTGCAAGTCTCTCCCCAAGGGCGGAGGTCTCAGCCTCATTTTCTGTGTTAACGACCATAAAACAATCTCCGGGATAATTTTTCTCCTGATAATTATAGCACTTAGTTTAAGTAATCGAAAGAGCTTTTTTAAGTTTTGCCGAAATCGTTATAATTACCGCTGTTGTGAAGGAACATTTTATATGGTATAATTATCGTGCTGACATTTTATTTTATACCATGGAGCAAAACTGTGAAAAAGCTTTTTTCTTCCCTATACGGATATCTGAAAAAGTCGGACACGCTGCTGCTTATTTTATGCCTTGTGTCGTCAATATACGGCGTAGTCCTGATATCCAGCGCTGTTAGGTACACCGGATCAAACGGCTCCGTCTATGTGCAGATCGGTGCCATAGTGCTGGGTGTGATCCTGTATATTCTCTTTTCCGTCATAGATGTGGACATCATTGCAAGCAAATGGAAGCTTCTGACGGTCATTGGCCTTGCCCTGCTGCTGTCTCTCCACTGGCTTGGCTCAGAGGAGTACGGCAACAGGGCGTGGATCCGCTTCGGCGGCATCGGTATACAGCCGGCAGAGCTTGTAAAGATTATATTTATTGTGTCACTTGCCCATGTTATAATTCAGTTCAAGGATCGCGGAAAGCTCGACCATCCGCTCTCCGTCCTTCTTATGGGCGCGCTGTTTCTTGCACATTTCGGACTTATAGTTTTAATATCCTCCGATCTTGGTTCAGCGCTTGTTTATCTGTTTATATTCGTCATTATGCTCTTCGCGGCCGGTCTGAAAATCTATTGGTTTCTTGGAGCGGCCGTGGCGATCGCCGCGGTCTCACCGTATATATGGAACCACCTTCTAACGGGTACCCAAAAAGACAGGATCATAGCCCCGTATTTTCCCGACCTGGTCGACAGCACCGGTCAGGGAGTGACATGGCAGACCAATCAGAGCAAGATGGCCCTCGCCTCCGGCAGGATCTTTGGTACAGGGCTTTACAAAGGAACTCAGACCCAGTCCGGCTCCATCCCTTTTCAACGTACAGACTTTATCTTCTCTGTAGCAGGAGAGGAGCTGGGCATTATCGGCTGCTCACTTATAATCATACTTTTGACTGCGATAATCATCCGCTGCGTTTATGTTGGACTGCGTTCGCAGAGCCGTCTTGGGGCGCTTGTGTGCTTTGGAATCGCAGCCATGATAACGTTCCAGACCTTTGAGAATATCGGGATGTGCATCGGCGTGGCGCCGGTAATAGGGCTTACACTGCCTTTCTTCAGCTATGGAGGCTCCTCGATAGTCACGACCTTTGCCGCAATGGGCATTGTCTCCGGCGTAAAAATGAAACCCAAACCGACCATGTTTTTAAGGTGGTAAAAGAGTTTTTGTGATATGCAAAAAACGCGCTAAATAAGCGCGTTTTTTCTTTATTTTCTGCGTCTCTTAAAATCCTTGTCTATCGCAGCCTTCCATGTGGCGGCGACCGGTCTTGCGGCACGGAGATCGGAAGCAACAGAGCTTACCGTCTCAAAGTTAAGACGCGTCCCCTCCCCGTCGGCGTTGTAATTTGCCGCCCTGTCGGGGGCTATGCCAAAGCGCGCGGCTGTTGATATCGCGTCGATATTTGCGCCGAGAAAAATAAACTCCCATCCCTTCCTTTTCTGCTGCTCTATCATCTGCCTGACCTTGTCGTAGGTATATTCACGGCTGGCATTCTCATAACCGTCCGTTGTTATGACAAAAAGCACGTGCTCCGCGCGCTCCTCCTCCGCAGTGTTTTCCTGAGCATTTATAGTCTTTGTAAGAGTCATGCCCACCGCATCGAGCAGCGCCGTCATGCCCCTTGCAAAATACTCCCTTTGCGTTATCGGACGCACGCCCCGCAGGTTTATCCGGTCATGCAGCAGCTCGTACTTGTCGTCAAACAGCACGGTGGTCACAATGCACTCCCCAGGCTGCTCCTGCTGCTTTGTGAGCATGCTGTTATAGCCGCCGATAGTATCCCTCTCAAGTCCTGCCATAGATCCGGAACGGTCAAGTATGAACACAAGCTCGGTAAGGTCCTTTTTCATATAGATATCCTCCTGTGTTTTTTATTGTAAGCACAGGATACAACAATTTGGGTCAAAGCAGGTCGCCCATCAGGCGACATTTATGCGCCGAGCATACTCTCATCAAAGGCAAACAGCGCCTCGTTTATTTCAAAGATATTGTATTTCCCCTGGCGTATAAAATACTCCACGATCAGATCGAAGCGGCTAGCCGGGGACAGGGCGTAGCCTGCGCGGCGAAGCAGGTCGCCGGTCCTGTCAAGATCCAGCTCAAGTGCGACCGCCAGCGCAAGAGCCGTATTCTTGCTGGGCCTGTAGTCAGGATTGGAGCGTATCTTGGAAAACAGCTTTCGGTCCAGATTGGCCCGCTTATAGACCTCGGGGTCGGAGCGGCCGCTCTCATCGATGAGGCGGAACAGCATCTGCGAAAATGTCTCCTCCCTACGCTTCAGTATATCCGCCAGACTGCGGCGGGTCTCCGGAACCGACCTTGGCCTGTGTGGGGCGCTCTCCGCGCGCATTGGCGCCGCAGTTGCGGAGAAGGCTGCGGTCTCACCCGTAAATGCGTTCTTCTCCGCCATGTTCGACCCAATATACTCCCTAATACGGGCAAAGCGGTCGCTGCGGCAAAGATCATCCATCCGGTCGAACAGGACCAGCGTGACGGCCATCTCCTGCTCCCTCAGAAAGTCGCCGATCTCCGACACTGCCGCAAACAGCGCCCCAGCCCGGGGATAACCGTAGATACCGGAAGATATCAGCGGAAAGGCTATACTTTCAGCGCTGAGCTTTTGGGCAAGCTCAAGACTCTTTCTGTAGCAGGAGCGCAGGAGCGCCTCCTCCCCGCTTTTACCGCCCTGCCAAACTGGCCCAACGGCGTGGATTATGTACTTGGCATCAAGTCCAAACGCCGGTGTTGCTACAGCGCCTCCCGTTTCACAGCCGCCTATGGTATTGCAGGCCTCTTGAAGCATGTCGGCTCCCGCCGCAGCAAATATGGCTCCGCATACACCACCTCCGGCTAAAAGCCTTGTATTTGCGGCGTTTACGATCACATCAGCTTTAATTTTAGTTATATCGCCTGATACAATTCTAAATGGCACTTTAAATCCCCTGCTCTTTCCAAATTCCAGCGGTCAAACGCGCATCCTCATCATAAAAGCCTTGAAGGCGCAGCCTTTCTGTGACCCTATCCCCGGACTTCAATACATTGACTCCCTGGATGAAAAATGAAGAGAGGGGTGAATGTGTATTCACCCCTCTCTTAGGCTTATTTATCCTGCAGATATTCGTCTATGGACTTGGCAGCCGTTTTGCCAGCGCCCATGGCGAGTATAACGGTCGCCGCGCCGGTGGAGGCGTCTCCTCCGGCAAATACGCCCTCGCGGGAGGTGCTGCCATCCTCACCAGTGGTAATGCAGCCCCATTTGTTGGCCTCCAGTCCCGGAGTCGTGCTGCGTATAAGCGGGTTCGGGGATGTTCCGATGGCAACGATGACGGTGTCGACCTCCATCTCAAATTCGCTGCCCTCAACAGGCACCGGTCTGCGCCGTCCGGAGGCGTCCGGCTCACCCAGCTCCATACGGATAAGCTTCATGGACTTTACGCGGCCCTTATCATCTCCCTCAATGCAGAGAGGATTGCACAGCAGGTCAAATATTATGCCCTCCTCCTTGGCGTGGTGGACCTCCTCACGTCTTGCCGGAAGCTCAGCTTCGCCGCGGCGGTATACTATGTGCACATCGGCGCCCATACGCTTTGCACAGCGGGCCGCGTCCATAGCGACGTTTCCTCCGCCGAGGACCGCGACCTTTTTGCTCTCATAAATAGGAGTTGGGTTATTCTCCTTATATGCCTTCATAAGGTTAATACGTGTGAGATACTCATTGGCGGAGAACACACCCACTAAGCTCTCCCCCGGGATCTTCATAAACTGAGGAAGTCCCGCACCGGAGCCGATGAACACAGCCTTATAGCCCATCTCAAACAGCTCATCTATCGAGAGCACCTTGCCTATGACCATGTTGAGCTGGATATCCACGCCCATCTTCTCGAGGTTTTTTACCTCCTTCTGAACGATGGACTTGGGAAGCCTGAACTCGGGTATTCCGTAACTGAGAACTCCGCCGGCGACGTGGAACGCCTCAAAAATCGTAACGCTGTAGCCCTTCTTGGCAAGCTCTCCGGCACAGGTAAGGCCGGCCGGGCCTGAGCCGATGACGGCGACCTTCTTGCCGTTTGATGGGGCGATGTCAGTATTGGCAACATCATGCTGTAGCGCCCAGTCGGCCACATAGCGCTCAAGGCGCCCGATGCCAACGGATTCGCCCTTGATGCCCCTGACACATTTCCCCTCACACTGGTTCTCCTGCGGGCAGACACGCCCGCAGACAGCGGGAAGAGCGTTAGCTCCGGACAGGACCTTATATGCGGCCTCAACATCACCCTTCTGCAGTTCCCCTATAAACTGGGGGATAGGCACGCCAACAGGACAGCCCTGCACGCAGCGGGGATTCTTGCAGCCGAGGCAGCGATTGGCCTCCTTCAGGGCCTGTTCGTCGGTATAGCCGAGAGCTACCTCAAGATAATTCTTGTTGCGGACATCCGGAGCCTGCTCGTTCATTTTGGTTTTTTCAAGAGACATATCAGCCATTTGACATACCCTCCAGTCTGCAAGTGTGATTTTTGCGGCGCATATCCTCAAATTCCTTATAGGTCGCAGCACGGGCTATGGTCTCGTCAAAGTCTACCTTGTGGCCGTCAAAATCAGGGCCGTCAACACAGGCAAATTTGACCTCCCCACCCACAGTTACACGACAGCAGCCACACATTCCGGTGCCGTCTATCATGATGGGGTTCATACTGACAATAGTCGGGATATCGTACTTTTCCGTGATCCTGCAAACAAACTTCATCATAACAAGCGGGCCAATGGCGTAGACACGGTCGTACTTCTCCCCGCCGTCGATCAGCTCCTGCAGCTTGTTTGTGGTAAAGCCGTTATAGCCATAAGAGCCGTCGTCTGTGCAGATGTAGAGATTTGTGCAGGCGTTTTTCATCTCATCCTCAAGGATGATGATGTCCTTTGTTTTAAAGCCGCCTATAAGGTCGACCTCAACGCCGCTGTCATGCAGCGCCTTGGCAACCGGCAGCGCTATGGCACATCCGAGGCCGCCTCCCACAACAGCAGCTTTTTTGCATCCGCCGATCTCAGTTGGAACTCCCAGCGGTCCGACAAAGTCGGCAAGGCAGCCGCCCTCGGGTATCTCATCGAGAGTCATAGTTGAGTCGCCGATCTTCTGGAATACGACCGTGACATTGTCCCCGTCACAGCTGGAGATGGTGAGGGGTATCCTCTCACCCGAATCATCGGCGCGGAGAATGATGAACTGACCCGCCTTGGCCTTTTTCGCAATGAGCGGCGCATAGACCGATATGCGGGTGATCTCGGGCGTCAGGACTTCCTTTTTTACTATTTCGTATTTCCGGGGCATTTCTATCACCTCAAATAATAAAATTGGACAACTTGTTAAATTAATAACGATTTTAGCATAGCAGTATGTATTTATGTACATAGCCTGTCCAGATACAGTTCAATCCGGACTTATATGCATAAGCCGGATTGAACACTGATACTCAATAGTATCTCTTATTCTTGTTTTTGCGTGCCGCTTCGGATTTTTTACGGCGTTTGACGCTAGGACTTTGATAATATTCCTTTTTCCTAAGATCGGAGAGAACGCCCGCCTTTGCACAGTTGCGTTTGAATCTCTTCAGCGCACTGTCCAGCGACTCATTTTCCTTCACATGGACTTCTGACATCTTTTCCCCTCCCTCCGACTTGCGCTATGCGCTTTGTGCTTAATATTCTCCGGGGAGACCGGAGAGTCGGCATGATTTTGCTCAAAACCAACGGTATCTATTATAATTTGCTCGACCCTGATTGTCAATATCTTTTATTTTACAGGACGAAGAATAAGATTAACAAGCTTGTTTTTTACGACGATAGTCTTGACTATCTCCATGCCTTCCATCGCCCTGACGATCTTCTCCTGCTGCTTTACAATGCTCAAAACAGTATCGTCATCGGCATCCATTGGGACAACAGCCGTGCAGCGGAGCTTTCCGTTTACCTGAACGGCTATCTCCTTCTCGCTTTCCACCGTCTTGCTCTCGTCATACTCCGGCCACTGGGCGCTGCCTGCGTAACCCTCAAAGCCCTGGATCTCCCACAGCTCCTCGACAATGTGCGGGGCAAAGGGCGAGAGCAGTTCAAGCAATACTTTTATATCACCGCGGGAGGGCTTGTGCTCATAGTAGACGTTAACAAGTCCCATAAGCGCGGCAATAGCCGTATTGAACTTCATGCTCTCAATGTCCTCGCTGACCTTCTTTATAGTACGGTGTACCTCAGCCTCGTTTACAGAGGATACCGTATCATCGCCATCCAGCTTATTTTCAGCAAGGTTCCAAACCCTGTCAAGGAAACGCTTGCAGCCCTTGACCGCGTTGTCGTTCCACGGGGCGGCCTTTTCAAAGTCGCCTATGAACATAATATATAGCCTAAGGGTATCGGCGCCAAACTCCGCAACGATATCGTTGGGATTTATGACATTTCCCCGGGACTTGGACATCTTTTCTCCGCCCTCGCCAAGGATCATGCCGTGGCTCGTCCTCTTCTGGTACGGCTCTTTGGTTGGCACCACTCCGATGTCGTACAGGAACTTGTGCCAGAAGCGGGAATATAGCAGGTGCAGCGTTGTATGCTCCATTCCTCCATTGTACCAGTCCACCGGGGACCAGTAGTCAAGGGCTTCCTTTGAGGCAAGGGCATCCTTGTTGTCCGGATCCATGTAGCGCAGGAAATACCAGCTGGAACCTGCCCACTGGGGCATTGTGTCGGTTTCTCGCTTTGCAGGCCCTCCACAGTGCGGGCAGGTGGTGTTTATCCAGTCTGTCATAGTGGAGAGGGGAGACTCACCGGTATCGGTCGTCTCATAATTTTCAACATCAGGAAGGGTGAGCGGAAGCTGGTCCTCCGGAACCGGTACATAACCGCACTTGTCGCAGTGGACTATCGGTATAGGCTCTCCCCAATATCTCTGACGGGAGAATACCCAATCGCGGAGCTTAAAGTTCACCTTCTCGGCGCCCAGCCCCTTATCCTCAAGCCACTTGGTGATACACTTCTTCGCCTCTTCCACGGGCATACCGTCAAGGAAGCCTGAGTTTACCATGACTCCGGTCTCACAGTCGGTAAAAGCGGACTCCTGAACATTTCCGCCCTTTACGACCTCGATTATCGGGAGATCAAACTTCTTCGCAAAATCCCAGTCGCGCTCATCGTGTGCCGGGACTGCCATTATTGCGCCGGTGCCGTAGGTCGCAAGAACGTAGTCAGATATGAAGATAGGTATCTCTGCGCCGGTCACGGGATTAATGGCCCTTACTCCCTTTATCTCCACGCCGGTCTTCTCCTTGGCCACCTCGGTACGCTCAAAATCAGACTTGCGTGCGGCGGCGCGCTGATACTCCTCGATCTCCGCCAGGTTCTCACACTTGGGCGCCCACTTTTTAAGTATCTCATGCTCTGGGGAAATGACCATGTATGTTGCGCCGAACATTGTGTCCGGACGGGTGGTAAATATGCGGAGCTTATCCCCCTCGGTGGTATCAAAGTCCGCCTCTGCGCCGACACTGCGGCCGATCCAGTTGCGCTGCTGGGTCTTAACCCTTTCAATAAAGTCCACATCGTCAAGATCATCTAAGAGGCGCTGGGCATAAGCGGTTATCTTCAGCATCCACTGGCTCTTTTCCTTGCGGACCACCTCGCTGCCGCAGCGCTCGCAAACGCCGTTTACAACCTCCTCGTTGGCCAGTACACACTTACAGGAGGTGCACCAGTTCACAGGCATCTTGGTCTTATAGGCAAGACCGGCCTTAAACATCTGGATAAATATCCACTGCGTCCACTTATAATACTCAGGATCGGTGGTGTTCACCACTCTGTCCCAGTCAAAGGAGTAGCCCAGCATCTTGAGCTGATCGGTAAAACGGGCGATGTTGCGCTTTGTGACCTCCGCAGGGTGGATTTTATTCTTAATGGCATAGTTCTCCGTCGGCAGTCCGAAGGCGTCAAAGCCAATGGGAAACAGGACGTTGTAGCCCTGCATACGTTTTTTTCTGGCTATTATGTCCATAGCCGTGTAGGGGCGCGGGTGTCCCACGTGGAGTCCCTCCCCTGATGGGTATGGAAACTCGATAAGTCCGTAAAACTTGGGCTTATCCGAGCCGGTCACAGCCTTAAAGGGCTTTTCCTTCTCCCATCTCTCCTGCCACTTTTTTTCAATGCGCGAAAATTCGTATTTCATTTATTGTTTCTCCCTTTATCCCCTCCGAAATATCGGAGAGGCTCATTCTGTCAAAAGCGCGCTGACGTCTACCTGCGGTGCGTCTGACCACAGATGCTCCAGATTATAAAACTTTCTCGTCTCATCGGTAAATATGTGTACGACGACACAGCCAAAGTCCACAAGCACCCAGCCGCCGGAGCGGTAGCCCTCAGTACGGATAGGCGGCTCCCCCTTTTCGGACAGGGCCTTGTCCACCTCGTCGGCAAGCGTCTTTATATGGGTGGTGGAGCTTGCCGTGCAGATTATAAAGTAATCGGCAAGCACGGTAATGCTGCTTGTCTCCAGCATACGCACGTTCTCGGCCTTTTTTGCATCCAGTACCTTTACTGCCTCCTGAGCTATTTCCAATGGTGTTAACATTAAAACTCTCCTTTACGACGGCAATTTTGCCGTTAAATCTCTATCCCTGATTCTCTCCGTTCACCGGATCAGCAGGCTGGTCCGCATTATTTCCAGCACCGTCATCAACAATTATATAACCTGGGTCCTCGTTTCCATTATTGCCTTCACCGCTTCCGGCGCCCGGATCAGGATCCGGCCCGGTCCCGCCGGGATCTGTGGTGCCGGGGTCTGTGGTCTCTTCTCCAGTACCGGGGGCTGTAGTGCCCGGATCAGTCGTTCCGGGATCCGTGGTACCCGGGTCGGTAGTTCCAGGGTCTGTCGTTCCCGGGTCAGTTACGCCCGGATCGGTAGCTCCGGGATCAGTGGTGCCGGGGTCGGTCGTCGTTCCTCCGGAATTACCGTTTGAATTACTGCCGGAGCTTGTCCCTCCGGAACTTGAGCCGCCGGAGCTTGAACCTCCCGAAGAACTTGAGGAACCTCCGTTGCCCCAGGAGGACTTGGCGTTATACACGCCGTCAGTTGAATAAAGCTTGCCGGAGCTGTTTCGTGTCAATATGCTCAGATCCGTCTCAACGATCGGGTCATCGAAGGGGTTGAGATAGGTATTGAGCATCTCAAGCCACTCATCCACATATATCGTCGGGTAGGATATGCCGTTTACCTCGTCGGCATAATTTTCCGGAATAGTCATGATGTTTATATTCTCAAGATCCATCTTGAGAAGCTCTTTTGCAAACCAAATTATATTGCCGTAGGTCAAATCCGTTTTGACGTCGTTGATGAATATATCAGCAAGCGTGGTTATCGGCACGCTGTCAACATTATCAAGTATCTGTTTTGCAGCGGCCATAAGAAGGTCGTGCTGGACCTCGATCCGCTTTATGTCGCCCTGAGCATATGTCGCCCTGAAGCGCCAAACCTTCATGGCGTCCTCGCCGCTGAGTGTCTGCGGCCCCTTGCTGATGTTTATATAGAGATCCTGTGCAGGGTCGCTGTAGTTCATGTTTTGCGGTACGTCAAAGTATATCCCGCCGATGGCATCCACCAGCTCAATAAACGCGTTCAGGTCAATTATAGCGTAAAAGTCGACATCGTAGCCGATAATATCCGCGATTCCTGCCTTTAAGCCGTCAACTCCGCCGTAAGCGTAGAGGGTGTTTGCCTTCTTTACCGACCAGGAGACGTTTACAAGGGTATCCCGCGGGATGCTCACGACGTTCAGAGTATAGTCGCTTGTGTCAAAGGTCGCCACCATGATAGTGTCAGTATTTCCGTTGCCGTCGTCCATACCCACGGCCAGGAAGGTGTACTTTTCACCGGTTCTGTTATCAACAACCGGTTCCTCAGGGTTATCTGAATTTATCAGATTGCCGCTGCCATCATGAGGCTGACGTTTATTCTGAACCACATCCGGCGGCTTTACTGCCGTAAACCAGTATGCCAGAGCTGCGATGACAAGGGCAATTATAACCGCAAGCACTATTATAATAACTCGCAGCAGCTTATTTTTCTTCTTTTTTCCTTTTCCGGGGGATTTTTTATTTGTATTTACGCGGGTATTCTCCTTACCGGCCGTTTCACGTCCGGAGGAACCGCTCAGATGCTTTGAACGTTTATTACTGCCAAAAAGCTTCATTATTCTTTATCCTTTAATACCTCTGTGATCCACTCAAGCGCTCTCATAGTCCTGCTATGAGGTACTATCCCCCGCTCCCTCATATCATCGATGCTCATCTCAAAGCCCAATTTAAGCGCCTTGTCTATATCCTCGTATGCCAGCCTGCGCAGCTTATCCACCCCATCGAAGCTGCGGGTCGGTTCAATATAATCGGCCATATACATGACCTTTTCAAGAAGCGTCATATTCTCCCTGCCGGTGGTGTGCCAGAATATGGCGCCGTAAATCTCATCGTCACAGCCGAATTCGTACTTCGCGATGGCCGCTCCTGTCTTTGAGTGAAGGAGTTTTCCCTCCTTAAGCTCGATTTCGTCAGGTATGATACCATATTTGCGGCACAATATCAACTGTGCCTCCAGTTCCTCTTTCTTTGTTATGTCATGGAGTATGGCGGCCTCTCTGGCCTTCTCAACGTCGGCACCCCACCACTTTGCAAGGCGCTGTGCCTCCTCCTCGCAGCCCATAACGTGCGGAATTCTCGAGGGCTTCAGCATGGCGTGAGCCTTTTTGCGGAGCCACGAAAAATCAGGCTTTGCCCCGTACGGCCTTCGGCGGATGATCTCAGCATATACCGGCTCGTCCAAAAATTCCAGCCCTCTGCGCAGGCGCAGAAGCCCCCGCAGATCAGTAGAGGATATATCCACCTCGTCGTTAAGTACGATCTCAACTGACGCCCCATACCTCTCTCTGAACCTGTCCGCGGCCATATAAAGCTCATCAGTCTCTCCCGAGCGCCGGGAGAACACCGCCAAAGTTACCTTCTGCAGTATGGTACGGAATTCCTTCCAAGTTTCAAAGCAAAGGAACATATCCGTACCCATAAGGAGGTACAGTTTAGCATCCGGGTATTTATCCGCGACTATGCCGACCGTATCGACAGTATAGCTCATACCGCCTCTTAATATTTCCATATCGGACACAACGGTCTTTTTTACGCCGCCAAAAGCCGCCCGCGTAAGCTCCAGACGCTCCTCTGCCGTCGGAGCATCCTCCGGCAGGCTTTTATGGGGAGGTTCCGCGTCCGGTATGACCAAAAGCTTATTAAGTCCAAGCTGCTTTATTGCAGCCTTGGCCGCAGAAGTGTGTCCCTTGTGGGGCGGATCAAAAGTCCCGCCGAAAATACCAATTTTCAAGTCAATCACTGCTTCTTTAATTTTATTCTTTTTTCCTCGGGAATATCCTTATTTTCTTTATAAAGAACAAATTTTGATCCTATAGCCTGCACAGGCTCGGCGCCGCAGGCGTCCGCCAGCTCCTGACAGACCTCTCTCGAAGAGAGCAGTGCGCTCTCCAGCACCTTTCCTTTTATAAGCTCTTTTGCCTTCAGGGCATTTAAAGTCTCCATGACCACGTTATCGGTTACGCCGCCCTTTCCGACCATAACGACAGTATCGAGCGTGGAGGCCTGTGACCTGAGGTACGCTCTCTCTTTACTAGTCAGCATCTATTTTACTCCTTTATCTCATGTTCCGCCATATATTTGTTAAGTTTTTCTGCAAAATCCCTGAAAGCACTGCCCCTGTGGGATATGGCGTTTTTCTCATCATCTGTCAGGCACGCCATTGAGCAGGCAAAGCCCTCCGGAACAAATATGGGGTCGTAGCCGAAGCCGCCGTTTCCCTCCGGAGCCGCGCCGATATTTCCTTCGATCACACCGTCGGCACATATCTCATCGCCGTTTGGGAACACGCAGACGACGCTGCACTTAAATCTCGCGCCCCTGTCGCCATCTCCGGCGGCGACCTCATCTAATATCATCTGACACTTTTTATCGTAAGAAAGTTCCACACCGCCGTAACGTGCGGAATATATCCCAGGCCCGCCGTCCATGGCGTTTACCTCAAGTCCGGAATCGTCTGCAAGCGCGGCAATTCCGGTGGCCTCCATGGCGGCTCTGGCCTTTATGCGGGCATTTTCCCTGAAGGTCTTGCCGTTTTCCTCGGCCTCAAAGCTGCAGCCCGCCTCTCTCTGGGAGATCACCTCCAGCCCGGTGCCGGAGAGTATCTCCCGGATCTCCCGGAGCTTATCCTTGTTATTCGACGCAAGTATCAGCTTCATGACAGCAGCGCCTCCGCAAATTCCTCGGCGTTAAACGGGATGAGGTCGTCCGCCTGCTCACCAACACCCACGTATTTTACCGGCACTCCGAGCCTCTGTGATATGGCAAAGACTATGCCTCCCTTGGCAGTGCCGTCCAGCTTAGTCAGAACTATGCCGGTAAGCCCGGCTGATTTTTTGAATTCCTCCGCCTGCATGAGACCGTTCTGGCCTGTGGTCGCATCCAGAACAAGCAGTGTCTCCCTTGATGCCTCCGGAAGCTCCCTATCTATGACGCGGCTGATCTTATTCAGCTCGTTCATAAGGTTGGATTTGTTGTGGAGCCTTCCTGCCGTGTCCACGATTATCACATCCGTTCCCCGGGCCTTGGCAGCGGCAATGCTGTCAAAAACAACCGACGCAGGGTCGGAGCCTTCCTCATGGCGGACAAAATCAGCACCCGAGCGCTCCGCCCAGATGTTAAGCTGCTCCGCAGCGGCTGCACGGAAGGTGTCCCCAGCAGCAAGCAGTACCTTTTTGCCCTGATTCTTAAGAGCCATTGAGAGCTTTCCTATAGTGGTGGTCTTTCCTACGCCGTTTACACCCACCACAAGTATGACTGATGGCTTGCTTGTCAGCTCAAGCTCCCCGCCGCCGTCAAGCATTGAGACTAGTATGTCCTTCAGCGCCCCACGGACCTCATCCGAGCCGCGAAGCCCCTGCTTTTTCACAACCTCGCGCAGCTCCTCGACCGCTCTCATGGACGCCTCCCCTCCCACGTCGGACATTATTAAAAGCTCCTCAAGCTCCTCAAAAAATTCCTCATTCTCCCCGGTAAACGACGCTATCATACCGTTTAGGCGGGTGGTCATATTCTGCTTTGTCTTTGAAAGCCCGCTTTTGATCTTATCAAAAAATCCCATACTTTTACCTCCGTAATGGTAGATTGTTACTTGCTCTGCTTAATCGTCCTCTCGGCCTCGTCAAGGTCCACCATCAGCACCTTTGACACGCCCTGCTCCTGCATTGTCACTCCGTAAAGCACATCTGCCTCCTCCATGGTCCCACGCCGATGGGTTATAGTCAGAAACTGCGTTTTGTCCGAAAGCTTCCTCATGTAGTTTGATACGCGGATAACATTTGCCTCGTCAAGCGCAGCCTCGATCTCGTCCATGACAACAAAGGGTGTGGGCCGTATGCGCAGTATTGCGTAATAGAGCGCTATTGCCACGAAGGCTTTCTCGCCTCCCGACAGGAGCGTTATGGTCTTCAGGGTCTTTCCCGGCGGCTGGACCTTTATCTCTATCCCGCAGCCCAAAACATCATTCGGATCCTCCAGCTCAAGGGATGCCTTTCCTCCGCCGAAAAGCTCAAGGAAGGTCTCCTTAAAGCTTTGGTTAATGCGGTTAAATTCTTCTTTGAATATACCCTCCATATTGGTGGTTATATCTCTGATTATCCCGAGCAGCTCCGTCCGGGATTTTTCAATATCATCCCGCTGCTCAGTGAGGTATGTGTAACGGGTGTTTACCCTCTCAAACTCCTCTATCGCGCCGATGTTCGGCGTACCGAGGGATGACATCTCCTTCCTCAGCTCGCCTGTCCGGCGCTTTGCCGCGGGGATGCTCTCAAGCTCCTGACGCTGCTCAAGCGCCGCGCTTCGTGAAAGTTCGTAGTTGTCCCACAGCTTATCTATTATCTGCTTCTCCTCCATCTCAGCGGCCTGTCTGCGCTGCTCTATGCGGGCGCTCTCCCGCTCAAGGCTGAGAAGCTGCTTATTCTTCTCCTGAGTCTCCCTGTCACTTTTGGCCCGTTCAGCCTCTATTGAAAGCTTCGCGGAGGATATATCGGCTATTTTCCTTTTATACCCGGCGGTTATCTCACGAAGCCCCGCTATAGTCTCATCCCTGCGGGATATCTCAGAAAGTATATCCTCACATTTCGCTTTAAGATCATCGATAGCCGCCTGCTGGCTCTCTCTGCCGCCGGAAAGCTCCGTGCAAAGCGCCTCAAGCTCCGCTATGGCAGCGGTCTGAGTGCTCTTCTCCGCCTGAAGGGAGGCTCTTTTCTCTCTAAGCTCCGCCTCTTGTGAAGCTATCATCTGCCGCTGCTCGTTAAGCTTCTCCCTGCCTCCTGCCTGGGCATCAAGCAGTGCGCGTATATCCTGGGCCGCCTTTTGAAGCTCGGCTATCCGGCTCTCCGCCGAGTCTCTCCTTAAGATAAGCTCACTGTTTCTTTTCGCAACAGCCTGCTTTTCCCCCTGGAGCTCCTCAAGGCGCATCTCAAGAGACTCAAGCAGCAGCTTATAGTGCTCTCTCTCGGCACTGAGCTTTACAAGGGCCTCCTCCGCCGCGCGAAGCTCATCAGTGGAAACCTTAAGCTCGTATTCCGCAGCGCCCAGAGCGCGCTTTACCTCATCCAAGCCCTGTGCGGCGGCCTTAAGCTCCGCGGACATAACTGCCTCCCGCTCTGTTAGGGCCTTAAGCTCATTAGCCCGGGACAGTATACCCGTATTTTTCGAGGTGCTTCCTCCGGTCATGCTTCCCCCGGCGTTTATCACCTGCCCGTCAAGGGTCACTATACGGAAGCGGTGCGAATATTTACGGGCAATGCGGATGGCGCTGTCCATATCGTCCACGATTGCCGTCCTGCCAAGGAGGTTAAGATAGATATCCCGATACTCATCGTCAAAGGAGACAAGGTCAAAGGCTACGCCCTCGAAGCCCTCCTCGGAATCTAAGCCCCGCTCGTTTATGCGGCTGCCCCGCATAACGTTCATGGGCAGGCAGGTGACCCGACCGGCGTTCTGCCTTTTTAATAGGTTTATCACATTCTTTCCGTCACCCTCGGAAGAGACGATTATATTCTGAACTGCGGCTCCCAGCGCAGTCTCCACAGCCAGAGCGTATTTATCAGGGGCCTTTAAAAGCTCCCCTGCTGGGCCGTGTACCCCCCGCAGTGTACCGCGCGAGGCCTCCTTCATGACGGTCTTTACAGCCTTTGAATAGCCCTCATACTCCCTCTCCATATCGAAAAGCAGCTGCCTGCGTGAACGCAGGGCGTTATACTCCATCTCAATGCGCGTCTTTTCCGACGCCGCTGTCTCCGCCTTCTTGCGCAGGGAATCGGCCCTCATAGTATAGCCTTTGACCACATTGTGAAGTGATTCGGCCTTATCATCAGCCTTTTGGCACGCAGCGGCGTTCTCAGCTTGGCGGGTTTTTGCCTCGCCCAGCTTATCTCTCTGCTGTCCCAACTCCGAATCAAGCGTGCGGCTCCTGTCCCCAAGCTCCTGAAGGGAGGCGGTTATGGAGGACAGCTCCGAGCGTTTCTCGGAAAGCTCATCGGCGGTATCGGAGGCCCTTCTGGTAAGCTCGGAGAGCTTTTCCTCGGCGTCACCCTCGTTTTTAAATATCGCCTCGGAGCGCTCCCGGAGCTTTTTTAGCTCCTCCGACAGCTGCCCATTCTCGGCGTCTATCTCGCGAGTTCGCTCCCTGCGTTCCTGTATCTGCCCCTGTATGCCGGAGGCCTGTCCCTCCCGGCGCTTTATCTCCTCGTTTATACGGTCAATATTCTCGCGGCTGTGGCTCAAATTAGCGCGCAGCACCGCGGCGGCAGACTCCTCCTCAGATATTTTAAGCTCCGTCTGGGATATTCTCTCGCGGACGCTCTCCGCCTCAACATCCTTTTCCCTCATGCGCTGGGAAAACTTCTCTCCGGCGGCATAAAGCTCCTCAAGCTCCGACCGGGCCTTTTCCAGCTCAGCCGACGATGAAATAAAGTCCTGCTCAAGCTTCTTTGTCCTCTCGGCAATGGCTTCAAGGTCATAAAGCCACAGGGATATCTCAAGTCCGCGAAGCTCGTCCCGGAGGATGAGGTACTTCTTTGCCGTCTCCGACTGGCGGCGAAGCGGCTCGACCTGAAGCTCCAGCTCCGCTATCTTGTCATTTACGCGCAGAAGATCATCCTCTGCCCGCTCCAGCTTACGCTCCGACTCCTCTTTTCTGTGGCGGAACCGGGATATGCCCGCGGCCTCCTCAAATATCTCGCGCCTGTCGGTGCTCTTTGCGGACAGTATCGCGTCTATTTTGCCCTGTCCTATTATACTGTAACCCTCGCGGCCAAGGCCGGTGTCCATGAAAAGCTCGTTTATATCCTTGAGCCGTACAAGCTTGCGGTTTATGTAATACTCGCTCTCGCCGGAGCGGTAATACCGGCGCGTGACCTGCACCTCGTTACAGTCTCCGGGGAGACGGCGGTCGGAATTGTCAAGCGTGAGCGACACCTCGGCAAAGCCGACCTGTCCTCGCTTTTCCGTGCCACCGAATATGACATCCTCCATCTTTCCGCCGCGCAGCACCTTTGTGGACTGCTCGCCCATTACCCACTGCAGGGCGTCGGCTATATTTGATTTTCCGCTGCCGTTCGGCCCTACTATCGCCGTTACAGGTTTATCAAAAACGAGCGTCGTTTTCTCGGGGAAGGACTTAAACCCGTAAAGCTCAAGTGCTCTTAAATACAAATGATACAACTCCCAAATGCGCAAAGCACAGATTTTCCATAGTAAACTAATCTAGTATACTTGTTTTTCCCGATTTTTGCAACATAGCTTTGCCCCAAAATATAAAAAGACGGGGCGTTACAGCCTGATAACGCCCCCATCTTCAATATCTGTTTCGATCACACGTACGCCCTTAAGGCCAAAGCGGCCGCAAAGGCTCACGGCGTTTGCCCGCTTCTGGCCGATGGCGGCAGATATCCTGCCCTTTGCCACACCGAATATCACGGACTTTCCCCGGTCTGACTCCGTCAAAAGCTTCTCCTCCCGGTGCAGATAGCGCCGGCTCATAACAAGCTCCCCCAGCGCCGGATGGTATGCTCCTCCCACGGCGTCACCGCCGGACAGGTCATCCGTGGGATTGAGCCCCAAGCGTATTATCGGTATGCCCGCCGTATCAAACATCTCTGAAAGATCCGCGCAAAGCTCAACCGCATCCTCCACCGTGTGCTCCTTATAAAGCCCGCCGCGCCACATATCGTAAAGCTCCGTATCTCGGATTATGACCGTGGGATATATGCGCACTCCGTCAGGCTTTAGCTCAATAAACCTCTCGGCGGTGTATTTAGATTTTTCCGGTGTGTCCTCCGGAAGACCTGTCATCATCTGCAATATAAGCTCAAAGCCCGCGGCCTTCACCATTTTGGCCGCGCGCTCGGCATCCTCTGCCGTGTGTCCGCGCTCGGAGGCGGTGAGCACATCGGGGCACATAGACTGGACGCCAAGCTCAATAGTTTTAACGCCGTATCTCTTAAGGCGGCTGAGCGTCACGTCGTCGATGCAGTCCGGACGCGTTGACAGCCTCAGCGAGCTTATCCTACCCGAACGCAAAAACGGCAACGCCGCGCCCAGAAGCTCCTCCTGCTCCCGCGCCGGTATTGCCGTAAAGCTTCCGCCGTAAAACGCCAGCGTTGTCTCAGTATCCCCGTATATACGAGAAAGCCCCTCCTCCAGCGCCGCCCGGACGGTGTCCGCATCCGCCGGCGCCGTTTTTCCGGATATGCGCCGCTGGTTGCAGAACACACACATATGCGGGCAGCCCAGATGTGGCACAAAAACAGGGATGATCGATCTTCTGGGCGTCATTCCAGTCCCTCCAGAGCCTTTTTAGCGGCAGCCTGTTCGGCGTCCTTTTTACTTCTTCCGTCGCCAAGAGACAGCCGCTCGCCGTTGAGCAGTGCCTCGATAGTGAACACCTTTGCGTGGTCCGGGCCGCTCTCCCCAAAGAGCCTGTACTCCAGCACCTGACCGCTCTTTCTCTGTATAAGCTCCTGAAGCTCTGTCTTGTAGTCCCGCTCAGTCTTATTTTCACCGGATTCAAACACATCAAGGATAAACCGCTTTACGAAGCTTTCGGCCATAGCCATGCCGCCGTCAAGGTAAATTGCGGCCAGCACTGCCTCCACGGCATCGGCAAGTATCGACGGCCTGCTCCGTCCTCCGCCGCGCTCCTCGCCCTTGCCAAGAAGAAGATACTCCCCGAGGCCCAGGGCCGCCGCAACAGCATCCAAGCTCTTTTCACATACCAGCTCCGCGCGCAGCCGGGTCATTTTTCCCTCCGGCATATCCGGAAATTTGTGAAACAGATAATCCGCGACCAACACTCCAAGGACTGCGTCCCCAAGAAATTCAAGGCGCTCGTTGCACACGGCGCCGGCAGCCCTGTTCTCATTGGCATAGGAGCTGTGCGTAATGGCGTTTTTCAGCAGTGCGGTATCCTTAAATGAATATCCTATCCTACTTTCAAGTTCCTGCATAATAATCTCCATACAACGCGTTTTTCACGCTGTGCTTAAATTTCCCGCTCAAGCCTCCGGCGCAGATACCTTCATGTACTGTATGTTCGCCTCTATGTCCCCGCAAACGCCGGAGCTTACCGTATTCATCGCCTGCCTTACGGCGCTGCGTATGGCGTATGCATCCGACGAGCCATGGGCCTTGATCACCGGCTTTGTGATCCCAAGCATAGCGGTCCCTCCCACCTCGGAGGAATCAGTTCTCTTTTTAAGCTCGGTAAAATCGTCCCTAAGGGCAGCGGCGGCGAGCTTCGTCTTTGCGTTCTTCGAGAATATCTTCTTGATCTCGGAAATGAAGAAGCGTCCCATACCCTCAAGTCCTTTGAGGAGTATGTTGCCGGTAAATCCGTCGCACACGAGCACATCGCACACCCCGTCCATCACGTCCCGTGCTTCAACATTTCCGACAAAGTTGATTCTGCCCTCGTCCCCTGCCCTGCGCAGAAGCGTATAGGTCTCCTTATAAAGGCTGTTCCCCTTTGTCTCCTCGGTGCCTATGTTTAAAAGCCCGACTCTGGGCGAAGGTTTTCCTGTCATCGCCTTTGAGCAGTAATATCCCATAAAGGCAAACTGCAGAAGATATTCCGAGGTACACTCGGCGTTAGCTCCAACATCAACTACAAGAGTGCCGCTTCCGTCGGCAGTAGGTACGACCGGCGCAAGCGCCGCACGGCGTATACCCCTTATACGCTTGACGATCAGTGTCGCCCCGGAAAGCAGCGCCCCCGTGGAACCGGCAGAGACCATGGCGTCCGCCTTACCGTCGTGCAGGAGCTTGAGTCCCACAGTCATCGAGGAATCTGTCTTTATGCGGGTGACGGTCGCGGGGTCGTCCTCCATTTCCACCACCTCGGAGGCGTTGGTTATCTCAATGCCCGCAGGAAGATCTGTGCGTCCCAACGCCTCAACGGAGCGGAGGATTTCCTCCCCGCGTCCCACAAGCGTTATATCCACCCCAAACTCCTCCGCGGCCATTATTGCACCCTCGACTATCGCCTGAGGCGCGTTGTCACCGCCCATAGCATCGACTATTATCTTCATGCTGTTACCCCCTCTTCTCCGCCCGCCGGGCGGTATGTATATGCCGGTAATGCCGGCTAAAAGAGCTTTGTCTCTATAAGCTCATCAATTAAACAAAGCGAGCGCTCTGATATGGCGGCATTCTTGTTTCGTTTCCCCTTTACCCGGTAACCCAGCGGAGCGATTATGCCGAAATTCACGTTCATCGGCTGAAAATCACCGACACTGCCGCCGCTCACATAAAGCGCCAGCGCCCCAATGGCGGTCTCCGCAGGGAAATCCACATGCTCCCTGCCCCGAAGCTCACAGGCGGCCTCGATACCGGCAAGAAGTCCGGAGGCGGCCGACTCAATGTATCCCTCCACCCCTGTCATTTGTCCTGCAAAGCTTACCTCAGGCTTAGTCTTGAGCCTGTAATACCTGTCAAGCAGCCGTGGAGAGTCGAGATATGTGTTCCTGTGCATGACGCCGTATCTGACAAACTCCGCGTTTTTAAGAGCCGGGATCATTGAAAACACCCTGCGCTGCTCCGGGAATTTAAGATGTGTCTGAAAACCCACAAGATTATAGAGCGTACCCTCTGCGTTATCCCGCCGAAGCTGCACAACAGCGTAAGGCTCCCGTCCTGTTTTAGGATCTTTTAGTCCCACCGGCTTTAAAGGGCCGTAACGCAGGGTATCCTCTCCGCGCCGTGCCATGACCTCCACCGGCATACAGCCCTCAAACACCCCGCCGTCGTCAAAGCCGTGAAGCTCCGCCTCCTCGGCGCTGCAGAGTTCCCTGACAAAAGCCGTGTATTCGTCCTTTTCCATAGAGCAGTTTACATAATCTGCCGTACCCTTGTCATATCTGGAGGCAAACCAGGCGCTGGACATATCCACACTCTCTATTGTGACTATGGGCGCCACCGCGTCAAAAAAGTGAAGCCCCTCGCCGCCAGAAAGCCCTGCTATCGTATCGGCCATAGCCCCGTCGGTAAGCGGGCCGGTGGCAACGATAACGCGCCCATCCGGTATATCCGTAAGCTCACGCTCTATGACCTTAATATGCGGGTGTGAGCGCACTGCATTTGTCACCGCGGCGGAAAAGCCCTCCCTGTCAACAGCCAGCGCCCCTCCGGCGGGTACCTTATGCTCATCTGCGCAGCGCATTATTATACTGCCAAGTCTGCGCATCTCCTCTTTTAAAAGGCCTACGGCGTTTGTAAGCTCGTCACTTCTAAGTGAGTTTGAGCACACAAGCTCAGCGAAATTATCCGACACATGCGCTGGGGACCGCCGCCCGGGCTTCATCTCATAAAGAGTCACATTTATCCCGCGCTGGGCCATCTGCCATGCGGCCTCGCATCCTGCAAGCCCGGCGCCTATTACAGTCACGCACATCACAATTTATCCTCCGCCGCCTTAGTATTCTTTCCTTTGGCTCTTGCGGAGGGCTTCATAGTCTTTGAGGCCGGAGCTTTTTCAGACGACTTTGCAGAGGCGGTCTTTTTAGCCGTTGGCTTTTTGGCAGCCGTCTTCGAAGATTTATCCCCCTCAGCCGCGCTCTCGGTGCCGGAATTCTCGGTGCCTTCCCGTGCTTTTTTCTTATAG
>JBJDXR010000023.1:0-11197 GCA_051866775.1 Oscillospiraceae bacterium | reverse complement strand
AGGATATTGAGATACGTGATGAGGATATTGAGATGCAGGTCTACCGCTCCTCCGGAGCCGGCGGGCAGAAGGTAAACAAGACCTCCTCGGCCGTCCGCCTGATCCATAAACCTACGGGGATCGTTGTTTCCTGCCAGGTGGAGCGCAGCCAGTTCCAGAACAGGGACAGCTGCATGACCATGCTGAGGGCGCGCCTTGCGGAGATCAAGGAACGTGAGCATCTTGAAAAAATTGAGGATATCAAGGGAGTACAGATGAAGATAGAGTGGGGCAGCCAGATCCGCTCCTATGTTTTCATGCCCTATACCCTCGCCAAGGATCACCGCACCGGCTTTGAAAACGGCAACATTACCGCCGTGATGGATGGTGATATAGACGGCTTTATCAACGCGTATCTTGCCATGAAGGCACAGGCGTAATACTGGTTTTTGACGGCGCTCCGCATTTTGCGGAGCGCTGTTTTATTAAAAAATAAAGTCCACGGCCTATATTTACCTGATAAAAAGAGGATAATAAAGCAAAATCTTCCGGCACCGTGCATAAAATCATCAGAAACTTCCCATAATCATCTATATTTGCGGCATTACGCTGCAAAGAAAGGATGATTTTATGCGAAGAAAGCTTTTGCTGCCTGTCGCGGCCTTGCTTCTGCTTCTGACTGTCACTGCCAAAGCCGCTGACAGCACACCCCGAGTCTATGTGGACGGAATGGATGCCGATCCCGCCGGTATGTCCTTCATTATGGATGGTACGGTCTATGTTCCGCTGCGTTCAGTTGGGGAGACGCTTGGCGCGACGGTTGTAATATGGGATCCGAATACTCGGACGGCGGAGATAGAGGCCGAGGGCTTGTATATAGCCGCTGTGTGCGGGGAGAAGTATATCACCGCAAACGGAAGGTATCTGTATGTACCGGAAACGGTTATCGTCCGCGACGGCCGGCTCATGGTCCCAGTGAGGACTTTAGCCGCAGCGTTTGGAACTGAGGTCAGGTGGAGCGGTGAGAATAACAGTGTCTATATAACCGGCGGTGGTGAGCCGATAGCACCGGGAGATGAGTTTTATGATGAGACTGATGTGTACTGGCTGTCACGGCTCATTTATGCAGAGGCTTGCGGAGAGAGCCTTGAGGGCAAGATAGCTGTGGGAAATGTGGTGCTCAACCGTGTTGAGAATTCCGGGTTTCCCGATACGGTGAAGGAGGTCATATTTGACCGGCGCTACGGCATACAGTTCAGCCCAGCCTACTCTGGAGCTATATATAACGAGCCTACCCGTGACTGCATAGCTGCCGCAAAGCTCGCCCTTGAGGGCGTGACGGCGGTGGAGGACTGTCTTTACTTTTCGGCCTCCTATGCCGCGCAGAGCTGCTGGGCAGGACGTAACCGGGAGCTTGTTGTCCAGATCGACAATCAGGTTTTCTTTGCCTGATCCTGCCGGTATGTTAACTGACGCTTCCCGACGGTTACAGTTGAAATTTTCATATAAGCTGTGGTACAATAGCTTCACTTAGCGAGCGCTCAAACGCGAGCTTAGTGAAGCTAGTACGTTCATCTGTTAAAAACAGTCAGATAGTACAATAGCTTCACTTAGCGAGCGCAAAGCGCGAACGCAGTGAAGCAAGTACATTTGTTTTTTTAAAGTTATATGGTCATGTGGTAAATAGCTTGTGTGAAATTTATCCCATACGGTGGTATGGAATAAATCCGGCGGCAAAGGAGCGTATCCATGCGGTTTACTAAAATGCAGGGAGCGGGAAATGATTTCATAATCATTGACAATGAAGAAGAACGGCTGCCCGCAGAAAAATTTTCTTATATTGCCAAGCGCCTGTGCGCAAGGCGCGTCTCCATCGGTGCGGACGGTATCATGTTCGTGGAGAGACCCCAATCAGGCGGCGATATCCGTATGATATTTTTTAACTCGGATGGAACTCCTGCGGAGCTTTGCGGGAACGGCGCCAGGTGCCTTAGCCGGTATGGCTTTGAGCATGGCTACGCCTCCGGAGGTGAGATAAAAATCGAGACCTCCTCAGGGATAGTTATTGGAACGAAGATAGATAAGAGGACGTATAAGATCCGTTTGAATGACCCGACACTTGTAGAGCTGTACAAGACGGTCAATGTATCAGGCAGGGACTACGACTGCTCCTATGTGGAGCTTGGTGTGCCGGGACATCCTCACGCCATAGTCCTGCTTCCGGGGTTCGGGGATATTGATGAAAGCGAGCTTCACAGTATCGGCTCCGCTATACGCTGGTGCAGCGATTTTTCCAAGGGCGCAAATGTTACATTTTGCGAGATTGTGGGGGAAGATGATGTAGTCGCCCGTACTTTTGAACGCGGAGTGGAGGACTTTACCCTTGCATGTGGCACGGGCTGCGGCTCTACCATTACCGCGCTGACACTCAGAGGGCTTGTGAGCGGAAAGAATGTAAAGATCACTGTCCCGGGAGGGGTGCTCTCCGTAACGGTGACGAAAACAGAGAGCGGCGCAAAGGATCTATTCTTAACGGGCCCCACAAATTTGGTCGCCGTGGGCCGGGTGCTGGATGAGGAGCTTTGATCCCAGCAGTCCTTCGGATGTGATAAAAAATGCAGGAATTTTTATGTGAAGCTGCATAAACTTGACTTTGACACCGAAAAAAACCTTTGTGGCATCTGCCGAAATACGAAAAAATGAAATTTTAGAGTTGACAAATGCCAGAACCGGTAATATAATTCGCATGTAAAGAGCAATGGTGCTTTTCCTTTGGGAAGCCATTGCTCTTTTTATTTTTATTTTAAAATTCTATTTATGCGGCACAAACTGAAAGGAGAGAGCATAATGAGCAAATACACTAAGGAAGACATTATCCGCATGGTAAAGGAACAGGATGTTGAATTCATCCGTATGCAATTCACAGATATTTTCGGTCAGCTGAAGAACGTGGCGATAACCAGTTCCCAAATCGAGAAGGCCGTGAACAATCAAATAATGATAGACGGCAGCTCCATTGAAGGCTTTGTCCGCATTCAGGAGTCAGACCAGTATCTTTATCCGGATCTTGACAGCTTCTGCATACTGCCTTGGAGGCCGCAATACGGCAAGGTCGCAAGGCTTATCTGCGATGTACATAACCCCGACGGCTCACCGTTTGTAGGCGACCCCCGCGGCGTTCTTAAAAGGACTCTTGAGAAAGCAGCAAGCATGGGCTACTCCTTCAATGTAGGCCCTGAGTGTGAGTTCTTCCTCTTCCAAACCGATGAGGAGGGCAAACCCACCACCACCTGCAACGACGAGGCCGGTTATTTTGACCTTGGACCGCTTGACCATGGTGAGGGTACCCGCCGTGAGATATGCCTGAATCTTGAGGCTATGGGCTTTGAGATCGAGGCCTCCCACCACGAGGTGGCTACTGGCCAGCATGAGATCGACTTTAAGTATGATGAGGCACTTTCCGCAGCAGATAAGATCATGACTTTCAAGCTCGCCGTCAAGACTCTTGCCCAAAAGAATGGCCTGCACGCGACCTTCATGCCTAAGCCCATCTTCGGTATCAACGGTTCCGGCATGCATACCAATATGTCCCTTATGAAGGACGGCAAGAACGCCTTCTATGACCCCGAAGATTCTCGCGGGCTTTCCAAAGAGGCATACAGCTTCATCGCCGGTATACTTGCCCATATGAAGGGCATGGCCGCCGTTACGAACCCCCTTGTAAACTCCTATAAACGTCTTGTGCCCGGCTATGAGGCTCCCTGCTATCTTGCGTGGTCTGCCTCCAACCGCTCCGCTCTTATCCGTATCCCCGCCTCCCGCGGAATGGGTACCCGTGTTGAGCTTAGATGCCCGGATCCCGCCTGCAACCCGTATCTGGAGCTTGCGGTGTGCCTGGCTGCCGGCCTTGACGGCATTGAGAAGGGACTCACTCCTCCGGAGGAGATCACCGAGAACATCTTCGCAATGGATGAAAAGACCCGCAAGGCAAACGGCATCGAGAGCCTGCCCGCATCCCTGTATGAGGCTGTTGAGGCACTTGAGCAGGATAAGCTCATCTGCGACACCCTTGGCGAGCATGTGGTCAGCCAGTATGTGGCCGGAAAGAAGAAGGAGTGGGATGAGTACCGCACCTATGTCTCTGACTGGGAGATCAAGAAGTACATTGTAAACTATTGATTTGGCTTTAAAAGTAAATTAAACACATCAAAGGTGGTGGGGATTGTGATCAGAACGGTCGTCGCTTTTGAGCGCGAGGAGTCAAGGAAGAGAGTCGCGGAGATGCTTGAAAAAGCCGGCATTACCGTGCGCTTCAGGTGCAAGACCGGCGCCGACGTCATCAGGGCAGTGAAGCTGATGGGACGCGGGGTGGTGATCTGCGGTTACAAGCTGCCGGATATGTCGGCGGATGAGCTTGCCTTTGAACTTAGTGATCACGCCTCATTCCTGATACTTGCCAAACCTACGCAGCTTGATATGTGCGAGAATCAGGAGGTATTCAAACTCCCCATACCTGTGACGCCCGGTGAGCTGGCAGGGTCAGTTAATATCCTCGTACAGATGGACCGGATAAGCAGCAAAACCACCATACCGCAGCCCAGCAGAGAGGATAACAGCGTTATTATGGAGGCGAAGGCCTTCCTTATGGAGCGAAACCGCATGACGGAGGAGCAGGCGCACAGATTTATTCAGCGAAAGAGTATGGAATCCTCCACCAGAATGACAGAGACCGCAAGACTTATTCTTTCGTCGGCGGACACCCTGTGAAACGGGACGTTAAATATAAGACGGAATATCCGGCGCATATAATGCCTATAAAACATAGCCGCCCAGCGGCTATGTTTTAGTCGGATATTAGCATTTAAGGATGTGAGCAGCTTGAAGCAACCTGAACAAGAGAAAAACTACGGCCTTTACTCGCCGGAATTTGAGCATGACGCCTGCGGTATAGGCGCTGTAGTAAGCCTTAAGGGCATAAAGACACATAAAACAGTTGACGACGCGCTTAAAATAGTCGAGAGGCTCGAGCACCGCGCGGGAAAGGACGCCGCCGGTGAGACCGGAGACGGTGTCGGAATAATGCTGCAGGTATCCCACAGCTTCTTTAAAAAGGCTGCGGCTGACTGCGGCGTACGCCTTGGCGGTGAGCGGGATTACGGCGTGGGAATGTTCTTCTTCCCGCAGGATATCGTACGGCGCAGCCAGGCCAAGAGGATGCTGGAGATAATAACGGCAAAAGAGGGAATGGAATTCCTCGGTTGGCGCGATGTACCGGTAGTCCCAGATATTTTGGGACAAAAGGCTCTTGACTGTATGCCGTGTATATGCCAATGCTTTATAAAGCGCCCGGAGAACGTGGAAAAGGGTCTGGATTTTGACAGGCTCCTTTATGTCGTCCGCCGGGAATTTGAGCAGTCAAACGACAACACTTATGTGCTGTCGCTCTCCAGCCGCACGATAGTCTATAAAGGGATGTTCCTGGTAAAACAATTAAGGCGCTTTTATAAGGATCTGCAAAGCCCGGACTACAGGTCGGCCATCGCCCTTGTACACTCGCGCTTTTCAACGAACACGAATCCCAGCTGGGAGAGGGCGCATCCCAACAGGCTCATACTCCACAACGGCGAGATAAACACCATCCGCGGCAATATTGACCGTATGGTGGCCCGTGAGGAGACCATGCATTCCGAGCTTCTTGAACCGTATATGGATAAGATACTGCCTGTGGTGGACGCATCCGGTTCCGACTCGGCAATGCTTGACAATACGCTTGAATTTCTCATGATGAGCGGCATGGATCTGCCCATGGCCGTTATGCTGATGATCCCGGAGCCTTGGATGCATGAAAACGATATGTCCCGGGAAAAGAAGGATTTTTACCACTATTACGCCACTATGATGGAGCCGTGGGACGGCCCCGCTGCCGTGCTGTTTTCCGATGGCGACAGGGTCGGCGCCGTGCTTGACCGCAACGGCCTCAGACCTGCAAGATTCTATATAACTGATGACGACTACCTTATACTCTCCTCGGAGGTGGGAGTCCTTGACATACCGGAGGAGCATATCATAGAAAAAGGCAGGCTTCAGCCGGGAAAGATGCTGCTTGCCGATACAAAAAAGAAACGAATGATCTCCGACGACGAGCTTAAGACCTGCTACGCCACCGCAAAACCCTACGGCGAATGGCTCGACAGCTACCTTGTTAAGCTTAGGGATCTTACTATACCAAATAAGCGCGTCCCCGTACATTCTCAGGAGATGCGCGACAAGCTCTATAAGGCATTTGGATATACGTACGAGGACGTTCAAAGCGTGATACTCCCGATGGCCAAGAGCGGCGCGGAGCAGACGGCCTCGATGGGTACGGATATACCGCTTGCCGTGTTATCTGAGAAGCACCAGCCGCTTTTCAGCTATTTTAAGCAGCTGTTTGCCCAGGTGACAAACCCGCCGATAGATGCAATACGTGAGGAGATCGTTACTGACACCACCGTATACGTCGGCTCCGACGGCAATTTATTGGAGGATAAGGCTGAAAACTGCAATGTCCTTGAGATACATAACCCGATACTCTCCGGAGCGGACATCCTGAAGATTCGCAACATGTCCCGGCCGGGCTTTAAGGTGGAGACCGTATCCATACTCTACTATAAAAATACACCGCTGGAGCGCGCGCTTGACAGGCTGTTTATCGCCTGCGACAGGGCCTACAGGAACGGCACGAATATAATCATTCTCTCTGACAGGGGAGTGGACGAAAACCATGTGGCCATACCGTCGCTGCTTGCCGTATCCGCCCTTGAGCAGCACCTTATAAGGACTAAAAAGCGCACAGCTGTTTCAGTGATACTTGAGAGCGGCGAGCCGAGAGATGTCCATCATTTTGCCGCCCTCCTTGGCTATGGTGCGCGCGCCGTCTATCCGTATCTTGCCCATGAGTGCATAGCCGAGCTTATAGATAAAAATATGTTGGATAAGGACTACTACGCTGCGGTGGATGATTACAACAATGCCGTCCTCCACGGGATAGTAAAGATCGCCTCCAAGATGGGCATATCCACCATCCAATCGTATCAGAGCGCCCAGATATTTGAGGCCGTGGGCATCAGAAAAGATGTAATAGATAAGTATTTTACAAACACCGTAAGCCGTGTGGGCGGCGTGGGCCTCACGGAGATAGGAGAGGGCGTTGAGTGGAGACACTCAAGGGCCTTTGACCCTCTCGGACTTGGTGTTGACCCGACCCTTGACAGCACCGGTACGCACAAGCTGCGCTCCGGAGATGACAAGGAGGACCACATGTATAACCCCCTTACTATCCTGACGCTTCAAAAGGCGGTAAGGGATGGGGATTATGAGCTGTTTAAAAAGTACAGCGAGCTGGTGGATAATGATTCAGTCCCCCATACGCTCAGGGGTCTCCTGAGGTTTGATCCGCCCGAGACAGGCATACCTATTGATGAGGTGGAGCCGGTCTCGGAGATCGTAAAGCGCTTCAAAACTGGCGCGATGTCCTATGGTTCCATATCTCAGGAGGCTCACGAGTGTTTAGCAATAGCCATGAACCGCCTCCACGGCAAATCGAACAGCGGCGAGGGCGGTGAGCTTCCGGAGAGGCTCGGCACCGAGAGAGGTTCTGCGATCAAGCAGGTGGCCTCCGGGCGCTTTGGAGTCACAAGTGAATACCTGGTCTCCGCAAAAGAGATACAGATAAAGATGGCGCAGGGCGCAAAGCCGGGAGAGGGAGGCCATCTGCCCGGGAAAAAGGTCTATCCGTGGATAGCAAAGACCCGCTACTCTACACCCGGTGTTGCGCTGATATCGCCGCCTCCGCACCACGACATATATTCCATAGAGGATCTGGCGCAGCTCATATATGACCTTAAAAACGCCAACAGGGATGCGGCGATCGCAGTAAAGCTTGTAAGTGAGGCCGGCGTCGGTACGATAGCCGCGGGCGTTGCCAAGGCGGGCGCCCAGACGGTTCTGGTATCCGGTTATGACGGAGGTACAGGAGCCGCCCCGAGAACGTCCATACACGACGCGGGACTTCCTTGGGAGTTGGGAGTGTCGGAGACTCACCAGACGCTGGTCAAAAACGGCCTGCGCAAAAGAGTAAAAATAGAGGCTGACGGCAAGCTCATGACAGGACGCGACGTGGCTATAGCATGTATGCTTGGCGCCGAGGAGTTCGGCTTTGCAACAGCCCCCCTTGTGACATTGGGATGCGTCATGATGCGTGTATGCAATCTTGATACCTGTCCCATGGGAATAGCCACGCAAAACCCGGAGCTGAGGAAGAACTTCCGCGGAAAGCCCGAGTATGTTATAAACTTTATGGAGTTTATCGCTCAGGAGCTTCGTGAGATAATGGCGAGCCTTGGCATCCGCACGGTGAATGAGCTGGTAGGACGCTCGGATCTTCTGCGGGTCCGTGAGAAGCAGGTCACCCACCGGGCAGCGTCCGTGGATATGTCGGCGGTCCTGAAGAGCGATTATTCCGTTCCGCAGCATTTTGAGCCGGAGGCTGTATACGATTTCGAGCTTGAAAAGACTCCGGATGTCAAGGTGCTGCTTAAGGAGCTTGATCTAAGCTCCAACCGCAAGGCCGCCATCGATGTAAATGTCTCCAATACCGATCGTGCATTCGGCACTATATTCGGTTCGGAGATAACGAAAAAGTATAAAACCTCGCTTCCCGAGGATACTTTTACTGTAAACTGCACCGGCGCAGGAGGACAGTCTTTCGGTGCGTTCATACCTAGCGGCTTGACGCTTAAGCTCAAAGGCGACTCAAACGACTACTTCGGCAAGGGACTTTCAGGTGGAAAGCTTATTGTCCGTCCGCCGGAAGCTGCCGGCTTCAAGGCGGATGAAAATATAATCATCGGAAACGTGGCGCTCTATGGAGCCACCTCCGGAAAGGCTTTTATAAACGGCATAGCCGGCGAGCGCTTCGCCGTTAGGAATTCCGGAGCCAAGGCGGTCGTTGAGGGCGTGGGTGACCACGGCTGTGAGTATATGACCGGCGGAAGGGTCGTTGTGCTGGGACGTACCGGCAAGAACTTTGCCGCGGGTATGAGCGGCGGCATAGCCTATGTCTGGGACGAGAAGAGCGATCTTTATCAAAGGGTCAATAAATCCATGGTGGAGATCGAGGCTGTAACTGAGAAGCACGATGTTGAGGAGCTGCGCGCGCTTATAGAGGAGCACGCTGCCGCCACCGGGTCAACCAGAGCTAAAGAGATACTCAATAATTTTTACGATAAGGTACACTGTTTTAAAAAGATAATGCCCCGTGACTATGACCGAATGCTCAAGACCATATCCCAGTTTGAGGAGCGCGGTATGGAGCATGAGGAGGCACGGGTCGAGGCCTTTTACGCAATCACGAGAGGAGGTGCGGGCTGATGGGAAAGAGCACAGGCTTCATGGAATATAAGCGGATGGCAAACCCGTCTGAGGAGCCGCTGGAGCGCATAAAGCACTGGAATGAGTTCCACCCGCAGCTTCCGCTTGAGGAGCGGAAAAGGCAGGGTGCCAGATGCATGGACTGCGGCGTTCCCTTCTGCCAATCGGGAATACAGCTGGGCGGTGCATTTACCGGATGTCCTCTGCATAATATGGCCCCTGAGTGGAACGATCTTGTTTATAACGGCAATTTTGATTACGCCTACGAACGCCTGCACAAGACGAATAATTTCCCGGAATTTACCGGACGTGTTTGCCCGGCGCTGTGCGAGGCTGCCTGTACCTGCGGGCTTCACGGGGATCCTGTGACCGTCAGGGAAAATGAGCTGGGGATAGTAGAGGACGCTTTTTCCTCCGGTACCATTACGCCGAATATACCGGGTATGCGCACCGGCAAGCGGGTCGCCATAGTGGGCTCCGGCCCCTCGGGACTTGCCGCGGCAGACCAGCTTAATCAGCGCGGCCACTCGGTGACCGTATTTGAGAGAGCCGACCGCGTAGGCGGACTGCTTATGTACGGGATACCGAATATGAAGCTTGAAAAGCGCATTGTAGAGCGCCGTGTGGAGCTTATGCGCTATGAGGGAGTGGAGTTTAGGACGTCGGCGGACGTGGGAAAGGATATATCCGCCCAAAAGCTTCTGGAGGAGTATGATGCAGTCATACTCTGCTGCGGAGCGAAGAATCCCAGAGATCTGAAGATCCCCGGGAGAGAGGCTTCCGGAATCCATTTTGCGGTGGATTTTCTCACTTCGACCACCAAGAGCCTTATGGACTGCGGCTTTAAGGATGGGACCTTCATATCCGCAGAAGATAAAGATGTAATAATCGTTGGAGGCGGGGACACGGGAAACGACTGTGTTGGTACAGCCATACGTCACGGCTGCAAATCAGTAACCCAGCTTGAGATGATGCCGAAGGCTCCGGATTCCCGTACGGATAGTAATCCATGGCCGGAGTGGCCGAGGGTATGCAAGACCGATTACGGCCAGCAGGAGGCAATAGCTCTCTTCGGGCATGATCCGAGGCTTTACCAGCGTACCGTTAAGGAGATAAAGGCGGACGATAAGGGCAATATCTGCGCTGTTGTGACGATAAGCCTGGAGCCAAAGAAGGTAGACGGGCGTATGCAGATGGTGCCTGTAGAGGGTACGGAGCAGGAGCTGCCCTGCGGGCTGATGCTAATTGCGGCGGGCTTTCTTGGCTGTGAAAGCTACGTTTCCGACGCCTTCGGAGTTAAGCTGAGCGCCAGAACGAATGTGGATACCAAGCCCGGAAGCTACTCTACCAATGTCCCCAAGGTCTTTGCGGCCGGGGATATGCACAGGGGACAGTCGCTTGTCGTCTGGGGCATAGCCGAGGGGCGCGGCGCGGCAAGAGAAGTGGATGAATTTTTAATGGGATATTCAAATCTTCAGTAAAAATTCGATAAAAACGCTTAAATTTATCATTTTTTGCATTTTATAAAAATTTTTCCTGCAAAATAAAATTAATATTGTATGGTTTGCATCTTGATACACGGATGCAAGGGTTGTAAAATATAAGTGTAAAAACGAAGAGGCAATGATGTCTTACTTAAAGATGTCATTGTCTCTTCGTTTTTTTATATGAAATGAGGAGGAAAATAAAATGGACGCAAACTCTATCACAGAGCTTGTCAGGGAAGCTTCTACCGAGGTCGGTTTCGGTATATGGTTCCTGATCGGCGCAGCACTGGTGTTCTTTATGCAGGCTGGATTTGCAATGG
>JBJDXR010000022.1:0-133870 GCA_051866775.1 Oscillospiraceae bacterium | reverse complement strand
ATTGGAGGCATACGTTACACTTCCTTTCTTAGTCCGCTTCTTTTACTGCTGTATAAAGCTCCGTAACCGGTACACCGTTAACCTTCTGAATGGTTATGAACTTTCCATCATACGCCGGGTCCTGTTCCGGGTAGTCAGCTCTCTGGAATGTCCCGCGGGATTCCTTACGGCTATCTCCCACAAGCATCGTTAACTCCGCCGCCTCAGCTATATTCAGCACTTCCAAACAATGCATGAACTCATGTACATTGGTGCAGTGCATCTGATCAAGCTTGCCCATAATGCGATGAAGATGAGATAATCCCACCTTATAGAGCTTTGCGCTCTTCTTAACACCATTGGCAACATAGTTCCACATTGTCTGCATTATAGCTATATTAAGCTCTTTCCAATCCGGCGAAGCCGTATCTACATCATTATTCCAAATCTTGCTGTACAGCTCTGCTCTTTCCTTAACGATCGGCATGTCCTCAGCTGCTTCAAATTCTCTTGTCTTTGCCGCTGCAGCTGCGTTTCTTCCTCCAATGCGGCCAAAAATTGCCGCCCCGGAGATTCCTCCCATTGCATTTGAGCCGCACATTGCGCCGCCTGCCCAGAGATACGGAACATCAGTCTCAGCCTTTGCATTGATCTTAACACCTATGCACTTATACTGGCGGAGTCCTGTACCAAACTCAACCATGTGTTTGCGGATATCAAAGCCTTCATCCTCAAGTGTCGGAAGCGTAGCGGAATTGCCCTCATGGTCAAGACCCCAGCGCATATACTCTATATCTTTGTCCGTACCTTCCGTACAATTCATGAAGATTGGGTTGCCCTGCGCCTGCGCACGATGGAAGATGTCTCTGTCAACATCCGCTGTATAATCACCGTATCTCCAGTCAGGCTTTGTTACATATGGGCTCATGGGCTTTCCGTCTATATCGGTGTAAACGCCAACCCATGTGGCCTTACCTCCACGGTAGAAGAACTTGCAGACGCCGACGTAGATATCCTCATTGTCAATGCCCAGCAGCTTTGCTCCGGCTCTGTACGCGGCAAGCTGTCCGCCGGCTGTATTCGCCGGGCAGAAGCACTGGTTAAACATCCAGCCGCTCTGCTCGACCGAACCGGAAATACGGGATCCCACGCCTGTGCCGAGGACAATACCCTTTGCGCGGATAACCTGCATTGCAGGCTCCTCTCCATTGAGATCTATGCAGATAGCGCCTATCGCCTCTCCTTTATCATTTGTAATGATTTCCGTAAGCGGCGTGCGGTTTAAAATCTTTACACCTCTCTTAAGCGCTTGCTCCGTGAGGACCAACTTTTGCGGCTGTCCCTCGTACTTAAGATGTATTCCCTGCTGTCCGGGCTTTGTATGTCCTGTGAATTCCCATTCACCGTGAGGCTTCATGTTAATTCCCCACTCATTCCAGTCCAAAGCCGTCTCTTTGCCCATGCGCATCCATACCTTAACGAGATCCATATCCTTAAGGCCCTTGGCTTCCTGTGACTTAAACAACAGCTTCAGCCACTCCTCTTCTGTTCCGTGGACCTCCGGTATGTAGCACTGGAAATGGTCGTTTCCGGTTGCTCCGCTTCCGCTGCGCTTTGTGTTCGCTTTTTCTGCAACTATTACCGAGGCGCCTGCATCTGCTGCATCTATCGCAGCCATCATGCCGGCTATTCCTCCTCCGCAGACAAGTACGTCACACTGGAGCGGTTCCTTAATTTTTATCATATATCTTCCTCCTTATTATTCTGAAGCAAATATATTGTTTAGTCTTTTTTAGCGTTAGGCGCTTCCATGTAGACCATCCAGCACGGCGCGGGAACGCGCAGCTTTATCGCTTTTGCCGGGCAGTCCAAAACGCACGCGTTGCAATGCCAGCACTCTTCCGGAAATTGGATTTTGGGAACGCCGCCCTTTTCCTGTCTGCCATATACATCACACGGGCAGATATCCACACAAGTGTGGCAGCCAACGCATTTATTCTTGTTTATTATTGGAGGCATACGTTACACTTCCTTTCTTAGTCCGCTTCTTTTACTGCTGTATACAATCCGGCAACCGGGTGCCCATTTGCCTGATGCACGCTGATGAATTTTCCGTCATACATTGGATCCTGCTCCGGATAATCGGCCCTCACAAATTTTCCCCGGGACTCCTTACGGCTCTTTCCTGCAACCATGATACATTCAGCAAGCTGTGCAATATTTCTTACCTCTAAGCACCGCATGAACTCGTGAACATTGGAGCAGTGCATCTGATCAAGTTTACCCATAAGGCGATGGAGGTGATGCAGTCCGACCTCATAGAGCTTGTCGCTCTTTTTCACTCCGTTCCCTACATAGTTCCATACAGTCTGCATTACGGCAAGATTGAGTTCCTTCCAGCTGAGGGTCTCGGTATTCACCTCATTATTCCAGATCTTGCTGTAATACTCAGCCGCTTCATTAACAACCGGCATATCCTCAGCTGCTTCAAAGTCTCTTGTCTTTGCCGCCGCAGCTGCGTTTCTTCCTCCTATGCGCCCCATAATGGCCGCTCCGGAGATTCCTCCCATGCCGTTAGCCACGGTAAGATTACCTCCTGCATACAGATAAGGTACCGTAGTCTCTGCATTGGCGTTTATCCGCAGGCTGCAGTTTCTATACTCAACGGATCCTGTGCCAAATTCAACCATATGCTTACGGATATCAAAGCCTTCCTCTTCCAGTGCCGGCAGCGTCGCGGAATTGCCTTCGTTATCGAGTCCCCAGCGCATATATTCTATATCCTTATCTGTACCCTCTGCGCAGTTCATAAAGAGTGGATTACCCTCTTGCTGAGCACGATAAAAGATATCTCGGTCGACATCTGCCGTAAAATCACCATATCTCCAATCTGGTTTCGTTACATATGGACCCGCTGGTTTACCATCAATATCGGTATAAACACCAACCCAGGTCGCCTTGCCTCCACGATAGAAGAATTTACAGACGCCTACAAATACAGTTTCATTATCTATCCCGATAAGTTCACCGCCTGCACGATATGCAGCCATAGCTCCACCGCCCGTATTTGCCGCGCAATGGCACTGGTTAAACATCCAACCGCTCTGTTCAACAGTACCAACAACTCGAGAGCTATCGCCGGTACCAAGGAAAATCGCTTTTGCGCGAATCACCTGCATTGCCGGTTCTTCCCCGTTTAGGTCTATGCAGATCGCGCCTATCGCCTCACCCTTGTCATTAGTGATAATCTCTGTCAGGGGCGTGCGGTTAAGTATCTTTACCCCCCGTTTAAGCGCTTCCTTAGTTAAGACAATTTTCTGATCGCGGCCAGCATATTTAAGATGTATTCCCTGACGTCCTGGCCTTGTATGGCCGGTAAACTCCCAATCACCGTGAGGCTTCATCGGAATTCCCCAATTATCCCAGTCCAGAACAGTCTCCTTGCCCATACGCATCCATGCTTTAATGAGATCCATATCTTTTAGCTTTCCTTTTGCCTCCTGAGAACCAAAAAGCAGCTTAAGCCAATCTTCTTCTGTTCCATGAACCTCCGGTATGTAGCACTGGAAATGGTCATTACCTGTCGCTCCACTGCCGCTACGCTTTGTGTTCGCTTTTTCCGCAACTATAACCGAGGCGCCTGCATCTGCTGCATCTATCGCAGCCATCATGCCGGCTATTCCTCCTCCACAGACAAGTACGTCACACTGGAGCGGCTCTTTAATTGCAATCATGTGTTTTCCTCCCTTCGTAACTTAAACCTTATTTGTCAAGATTCTGCTGATTGTGAAGTCCTGCCCCCTCTCATTGAAAATTAGAAAACATCGAAATCAGAAATTAGCATCACCATCAATTTGGACAATAGTTTCTGACTTTCTGTAATTTAATTATAGTATTTTTACCTCGATCTGTGTTATACTAATAGGTATATAGTGATCATTTGGATTTTTTATAGCTTTTGAACATTCGTAATCCAAAAGCATATTTCTCACTTATTTTTTCATTTAAGGGGGGATAAAATATGGATTTCAAACAGCTCCGCGAATTTGACGCCGTATCCAGGTACAATAATATAACGCAGGCTTCCATTCAGCTTCAAACCTCCCAGCCTTCGCTGTCAAGATCCATCGCAAAGCTTGAACAGGAACTGGACCACAAATTGTTTTATCGAACAGGCAACAACATATATCTCACAAGCTATGGAAAATTGTTTAGAGACCGCATCGCGGAAATTTTAAGGCTTTCCGAACTAAGTGATCCAATTTACGTCAATTCTCACGGCATGCGTTCTTTTAATATCTGTATTACATATACCGATCCTGAGGTCATTAATGCGATCGTTAATTATGAGCAGCATAATTCTGACATTACTTTATGTATTTACTACAAAAAATCGGAAAAAATTTTTTCAGAATTAGATATATATGATTTAATTATCTCAAACCGAATTCTGACTACTACAGAACAATACTCTTTTAGTGAATTTGCCAATAAAGATAATATTGCTGTAATCCCAGCCGACAATGAGTTGGCAAAGCGGGATTATGTTACACTTCACGACATACATAAGTACCCGGGTGTATACTTAAGCGGCGGCGATATGTCTTTCACCTTTGATAATTTGGACAGGATAAAAACAGAATATATTCTTGTTAACAAGGTTCTTTTAAAATGTAAAATATTATCTCTCGGAATATATGTCGGCGTAATACCCTCTTATTTTAAGAGTTTGTTTAAAAATACTGAAAAAATCGTTTTTCTTCCGCTGAAATTCACTTCTGACAAGCCAAAAAATGACGGACGATTCATTTATGCACCTAAATCATCGGACATTGAAATGCTGAAGCTTATAGATCATATCCGTACTTATACCAACCAACAATCTAATTAATTTATGCTCAAGGATCATAGATACTAACGAGGGACTGTTATGAACTTCATGCAACTAACATATTTTAAAACTGTTGTAGAATCCGGCAGCATGGTCAAAGCGTCTTCCGCTCTATATGTTTCTCAGCCCACTTTAAGCTTTAACATTTCCAATCTTGAACACGAACTCGGTTCTCCACTTTTTAACCGGATAAACAGCAGGCTGGTTTTAACAGAATATGGAGAGTATTTTTATAACTTAACCTTAAAAATGCTTAGTATCTGGCAGTCTTGCTTAGATACAGAAGAAAAATCTACTAATGACAGTAAAATATCTATTGTAATAGATAATGTGTCCATCCCATACAGCGCGATACTCTATCTCATTAGTTCCTTCAACGGTAAGAAAGAGATAAAGTTTCACATTCACTCACAGTCAACGTTTTTGTCAGATGCACTCAGTGATGACATAAATTGTGATATTTTATTGAGCAGCGAGAAAGTTTACGCGTCACGTTTCCCATATCATCATGTCATAGACACTCAGAAGAGCTCTCTTCAGATACTTTTGCCAAAGTCGTCATCACTATACGATAGATCATCAATTGAGCTTTCTGATTTGCGCAATATTGATTTCTGTGTACTTAAGGAAGGCGCCCAATACGAAGTAGGTGTACACTACTGTTTAGATCATGGGTTTATGCCGAAATGCTGTATGATTGTAAATAACGTAGATTTTAAGCTTCTGATCCTTTCGCAAGGCACCTTGGCCGGCTTTGTACCAAATAATATTTCAAGCGATTACGATTCTATTAAAGACACACGGCTGATTCCTTGTAACGTAAAACACCGGTCGCCATCAATGTGCATTTATTGGTCAGAAACCGCAAACGGATCTCCTATTGCTATGGAATGTATAGACGTATTAAAAAAATATGTTGAGAATAATAATTGAGGAAGTGCTGACAATCAGCACTTCCTCAATTTTAACCTTATTATTTGCTATGATTTAACCTTTTGGCAGGTGCCTGAGCGCTGCCGGAATTATTGGAGGCTCTTTATCATATACCTGATATGCCATAGTGCTGAAGCCCTTGATATATTTAAACTTACGTATTCTCGGCGCTCCGCCGTTTGCGCTTATACTGCTTTCTTCATAGTCATAATTATGTTCAGGATCAGCCAGCACCTCGTCAAGAGCATCAAGGATATCAGTCATGAGGCTTGACTCCAGGTTACACATAAAATGCATCGGGAAAATGTAGTCAAACTCGTCCAGCCTGTCTACAAGATTCCTCACGCACTCCTGGTACTTATAGAGCGAGCACTCCTCTATCGGGTAGCTGACGGAGCCGCACCCTGAGACATCCGAACAGATATTATCACCGGGGAAAAGAATTCTGTTCGCTTTATCAAGATACATTGACGCGCCGGCTCCGCCATGTCCGTTGGAGTTTATAAGCTCGATCTCATAGCCGTCTCCCAGATCCCATGTGAAGCCGTCAGGGACGCCGACTATCTCGTAGGGCTTAAATTTCGGCAGGTCCTCCCTATCAAACTGGAGCCATATGTTATTCCCGTCCTTATCGAAAAGGTAGTCCCACATATGCTCGTTTTGTGCCTGAAGCAGCGGGACAAGGCTCTCGTGGCAATACACTTTTTCATAACGACAATTTCCAAACGCATGGTCAAAATGGTCGTGGGTGTTCACAACGATGATCTCTTTGCCGCCGCTCAATTCATCTACTATAGACTTACTGTCTCCAAGGCCAAACGCGGTATCAATTAGAAAGCATTTTTCCGGACCAATAGTAAGCCACATCCAAACATCTCCAGCTCCATCACAGTTCTGGTTAAACAAACCATAGAGATTGTCACGGAACTGATATACCTCAACATAGGGGTTGCATTCAAATATTCTGCATGGGTGATTCTCACGCAGCTCTTTCATATAGGCCCAGCTTATGTAATTTTGTGGAGCACCCCAAAGAATTCTTTTCGCTTTTGATTTACCGTTTATTGGATACATACGTGCACTCATTTTATCAAATCCTTATGTATTATGTCTTCAGTTGATCTCATCCACTCTGCAGCAAGAAACGAAATGACCAGGTGTTACTTCCTTAAGCGTCTGTGGTTCCTTGCAGGCGTCAGTGGCATACTTACATCTTGCCGCGAACCTGCATCCAGGCTTCGGATCAATGGGTGATACCACTTCCCCATGTAAAATCTCACGCTTCATCTGCACGTGTATATCCGGAACCGGTATGGCAGACAGCAAAGCTTTTGTATACGGGTGAAGCTGCATATTAAACAGTTCTTTTGTGTTACAAAACTCAACAACCTGTCCGAGATACATGACGCAAATATCGTTTGAGAGATACCGCACAACCGATAGGTCATGAGTAATGAAAACATACGTAAGCTTAAGCTGATCCTGAAGATCCTGAAGCAGATTCAGCACCTGTGCCTGAATGGATACATCAAGAGCAGAAACCGGTTCATCACAAATAACAAGTTCAGGATTAAGCGCCAGCGCTCTTGCAATACCTATCCTTTGTCTCCGACCACCATCAAGTTCATGAGGATATGAGTTTTTTATGCGGCGGTCAATTCCTACCAGCTGCATGATGTCATTTGACCGCTCCTCAATCTCTTTCTTTGAGTATTTTTTTGAGATTTTAAGAACTTCTTCAATGGTTTCTCTTGCAGTCTTTCTTGGATTCAGCGAAGAATACGGATCCTGAAAAATAATCTGCATTTTTTCGCGCGTATTCTTCAGCTTTGCGCCACTAATGTCGGTTATGTCTTCGCCATTAAAAATTATATTGCCACCCGTGCTGTCAAGGAGCCGAATCATAGTACGGCCAAGTGTTGACTTTCCGCAGCCCGACTCTCCAACCACTCCCACAGTTTTACCGCGTTCTATGGAAAGCGAAACATCATCAACAGCGTGCAGCATTCCACGTGGAGTCTTAAAATACTTTTTTAGGTGCTGAATCTCAATCACGTTGTCCATGTGCTATCTCCTTCTTGGCGTATATACAATTTGTAAAATGTCCCGGCGTGAGTTCATAAAAATTGTTCTCAGCTTTTGAACACTCCGGCGTTGCATTTGGGCACCTTGGATGGAATTTGCAGCCTTTAGGGAGGTTTGCCGGATCCGGCACATTACCCTTAATCGGCTTCAAGCGCTCATTCTCCATTGCGATACTCGGCAGCGCCCCGAAAAGTCCCTTTGTATATGGGTGGGCTGTGCGATCAAAAATATCTTCACATGTGCCGATTTCAATTACCTCACCCGCGTAAACAATAGCAACTCTATCACACATGTGGGCAACAATTCCAAGATCATGCGTAATAAGAATCATGGATGTGTTAAATTTACTTTTAAGTCCTGCCATCAATTCAAGCACTTGAGCCTGAATTGTAACATCCAGTGCCGTAGTGGGCTCATCAGCAATAAGAAGTTCCGGATTACATGCCAGTGCCATTGCAATAACCACGCGCTGCTTCATACCGCCCGAAAACTGATGTGGATACTCATCATACCTATCGCCCGGTATACCCACCAGCTCAAGCATCTCAATAGCCTTTTCTTTTGCTTCATGGGTATTGAGCAATTCATGGATCTTTATAACCTCAGAAATCTGTTTTCCAACAGTAAACATTGGGTTTAGCGCGGTCATTGGATCCTGGAATATCATCGCAATACTTTTTCCTCGGATTTTCCGCACATCTTTCTCGGACATCTTCAGAATATCATTGCCCTTAAAAATGATTTCACCGCTCTTTACTTTTGCAGGGGGATCCGGAAGGATACTCATAATAGATTTGCCTATTGTTGTCTTTCCGGCGCCAGTTTCTCCAACCAATCCAAGCGTCTCTCCCGCTTTAATTGAAAAGCTTACATTATTTACCGCTTGAACAATTTCCCCGCCTGCGTGATATTCAACGCTTAAATTATTAATTGTCAATAAGTCGTTATTATGACCATTTGTTGCACTCATGAAATAACCTCACTTAGTTCTTAAGTTTTGGATCAAGCGCATCTCGTAAGCCATCACCAAGTAAGTTTATCGCAAACACTACAATCATAATGCAAAACGCCGGATAAAGTGCCTGTTCCGGAAAAGTACGCAAATACTGCCGTCCTGCAGAAACCATGGCTCCCCATTCTGCGTCTGGAGGCTGGATACCAAGTCCGATAAAGCTTAGTCCTGAAGCAGCCATAATAGAGCCGGAAATTCTCATGGTGAACATCACTATGATCGGAGACAGGGAATTAGGAAGAACGTGTCCGAAAATTATGCGCGGCTCACTTGCATTCACAGAACGGGCGGCTTCAATATACTCCTTACCGGATTCAGACATACAGGATGCACGTGCCATTCTGGCAAAGCCCGGAATGGCTCCAACGGATATTGCTATTATTGTGTTCAAATATCCGGAGCCGAGAACAGCAGAAATTGTAATTGCAAGAAGCATATTGGGAATCGCCTGGAAAATATCCAGAAATCGCATTATTGCGTTATCAATCTGACCGCCGAAATAACCGCAGATCGCACCTAAGATCGTTCCCACGACCATCGCGAAAATAGATGAACCAAAACCGATGACCAGCGACGTGCGGGCGCCGTACATCAGTCGTGTAAGCGTATCTCTTCCCAGATAGTCAGTACCGAGCCAGTGTTCAGCAGATGAGCTTGCATTCTTGTTATACAGATCCTGCGCTGTGTAATCATACGGTGCGATGTACGGTGTAAGAATAGCTATAATAATGACAATTAACAACACTACAGCGCCAATAACGGCACTTCTTTTTTTGCTAAGGCGTTTTAATACCTGTTTAAACTGGCTCTCTTTTTTTCTCTCTTGAGTATCATCAGAAGCATCTACGCCAAATGCTAAATTACTATTAAAATTTGTGTCCATATTCTCACTCCTCAGCCTGTCTCTTGACTGCCTTCTTTTTGCCGCTGCTGTATTTGGCTCTGATTCTCGGATCAACAAAAGCATAAACAAGGTCAACCAGCAGCATTATAATTCCAAATCCGAAAGCAATGAAAAGCATTCCGCCCTGAACGACCGGATAGTCACGTGACTTTATTGCAGTCAACATATATACCCCCAGCCCAGGTATTGAAAATATAGTTTCTGAAACAACCGCTCCGCCAATGGAGGTGGCAAACATCATACCGATCTGCGTAATAATCGGAATAAGCGCATTTCTTAAAGCATGGACATAGATAACTTTAAACTGGGAAACGCCCTTTGCCTTTGCCGTAACTATGTAATCCTGCCGAATTACTTCCAGCATACTTGAACGTGTCTGCCTGGCAATAGTCGCAGCGTGCGAAATTCCATATGAAATGACCGGAAGTATCATATATTTAAAGCTTCCCCAGCCACTCGCAGGAAGCCAGCCAAGCTTTAGGGCAAACAGCAGTGAAAGCAGTAAGGCTATCAAAAATCCCGGCATTGCCGAGCCGATGAGCGCTAAAGAAACTGACAGCGTATCTAAAACAGTGTCCTGATGCACCGCGGCCAACACACCCATTAATATACCAAATATCATTGCAAATATTATGGAGTATACAGCGATCGACATGGTCACCCAAAACTTAGAAACTATATCCGCGGAAACAGATCGTCCCGTCCTGTATGAGTCTCCTAAATTGTGATCAATGATCACCTGTTTAAAATAACGAAAAAGTCTGGTTAGGTACGGATCATTAAGTCCTAATTCTTCACGTGTTTCCTGAATTTGTTCTGGAGTTGCTTCCGCGCCAAGGATCAACTCGACAGGGTCTCCTTTTGCAAAATATAATAATGTAAATATTATTACCGTAACTCCGATCAGTACAGGTATCATCAGCAGAATTCTTCTGATACAGTATTTTAACATATAAAATCAGCCTCCTCTCTTTAAAACTTTGACCTGATCCCTTGCCGAGATCGCGGTTATGCAAAGTTTAATTTGACGTTTGTCAACAAATCTTTTCATCCGAAATTTTCTCCTTACATCAGCGAGTCTCTATATCTTATAGGATATAGAGACTCACTGCTTCGCAAATGCCCAGTAATCCTTATAATTGATTTAAACTCTTGAATTTCTGTAATGGGTGTAATGGGCAAATATTTTGAATGTATTTAAGGCTTATGATGGTCAGCTGGCTTTCTCTAACAGCCACGTAGCGTCCGCGTGTACCGCAAAGTCACCAAACCATGTTGCTATGGGGACATTAATGGTCTTTTCAACACCAGTGCGAAGACCGCAGTACTGTGTGACTTCATTCATAGGATACAGCACGCACTGCTCCTCGAGGATCGCCTGTGCCTCTTTTATCAGATCAAAGTTCTCCTGAGCATCCGGAAGAGCCGCATCCTGAAGCGCCTGGAAGCGTTCGCCCTCACCAGTCGTATCATATCTCAGCCAGTGGCCGCGGTTATTTCCGTGAACGTTGAGGGTGTTATAATATGTAAAGAGGACAGTGTTAGTCTGCTTTGCAGCGGTAATGCAGATGTCCCAGCCGGTCGTTATCTTAGTCTGAGTTTGTGTAAATGACGCGCTCTCGACCTCACTTATGCTCGCTTCTATTCCCACTTCTTTAAGCTGCTGCTGAATGATCTGTGCTACGATTACATCCTGAGGATTCTCCGCAGAATAGATTATTACAAGCGGCTCGTTGTTATAGCTTGATTCCGCAAGGCACTCAGCGGCCTTGTCCGGATCATAGGGATACGGCTCCCAGCCCTCTACGTATTCCTGTGCCCAGCTTGCGACGATCTGGGTGGACATGTTTACAAATCCATCGTAAGCGCCGGCGATGATATCCTCATTGTTGACTGCATAAGAAACCGCTTTTCTGAGGTTTACGTCAAACATCTGTGAATCAGTCGAGCAGTTATAGTAGAGATACTTTACCTGAGTCGATGCATCCGGCGTAAGCTGCATCTCGGGATTTTCAAAGCAGGTCGCAAGGGATGTAGCAGGAACCTGTCTGAGCATATCGATCGTACCCGCGTCAAACTCGATCGTCTGCTGAGTGGCGTCAGCAATAACTTTAATAGCTACGCGGTCAAGGTTCTGTGCATGGAGGTAAGCGCCGTTTTTAGCAGCATCTTCTTCAGTCATCCAGTAGTCCTCATTCGGAACAAGTGACAAGCCGGAGCCGTTGATGTACTCTTCAAGCTTGTAAATACCGCTACCAACCGGCGTGGTCATCATCTCATCCGGGCTTTCTTCATAGGACTTAATGGAAACAATATCTATTGAAGCAAGGTTCTCCTGCCACGCAAAGTTCTTTGTTGTGTAAGCAATCGTAAATGTATATTCATCATCGACCGTTGTGTTTTCCACATCGATATCAGCCGACTTCTGTTTATACACGGTCTCATTGCAGTGAATGAGGCTCCAAACAGCATCCTCCGCCTTTATCTGATTGCCATTTGTATCATAAATATGATCAAACAGTGTGCACTTGAGATGTGTATCATCTACCCATTCATAAGATTCGAGAAGGCACGGCAGGTAAGCCGCGGGATCATTCGGATCGGACTGGAAAAGCTGCTCATAAATCGTGCCCTTGCAGAAGTTAGCGGTTCCCATCGCGGCTTCAGGTCCCAAGTTCTCAGGATCTGCTGTTATTCCGACATTCAGAACAGTTATGTACCCTTCCGGAACAACAAGTTCACCGCACATTCTATCGTTATTACCTGGAGCGTCAATGTTTTCGCCTGCGTCATTTGTCTTGTCTTTACTTGTGTCTTCATCACCATTGTTCGTGTCTTTAGTGCCATTGCTGCAGCCTGCAAGTGCAGCGACAACAAAACACAATGCTAGAATAAGGGAAAGCAGTTTGTTGATCCTTTTCATGTTATTCTCCTCCTATTTTTATTAATTCAAAAAATAGCCTTTTAAAACCGCAGTCTTAATTAAGATGTTTACCGCACACAAATATTTACATATTAAACTCTGCATACCAGCATGTATCATATTTGATCAACGCGGAATATGTTCTCCTTCTGATGTAAACCTCATCTCTTATTAGAAAACTGCAAAGATTCTAACAGGCTATTGTTGAATTCACTTTTAGAGTCATAAAAAATCCAGAACATTTTTATTGTATGTTTCCAACAAATCATCTTGCTTTTTTCTATAATTTTAGTTTCTTTTGCGCAGAATAGCAAATAGCAAATTCGTATCGTTGCTATAACACTTTTTAAATTGTTTCATAATTACAAGTCAAAAGCCGTTTAAATTTTTATAAAATGATTTATCAGATTAGTTTCTAATGAAATAATTAAAAGGCAGCAAACATGGTTTCCATATATTTTAAGAAAAATGCTCGCACTGACTTGGTATAATGACAATTCCAGCCAACACGAGCATTTTTGTGTATATCAATAAAACAGGTTTAGTCAAAAGCTTCTTTATTCGAAAGCTGTTCAAAACTGTATACGGTTCTGGATATCAGCTTTTCTCCCGCGTGGAATAATGGGGAATCAAACTCCACACAATTCACTGCGTTTGGAACAAACTGTGTTTCAATACAAACAGCACAGTAACCTTCATAGGAATATTTTCCGATCTTAGGTTGTAAAAGATTCGGCGTGTATAGTATCACTGCCGGCATATCTGTGTATACGCGCATAAGACGTCCTGTCTCTCGGCAAATAAGCTGCGCAGCAAGGCCAAACTCTTTTCCTTTATCCAGTAAATAATAATCATCCAAAATTTTTCGATTTCCAAGCAAGCCGGAGGTATCTGATTTAATCGCATCCCCAACAGTCCTCCACTCACAAAAATCGTACGGAGTCCCTTCAACGCGCAAACTGCTGCCATGCGGGATCCCAAACTCGTCCTTTTCTGCTATTTTGCTGCCTTCCACTTTCAATATATGATTTTTAGAATCTCCGCCGCAAGCGAGGTTGAAATATGCATGATTTGTCGGACAGAGGACTGTAGTACCATCAGGTGTCATTTCATAACTAATGGATAGCGCCGAATTATCATCAAAAGAAAAACTCACCGATACTTCCGCACCGCATCCAAAGCCTCCGCGGCCGTCATCACTCAATAAAAATATCACCTGATTTTTTTCGGGTATAGTGCTCACATCAAAAATACGCTTTGCATAATTTGCACTGCAGCTATGTAAAAACTGGCCGCGATCATTTAATTCAAGCTGAATACATTGTCCATCAGCCATATAGCGCCCGTGCTCAATTCGATTTGCGATTCTGCCTATCGTGGCGCCCTCCAAAACTCCGCCTTGTGAGAGCTGCTCAATATTAGCAGAGCCAAGCACAACATCTCCAAGCTGCTGATTTTTGTCCAGTACAAACAGGCCGTGAATCGTTGCGCCGTAGTCCAGAAGCTCTACATATTCACCGCGCGAATTGGTTATTGTATATTGGTGAACAATCCTGCCATCTGCCAGCTTACCAAAAATACTTTCTGTTATCATCTTTCAACCTCCATAGAATTAAAATTTTTGCATAATAATCATGTTATATTTAATACAATGTGCATAAACGCCCATAAAATCATCTGAGTTAAGCAATACTTCATCAATTTTATTGCATTAAAACTGTTCGGATTATACAACACATAATATTAGAATACAAGTATCTAAAAACTTCCAAATACAATAGTTCCCATTATACAAAAAGAGCGGAAGCCTTGGGCTTCCGCTCTTTTTGTTTATGTATTGCTTCATTTTACCAGGTATGTATTGAACCGTCCGACTGACGGCATACCGGGATATATGCCTTTTTGAAGGGATACCGCGCTGCGGCCTCCTCGTCTATCTCACAGCCTATTCCCGGCTTATCGGGCATGGTAAGATACCCATCCTCATACTCGATACCTCCGGAGATCACTTCCTTTACAAGTCCGTCTGTGGTGCCGTCCTCCTGAATTCCAAAATTGTAGGAGGATACATTCAGGTGCCAGTTTACAGCATGAGTCACAGGGGACACGTCGTTGGGGCCGTGCCATGCGGTCTTGACGTCATAGGTCTCTGCGATGGCCGCGATCTTCCTTGCCTCGGTGATACCGCCGATGCGGATAACGTCGCAGCGGATAAAGTCAACAAGCCTTTCGGTTATAGCAGGCAGGCACTCCCAGCGGCTCTTGTACAGCTCGCCGTATCCGATAGGCACCGCGGTCTTTTCCCTGACGGAGCGCAGCGCCTCGATGCTGTCAGGAGCCACGGGATCCTCAATAAAGTAGGGATGATACGGCTCCAATTCACGCATGATACGGATGGCATCCGACGGGGTAAAGCGCTCATGCAGGTCGTAGATTATGCCCACATCCGGTCCTACAGCCTCGCGCACCTTAATGAAATAATCAATAGTGTTAACTATCTGCTCAGAAGGCGTCCACGGCTCAATGACGGGACCCTGCTGCTCGCCCTTGACACCAAAAGTACCCAAAGCAGCAGGCATACCGGCTCTCAGACGGATGACCTTCAGCTTGCGCCGCTCAGCATAATCGTGAGCCTGAGCAATTTTATCCTCATTGGTCTTTCCCAAAACATGGGAGTAGCACATAACCTTATCGCGGCACTTTCCGCCGATGAGCTGATATACCGGCTTTCCGCAGTCCTTGCCGAGGATATCCCAGAGTGCCATATCAATACCGCTTAACGCGCTCATCATGATGTTTCCGCCGCGCCAATAGGAGCCGCGGTACACCATCTGCCAGAAGTCCTCGATATTAAGCGGATCACGGCCAACAAGCATAGGTGCAAGGTAGCTGTCTATAAGCTCCTTAACAGGAGTCTCCCTGCCGTTTAAGGAGCAGTCACCAATTCCGTAAATACCGGCGTCGGTCTCTATCTTCACAAAGAGATAATTCTGGTTAGGAGAGGTAAGTATCGCTTTTACTTGTGTAATCTTCATAAAACACCGCCTTAAAAATTCTTCCACAGGAACTAAAATTCACAACTGAGCTTGTGTATTTCTCTATATTGAGTTAAAATTATATTAAAATATATGTATAGCTGGAGGTCCTTATCGTGGATAAACACTCTCTTCCGGTTGCTGAAAGCGACAGTGTTGAGTATATCGGACGTATACGCGCCCAGTATGAATCACTCTCCCGAACGCAGAAGCGTATAGCACACTACATCCTCGCACATCAGGAGGAGGTATCGCACTACTCCGTCACACAGCTGGCAGCCAAAACAGGGACAGTCCCCTCCACTATCACGCGCTTTTGTCAGGCGCTGTCCTACAAGGGCTTCAGCGAACTTAAGGTATACATTGAGAAGGGGCTTCTCTCCCCAGCCGCGATAAACGACGTCATACAAAAGAACGACTCTCTGCCAACAGTAATGCAAAAGCTGATGAACGCCTCCGGTGACGCTATCGCCGACACCCAGAGGATCTTAAATCCCAAGGTCATCGCTAAAGTGGCCACAGCCATACTTAATGCCGAATCCGTAAATATTTACGGACAGAGCGGAGGATATATCTCCGCCCTCTATGCCCAGCAGATGCTGCTGCGCGCCGGGGTTTCCAGCCAAGCGATAAACGACCCGCTGGATATGCGCATATCATCTAGCATCTTAAAGCCGAAGGATGTGGTAATAGGCATAGCCTACAGCGGCGAGGCCCGCTCCGTCGTAAACGCTTTGGAACGGGCTAAAGCAAACGGAGGCGTGGCCGTTGCTATTACCGCCACGCCGAACTCAACCATGGAAAAGCTCGCCGATTACACTCTCTACTACAGCCACAATATTCCCGACGACCTTCAATACCTGCATATCGGCAGCATGTGTGAGATCGCCATCCTCGGTGCCATTCAGGCGGAGCTTATACGCCGTCCGGAGCGTGAGGCGCTCATCTCCGCCTGCACAAAGGCCGTACTGAACAGCCGGAAAAAATAGCGCCTTTTATCCAGTCTTTTTATTCTCCCCGCTTTGCGGGGAGTTTTTTGCTATGCAAAAGCATAGCAAAATCATACGATGTGCCATTTTCTCGCCCCTTTGGGGCAACCAAAAATGATGCACAAAAACTTCGCGCGGCAGCGTTTGCTTTTTTCGTGGTGCGCGTACTGCGCATGAAGTTTTATTCCCAGCTTACCTCTCTGACCTCAGGCTTGCCCCAGCCGCGCTCGGCGTCCTTCGGCCACTCGGGCATACCGGGGATTATGAGGCCGCCATCCACCTTGAGTGTCTGGCCGGTGATATACTCAGCTCCGTCGGAAGCAAGGAACAGGACAGCCTTCGCAATATCCTCCGGCTGGCCGTATCTGCCAAGGGGTATTCTCTCAGACAGGTAGGCTATCTGAGGCTTCTGGACAGGGTTCTCCTCCATCTCCTCTGCAGTCAGGCGCTGTATTGCACCGGGAGCTACATTGTTTATGCGTATGCCGTAGGGGGCGACATCAAGAGCGAAGGACTGGATGGCGCGGTTTAGGCCGGCCTTCAGCGCGCCGTAAATGCCGTCAGTCGGATAGGCCCTCTCAGAGCGTGTAGAGGTTATGTTAACGATGCTTCCCTTGATTCCCTTGGCTGCCATATATGTTGCGGCTTCTTTTGTCATAAATATATAGTTGCGGAAATCAAGCTCGATCATGTAATCAGTGTTTTCCTCAGTAAGGTCGAGGAGCCCCTCTTTAATACACACACCGGCGTTATTGACCATGAGGTCAAGGGAGCCGAGCGCATCAACGGCCTCGCGGAAAAACTTCTTTCCGTCGCCTCTTACCGACATATCGGAGTGGAAGCAGAAGAACCTGCCCTCAGGGCACTCCTTTTTAAGGTTTTCAACAACATCCTCTGCCTTTTTCTCACCGGAGCGGTAAGAAAATGCCACATCATACCCGTTTCTCGCAAGAAGATAAACCGTACCGCGGCCTATTCCACTGGAGCCGCCGGTAACTATAGCACATTTTCTGTTCATCTCTCGTTCTCCTTTTTATTTTTTATCCTGATCTATCTGTGAGGAGAAGGCCAGGAAGGTCACAAAATCCTCCCCAGTATTCTTTATCGAGTGTATGGCACCCAGCGGGATGTAGATCGCGTCGCCGTCCCTGAAGCTTCTGACCTCATCTCCGACCTGTATCTCTCCGGTACCGGAGATTATGAAGTAGATTTCCTCATGGTCATCATGCACATGTCCCTCATATGCGTGACCACTTTGAAGCATGGCGTATGCCACATAGAGCATACCCTTCATACAGTAGTTAGGAACAGCCGGATCAAAGTTCTCCTGACCCTTGAGCAGCTTCCAGTCGATACCGCAATCATGTACTATTGTCGGTGCCGAATCTCTCCAGTTTGAAATTACCATAACCATCTCTCCTCTATTTAAATTTATTCAAATAAAGCCCAACAACTAAGCATTGATCAATTCATTGGAACCAAGTTAATTTTACCGCACTCAGGTGCAAACGTAAATCTCAAAAGCAAACATCTGCAATTTATTCCATTTTACGATAATTCATTCAGCAATTATTTCTACTCCTATTATAATAAAAAACATAAAATCCGAAATACCGCTTGACATATAATACTATGTGTAGCATAATATTATTCAACAGGAGGTGTTTTGATGGACATACAGCTCAAACGGGGAATGCTTGACGTATGCGTTTTGAAGGCGCTTTCAAAAGGTGATTCCTACGGGTACCAGATCATCAAGGATCTGAGCGGATATGTGGTCATGTCGGAATCGACCCTGTACCCGATCCTGAAGCGTCTCGAGTCGGCGCAGTACCTGAAGGTTTACTCCGTGGAGCACAACGGACGGCTGCGAAAATATTACAGCATAACCGACGCGGGCCGCGCGCGCATTGAGGAATTTCTCAAGGAATGGGAGGAAGTCATGCGGGCCTATCGATTCATTAAGGAGGATAATGATGAGTAAAAAAGAGTTTCTCGACGAGCTGTGCCGGCGGCTGCGGCTGATGCCGCCTGACGAGGCACAGAAAACCGTTTTATTCTATTCGGAGGCAATAGACGACCGCATGGAGGATGGCCTCTCCGAGGAGGAGGCTGTTGCGGCCATGGGCAGCATTGACGACATCGTGAGGGAGGTCATGGGGACCACCAGCCACCAATACGAATATGTCTCGGGGGACGGCGAGACCTACACGGCGGGCGAGGCCATCCACCGGGTCTTTAAGCCCGAGGTTGTCACAAAGCTTGAGGTGCTGGAAAGCTCCTGCGACGTGCGCCTGCTCCCCTCCCCGGATGGTCTTATACATGTGGAGTACATCGCGGCAAATTCCTGGCAGTACAACATAACCGAAGGCTCCACTCTATCTATTAGGCGTGTCCTTGTAAAGCGCCGTGAGGATAATAGCAGCAGGAGCTTCAATCTCTTCGGATATTCCATAAACCTGCCCAGCTTTGATTTTTCCTTCTCCGGTGACAATGACCTGATCATACGCCTTCCGGTCATGCCCCAGCTTGCGGCGTCGGCGGTCACGGCCTCAGGCGATATTGAGTGCGCCGACCTCTCCTTAGGGACTCTGAACCTCAAGTCCGCCAGCGGCGATATCGACGTACGCGGTCTCACCTGCGCCGGGCGTATAAGCGCCATCACGGCCTCAGGAGACGTGGAGATAACGAATTCAACCTGCGATGAGCTGGATATGGCGGCCTCCAGCGGCGATAACAGCATGAGCGGCTGCCGGTGCAGAAACGCAAAATTCAAAACTGCCAGCGGCGATGTGGATATATCGGATGCTGCCGTCAGCGACGGGCTTTCCGCCAGCACCGTGAGCGGTGACATTAACTGCAGGCTCACAGCGCCCTGCGGCAAATCGGAGTTTGAAAGTCTCAGCGGGGACATCTCCGCCCGGTTTCCCGGAAGCAGCGCCAATTATTCCGTCAGCGCGAAAACCTCCAGCGGCGATGTACACGCTCCTGAGTTTACGGGCGGCCCGTACAATGTGAGGGCAAAGACCTCGTCCGGTGATATCCGCATTGGCTTTGCGGGCTGATGAAGCAGTCTTTGCAGGAGGCTTGTTATTATGACAAAAGATGAATTTCTATCCCAGCTTACACACCGGCTCGGATATCTCCCATATGATGAGGTCAAAAAGTCGGTGGACTTCTACCGTGAGGCAATAGATGACCGTATGGAGGAGGGGGCCTTGGAGGAGGAGGCCGTAGCAGCCATGGGCAGCCTTGACGACATCGCCGGCGAGATTGAGCAATCCATGCCGCTGACCACCCTGATAAAGCAGAAGGCCAAGACCACAAGGGCGCGCACCGGCAGCCGCATACTGTGGATCGTCCTGGCGATCTGCGGCTTCCCAATCTGGCTCCCGCTGCTTATCGCCTTCTTTGTGGTGTTCTTCTCCGTCTATGTGGTGGTCTGGTCAGTTATTATTGCCATTGTCGCCGTGTTGGCTGCTCTGGCCGTCTCAGGCGTTGTCATCCTGCTCGGCGGGTTTTTCCTGCCCTACACAGGATTTGCGCCGCGCCTGATGCTCTTCGGCGTCGGGCTGGTCTGCGCAGGGGTGGCGCTCCTTCTGGTACCGGCCACCAAGCAGCTGGCCGTCTGGCTCATCAGCCTCACCAAGGCGTTTGGGCGATGGATCAAGCGCCTGTTTATCGGAAGGAAGGAGGCGTCTGAGGAATGAAAAAGCTTGCCATCATAGGCGGCGCTATCCTGCTTGCGGGGCTTGTGCTTTTTACTGCGGGGTACTTTATATCCGGCTGTGACTACAGTGTTCTCAATATGCGCACAGAGCGGTTCATCATCGACCTGGGCGGTTCAGAGGCCGCCGGCGAGGACGATTCCGCCGGCGGCACAGGCGTCCGACGGGAGTACACCCTCTCCCCAGAGGGCGTCGATGCGATCGCGGTAAAGGACACCGACGCCGACGTGAAGCTCGGCATCTCCACGGACGGTCTCATCCACATATACTGCTATGAATACGAGGAGGACCGTTACACCATCACGGAGGGTGCGATTCTGAGGATCGAGCGCGACAGCACGCGGGCCTGGTTTAAATGGACCTTCCGGATTGACTGGGACAGTGAGGACAGCAGTCTCACCATCCTGCTTCCGGAGGAGCTGGCCAGTAGCGGCGCGGACCTCTCCATCTCCACCTCCTCCGGCGATATCCGTCTTTCACAGGGAATGTTCTTTGGAAAGACGGAGCTTTCCACCACAAGCGGCGACATAGAAGCCGAAAACCTGCAAGGTCAGCAGCTGAGTGCCTCCTCCACCAGCGGAGAGATTTCCCTTGAGAAGGCGGAGTTTGACAGCGGCATCACCCTCTCCAGCACCTCAGGCGAGGTGGAGGCCGACAGCTGCAAAACCTCCGGAGACTTTCTTGTCAGTACCACCAGCGGCGGCATTGAACTTCGAGATACAGACGCCGTCGGCATATTCCTCTCCACCACCTCAGGCGAGGTCCGCTGCGGGTACCTCACCGCCGACACCGTCGCCATTGAATCTACCAGCGGCGGCCAGCGCTTTGACCTTATAAGCGCCCGCTCCTCCGTGGATTTTTCCACAGTGAGCGGCGAGGTCTCCGGCACACTGGCTGGGCGGACGGTCGACTACACTATATCCGTCAGCACCGTGAGCGGTGACTCTAACCTCCCGAACGGCCTGCGGGCGGGCAGCATCTCCCTTCATGCCGAGAGCACCTCTGGCGATATACAGATCAACTTCTGGGATGACTGAAATCTAAAAACCTTCAAACCGCGTGAAACCAGCCGGTTTCACGCGGTTTTTTTCTTGCTTTTGACAAAAATGCTTAGCCCGCCTTGTTAATTTGTTGACACGAGAATTTTAGACTGGTATAATTTTCGCGTGAATCATAAAGCACAACGGCGGCAAACCGCCTAAACAGGTTTATACCAGTGAAGAAGGGAGCTTAACATGATCTATTCAGCAGAAGTAGAACACATGACATGCGTCGCCAAAGGCGCATATCACGGCCCCGCACCCATCCCCGAGGAGGGCAAATGGGTACAGGCCAAGGACATTAAGGACATCAGCGGCTTCACCCATGGCATCGGCTGGTGCGCACCCCAACAGGGCACCTGCAAGCTGAGCCTGAACATCAAGGACGGCATAATTGAGGAGGCGCTCGTTGAGACCATCGGCTGCACCGGTATGACCCACTCAGCCGCTATGGCCGGAGAGATCCTCATTGGAAAGACTCTCCTTGAGGCTCTTAACACCGACCTTGTCTGCGACGCTATCAACACCGCAATGCGCGAGCTGTTCCTCCAGATCGTCTACGGCCGCAGCCAGTCCGCTTTCTCCGAGGGCGGCCTGCCCGTCGGCACCTCTCTTGAGGATCTTGGCAAGGGCCTTCGCAGCCAGACCGGCACAATCTTCGCCACAAAGGCAAAGGGTCCCCGCTATCTTGAGCTTACCGAGGGCTACATCACCCGTCTTGCACTTGACGCCGACGACCAGATCATCGGCTACGAGTTCGTACATATCGGAAAGATGATGGAGGCCATCAAGAAGGGCACAGACGCTAACGAGGCCATGAAGAACGCCTCCGGCACCTATGGCCGTTTCGCTGATGCCGTCCGTTACATCGACCCGCGTCAGGAATAAAGGGAGGACAGAATAATGGCACTTTTTGAAAGCTATGAGAGAAGAATCGACAACATAAATTCCGTCCTCGCAGAGTACGGCATTGCCAGTCTCGAGGAGGCAAAGCAGATCTGTGACGAGAAGGGCCTTGACCCATACTCCATCGTCAAAGGCATCCAGCCCATCTGCTTTGAAAACGCCTGCTGGGCCTACACCATGGGCGCGGCCATCGCGATAAAGAAGGGCGTAAAGAGCGCCGCCGAGGCCGCTGAGGCTATCGGTATCGGCCTTCAAGCCTTCTGCATTAAGGGTTCTGTTGCTGACGACCGTAAGGTCGGCCTTGGCCACGGAAACTTAGGCGCAATGCTTCTGAGAGACGAGACACAGTGCTTCGCGTTCCTTGCCGGTCACGAGTCCTTCGCCGCCGCGGAGGGCGCCATCGGCATCGCCCGCAACGCCAACAAGGCCCGCAAGACCCCGCTTCGCGTTATCCTTAACGGTCTTGGCAAGGACGCCGCTCAAATAATCTCCCGCATCAACGGCTTTACCTATGTACAGACCCAGTTTGACTACTACACCGGCGAACTTAAGATAGTCCGCGAGATCGCTTATTCCAACGGCGAGCGTGCCGCAGTCCGCTGCTACGGCGCCGACGATGTCCGTGAGGGCGTCGCCATCATGCACCATGAGGGTGTTGACGTTTCCATCACCGGAAACTCCACCAACCCGACCCGCTTCCAGCATCCTGTCGCCGGCACCTATAAGAAGGAGTGCGTTGAGCAGGGCAAGAAGTACTTCTCCGTCGCTTCCGGCGGCGGCACGGGCCGTACCCTCCACCCGGACAACATGGCCGCCGGCCCGGCTTCTTACGGCATGACCGATACCATGGGCCGTATGCACTCTGACGCTCAGTTCGCAGGCTCCTCCTCCGTCCCTGCTCACGTTGAAATGATGGGCTTCCTGGGCATGGGCAACAACCCGATGGTCGGCGCTACAGTTGCCGTAGCCGTCGCAGTTAACGAAGCGCTCAACAAGTAAGCGTAAGCCTTAAAGCCATTATGCCGACCATGCCGCCTTCGGCGGCACGGCGTTTACGCCGCTCAAGTGTTTTGCTTTGCAAAACCTTGGCGCAGGGGCAATTCATTTGCCCCGAGCAGTCTAAATTTAAAGGGCTCCCGCGCGGCCTGCCGCGTGGGAACGGCGCTACAGTTGCCGTAGCCGTCGCAGTTAACGAAGCGCTCAACAAGTAACGCCCCTCTTTAGATTTGATATCAAACCGCACCCCATTTGTCAGACAGCATTATATGCTGAGCAGCAGATGGGGTGCTCTTTTTGCACAAAAAGAAAAAGTAACAGCACAAGTAACAGCAGTTTTGCGGCTCAGATGCTATAATAGACGTAGAATCAGCAAGGGGGGTACAACCTATGGATTTCGGCACACGGCTGAAGGAGCTTCGCTCACAGAAAGGGGTATCACAGGAGAAGCTGGCCTCGGACATACACATCAGCCGATCGGCAGTCGCTAAATGGGAAAACGGTCTGGGACTTCCCGGTGAAGATTCCCTCACACTTCTGGCAGATTATTTCGGCATTTCTGCAAACGAGCTTCTGCCTGAGCGCAGCTGCTCTCAGCAGCCTGTTCAAAATACAAAAAACACACTAAAGCGGAAGAAAGCCCTTTTTGTCCTCTCCGGCTTGGCTGGTATTGCGCTTCTCGCTGTTATCTTCTGTTTCTGTAAGCCTCTTAGAGAATATGCAACTCCTGCGGCTTTGGGGATCATGATCATAATCCTTGGTATTTTCAATATAAAAGGCAATATTGCCTCAATACACTGGTATAACCGCCGCAAGGTGACCAAGGAAAACCAACTGCCTTACTGCCGTCTTATGGGCCTTGGAAGCATACTCTCCGGGCTGGGGCTTATTGTTTACAGCGTGCTTAAGGCGTTTCTGGCCTCCTCCCTGTCGGAATATATACTTATGGCGTTACTTATATCCGGATTGGGCCTTATGATATTTGCCCAGCTAAAATATAACCGGGGTATCTTTTGAATTTTTAACCGATACTTATTCTCAAACTTGCATAAAAACACTAAAACTCCCGCTTGCAGCGGGCGCTGAACAGTATTATAATCAGTACTATCGTCTTAAGAAAGGCACTGGCAACCCCAATGACAAATACTTTAGTCTCAACTAAAAAAGGAGCGGCGAACCTGCTCCTTTTTGTCCTTCTATACCAGTTTGCGCTGGCGTTTACGTCCTACATAAACATCTATCTTCAGGACAACGGCTTTACCGCCTCACAGGTCAGCGCCGTCAATGCCTTCGGATTTGTGGCCTCGCTGGTCTGCTTCTTCGCCTCCGGGTTTATAAGCGACAAGCTCCGCTCCATAAAAAAGGTCCTTGTGCCCACAATAATAGTCTGCATAATCGCATACTCTGCGACGCCGCTTTTTCCCACCGGCAGCCGTGCGTTTGTGCTCATCATGATGCTGTACCTCCCCCTGTGCATCGGCTTTAAGGAGATGTCCTCCTCTCTTGTGGACAACATACTCGTCAGAAGCTGTGCGGAACACGGCTACAATTTTGGGCTTCAGAGAGCGGGTGGATCCCTCACCTTCGCGCTGTGCGGCGCTTTATGCACGCTGGCTGTCCCGAAGCTGGGCGCGGCGTCCACATTCTGGCTTTACTCTGTCGTGCTTATACCTTCGCTGTTTTTCCTCTGCCGCACACCGGAGCCGCGGTATGTGTCAAAGCGCGGGAAGCTGGAGCTTCGTTCGCTGCTCTCAAATAAGCCCTACTGGGTGTTTGTAATATTTATGTTCGTGTATTATCTGGCCTCAAAGCCCTTTCACAGCCTTATGACTCTCTATATGCAGGAAAAAGGCATGAGCACAGCCATGTATGGGCTTGTGGTCGCCTTCCGCGCCGCACTGGAGGTCCCGTCGCTGCTTCTTATGGTACGCCTGCGCAGGAAGGTGCCGCTCCCGCTCCTTGTAATACTTGGCGGTATCTTTTTGGGGATAACTTCCCTGTCTATGGGGCTAGCAGTTAAGTCCTTCCCGGCGTTCCTGCTGATCCAGGTATTCACCGGTCTCGGCAACGGGCTTAACATCGGCTCAGCCACGAACTACATAAACAGTATTGCGCCGGATGACCTGAAGGCTACCGCCTCCTCAATACTTATGATGGCCGCAAGCCTCGCCGGGCTATTAGGCAATCTCTTCGGAGGGCCCATCATAGAATGGCTCGGCTCGGAGATGTTCTATACGATATTGGGTGTGATCCTCATATTATCAGTCGCAGGATACTATATTACTGCCAAGCTTTTAAAAATAAGCTTCATAGTCAGCAAAGTGTGAGATTAAAACAAAAAAGCGCCGCAAGGCCATGCTCCCGTTTTCCGGGTGTATGCTTTGCGGCGCATTTTTATATTTCTTTACAGAACAGGCGTGTCGATCGCCGGCTGCTTCTGCTTTTTGCGCATCAGCTCGCCGCCGTCAACCAGTATGGTGGAGCCGGTCATATAGCGGTAAGCGTCGCTTACCATCGTTGCCACAACATCGCCTATGTCCTCCGGGTGTCCTATCTTCCCGAGGGGGATGTTCTTCTCCTTCTCCTCCCTGTACTCATCCACGCCGAATATGTGCCTGTTCAGCGGAGTGTGTATGCATCCCGGAGCACAGCTGTTGACCCTGACGCCATACTCCGCCATGCTCCCCGCGAAGCTCTGCATCGCGCTCTCCAGCGCCGCCTTAACGCTGGAGTAAACCGCCTGATTCGGCAGCGGGCTGAGGGCGTTTATCGATGTTATGACCACCATGTTTCCCGAACGCTGGGGCTTCATTATATTTGACGCCTTGATCATGCCGTAGAGGGTGCCGTAATAGTCCGTTTTTATCATGTCCTCAATATCCGCAAGGTCGGTATCCGGAAGCTCCGCACGCTTATTTATACCGGCGTTGGCGATGAAAATATCAAGACGTCCGTTCTTTTTCATAAACTCGTCAAAGAACCTGTCCTGGGAGGCCGTATCGGAGATGTCAACGATGTACTCCTGACACACCCCGCCGCTTTTCTCGATTATCTCACGTGTCTCACGAAGCTTCTCCGCGGACCGTCCGAGAAGCGCCACCTCCGCGCCGAAATTGGCCAATGAGACCGCGATAGCCCTTCCTATTCCGGAGCTTGCACCCGTGACCACCGCCTTGCGCCCGTCAAGGGAAAATATGCTTTTTATGTAATCTATGTTCATTATATCTCTCCTTATACTACACGGTATAGCCAATGCGCGTGACGGCTATCTCCGTATCGCCCAGCACCTCTGCCGTTGTGAGCTTTCCGTCAGCGTAGTCCAGCATATCCTCAAAAAGCCCTGCCGCGACATCCTCAAGGGCTATGTCCTCAGTCACCGCGCGGGTGAGGTCAACGTCAATATTGTCAGCATAGTTTACGATGGTCCTGTCGTTTCCTGTGACCTTTATCGTGGGCACCACCGGGTTTCCTATGGGGTTTCCTTTGCCGGTGGAGAAGATTATAAGCTGGCAGCCTGCGGCGGCAAGGGTCGTGGTGTTCTCCACTCCTCCGGGTGAGGCGTCTACCAGCGTAAGTCCCTGCTTGGTGGGCCTCTGACCGTAGGTTATGAGATCCTGTATCGGGCGGCTTCCGCCCTTTTCAACAGCCCCGAGGGCCTTCTCCTCAATGGTGCTGAGGCCGCCCTTAATGTTGTCGGGAGCAGGGTTTGTGCCGTTAATATCAACGCCTATCGATATGATGTAGTCCTCATACCACTTGATTGCGTCTACGATCCTCTGTCCGAGCTCCGGCGTCACGGCACGGGCGCGGAGCTGCTCCTCGGCGCCCATCCACTCCGTGGTCTCTGAGAGCACCGCGCTGCCGCCCAGATCTATCAGCTTATCAGCAACCATACCTGTGGCAGGGTTAGATATAAGCCCGGAAATCGTGTCTGAGCCGCCGCACTCAGTTCCCAGAAGAAGCTTGCTGACCGGTGCCTCCACACGCTTCTGCTTGGACGCGGCAATGACCATACGCTCCGCCGTGCGGACAGCCTCGGCAGTAGTGCCGACGGTGCCGCCGCATTCGTCAAAGGACAGAACGACGGCCTCCTTGCCCTCGCGGCGGATAATCTCGGCGATCCTGCCTGCTATGACCGGCTCTAATGATACTATTACCGCGGAGTAAACATTCGGGTTTGCACCGACTCCCCCGAGTATCGCTATATGCTGCTCAAGGTCATCGCCCACCTCGCCGCGGCCGAAGCAAGGGCAGACAGGCACTGTGCCCCTGACCTGCTGGCAGACCCTGCGTGCAACAAAGTTTGAGTTGTCCATGGCGGATATGACCGCCACGTGGTTCCTTACGCCCACGCTGCCGTTGGCTCTCTCAAAGCCAAAGAATGTAGTTCTCATTTCCCAAAGCCTCCTCTCAGGCTCTTAATATTATGTATGTGCAGCCAGTCGCCCTTTTTGGCATCCGCCGTCACATAGCCGATGGGCTGATTATATTTTATAACGTGATCTCCGGTCTTGAAATCCCTCAGCGCGACCTTGTGTCCATACGGTATATCCTCGTTCAGCGTTACCGTAACATCGTCAAGCTCCACCACGTCGCCGGGCTTTGCGTCATAGAGCATGACCGCCACATTGTCATTTTTGTGGATGCGCATATATTTTTTCATGCTGTTTTCCTCCTCTCATTCAATAACCGCGGCCATTCTGGTGAAGCCGCCGGAGCCTTCCTTTACCTTAAGCGGCATACATATCGTCTTAAAGCGGTGCATGGGAAGCTCACCAAGATTCACAACGCACTCTATGACAGGTATGCCGTTTTTACACAGCAGCTCCACATGGGCGGGCTTGTCCTTTACCCTGGGATCATCCACAGTAAAGGAATCGATGCCCACCATCTTCACCTTTTTGTCCGCAAGGTATCTTGCAGCCTCCCTTGTGAGATACGGCGATTTCTCATAATCCGGATCCTCATAGCGCTTATATGAGCCTGTGTTTATAATTACAAGATCCCCCTCCTGTATCTCGCCGCAGGCACGCTCTGCGTCTTTAATATCCTGCTCGTCAATGATACCGTATGGCTCACGCTCCAGATCCAGCAGCACCGTCGGCACCATATAGAAAAATTCCAGCGGGTAGTCGTCAATATTCTTGCCCTTCATAGTAAAGTGCGCCGGTGCGTCGATGTGAGTGGCCACATGGGTCGTTATTGTAAACTGCTCCATCTTGTTCGTGAAGCCCCTGCGCGCCTCCTCCTCCGCCGAGTGGGTCAGGACATATTTCATATCGACCCTCGGCCCGCTTGGCGGCTTTGGCATACCGTCCCTCAGTTCTGTTGAAAGGTCTATAAGTCTCATTTACAAGCCTCCGTTTCAAATCTGTTTTTGAGCCATACGGCTATATCTTCAAGCTCTGTAAAGCGGTAAACATCGCCCCGCAGGGCCTCAAGCTGCTCTGTTTTAACACTTCCGGACATGCAGGCGGAGAGCTTTTCAAAAAACGCACTGTCGCTCCAGCCCTCCACACGCTCCTTATCCTCCGGATACGCCCGGCGGCTGAGCACCCGGCCATCTTTAAGGTAAACCGTGACCTTTGTGCTGCCGAAGCCGGTCTCTCCCTCCTGCCCCGGGTCAACGGCGTAATAAATTTTATCTTTAAGCTCAATAAGCTGAGTATCGTTAAAGTGCGGCATGGCAAAGCTCCCGGCGCTTACCTTCCCGCCGTTAAGCACCCATGCCAGACAAAACGGTATGCAGAAGCGCTGCCCATATACGCTTTCCGGCCACTCAGACGGAAGTGACATGTAGTGGTTGGGAGATGTAAGGCACTCTGCCCTTGCTATCTCATGAGGGCATATGCCCTCCTCCCTGACAAGCATATCCGCGGCGTCAATAGCCTGATAGGTTGAGTAACAGGTGGGGTATTTCTTCAGCAAAAGCCCGGGGTCTTCAAATACGGACACCTTCCCCAGAAGCTCCAGCTCGTCCGAAAATTTTTCCAAGCTTCCCCAGAAGGCGTCAATATACCCGCCGGGCATATCCACAAGCCCGGGATTTGCCCGTATCCCGCTCTGCGCGTAAAGCGCCGCCCGCAAACCGTTCATAGCGGCGTTTCCCACATGCAGGGAATTGACCGTATAGCCGAAGTTCCCCCTCAGTCCGCAGGCAAATGTACACGCGATGGACAGAGCAGAAGCCAGCTTGTCTCCCTCAAGCCTCAAAAGCTTTGCCGCTGCTGCGGCGGCTCCAATGATGCCCGCAGTGCTTGTGGAGTGAAAGCCTCTTATATGGTGCTCCGGCATAAGCGCACGGTTGACCCTTCCCAGCACCTCAAAACCGCAGATATATGCCTCAAGTACCTCGGCTCCTGATTTATGGAGCTTTTCCCCAAGCCCCAGTACCACCGGGATCAGTACGGCACTGGGGTGTCCCGGAAGACAGTAAAACAGGTCGTTATACTCGCAGGAGTGGGCCGAAACGGCGTTTAAGAGAACCGCATCCGAAAGGCTCAGCTTCCTTCTGCCAAGTCCAAGGATCGTATAGCCCTCGCCGTCGGCTTTACTTATATCCAGCTCCAGTGCGTAGGCGGTGTTTATAAGCTGCTCCATACCCGCACCGGAAAAGGCCGCGGCGACAGTGTCGAAAAATGACCGCTCCCCACGCCTTATTATATTCTCAGGCACCGCATCGATGGAAAAGCCGCTTATAAAAGAGCATATTCTGTCTTCAATGCTCATGTTCAATATACTTCCCCTTCCACGAAAACGCTTTTAAACAGCCTTTAAATTTCGGAAATATTTTCGCTATGTTTTATATAATTATATGTTTTTTTCGGTTAAATGTAAAATAATAAAACCCAGCCAATTAAAAATTTCTGTGATGAAGAACGGCTTTTTGGAAATATTTCCGTTTTTCTTTAAATTGTGATATACTTATACTACGATAGTACTTACGGGGTGATGTAATGGATATGCATATACACATTGAAAGCGATAACGAGCTTAACGGCGGAGCAGGTGAGTATTTAAGCCGCATCAGTACACAGTACTCCTTTCTTCCAAAGCAGCAAAAAAAGCTCGCCAAGTACATTCTTGACCATAAGGAGGAGGTGAGCCGCTGCTCAATAACGACCCTCTCCCGCAAGACCGGCATAGCCCCATCTACAATCACAAGATTTTGTCAGTCTCTCTCCTATTCCGGTTTCAGCGAGCTTAAATTCTATATGTCCCGGAAGGAGCTTCTTGGCAGCGCAGGTTCACTTATAGAAAACTCGGATCCCATAGAGACAATAGTGGAGAAGCTTTTAAAAAGCGGCTCCGAATGCTTTGCCGAAACCTTGCGGACCGTCAATCTTGACAGTCTTCAAGATATAGTCGGCGCTATTATAAGCGCCAATACCGTACACATATATGGTCAAAGCAGCTCCTACTACTCGGCCCTTTACGGCCAGCAGCTTCTGATGCTCTCCGGGATACTCAGTCAGGCGTATAACGACACCGTCAATATGAGCGGCGCCGCAGGGCTTCTGAGGAAGGGCGACGCCGTCATAGGCCTTGCCTACAGCGGGGAGGCCCGGGGCGTAAACGAGGCCCTGTATACCGCAAAGGAACAGGGCGCGAAGGTTATTGCCATAACTGCCACGCCGGATTCCACACTTGCAAGGCTTGCAGATCACATCCTATATTACAGCCATGACATACCGGATGACCTGCACTATATGTTCCTGCCGAACCTGTGCGAGATCACCATCTGGGGCGTCATACAGTCATCCATTATGTTAAATCCCGGGCAGCGGGACAAGCTGGGCTTCCCAAGGCAGTCCATCCTTCAAAACAGGATGAAATAGCCAAAAGTCCATCTCTGTTTTTAACTTTTATCCCTTTTGATTTTTGTTGACTGTTTCTAAAATTGAATAAATTCTTTTGTTTCTGATTTGACAAGCCCAGAAAAAACGTACATAATTTATTTTTAAGAAGATATTAGCTTCGCTGCCTACATATGCCTTTTGCAGTTCTTTTTACTGCCGTGCGCTGCTTCGGAGCTTTTTCTTAAAAAACATTAGGAGGGATTATCTTTGCTTACTTTTGATCCAAAAACAAAAGCCATTACAAGCAATGAGGGCGGCTATCTCAACGAGGGACTGCCTATCAGAAGCACGTTTGTGCAGCTTACTCCCGGCTTCCATTTCCAGCGCGGCGTTATCTACGAGCCTGTTGTTCCCTGCGAAAAAAGCCAGATCGGTATAATCATAATTCACTCCGACAACGACTACACCACATGGGACATTTGCGGAGAGCTTGCAAAGCGCGGCTACCGCGCGTTCGGCGGTCAGGTCTCCTACGAGAATTCCACACTTGACGATAAGATGCTGGACATTAAGCGCGCTGTCGATTTTCTTTACAGCTACCCCGGCATCAAAAAAGTAGTTCTCATGGGCCACAGCGGCGGAGCTACCCTTATGACCGCTTATCAGCACGCCGCTGAAAACGGAATAAAGAGCTTTCAGGGAGATGAAAAGCTGATCAAGTGCTCCCTCAAGGAAGAGCTTACCCCCGCAGACGGAATCATGACCCTGGATTCAAACTGGGGCAACGGCTCCATGACCCTGTTCAGCGTCGATCCTGCGGTTATTGAGGAAGGCAACGGTATAAAGCTCGATCCTGAGCTTGATATCTATTCCCCCGCCAACGGCTTTGACCCTGAGGGCGCTCATTATACCGATGAGTTCCTAACTAAGTTTTTCAAGGCTCAGGCAGAGCGCAATAACGCCATTGTAGGCCGAGCGCTTGAGCGTCTGCACGCGCTCGAGAGCGGCAAGGGCAATTATGTTGACGACGAGCCGTTTATAGTTACCGGCGGCGCGCAATTCGGCCCCTGCAATAAGCTGTTTCCTCAGGATCTCCACATTTTTGCCCACACCAAAGATAAGCATAACCTTCTCCACGCGGACGGCTCGGTTACCAATGAGATCATCCGTTCTGTAAGGCGTCCACATTTCACCAAGACCTTTACACCCATGTCAGTGTCCTGCGTTATTACCACCGTCCGCCGGTTCCTTACAGAGCGCGCTGTATTTGCAAACGCCGATTACCGTCTGAACGCGGACGGAGCTGTTGGTGTAGACTGGTTCCGCACCTATGACTGCCCGCCTGCAAACATCAGGGGCATCCACGCTCCCCTTCTCTGCATGGGCATGACCGGCGGTTATGAGTATCTGGCCGCGGAGGAGATCTATAACAACGCCACAAGCGAGGACAAGACCATAGCGTTTGTTGAGGGCGCAACTCATGATTTCCGTGTAGCCGATGACTGTGAGGAATTTCCCGGACAGTTTGGAGACACAAAGAAGACCCTGTATAATTATCTTGATGGCTGGCTCAGCGCAGCCGGACGCTTTATAGACTGATAGGAGGATCTACATAATGCAGACATTAACCGGAAGGACCTGCGTCTTTGCAGGCGCCACAGCCGGAGACGGCAGAGACGCAGTCAAAGCACTCTGCGCAGGCGGAATGAATGTGGTCCTTATGACCCATCAGCCGGAAAAGGCCCAATCTCTCATAGACGAGGTAAAGGCGGCCGGCTGCACCGGCGATTGTATCGCCTACGCCAGAGCTGACGGCGGCCCGGCGGAGCAGAATCCCGAAACTTATAAGGAGCTTGAGAAAAAATACGGCTCTGTTGATGTTGTTATCTGCAATACCGGCGGCAACGGAAAGGTCGGCGGCATAGACGACGTCACCGGTGAGGAACTGATGAAGGGTGTTGAACATCTCACCCTGACAAGCTATCTGATGATGCGCACTGCCCTTCCATATCTCAGGAGGAGCAAAGCTCCGCGTGTTATCTTTATGACCACCGTGGAAGGATGTCAGGGCGGCACCCTTGAGGGGCTTGCAAACGCTGTTGGAAAGGGCGCCGTGCGTTCGCTCACGCTCAACGCCGCCGCGCGTCTCGCCCATGAAGGCATAACCGTGAACTGCATTGCTAAGGGCGCCATTCCCCGTATTGGAGACCAGCCTGAGGATGCCCCGCGTCCAGAGACAATGCTCCCCCATATCCCCATGGGAAAGCTTGGAACTCCGGAGGATCTGGCACAGGCAATATGCTTCCTTGCGAGCGAAGAGAGCGGCTATATAACCGGACAGACACTTGAACTTAGCGGCGGCATGAATCTCGGCCGTTAAACAAGGCGGAAGCGCGCTTCAAAAGACGCGGCAAAAACCAGAACAGCATAAGCGGCGGGAGGATTCCCGCCGCTTTTCTCCGCCTGCGCAGCCTGCCATTTATACATATAGAAACATTTTTTCATTTTGTGAACGTTAACTGTGTAATTATTTTGTATTTTTCTCTTGTTTTACGAAAATATGAGTATTATAATCAGGACGTATTTTCTCTGAAAGGTCTATAGAAAAATGGTAAACGCTTCGTACCGCCACGGTGCACGGAATCTGTGCCTATTCATTATCATATACCAGTTCTCTCTCGCCTTCTCCTCCTATATCAACGTATACCTTCAGGATAACGGCTTTACGGCAACGCAGATAGGCGTTGTAAACGCCCTCGGATTTGTCGCGTCATTTCTATGTGTCTTTATTGCGGGACTGCTCAGCGACAGGTTCCAGTCAATAAAAAAAGTGCTGTTCCCGGCGTTTATCTTAAGTGCGCTGTCAATGGCTCTGGTGCCCTTTATTCCCGTAGAAATTAAGGGCTTCAGCCTCATTATGACCATATATCTCTCAGTCAGCAGCGGATTTCGCGAGACAGCCTACGCCTTAACGGACAATATCCAAGTCCGCGGCTGCGCCGAGCATGGGTATAACTTCGGTCTGCAGCGGGCGGGCGGCTCCATAGCCTTTGCCATCAGCGGCGGGCTGTGCGCACTGGTAGTGCCAAAGCTGGGCGTCAGCTCCACCTTCTGGCTGTTTGCGCTTACACTTATCCCGGCAATGTGGTTTTTGTTCAGGACGGAGGAACCGACATACCTCAAAAGATCCGGTTCCAAGTTTAACCTCCGCCCGCTTAAGTCCAACAGGCCCTACTGGATATTTGTGGTCTTTATGTTTGCCTATTATATCGCCTGCCGCCCAAGCAGCGGAATGGTCACCGTATATATGCAGGAGCTTAACATGGACACAGACCTTTACGGCCTTGTGGTGGCTTTAAGGGCTTTGCTTGAGATTCCGTCGCTGATCTTTATGGTCAGACTCCGCAGGAAGCTGCCGCTTCCGGTGCTTATGATACTGTGCGCACTGCTTAACGCCGTCGCCTGTCTGTCGATGCTGGGACTTGTCAAAAGCTTTGCGGCACTGGTTGCAGTTCAGTGCCTCGCCGGAATCGGAAACGGCCTTCAGATCGGCGCTGCCACAAACTACATAAATGCGATCGCCCCTGATGAACTCAAGGCCACGGCGGCCTCGATAATGACGATGGCCTCGAGCCTCGCGGGACTCATCGGAAATCTTTTTGGCGGCGGGCTTATGGAGCTTCTGGGAGGCGAGATGTTCTACGGGCTTCTGGGCGTTTGGTTTATCCTTTCCGCGGCTGCATACTGCCTTATGGCAAAGCTTTTCTATGTAAAATTTGAAATAAATACCTAAGTAAGGGGGTTAATAACCCCCTTACTTTATTTTATGAACTAATATTTAACAGCTGAAAAATTATACAATGATATGATATAATTCTTTTGTAAGGACGGAGGTGGCGCATACGGAAACCAAGACAAGGAAAATTGACAAGAGGGCTTTGATAAAATGGTGCGCCGTAACCGCACCTCCGCTTCTGGCCCTGGCAGTTTTCTACATATTCTCCTCCAGCCGCAGCTTTGCGAACGGCGCCGTAAAATATTTTTCCAGACCCGTTAAGGATTTTTTGGGAACGGTATTCTCCTACGTTCCCTTCTCCGTGATGGAGCTTATGTATGTGGCGCTGGGTGTTTTCGTCATAGTTTTTATTGTCTGTTCAGTAATAAAAATTAAGCGTTCAGGCAAAAGGCTCCTAACGCTTTTAAAGCGCACGGCGGTATTGCTTCTCGTGGTCATATACATATTTACCGCCTACCTCTGGCTTCTTGGGATTGACTACCGCTCCGACTCATTTGAGGACAAGAGCGGCATATCACCCGACGGTGTCACCACAGATCAGCTCTATGCAGTGACTGAATATTTCCTCACAAGCGCTCTGGCACTATCCGACACGGTTGAGCGTGATGCAGAGGGCCACTTCTCTGAAGATATGGACAGCTATTTTGCCGCATCGGCTGATATTTACGGCGCAATTACAGAGGAGTTCCCGTTTCTTGAGGGGAGCTCCCGGACGCCGAAAAAAATGCTGCTGTTTTCTAAGCTCTCAAGCTATATGGGCTTTACCGGCGTGTACTTCCCATTTACCGGCGAATCAAACATAAATATAGATCCGCCCGGCTGCCTAATCCCCTTTACGATCGCCCACGAGCTTGCCCACCAGCGGGGAATTTACGCTGAGCAGGAGGCAAATTTCCTCGGCATAGCTGCATGCCTCTCCTCTGGGAACGCCGTCTATACATACTCGGGCTTTCTCTCCGGCACCATCTACCTGATGAACGCCTTGTATAAGGCGGACAAGGAGCTTTGGAGCGGGCTTAGGTCACAGATAACCGGCTCCATGCTGATAGATTGGCAGGACAACAACAGCTACTGGTCTACGATGGAATCCGTCATCACTACAGCCTCCGAGACCGTATACGACGGCTATCTCAAGGCAAACGGACAGGAGCTTGGGATCAAATCCTACGGGGCGTGTGTGGATCTGTTGGTGGCGTACTATTACGGGCTTGCAGCGTAACAGCCTATACTATCAAAAGATCCGGCTTCGCATTTAGAAATAATATCAAATATAAATATATGCAAACAGAAGCCGCCGGTATCGGCGGCTTCTGTTTATTGATTCACTCTTCAAAGACACAGACAGTCTTTTCTCCCCAAAGGCGCTGGGCCGCGGCGGATATCCCGTCCTTTACGGCGGCACTCTCTCCCCGGAAAAGTGTAATAAGCACTCTCCCGCCCCGCTTTTTCCACTTTCCCGCCACAGAGCTGTCAATAAGCAGCGCTGGGGCGACCTGCCCCGCCAGAGAGAATATTTTCCTCATATGCTCAGGCGGCAGAAACAAACTGTCCATTTTCTGATATCCCAGCATAAGCTGGTCAGACCCCCCGAGGAACAAGCAACGGGGAACGGTGCCGTCATGTGAAACGCAGTTATCTATGTAATAGAGCGTATCTCCGTTAAAGTCCGCCGTCTTAAGGGGCAGCTCCGCCAGCAGCTCTTTGATCTTTGACTGGGATATACCAAAGAAATACGCAGCGTCCCTGCAAGATGCCGGGCCAAAGCCGGAGAAATACCGCCGAAGAAGCTCAAGCCTTGCCGCACGCTCCTCCATCGGCTCAAAGCCCGGGCAGAGCCTATACGCCTTTTTCTCCTGCGCAAGGCCGCATATCCTTCCGGCCTCGCACAGAGCGCGTATCGTGCCGCCCCATGGGTCGAAAACGCTCTCCTCCTCCGTCTCCGTCATACCGGACGCTCTGCAAAGAGCCTTCAGTTCCTCCCGGGTGCTTGCCCCGCTGCCCACACCCTCGACTATGACCTCTGCGAGCTTGGCCTTTCGGGCCGCTGTTACTTTTTCGTCGCTCTCCATAGTATCGCACGGTCTGAGCGCAATTCTTCTGCCGCGGTTCAGGAAAACCGGCAGATCTGCCTCATCAAAAACGTGCATGGTTCCCCGTATGGTCCAGCCCTTAATAAGCTCCTTGGGAAGCTCTCCCTCCCCGCCGCGGATAAACAGCGCGTGCGCCGCGTTCGTCATGTATTGGGCCTGCACGCCGCAAATATCCCGTGCAGCCCTGCGTTTGTCAGCTGGCGAAAGCAGATGCTGTGCCGAGAGCCGCCGTAAAATGATCTCCTCTTTATCCATCTTCACTGCACCACCATAAAATAAAGGCTCACATCTGAATATGTGAGCCTTATATAACGCTTTATTTCTTGCTTATCGCTCCGAACTTACAGGTCTCGATACAGGTACCGCACTTGAGGCACTTCTCCTTATCGATAACGTGGGGCTGCTTTATCGCGCCGGAGATGCAGCCTGCAGGACACTTTCTGGCGCAGGCGGTACATCCGCGGCATTTGGCCGGGTCTATCTCAAAGGACAGCAGGTGCTTGCAGACGCCCGCCGGGCAGCGCTTCTCCTGAATGTGGGCGATATACTCGTCACGGAAATACCTGAGGGTGGAGAGTACGGGGTTAGGCGCGGTCTGGCCCAATCCGCATAGGGAGTTTGCCTTCACGTAGTAGCACAGCTCCTCCAGCTTGTCCAGATCCTCCATGGTGGCCTTGCCGTCAGTGATCTTCTCAAGGATCTCAAGCATACGCTTGGTACCGATACGGCAGGGGGTGCACTTTCCGCAGGACTCGTCAACTGTGAAAGCGAGGAAGAACTTGGCGATATCCACCATGCAGTTATCCTCGTCCATGACGATAAGGCCTCCGGAGCCCATCATGGATCCGATTGCGATAAGGTTGTCATAATCCATGGGGATATCAAAATACTCAGCAGGGATGCAGCCGCCGGAAGGTCCGCCGGTCTGAGCGGCCTTGAACTTCTTGCCGTTGGGTATTCCTCCGCCGACCTCCTCAACGATCTGGCGCAGGGTGGTGCCCATGGGGACCTCCACAAGGCCGGTGTGCTTTATCTTTCCGCCGAGCGCAAAAACCTTGGTACCCTTGGACTTTTCCGTACCCATGGAGGCAAACCACTGGGCGCCCTTCAGGATTATCTGTGGTATGTTTGCATATGTCTCTACGTTATTGAGGATAGAGGGCTTCTGGAAAAGGCCCTTCTCCGCCGGGAACGGCGGACGTGGACGAGGCTCGCCGCGCTTGCCCTCAATAGAGGTCATAAGGGCGGTCTCCTCGCCGCAGACGAATGCTCCGGCGCCAAGGCGCAGGTCAATGTCAAACTTGAAGCCGGTTCCGAGGATGTTATCGCCCAGAAGGCCGTACTCCCTAGCCTGCTCTATAGCGATACGGAGCCTCTGGACGGCTATCGGGTACTCGGCACGGACGTAGATATAGCCCTGGCTTGCGCCGATAGTAAAACCCGCAATGGTCATTGCCTCAAGCACGGCGTGGGGGTCTCCCTCAAGGACGGAGCGGTCCATGAACGCTCCCGGGTCGCCCTCGTCGGCGTTGCAGCAGACGTACTTCTGGTCGTTGTCATATGCCTTTGCAAACTTCCACTTAAGGCCCGTGGGGAAGCCTGCGCCGCCGCGTCCGCGAAGCCCGGAATCCAGAAGCACCTGGATTACGTCATCGGGGGTCATCTCAGTCAGCACCTTTGCAAGAGCCGAATAACCGTCAACGGCTATGTACTCGTCAATGTTCTCTGGGTTTATCACGCCGCAGTTTCTCAGAGCCACCCGGTGCTGTATCTTGTAAAAGCTGGTCTCGTTAAGGGAGGTCACAAGCTGCTCCGTGGTCTCATCTGTGTGGATAAGGCGCTGCACAATGCGTCCCTTTAAGAGGTGCTCCTCGACTATCTCGGGGATATCCTCCACCGTCACACGGCTGTAGAAAACTCCATCGGGATAGATTATCATTATCGGGCCAAGGGCGCAGAGTCCAAAGCAGCCTGTCTGGACGATCTCTACCTCATCCTGAAGGCCCTTGGCCTCAAGCTCTCTGGCCAGCGTTGCCTGCAGCTCCTTGCTGCCGGAGGCGGTACAGCCGGTGCCTCCGCAAATCATTACATGTGAACGAATCATACTGTTCCTCCGTTATACCGTCGGGTTTGCGCCGATGGTGTATTCTTCAACGACCTCACCGCCGATCAGATGCTCCGCGACAACGCGCTTGGCCTTGTCCGAGGTCATATTAACGTATGTTACCTTGCTGCCGCCTTCAAAAACCTCTACAACAGGCTCATACTGACAGATACCGAGGCACCCGGTCTGGGTCACGGTGACCTTATCAGTCAGATTTTCCTTGTTTATCTCTTCAACCAGAGTGTTGAGAACAGGTCTGGCTCCGGCGGCTATGCCGCAGGTCGCCATACCGACTACAACATGAATTGAGCCTTCGCCCTTGCGCAGAGCCATTTTGCTCTTCATCCGCTCTCTGATCTCCACAAGTTCTTCGAGTGATTTCATGCTTCTTCCTCTCCTTATGGGTTTATATATTGTTCCTTTAAATATCCATCTATCCAATTAAGAATTTCGACGCTGTTTATAGGGATGTCCCCAAGCCGCGCTTTAATATCTCTTGTGTCAAGCTCCGCCGCACCTCCCGGTAGGATGTGCTTAAAGCTTACGTCGATCTGCGGATATCCCTGTATAAATGTCACCACCGTGGAAATTATATCCCCAAGCGGTGTAAAATCTATGCTGTCCTTATAGAAAACAGCCTTCACCGTCGTGCCATGATCTATATCCGGCTCAGGAACGGAGGTTATCTTAACTGAGCCGCCTGTCTGCTGGGCCGCCAGCACAAAAAAAGGCACTCCCAGTCCCACCTTACGAGTGGTGCGCGTAGTGAAAAAAGGATCTTCCAGCCTTTTTACCGTTTCTTCGCTCATGCCGCAGCCGTTATCTTTGATGGTTACGGTCATGCGCACATCTTGCTCTTCTATTCCCAGCTCTATAAGTGTCGCCCCCGCCTTAACGGAGTTCATGGCGATGTCCAGAATATTAAGCGAAAGCTCCTTCATTCTCCGCACCTCTTATAGGCAGGATAATAACCGTTCTGCGTCACAGAGGCCCTCACTATCGGCAGCATCACCGCCTTAGAAAGCTGACGCCCCTCAGCTTATCCTCCGCGTCCATAACAGTCAGACCGCAGCAAATCCGCTCATAAAAGCTGCGCTATTTGTGCGCACATCTCGTATGTCGGCACATCTGTGGAGACCAGATTGATCCCCTTCTCCACGGCAAGTTCCGCCACCTCCTCAGGCACGTCGCTTCCCTCAGTAACGATTATGCAGGCCATCTCAAGAAGGCTTGCCACTGCAATGGTGCTGCGGTTTGTCATTACAGTCATCCACACGCAGCCGCGTCCGGCATTTCCCATGACCCAGCTTAAAAGATCCCCCGCGTAGCCTCCTGTGATCTCACAGTCCGGCTCCGGCAGGGCCAAGGGCCTGACGTCTATTCTCTCAAGCAGCTGTTTTACCGTCATCTCTTTCACCTTTATGAGGCCCGTGTATATGCCGCGCGTTCATACAGTATACTTACCTTGGCGGACTCTCACCGGAAAATTCTCGGCAAAGGCCATGCATACCGCAGCGCCTTAGAAACCGCTGATTATATCAGCAGCTTCTCTCCACAAACCGCCTTTGTATCAAGCAGTTTATCGACATCTGCGAACTTAATAAAAAGCGGCTTAATTATATTTCTCAAGTATGTCCTTTATCATATCGGGCGTAAGACGGCCATAGACATCATCGTTTATCATCATGACCGGCGCAAGTCCGCAGGCGCCGACACAGCGGCAGGACTCAAGTGAGAATTTTCCGTCGGGCGTGCAGCCGCCCTCCTCTATCCCTAAAAGCTCAGTTATCTTGTCGTAGACAGCCTGGGAGCCTTTTACATAACACGCTGTGCCTAAACAAACAGAAATCTTGTATTTTCCTTTTGGATTAAGCGCAAACTGCGTATAGAACGTTGAGACGCCGTAAACCTCCTCAAGCGGCACCCCAAGTCCCTCGGCAATCGTGCTCTGAACCTCTATAGGAAGATATCCGTATATCTCCTGTGCCTGCTGCATAACAGGCATCAGCGCCCCAGGGATATCCTTGTGCGCAGCAATCACTTCCTTGAGCTTCGCCTCCTGCTCCGCCGTACCGGCGAAGGGAATGCTGGTTTTAACTTTTGCCACTAAAAACCCTCCTTAGTTTGAGTCATCCCCAAACTTAAAAAAACCTTAATGTCGAATTTGGGCATTCACTCAAAGCATTATAACATAGACATATCCATTTTGAAAGGGATAATTGATAATTATTTCACAAATTTTATTTTTGTTTTAAGCCTTTGTATTTAATTTTCCGCACATAATATATAATTTTTTTCGTTTTTTGACCTAACTCGGCCATCGTGGTAAATTGTTTCTCTCTGTTGTTGACATACCGGCTTTAAGAGTGTTAAACTTTTAATATAAGGTATTTTCTGGAGGGCTTCTCTTGTCGTTAATATACCTGTCCGATCTGGCCTGTCCTCCTCTGGTCGAACACCTAAGGGAAAAGGGACACACTATAAATATAGTAAATGACCGGCCTCTTCTCGGGAAGGGAGTCAGTTCCCACCCAGACCTTATGATGTGCAAGGCCGGGGCAGCTCCTGACGATCCGGTCATATTTTCCGGAGATGCTCCGCTCTCAGGCTACCCCGAAGGTGCGGCCTTCTGCGCTGTCATCCTTGACCGGCTCCTCATACACCGGCTTGACATAACGGCTCCAGATATTCTAAAATACGCTGAGGAGCATAAGCTTATCCCGGTCAATGTGCGCCAGGGGTACACAAAATGCTGTACTGTCGTGGTTGACGGCAGCTCAGTTATTACCTCCGACCCCGGTATCCTGCGTGCCCTCTCAGCCTTTCCCAATATAGACGTTTTGGCTATCCGTCCGGGCTTCGTCCGTCTCCCAGGCTTTGAATACGGCTTTCTTGGCGGCGCATCAGGCCTTGTGGAGGGAGAGCTTTTATTTAACGGCGATCTCTCCGCACACCCGGACTTTCCGGCGATATGCGGTTTTGCCGCTAAGTGCGGAGTCACATTAAAATATTTCAGTAAATACGAGCTTACCGATATTGGCTCTATAATAGAATACGTCCCTCACGGGGCAAGAGGAGTTGAAGATTGATGGCAAAATTTGGATACGGCGTCGACATTGGCGGTACCACTGTAAAAATGGGGTGCTTTACCGACAGCGGCGAGCTTTTAAGGAAATGGGAGATCCGCACCGACACCTCTGACAAGGGTGCAAATATCATCCCCGATGTGGCAAGATCCGTCAATGATGACATAAGAAAAAACGGCTACAAGAGGGAGGAGCTTCTCGGAATAGGCGTCGGCGTGCCGGGACCGGCACACAAGGATGGCACTGCCTCCGCCGTGAATCTTGGCTGGGTAAACGCACCCGTGGTGGAGCCTCTCCAACAGCTCACCGGCTTTACTGCCAAGGTTGAAAACGACGCCTGTGCCGCGGCCCTCGGGGAGATGTGGCTGGGCAGCGGAAAAGGCTATAGCAGCATCGTCCTCGTCACACTGGGTACCGGCGTAGGCGGCGGCATAATAATCGACGGCAAGGTTCTCTCCGGAGCCCACGGAGCCGGTGGGGAGATCGGCCATATCACCATTGACGCCTCCGACCCCCGTCCCTGCAGCTGCGGCAGCCACGGATGCTTTGAGCAGTTCGCCTCTGCAAACGGAAATGTCCGCGTTGCTCTGGATTATCTCGCCGAAACCGACGAGCCCTCCCCCCTGCGCAGTATCGAAAAATTAAACTCCAAGATCCTGTGGGATTACGCCCTGGCCGGGGACAAGGTCGCCATTGAGATAGCAGAGCGCTTCAGCCGCTATCTGGGCCAGGGGCTGGCTTCCGTTGCCAACACCGTCGATCCGGAGGTCATCCTCCTTGGCGGCGGCGTTTCCAGGACCGGCCAGCCTCTTATCGACTACGTGGAGAAGTACTATAAGGAATTTGCCTTCCCCGCCTGCCGCGATACAGAGATCCGTATCGCTTCGCTCGGCAATGACGCCGGTATTTACGGTTGCGTCTACATGCTGCTGTGAATCGTACGGGTGATCTAAATAATATTTATTAAACATCAGGAAGCTTCTCGCTTTCCTGCTAAAAAACCGGAGCGGTTTTCCGCTCCGGTTTTTTGTACCCTATCCGCTATTTTGAGATGTCAAATTCAACGTTCTCCTCAATGATCTTGATAATCTCGTGGGGCTTCATGTCCAGCGCCAGCGCTATCTTGAAAACCGTCTCTATAGTCGGGCTTCTGAGTCCACGCTCGATCTTGCTGTAATGGGTCCTATCCAAAGCTGCCAGGCCGCTCAGCTGCTCCTGTGTCAATCCCTTTTTCTCTCTGAGTTTTCTGATCACATTGCCGATACATACGGGGTCTAACATGGCGTTCACTTCTTGTCGCTCATCTAGTTTGATGATAACAAGGATAAGATCATTCAATGAGGTCACTTGACCTCATTGAATATCTGCTATAATTTTTGTACGCTGTAAAATTTACACAAAAAGAATCAAGGGAGAACGGAAAAGTGAAGAAACACATCCAAATTACTGCATTACTTATTTTTATAACACTCATGTCTATGCTTCTCTCCTCATGCGGCGGCTGTGACCACGAGGAGGTAATAGACCCCGCGGTAGAAGCCACCTGCACATCCTCGGGACTTACAGAGGGAAAGCACTGCTCTTTGTGCGGAGAGGTGCTCATCCCTCAATAGACAGTGCCGGTCCTCGGTCACACCACTACAAGCGGCACCTGCTCGAGATGCGGGCTGTCGATAGGCGACTGGATGGTGGACTACTATGTGGATAACTTTAACCAGCCCACCAACGAGGGCTATGTTATCAACAAGGACTATTTCGTCGGCTCGTTCAGCAACAGCGCTACAACAAATTCATCTCTCTACGCCGCTATAATAGCCGATGAGGAGGATGTCTCCGTATTCCTGTACGAATACGGACGCTCTCAGGTCAAGAACTCCTCGGAAAACTATGTTACCGATTATGACATTACCATGCGCACAGCCGACGGCACAGATCACAGCATCACCGGCACGATCTATTGCGGCGGCGACAGGCTGTTTATTGACGAAGCTTACGAGAGTATTGTGATCGACGCCCTGTGCGGCGAGGGCAGCATAAGCTTCTATATCGTCCAGTCCGACAGGACTACAACAACATGTCTCTTTACCTGCGAGGCCTCAAACTTTGCCGAGGAATATCAGGCGCTGGCATAATTGCCAGCATACACTAAATGCGCTGCGGGCAAAACCCGCAGCGCATTTAGCCGTTTAAGTCCTTTTGTTTATAATATCAGCGAGCTTTTGCCAAATGCACGGATTTGCGGCAATAACATCTCCCGGGCCGTTTAGGGTGACCGGCGTACCCTCCGGCGAGAGCGCCAGGCCCCCCGCCTCATTTACGATCAGAACTCCCGCGGCTATATCCCACGGCTTAAGCTTAAACTCGTAATACCCATCCTGCCTCCCGGCCGCCACATAGCACAGCTCGAGGGCCGCTGAACCAAGCCTCCTTATATCGTGGCAGCTGTCATATACCCGGCGCATTATATCAAACACCTTTTTGGAGTTCGCTCTATCCCCGGGGGCTGCGCCGGCGGAGATGTTGCAGCGCTTCAGCTCCCCCTCAGGCTTAACTCTTATAGGCCGGCCGTTAAGCTGCGCACCCTTCCCCTTTTGGGCTGAGAAAAGCTCATCGGAAAACGGATTATAAACACACCCGAACACCACCTCTCTCCCATCAAAAAGCGCCAGTGAAACGGCGCTGTATCTAAAGTCGTGCATCAGGTTTGACGTCCCGTCCACAGGATCAAGTATCCACACAGGACGGGACATATCTATATCCGAGTTATCCCGTTCCTCTCCCAAAAGCTGTATATCCGGGGCTATATCATGGAGCGCCCCTTTAAGCCGCTTCTGAACGGCGGTGTCCACCTCCGTCACAAAGTCATTCTCCCCCTTAAGGGACATTTCTCCCGCAAGAGCACGGTCGTTAAAAAGCTCCCCCGCCGAAATCACTGCCGCACAGGCGCGGGCAAATATCTCCTCAGGTCTTGTCATTCCCGGTCTCACTTTCCCGCCAGCTTTTGCATCTGTTCCCTGCTTTGGGACTTGAGCTTGTCGGTGATATTCATTTTCCTTATCATATCCATCACGATCTTTTCAAGCTCTCCGCCCTCTGAATAGTCGGCGGCGGCGATCATATCCGCCCGTCCGTCCCGCAGAAGCTCCGCGGCAGTGTCCTTCCTCCCCCTTGGGTAGACGGCAATGGAGTATCCTCCGTTTACCTTTACCAGCTTCATGCACGGCACGTCGGTCATCCCGTCGCCGATGTACAGCATATTCCGGAACGGCACGGGGCGCTCATCCTCCGGGATATACTTGTTGAGCGTGACATCGTCGGACAGGTCAAGGGCGCCCTTGTTTATGCGGAACAGGAACTGTGTCTTGGTGGTGTAATTCACCACGTTTTTCGGCCACAGGGCGATATCGTCGACATCGTACAAAAACTCGCAGGCGAACACCTCGCGGAAATTCTTATATATGCTGGAACCTTCGATAATCTCTCTCAGCCCCGAGGAGATTATGTAGTGCTCTATCCTGACGCCCTCGGTGCGGCCGAATTTATTTATACGCTCAAACCACGTCTCCACACCCGGGTAAAACTCCAGATCCTTCCCCAGCGCTACAAAGCTCTCCCTCCGTATGCTCTTCCCTGCGGCTCTGGCCTTATTCAGCATCACAAACATATATGCGAGTATCCCGTCCATCTTCTTCTCCCTGGCTAGGGTATTCGCCTCACGCCAGAACTCGTCCGGGGTCATGTTTACGTTGGGGATGAAGCTGTAGTTCTGCATATCCTTTGTGCAGAGGGTCTTATCAAAATCGTACATCAGCGCAAGCGTTGGTCTTGTCCTTCTCATACGCCGCTCCCCCTTTTCCTTATATTGTATATATTTTAATACATAACCTGCGGGCTGTAAACTTTTTAAGGAAAAAAAATCCGTACATGATAAAACAGTACCTCTACAGCCCGATTTATGATATACTTTTTGCCATACCCTTCTAGAGAAAGATGCCGTTTTGATGCAGTTTTGCTGTAGCATTGACGCAAGGGGGAATCAGTGCGATGATACGCATTCTTATAGTTGAAGACGAGAAACCTATATCCGCTCTTATAAAGATGAGCCTCAGCAAAGCCGGCTATATGTGCTCCTGCGCTTACGACGGCATGAGCGCCGCCGACCTGCTTGACAGCGAGAAATTCGACCTAATACTTCTGGATGTCATGCTGCCGGAGATAAGCGGGTTTGAGCTTATGGACTACATACGGCCGCTAGAGGTACCGGTAATATTTTTGACAGCGAAAAACTCCGTATCCGACCGGGTAAAGGGGCTTAAGCTCGGTGCGGAGGATTACATAGTCAAGCCCTTTGAGGTAATAGAGCTGCTTGCCAGGGTGGAGGTGGTCCTCCGGCGCTACAACAAGCTGGCTAACGTTATCGAGATCGGGGGACTGACGATAGACACCCGCTCCATGATAGTCCGGCGCGGGGACGAGGAGATACAGCTCACGAATAAAGAGTACGAGCTTCTGCTGCTGTTCGCCCAAAACCCCGGCGCGGCCCTCTACCGCGAGACCATATATGAGCGCGTGTGGGGCGGGGACTACACCTTCGGCAGCAGGACGGTCGATCTGCATGTCCAGCGCATGCGCAGGAAGGTCGGCTGGGAAAACAAGCTTGTTGCCGTTCACAAGGTGGGCTACAGGCTTGAGGTCTGATTTTAACTATGCTCCCGCAGGGTGAAGGAGGCTCAGTCCGTGAAATTCCGGGTCAAAATGACTCTTGCAATAGTAGTACTGCTGTCGCTGGCCTTCGGCATAGGCGGGAGCATTCTGATATCCGTTTCCTTCACCTCCACTCTGGAAAATGAGAAGGCGGCGGCACTGCGATCATACAGAGTGGTGCAGAACACGCTGGTGCTTGCAAACAGCATCAGCGCCCAGACAAATTACGACGATATAGTTGACACGCTCACACAGCTTGACGGCCAGAGCGGCGCGCTGTGGTCGGGAATACTGCTCTCAGACGACTTGAGCGTTATATACAGCAGCGGTACCTTCATGTCCCCCACACGCACCCCCTACGACGGGTTCTGCAGCATAAGCATGTTGGGAGACGGCGACAGCCGCTATATTCAGGTCTCCGGTGCAATACACGTTAACGAGAACACGCTGTATCTGGATATATGCAGTGACGTCACTCAGGTCTACGCCATACGTGACACGCAGCTCGGTATATACCGATGGATCTTTCTTGTGATCGTGACTTTGGGTGCCGGGGTCTCATGGCTCATTGCGGCCATGCTCACGCACCCGCTCATGCGCCTGTCCCGGGCCTCCCGGGAAATTGCAGACGGACAGCTCAGCAGCCGGGCCAACATCCACTCCGGTGATGAAATAGAGCTTCTGGCCGGGGATTTTAACGCCATGGCCGAGCGGCTCGAGCAGAATATAGCGGAGCTTACAGACTCCATGCGCCGGCAGGAGGAGTTTATGGGGAGCTTCGCCCATGAATTAAAAACGCCCATGACCTCCATAATCGGCTACGCCGACCTTCTGCGCAGCCGTGAGCTTGACGATAACGAGCGTCAGGAGGCCGCAAACTATATCTTCTCTGAGGGACGGCGGCTTGAGAGCCTGTCCCTTAAGCTTCTTGATCTTTTGGTGCTTAAAAAGCAGGATTTTGAACTTAAGGAGGGCTCCCCGGAGGCCATTATATCCGGGGTTGTCCACGTGATGAAGCCGGGACTTTTAAAAGCCGGCATAACGCTGAAATACCGCTGCGAAAGCGGCTTTTGTATTCTTGAACCGGATCTGGTAAAGTCACTGATCATAAACCTTGTGGACAACGCGCGTAAGGCCATGGACAGCGGCGGCGCGATATTTATCATGTCCGAGATGACCGGAACCGGCTGCCGCATAAATGTTGTGGACAATGGGCGCGGAATTCCCCAGGAGCAGCTTGGTAAAATAACCGAAGCATTTTACCGGGTGGATAAGTCCCGCTCCCGCGCACAGGGCGGAGTCGGCCTGGGGCTTGCCCTGTGTAATGAGATCGTGCGCCTGCATAACGGTGATATGCGCTTTGAGAGTATCCCCAGCAAAGGCACCAGCGTGACCGTGGAGCTTAACGGAGGCTGCCTATGAAGAATAAACGTGTTATCATCGCCGTTATAATCACGGCCCTCACCGCAGCGGCATGCTTCTTTCTCCCGGCACTAACACTTCATGCCCAAGACCTGCGCCTCTCCGGAAGCATCGAGACCGCCTCCATTGACGAGGCCGACCTGAGTCTTTTTTCCAATCTGTCCACAGTTCAAAAAATGCTGCTGATAAGCTCAAAGGCCTCCAGCGTAACACTGGAGAAGGGCCGCTTTATGGACGGGTCGCAGGCGGCTGAAGCCGCAAAGTCCGCACTTTCGTCCATAGGCATTATATCCGATGGTCTTACCGCCTCCCAGCCTGAATGCCGCGCCAGCCTGCTTATCGGCGAAGACGACAGCTCAATAGTCCTCTGGACCGTCAGATTCAGTGAGCAGACCTTTGATATCACGCTTACGCTTGACGACGAAACCGGCATGATACTGGGCTTTCGCTTTTACGGGTTTATGCCTCTCTTCTCATCCGAATATGAAAGCACCGATAAGGGCATAAACATATCTGGCAGCTACAGCGTTTGGGAGATCTTTGATCAGGTGTCCTACATATATTTTTATGAGTATCTGGGGCTCGACAGTCCGAACATGATTATTAACGGCAACAACACCGTCACCTACGAGATCTTTGACGAAGAAAGCTCCGGGGCTGTTTCCGCAAGCTATTATCCCGATGGGCCGTACTTATCCGTCAACGCGGTGGAGTAATTTTCCGTTTTGATGCAAAAAATTTGCCGAAAGCTTGCAGCCCATTGCTATGATAACAGCACTTAAATGAAAGGTGCTGTTACATATGGAGAAGAAAAAGCATACTGGAAGACGGTATAATCTTATCATCTTTATAATATTGCTGCTGTTTTTAGCGGCGACGGCAGTCGTTATGTCTGCGAAGGGGCTTTCCCTTGCGGGGCTCAAAAGCCCGGAAGGATACGAACATTCCTTCTCTTCCGGCGCTGCATATCCGGATCTGTCCCAATACCCCGAGGCATTGGCCGCGCTTTATGAGAAAAACGAGGAGGCCCGGCAGTTTGTGCTGGACTACTTTGAAAAGAGCGGCAATACCTATGACATCGACCTGTCAGAATACCGGGACTGCGAAACCGTGCCGCTCCTCATGCAGTGGGATGAGCGCTGGGGCTACACGGAGTATTCAGGAAATCTCTTCGGCCTCTCCGGCTGCGGGCCGACCTGCCTTTCCATGGCCGCTATTTACCTTACCGGCGACACGTCCATAAGCCCCAGATATGTGGCCGATTACAGCACACAAAACGGTTATTCCACCAACGGCAACGGCACAAAGTGGACGCTATTCTCCGAGGGCTGCTCCGGACTTGGTATAAGCTCTCAAGAGCTGCCGCTCAGTCAGAAGATCATAGATTCCCATCTTGAGTCCGGGGAAATTGTGGCCCTGATAATGGGTCCCGGGGATTTTACCGATTCCGGGCACTTTATTCTCTTGACCGCCGTCGGGGACGGCGGCTATACCGTAAACGACCCGAACAGCCGCAAGAATTCAGATCGGCTCTGGAGCTACGACGAGATATCGGACCAGATCAAAAACATCTGGGCGCTGTCCGCTGGATAAGGGGGGCAAAAATGAAAAGTGACAGGCTTTTGAAGTTCCTTTATCTTCTTACGGCGGCGGCGCTTGTTCTTCCGTGGTTTACCTACGACGCCAGAATAATGGGCTTTTGCTGGGGCTATTATTTTATCTGCTGGTTCTTTTTTCCCCTGCTTGTTACAGGTGTTTTTGTCTTTTGCGGATTCCGCAGCCGACTTTTATGCGCCATAACCGAGGCCTGCGCCGCGGCCGAACTTGCAATACTGGTTATGGCGCTTGGACGCTGGCAGGAGGTCTGCAATATTACCGGCGGCTTTCAGTGGGCAGACGGACTTAGAACGGCTCTCCCCACCTATTGGCTGGCGGTCTTAATATTTCTATTGTTCTTTGCCGCGCTGCAGGTCCAAATATTCAGAAGACCCTCCGTTCAGGAACATTAGTAAAATTGATCTCAATTTTTCATATCAACACAGTTTGTAAGAATCCAAATATAACCCCATTTAAAAATTCTGTTTTACTTGCAAAACAAGAAAAATCCCGGGAACAATTATGTTCCCGGGATTTAACATTTTGGAAAGTGTAATCACTTTCGATGCGTCAATTTTCTGATATTCACAAAAACCGAATCAAAGCCCAGCGCAGTGGATTCGATTCGAAAAGGAGGAGCGACGGAGTAAATGAGCGACGACGTGGCGCGGAAGGAGGGATTTGAATTTTAAATTTGGTGTTAAATAGTGTTAAATACTATCAAGAAATCCAGTTTGGAGACATATTTACACCACCTTATAAGCTTAGCCCTGTGGAGCGATTTTCTCAATTAACACAATATCGTTCTCTATATAGGAAAATATTATGCGCCAGTCTCCGACACGCAACCGATAGCTGCCGTCGCTGCCTTTCAGTTTATATCGCCGTTTGGTATACCCTCAATGCCGGCATTCGCCGCTTTGTCCGGCTATCCATGCTGTTTATTGCCTTTACTGCACATTTAGAATATTCGATCTTTATTTTCTTATGCTTACTGTGTTGAGGCTCCGTTTTCATCCCGTTTCTTGGTTTCATCTATGGCACGGTTCACAAAGCCGTTTACACGCTCGCCGTGGGATTCTGTATGAGCCTTTATGATCTCCTTTTGACCTTTTGGCACAGTTAATTCCATGCGGTCATAATTCGCCTTTACATATTTATGGACGGCCTTCTGCTGGGATTTAGACACAGCCACGGTCGTTTCCTCCTTTCTGGGGTTACGAAAAATATTGCGCTACCTTTCCTATGTGGCTATATTGTACCGCAAAACCTGCTCCCGTAAATACATTCCGGGACTTTCAGGACGATACTTATAGGACATCTACTGGAAGATTGCAGTGAAGAAGAATTACGGGCTTTTTACAAGGTAATCGATTGTTATTGTCAGCTTTTGCAAACACATCCCGAGACGCATTGGAAGGGATATTGAGAATTCTATAAGGAATCAAAAAGCTGCTTTTCTATTTCAGAAAAGCAGCTTTTTAGTATTTTTTTCCATAAATTTTATTTGTTATAAAGCACTAAAAATAAACAAAAATTTTTCTAATTATCTCTGATTCGGCATAAAATCAACTTCCATATCGCATGCTAATTGACAAAGCCTGATTGGTATGCTACATTAATTGATAATTTCATACAGATGTTTAGATTCTAAATATACATTTTGTAAAAACCGGTCACATTAAAGGGAGGATTATTTGATGGAAGTCCAAATGGACAAGATCCGGGCGTACATTGATGCGCACCAGGACGAGTATCTTGCTCTGCTGCAAAAGTTCCTGCGTCAGCCCAGCATTGCCGCCACTAACACCGGCATGCGTGAGATGGCAGATCTGGTAGAAGAAACGCTCCGTAAAATAGGATTTGAGGTGGAGGAAATCCCCACTGATGGCTATCCCATTGTATATGGTTTCCTGAAGGGAGAAAGTGACCGCACCCTGATGTTCTATAACCATTATGATGTGCAGCCTGTGGATCCCATTGACGAATGGGATGTGGATCCTTTCAGCGGCACTATTAAGGACGGCAAAATCATTTCCCGAGGCGCTACCGACAACAAGGGACAGATGCTCTCCCGCCTGATGGCTGTGGACGCCTACCAGAAGGTCTACGGCAAGCTGCCCATGAACATTAAAGTAGTCTATGAGGGTGAAGAAGAGGTGGGCAGCCCTCATCTGGCTGGCTTCCCTCAGCTCTATCCCGACAAAGTTGCTGCCGATGGCGTAGTCTGGGAAGGCGGTGCCCGTGACACCGATGGTCCCGCCCACATTACTCTGGGCGTAAAGGGTCTGGCTTACGTGGAACTGCGGGTCCGCACCGCCAACATTGATGCCCACTCCTCCAATGCTCCTGTTTGGAAGAATGCCGCCTGGCGTCTTGTTTGGGCTCTAAACACCCTGAAGAACGAAAAGGACGAGGTTCTCATCGATGGCTTCTACGATGATGTGGCGCCTTTGACGGAAAAAGATCTTGATTTCCTGAAGAGCATTCCCTATAACGCTAAGAACATTCTGGAAAAGATGGAGATGGACGGCTTCGTTAACGACGTCTCTGGCGTTGAGCTGCTGAAGAAGCTAATCTATGCTCCCACCTGCAACATCTGCGGCATCAAGAGCGGTTATATTGATCAGGGCTCCAAGACCGTCCTTCCTGCCTATGCCATGGCGAAGCTGGACTTCCGTCTGGTGCCCAATATGACCCGCGAGCGGGTGGTGGAGCTGCTGCGCAAGCATCTGGATAAGCACGGTTTCACCGATGTGGAAATTGTCTCCATGCCTGGCGCTCCCGCCTATCGTACGGACCTGAACAATCCTCTGGTGAAAGCCGCTATCGCCGCCTCTGAGAAAACCTACCATATTCCCCCCGCCATCTATCCCAACACCCCCGGCACCATGGGCGTTTACTACTTCTGCCATGACACCGGCATCCCCTGCGTCATGTACGGCGTTGCCAATGAATTTTCTCAGGTACATGCGCCCAACGAAAATATCTATGTGGAAGACTTTATTCTCGGCATCAAGATGACGGCGAGTGTCATTGATAAGTTCTCTAAGGCGTAACCGCCTGAAAGATAAACGGAAAGTCCAAAAGTACAGTATAGAGGAAAATTAGCGTGAAAGTGAGTACCGGACCAGCACAGAGGAAAACGGGCGCACAAATACGCCCCTGCAGACAACTCGTTCTGCAAGGTCAAAGCATATTCAATCAGAGCTAAGCGACGGATAATCCCTGCTCTCAAGAAATCGTGTAGCCTGCTTAATAGCTTTGGCAAGCTGCTGTTCCTTCAAATGCTCAGGAATATCGATTTTAAAGAGATCGACCGGGTTCCACACTTCACCGGTGGAGTACATTGAATAGATTGCCGTCAAAATCATTCTGGCAATGGCGAGATCGCCCGTTTCTTTTCGCTGCTTTTATAGAGGTCAGCTTGTATCGATAACGGGTGAACTCCCGGAGAATCCGGATTTCCAGATCTGGGATGAAGCTGCTTTTCACAAGGATGATACGAAACAGATCACCTATCCACTTGGAATCTTTCGTATCATCCTTGTTTTCCTTTACAGCCTTTACCCATTTGGGGTTGGCAATCACGACCCGAATACCGTATTTTTCAAGGATGTTGAATACCGGAACCCAATACTTCCCGGTATATTCCATGCAGACATCCAAACAGTTGTGTTCCAAAAGCCAATCAGCAAAACGGTTCATGTCTTAATTGAACGTGCTGAATCTCTTTTTCTGGTAGTGGGATTGCAAACTGTCTGCGGGCGTGGTGATGATCGTAGCAACCTCAAATGTTTTGTGAACATCTACACCGCAGCAGGTTGTGAATACGACTTTCACAACAAAACCTCCTCCGTAAAAATAGCGTGGAGAATGCGGGGACTGAACCACCAAGCAATTAACAGGTGTTAAAACAATCCTTGGTGTACGGACTCATAACGCCTCTTATTTGTGCTTGAAAAGGTGGTTCCAGCACTGATTTAAATACTGTTTTGAGTTCTTGATGCACACTACGCCCCCTCTTACCGTGCGTTGTAGTGTGCATCCTCCCCCAACTGAATTTTCAAGAACGACGGTCGTTTGTCTGCATACTTTCATTCCTATTTGTGCGGACGCAAAGCGGTCGAATGGTTGATTTAAATGAAAAAGAGAGTTTTGGCCCTTCTTCTTGCTTCTCTGACGGCTCTGGAGCTACGACGAGATAACGGACCAGATCAAAAACATCTGGGCGCTGTCTGCCAGATAAAAAAACAGCACCTGTCATGTGACAGGTGCTGTTTTTACAGTCTCTCGCAGGCCTTTACAAAAGCATTGAAAATCTTCATGCTATATGGGTCTGATTTACAGGAGGATTCCGGGTGCCACTGTACTGCCCAAATGAAGCTTTTCCCGGGCAAATATACAGCCTCAACAAGCCCATCCGGCGCCTCTGCCATGGCCTTAATCCCGGTAGCCAGAGTCTTTGCCGACTGATGATGAAAGCTGTTTACCTCTATGCGCTCCTCATCCAAGAGCTCAAGCAGCGGAGAATCCTCCGATATGCGTACGCTGTGTGCAGGGCGGTCGCCGGGGAACGTCTGGCTGTGCCCGATAGGACTTTTATGCTCGCTCGGCAGATCCTGATAGAGCGTACCTCCGAGGGCGGCGTTTATAAATTGGAAGCCCCGGCATATTCCCAGCACCAGTTTATCTCTTTCCAAAGCAAGCTCAAGAAGCGTTTTTTCCATATCGTCAAGCTCGGGTACACATTCTCCGCACACGTCCCTGCGCGTCTCTCCGTATATCTGCGGCGTTACGTCCTGTCCCCCCGGTAAACAGAAATCCGCGGCACAGGTCCGCCAGCCGCTTCAGCTTATGCTTATCTCCCGTAAGCGGCAGCATTATCGGAATCCCTCCCGCCTTCTCTATGCCCTCGACACATTCCGGCTACAACCAGAGACTATCGTTTTCAGTATCTACACGCGGAAGTACTCCTATGACCGGTTCTCTCTCTTAAATCCATTGCTGCCACTCCGCAATACAATAATCAATAATAAAAGGCGCTGTAAAATCACGCGCCCCTGTATGATCCATAACGCCCCAGGTTCAAAATTCCGGCTGTGTATTCAGGCTCAAACGCAATAAAGTGCACAAGAAGCCGCTCGCTTTAAGCAGCCTGTGATGCTTTTGTAACACCGAAACGCTGTTTTCCTCGTCCCACGCGGCGCGGATGCGTTTGTCCTCAAAAAGCCAGGTACCTTTTGCTGAACACAAAAAAAATGTAGCCGCAAAGCAAACCTTGCGACCACATGGCGCGGAAGGAGGGATTTGAACCCTCGCGCGCTGTTTAGACGCCTACTCCCTTAGCAGGGGAGCCCCTTCGGCCTCTTGGGTACTTCCGCATACCGATATAAAAAATATTAACTTGTCACTCTCTCCCCCACCAGCATCGAAAGCTTCGGTGCTTGTGGCGGAGAGAGTGGGATTCGAACCCACGGACGGTTGCCCGCCGACGGTTTTCAAGACCGCTCCGTTATGACCACTTCGGTATCTCTCCATCGTCCATCAAAAGATGCTTAAGTATAATATCATATTATTTGGTATTTGTCAATCATACTTTCTTACTTTTTAAAAGTTAATATTTATATGGAAAAATACCGGCACTTTGTTATATACTACAAATGACAGCCCGTTTTACCTGGAAAGTTTGTAATTTGTAGGGCCCGTTCTTTACTTGACTAACATGATAATGTGGTAGTATAATAATACCAGTTAAGTCAGCGCCATAAATAGGATGGGAATATCTATGGAATATAAAGTCAATCTCAGCGGCACGTACGAAAAAGCCATGTTCGACCTGCGTGCGCTTTATGAACAATACGGCTACACCCAATATCGGGTGAGCAAGTTTGAGGAATACGACCTCTATGCCCAGAACCGCAGCTTCATCACCGGAAGCAGCATCCTAACCTTCACGGACACCGACGGCCGCCTTATGGCCCTAAAGCCAGATATAACTCTCTCGATAATAAAAAACACCAAGCTCTCCCCCTCCGTTGCCAAGGTATATTATAACGAGAGCGTCTACCGGGCCTCAGACAGCGCCTCAGGTTTTAGGGAGATCCAGCAGACGGGGCTCGAGTGCATCGGCCCGCTGGATCTTTACGACCTGTGCGAGATCGTAGCTCTGGCCGAAAAGAGTTTAGCTGCTATAAGCGGCGACTATATCCTGGACGTCTCCCATATGGGGCTTCTCTCCGGCTTCCTTGAGGATGTAGGCGCCCCTGCTGCCTGCCGGGAGCAGCTTCTGCGGCTCGCGGAGGAGAAAAACTCCCATGAGGCCGACGCTGTCTGTCAGGAAAACGGCATCAGCAGTACTGACGCCGCAACCTTTAAAAAGTTGATCCACCTGCGTGAAGGGATAGGCGGCGCTGTTAAAGCGCTCTCTGCTCTTCAGCTCGGCCCGGCAGCCAGTGCGGCTGTCCGCGAGCTTTCGGAGATTTCTTCAGTCCTTTCCGGCTGCGGTATAGCCGATAAAATATACCTCGACTTGTCGCTCCAGTGCGATCCCAGCTACTATAACGGCCTTGTCTTTAAGGGCTTTATAAACGGCATCCCCTCAGCCATACTCTCAGGAGGCCGTTACGACGGGCTTATGAAAAAGCTTGGGAAGGACACCGGCGCCATGGGCTTTGCGCTGTATCTTAACCTGCTCAAGCGGTGGGGTGCAGCAGCTCAGGACTATGACGTGGACGTTCTGTTGCTCGCTGACGGCGATGCCGCTGCGCAGGATATATTCTCTGCCGCTTCAAAGCTCATCTCCGGCGGTGAGAGCGTGAGAGTCGACAGGCATATACCTGATGGACTGAAATACAGGCGTCTTGAGCGTATCGGCAAGGAGGGAATTTAATATGAAAGAGACAATAGACGTGGCACTCCCCAAGGGCAGGCTCGGCGACAGCGTATACGAGATGTTTGAAAAAGCCGGCTACGGCTGCCCGGAGATACGAGACGGCGGGCGGAAGCTTATCTTTGAAAATAAGGAGAACGGCGTGCGTTTCTTCTACGTGAAGCCCTCAGACGTGGCGATCTATGTGGAACGCGGAGCCGCCGATATAGGCGTGGCCGGCAAGGACATATTATTAGAATACAGTCCGGAGGTATATGAGCTTCTGGACTTTGGTGTAGGAAAATGCCGTATGTGCGTATGCGGAAAACCTGATTTCCGCAGTGACGGCGGAACACTCAGAGTCGCGACTAAGTTTTCAAACATTGCCCGCACATATTACGCCGGACAGAGCCGCGACATTGACATTATCCACCTGAACGGCTCCATAGAGCTTGCGCCGCTTCTGGGTCTCTCCGACGTTATAGTGGATATAGTTGAGACCGGCGCCACGCTCCGGGAAAACGGGCTTGCGGAGCTTGAGACCATAACACAGATAAGTGCAAGACTCATAGCGAATAAGGTCAGTTATAAATTTAAATACCCGGCCATAACCCGGCTGACGGAGCGGCTGGCCGCCATAATTTGAATAAGTTCCGGCAAAATTTGTTTGCTATAGGCTGAATGGAGATTTTTATGATAAAGATAATGAGCTTCGGACAGGTCCCGGAAGAAGAGATATTTGCCCGCGCAGAGGACACTGCGGATGTCTCCGGGATAGTTTTCGATATTATCGACGATGTGCGGAGAAACGGCGACAGCGCACTTAAAAAATACTGCAAAAAATTTGACGGCGGCGCGCCGGAGTGTCTTGAGGTATCTGAGGAGGAGTTTGATGAGGCCTTCTCATCTCTTGAGCCGGAGTTTATAAACATACTCAAAAGCGCTGCTAAGAACATAGAAGCCTTTCACAGCAGGCAGCAGCGCTCCGGCTTTGTAATGAACCGTGCAGACGGCGTGGTTCTTGGTCAGCGTGTGCTCCCCCTTGAAAAGGTCGGCCTTTATGTGCCGGGCGGCACGGCAAGCTACCCCTCCTCCGTGCTTATGAACACAATCCCCGCCCGCATCGCCGGGTGCGGCGAGATAATTATCGTCTCACCTGCCAAGGGCGGTAAAATAGCACCCCAGATACTCGCGGCCGCAAAGATAGGCGGCGCGCACCGGGTATTTAAGATCGGCGGTGCGCAGGCCGTGGCAGCACTGGCTTACGGAACCGAGACTGTTCCGCGCGTGGACAAGATAGTCGGCCCCGGAAACGCCTTTGTGGCTGAGGCCAAGCGTCAGGTGTTCGGCAAGGTAGCTATAGACATGATAGCCGGTCCCAGCGAGATCCTTGTCATGGCGGATTCCTCCGCCGATCCAGAGCTTGTGGCTGCGGATCTTCTCTCTCAGGCGGAGCATGACAAGAACGCGAGCGCTGTGCTGGTCACCGACTGCGAGGCTCTTTCCGTTAAAGTCTCCGCGGAGCTTGAAAAGCAGATACCGCTGCTCCCACGGGCGGATATAGCCAGAGCGTCCATAGACAACAACGGGAAGATAATAATCACCGACGACCTTATGAAGGCCGTGGATGCGGCAAACCGCATCGCCCCGGAGCACATGGAGATATGCACCGAGGATCCCTACAAATATCTGCATCTTATTAAAAATGCCGGCTCCGTATTTGTCGGTAAAAACTGTCCGGAGGCTGTGGGCGACTACTTTGCCGGCTGCAACCACACGCTTCCCACCGGCGGCACAGCGCGTTTTTCCTCTCCGCTGTCTGTGGATGATTTTGTCAAGAAGTCGCAGTATATGTATTACACCGAGGAGGCTTTGCTGCGCGACGGGGAGAGCATAGCATACTTTGCGGAAAAGGAGGGCCTCAGCGCCCATGCAAGAAGCGTCACAAAGCGGCTTGAGAAGGGCGGCGCAAAATGAGCAAGTTTTTAAGCGGAAGATATTCCGGTTTTGAATCATATGTCCCCGGCGAACAGCCCAAGGACATGAAATACATTAAGCTGAACACCAACGAGTCCCCTTTTCCGCCGCTTGAAAGCGTCGTAAAAGCCGCTGCTGAACAGGCGGGGCTTTCCAACCTTTATTCCGACCCTGAGTGTATGGAGCTTCGGAAAGCGGCGGCTCAGGTCTTTGATGTGGATTACCGGTGCATCCTGCCTGTAAACGGCTCGGATGAGATATTGAACTTCGCGTTTATGGCCTTCTGTGACAAAGATACCCCTATCGCCTACCCAGCCATAAGCTACGGCTTCTATCCGGTGCTGGCGGGGCTTCACGGTATTCCGGCCATTGAGATACCGCTTAAAGATGATCTGTCCATAGACTGCGGCGATTATATTGGATTAAACAAAAACATCGTAATAGCAAACCCCAACGCCCCTACCGGGCTTGTGCTCTCACCTTCTGAGATTGAAAAAATAGTCGTCTCAAATCCAGACAATTTGGTTATAATAGATGAGGCGTACGTTGAGTTCGGCGCAGAGAGCGTGATCGGGCTTACAAAAAAATATAAGAACCTTTTGGTAACAAGAACATTTTCGAAGTCCCATTCACTGGCAGGCGCAAGGCTCGGCTTTGGAATTGCCGATCCGGAGCTTATAGATGACCTCAACATAATAAAATACTCCACAAATCCCTATAACGTAAATCGCATGACAGCCGCCGCCGGAGTCGCAGCTTTAGAGGAAAATTGCCACTACTTGACAAACTGTGCTATAATAGCTCGTAATCGTGAGTACGCCGCAGAGAAGCTGCTTAAGCTGGGCTTTACTCTTACCGAATCCAAGGCAAATTTCCTGTTTGCAAAAAGCAGCAAAATATCAGGCGGCGAGCTTTATAAAAAGCTTCGGGAGCGCGGCATTCTGGTGCGGCATTTTGACAGGGCCGACATATCGGACTATAACCGCATCACCGTTGGCACCCGTGAGCAGATGGACGCCCTTGTGGAGGCCATTGCGTCCATCCTGACCTGATTGGAGGTTTTTGTAAATGACTGAACGTAAAAGTGAAATAAACCGCAACACCGCCGAAACCCAGATATCCCTCAGGCTGAACCTTGACGGACACGGCGAATATGATATAGACACAGGCTGTGGCTTTCTTGACCATATGCTGACGCTCTTTGCAGTTCACAGCAGATTCGATCTCACAGTACACTGTAATGGCGATACTAATGTAGACGACCATCACACTGTTGAGGATATCGGCATATGCCTCGGCTCTGCCTTCAGCCTTGCGTTAAGCGACAAGGCCGGCATAACCCGCTACAACAGCACCGTCGTTCCAATGGATGAGGCACTTGTTCTGGCGGCAGTCGACCTATCCGGAAGAGGATATTTAAACTACAATCTGAACTTCCCTACCGAAAAAATAGGTACATTTGACTCGGAGCTTATTGAGGAGTTTTTTGTCGCCTTCACACGCAGCGCGCAGGTTACCCTGCACTTAAAGCAGATGGACGGGAAAAATTCCCACCACATAGCCGAGGCGGCCTTTAAGGCCAGCGCCAGAGCATTCAGGGACGCCGTACGCATTGATGAAGCGCTTGGAGGGGCCATCCCCTCCTCAAAGGGATCCTTATGACAGCAATAATAGACTACGGCGTCGGCAATCTTTTTTCACTTAAAAGCTCTCTCAGCTTTATAGGCGAAGATGCCGTCATTACAAGCGACGCCGAAACAATTAAAAACGCCCGGAGGCTCATACTTCCCGGCGTCGGCGCCTTCTCTGACGCCGCCCAGAAGCTCAGGGCCAGCGGTCTTGCTGAGCTTGTAAAGGAGGAAGCGTACTCCGGCAAACCCCTAATGGGCATATGCCTCGGTATGCAGATGCTCTTTGAAAAGAGCCTTGAATACGGCGAACATGAGGGCCTAGGATTAGTCCCAGGAACAGTGGCGCCGATATCCGGCGTCATACCAAAGGGCCTTAAAATCCCCCAGATTGGCTGGAATGCCCTGCGCTTTAAAAACCCCTCACCCATCTTTAAATACATAAAAGAGGGCGACTACGTGTATTTCGTCCACTCCTATTACGCCTCCCAGTGTGAGGATTTTATCACAGCGGACACCGAGTACGGCGCGTACCTCACCGCGGCAGTACAGAACGGCAGCGTTTTTGGCTGCCAGTTCCATCCGGAAAAGAGCGGTAAGGTGGGCCTTAATATACTTCGGGCCTTCTGTGAGCTGTAACGAGGAAATGATATGAATATCTTCCCAGCTATTGATTTGTTTGACGGTAAGGCCGTGAGACTGCTCAAGGGCGATTATGACAATATGACCATATACAGCGCTGACCCTCCTCAAAAGGCCATGGAGTTTGTCTCCTCCGGGGCCGAGTACATACATCTGGTCGATCTGGAAGGGGCCAAGGACGGCAGGGCGGTAAACTTTGATACCGCCGCGGCCATCATAAAAAAGAGCGGCCTTAAGGCTGAGATCGGCGGCGGTATACGCACAGAGGACGTCATAAAGCGCTACCTTGATATTGGGGCAATGCGTGTGATCCTCGGCACAGCCGCACTGGAAAGCCCTGATTTTCTCGGTGAGATGGTATCTAAATACGGCGAGAAAATTGCTGTGGGCGTGGACGTACGGGACGGCTTCGTGGCAGTAAAGGGCTGGCTTGAGACCAGTACGACCGAGTGCTTTGACTTTATAAGCAAGCTCGTAAGCCTCGGTGTAAAAACCGTCATCTGTACGGATATATCAAAGGACGGCGCTATGCGGGGCACAAACCGCGAGCTTTACAGGGAGCTTTCCCGTACTTTCCCGCTTGATATTGTCGCCTCCGGAGGTGTGTCCACCCTTGAGGACGTCCGCGCGCTTAGGGAGCTCAGCTTATACGGAGCCATACTGGGCCGCGCCATATATACAGGAGGCATCGACCTTAAGGAAGCTATCGAGGTGGCCAGATGATAACAAAAAGGATAATCCCATGCCTTGACGTGCGAAACGGCCGTGTGGTCAAGGGCGTGAATTTTGAAGGGCTTAACGACGTCTCCTCTCCCGTGGAGCTGGGGAAATACTACTCCGATAACGGCGCCGATGAACTTGTCTTCTACGATATAACGGCCTCCGCCGAGGGACGCGCGCTTTTTACCGATATACTGACTCAGGTCGCCTCCACCATTTTCATCCCTCTGACGGTCGGCGGCGGTATAAACACTGTCGACGACTTTGACAGGGTCTTAAAGTGCGGCGCCGATAAAGTCAGTGTCAACTCCGGTGCTATACGTGATCCCTCCATCATCGGCAGAGCGGCAAAAAAATACGGCGATCAATGCGTGGTAATATCAGCTGACGTTAAACGCGTTGACGGAAAATTCACCGTTTTCTCCAAAGGCGGCCGGGAGAACACCGGTATGGACGCCATTGAGTGGATACGCCGATGCGTTGGCGACGGCGCTGGCGAGGTGGTCCTGAATTCCATCGATACTGACGGTGTGAAGGGCGGCTTTGACCTTGAGATGCTGGACGCCGTGTGTAATGCCGTCAGTGTTCCGGTGATAGCCTCCGGAGGCGCCGGCTCAATAGAGGATTTTATAACACTTTTTAAAACGCTTCCCCGTGTGGATGCCGGGCTTGCCGCGTCGATCTTCCATTTTGGCGAGGTCTCAATAGGTGATTTAAAGCGGGAGCTTCGGAAAAACGGCATAAATGTGAGGTTATGAGTATGATAAACATAGATGAGCTTAAATTTGATGAAAAGGGTCTCATACCGGCGATAGTTGTTGATGCTGAGACAAAAGACGTCCTGACGCTGGCTTATATGAACCGTGAGAGCCTTATGATATCTATGGAGAAGGGCCTTACCTGCTTCTGGAGCCGCTCAAGGCAGGAGCTTTGGCTCAAGGGTGAGACCAGCGGCAATTACCAGCACATTATCTCCATCACCGCAGACTGCGATAAGGATGCGCTCACCGTTCTTGTACGCAAGGATGGCCCGGCCTGCCATCTTGGGACCGATTCCTGTTTCACCGCCCCGCTCTACCGCAGCGAGGAGCCCGAGCCGTTTTCCTACGAGGGACTTATGGAGCTTATCCGCGGCCGCAAGGTAAATCCCAAGGAGGGGTCATATACCACTTATCTCTTTGAAAAGGGACTTGATAAGATCCTCAAGAAGGTGGGAGAGGAATCGACCGAGGTCATAATCGCCGGAAAGGCGGAGGACAAAACTGAGACAGTCTATGAGATAGCGGATCTTGCCTACCACGTTATGGTGCTTATGACCCAGATGGGCATCTCTCTTGAGGATATAAAGGCTGAGCTTGCAAAGCGCCATGTAATAGATCACAAGGTAAAACAGGAAAAAATGGTTTAAATAAAGTAAAGGAAAGAATTAACCCCCTCCGGGATCCCGGAGGGGGTTTTATTCACGCTTTTTGCTTACATTTTTTGAGCTGCTTATTATTTATCTGAGTCCTCATCCAGATATACCCTCGAACCTGTCGCGCCGCGCTGCCCCTGATATTTTCCCATATACGGGTGCCGGGCTTTATTCTCCATCATAGCCAGCACAAGCTGCCCGACTCTCCTGCCTGCGCGCAGTTCGATGGCGCAGCGGTTGGCGTTATAAAGCTCCAATGTTATCTCCCCATGAAAGCCCGGATCGACCCAACCGGCGTTCTGGATAAAAAGCCCCATTCTCCCCAGAGAGCTTCTCCCCTCCACAAACGCCGTAATGTTATCCGGCAGGGCTATATACTCCATTGTCGTAGCGAGTACAAATTGTCCCGGCAAAAGCAGATATGTGTCCGTCCTCATCGTTTTGTAGCGGATCTCACTGTCAAGCCTTATTATACCGCTGGTGGAATCCTCCACCACGCTGAAGGTGTCGCCAAGGCGGATATCCACGCTGGCAGGCTGGATCTGCTCTTTAAGAAGCGGCTCTATTTTAAGCGTTCCGTCTGCGAGCATCCTCTCGATAGTGCCGTCTGACAGGATCATATCTGTTCTTCCTCCCCAAGATTCGGCTTTCTTACGTGGACATAGTAGTGCCATCCCCCTGCGGTGCCTGCAGTTATAATATCGTCCACATGGCGCAGCGCAACCATATCAAAGTCCGAACAGAGCTTCTTTATAAGCTCGTCATCGGCATAAAAGTGCTGGACGCCCTTTTCAGGTCCCTCTTCCATGCACACCTTGGTGTTGGGATCCAGCATCGGCCAATCCTGCTTAAAGCCCCAGGAGCTCTGTGATTCCAGCGTAAACCAGCACTCCCCTCCCGGCTTCAGCGCCCTGAATATACCACCAAGTATCGTCTGAACTCCCTCAGTATCTGTATGGGATATAACATCCCTGCACAGGATACAGTCAAAGCTCTCAGCCTCATACGGAAGCTTCAGCATATCCCCTGTGGAATAATCAAGCTTCAGTCCCTCGCTCTCTGCCCACCGGCGGGTACGCTCGACCGCATAATCACTTAAGTCAAAAGCAGAGACCTGAAAGCCGAGTCTGGCAAAAAACACGCTGTGCCTTCCCAAGCCGCAGCCCAGATCAAGCAGTCTCTTTTTTCCCTGCTTTGCCCAGTGATAGGCAAGATAGTGCGCCTCAAAACAAGGCTCTCTCCACGGCTCAAGCTCGCCTTCACTCAAGCTCTCCCAATTCCACGCTTTAGATTCTAACATCGTATTCCTCTATTTCTTTTTCTTTACACCGCATAAATGCCGCGATCAAACGGGTATCTATATCGAAACACCCATGTCAACGGCGGTGCGCAGCAGGCTACTGCCCGCTATTCTCCCGCTCCTCGGATATATCCTTTTCCTCCGCCTTATGCGTCTCCTCCGGATTGATATCAGCGGAGATGAATTCGCCGCTCTCCACCTCGTTTTCCGTTTCAGCCAGCTTCTGTTCTACTAATTGCATAGCGATACGCTCCAGCTTTTCATTGCGCTTATCGTCCACATACTTGTTAATATACGCACCGCACAGCAGGAAAAACAAACAGTAGTACAGCCATAGCATAGCAATGATTACCGTGCCGAGCAGGCCGTAAATGCTGTATTTGTTTGAAAAAGAATTATACAGGGAGAACACAGCTGAAAACAGCAGCCACGCCACCGTGGTGAACAAGGCGCCAGGCCACTGATTGAACAGTTTACGCCGTCCGGTCGGCATCCACCTGTAGAGCAGCAAAAACACCACAAACAGGATAAGCATCATTACGGGATAGCGGCTATATTTCAGCTGAAAAAGCAGCGCATTGACAGCCCATGATTCATGCAGGGCGGAACGTATCAGATCCAGAATCATCTGCCCGTATACAATAGCGCACAGCGTCACCAAGATCGCCGCAAGCATTATAATCATAAAGAAGCAGGCGCGCAGACGCAGGAGAACATAGTTTTCCCGCCGCTCAAGGTCGTATGCCGCATCCATACCCCGCATGATGGCAACTACAGATAAGGAGGCCGACCAAAGTGTGGCAACAGCGGAGATGGACAGAATTGCCGTTGAGCCAACGTACACATAGTCAACAATATCCACCACGACGGCATACATGGAGTCCGGCACCACATTTTCCAGGATCTGCAGAACGACCTCCTGTGTCAGGGGCGTATATGGCAGCAGCGTACACATCAGCACCACGATAGGTATCAGTGACAGGAACAGATAGAAGGTGGAGGCCGCCGTAAATGTCCATATCTGACGTTTTCCTATGCCATTCATGAAATCAACAGCATTCAGAATCCAACGTTTTTTCTTTGACATCTCTCCATCTCCAGTCCTGGGATAATATACCGGAAGCAGAAAACAGCCTCAAAAGCTTCTTCTGGTTCTGTATCAGCCGCAGAAATCGGCTATCGCCTGGGCGAACATCTGGCCGGCAATCACAAGGTCAGCAAACGGCATGCACTCATCAGGCTCATGGCCGTGAAGCTCTCTGCCGGGGAACTCGCAGCCAAATGCCACGCCGCCCTCAACCTCATGTACATAGGTAAGTCCGCCGATGGCTAAAGCCTTTCCCTTTTCGCCGGTGTGATCCTCGTAAATGCGGAGCAGTCCCTTTACAAAGTCTGAAGTCTCCGGCACGTTATGGGGCTTAAGAAGTCCTGTTACCGTCACCTGAGCGCTGTCTCCTATGGCTTCCTTGAGCGCCTCTGCAATGGCATTTCCGTCGCCGCATACAGGCACACGACAGTCTATGAGCGCCCTGAAGCCATTTTCCGCAGAAAATGATATAACGCCAAGGTTCATCGTCAGAGCCCCGGACACATCATCACAGCAGTCCGCGCCAATGGCCCGTCCCCCATCATCTCCGAAAGGCAGCGCCTTTATAAGTGCGCAGATGGCCGAAAACTCCGGAGTGTTGTCCAGTTCAAGGGAGGATATAAGCGTCAGCATCATCTTTATTGCGTTTACGCCGCCTGAGGGAACGGAGGCATGACTGGCTTTTCCGTGGCACACAACACGGACTGCGTCCGTCTCCTCAAATATCTCTATCCTGCCACTGACACTACCAGCCGCTTTCTTAATATTGTCTGCAGCCACGCCCTTTATTACCGTCTCACAGATGTCGGGGACGGCGTTTGCTACAGAACCGCCTTTCATGCTGACAACATGTGCACCGGTGCTCTCCGCCTGCGGAGCAAGGGACACCGTCATATCGAGCTTGCCCTTTTCGGTGTTTACCAGAGGGAAGGCGCCGTCAGGCGTAAATACCTTCGGGGGCATCTTATAGTTTTTAAGATACCATTTAATATCGTCAGAGCCGTTCTCCTCATCACTTCCCAGTATCAGCTGTACTTTGTGAGAAATAGGGATGTTCAGCTCTTTTATCGCCCTAAGTGCATAGATGGAGGTGACTGCCGGACCTTTATTATCGGCGACGCCGCGCCCATAAAGTATGCCATCCTGAAGCTTCATGTCAAACGGCTTCGTGACTTTCCAATCTCCCGCAGCAGGAACGATGTCCAGATGCGCCAGCATACCAAGCTCAGGCTCTCCCTCGCCAAGCTCCACGACGCATACCCTGTCACCGCGGATTTCCGCGGAAAGTCCCCAGCTTTCGGCAATGCGCTTTGCCTCTGTGAGCGCAGCTCTCGGTCCTTTTCCGTAAGGTGCGCCCTCCTCCGGCGCTCCCTTTGCACTGTCTATTGCTACAAGCGCCGCGATATCCCTCGCCATGTCATCTGAGTTGGCCTTAAAAAATTCGCAAATACGTGTATCCATAATCACACATGACCTCGTCTATCAAAATTACCGGACTTTCCCGGATTGACATTTATTTTAGCACAATACTTACAAACGGTAAAGGAAATAATACTTGCATATTCCCAAAATCTATTGCAAATTCTCAAAAGTCACTCACAAGACACAATGCAAGAAATTACCATTACATTATTTTGTTATAAATGTTCATTTTTACTAAAAATTAGGAAATCTTGAAAAGAATAAACTCAAAACGTGTTTCCGCATTTTTATTAAGGAGGAAACACTACATGAAGACTCTGAAGAAGACCCTGTGCTTGGTCTTGGCAGTAGTCATGGCAGTCGGCACGCTGGCGCTCTCCGCGTCTGCAACCGATTTCGTTGACGATGCTGATATCGAGTACAACGAAGCCGTTGAAGTGCTCACTGGGCTGGGCATAATCAATGGCAAGGACGGGAACAAGTTTGATCCCGAGGGCACACTGACCCGTGCTGAGGGCGCCAAGCTTGTTGCTTACGCGCTGCTCACTCCTGCCACGGCTGCAAAGCTGAAGGCAACCTCTGATCCGTTCAGCGATGTTGCGGCTTCTAACTGGGCAGCTGGCTCCATTTCTTACTGTGTTGCTGAGAACATCATTAACGGCTATCAGGGCAAGTTCGATCCCAACGGCAAGCTGACCGGCGTTGCTTTTGCCAAGATGTTCCTCGTGGCACTTGGTATTGACGGCGAGTACACCGGCAACAACTGGGACACCAATGTTGTCCTCGCTGCTGAGAAGGCTAAGCTTGCTGATGGCATCTCCGGATTCGATTATTATGATGAAATCACCCGTGAGGAAGCCTGCCAAATGGCATTCAATGCTATCAACTACAGCAAGAATGGTACTACAAGCTCCTATGTTGTGAAGAGTGGCGATGATGTTCTTTACAGTGGTACTGACGCTGTTACCGCTATGCTTATGTATACCACAGCTGGTGATTCCATTACAACTGAGACCGTATCCCTCGGCTCCGTTGGATCCGATGTCTATGGTCTTAAGAAGGGCACCACTAAGGATGAGTTTGGTCGTACTTCCACCACTTACACAAATGGAAAGACTGGTACCGCTGCGGTCACTTATGCAACCATCGGCGCTGATGCTGTTCTGACCTACACCACTGCTACTACCTATGGTGCAATCATTAAGGCTCTTGGTTATACCAAGGCAACCGATCAGATCAACTTCAACGTATATGACAACAGCAAGACCAGTACAGATGTAACTGGCAAGGATATCCTTGATACCGGCGCTGGTGAAAGCGTTGGTGCACAGGGAACCCTTGTTGAGGTTTATAAGACCGATACAGCTAAGACCTATGATCTGATTATAATCGACACCTATGTTGACACTCTTGCTGCCGGCGATGTAGTTGCTAAGAATACGACTACCGGCGCTGATGCTTACATCAATCTTGCGAATCCTGCAGGTGGCTCAGACCTCGCATACACAACCGATGCTTTCAAAGCTAACGACGTAGTCCTCTACACCGTTGCTGACGGCGCTGTTGTTAACGTTGTTAAGGCTGCTGCTGTTTCCGGCAATATCACTGCTACCGGCGCTGACTATGTACGCGTTTCCGGAACACAGATGAAGCTTGCTGCAAACAATATTGACAGTGTTGCCATTGGCACGACTGCTGGATACAAAAACAGCACAGATGTTTACACCTATTACACTGATACCTATGGCAACATAATCCATGCTGTCTATGGTACTCAGACCGCTGCTAACGTCAACTACCTCTACCTTATCGACACCGCTTCTAAGAAAGCTGTTACCGGCGACGGCGACAACCTCTTTGAGACGAGTGAGTCTTCCGCTGCTCGTGCACAGGCTAAGGTTATTGACCTTGCTACCGGCACGGTATCTATAAAGAACATTGCTGTTGTTAAGAACACCGCTGGAAAGTATGTTTACGCTGATGCAACCGGCGCTGCAACCGCAACTGAAGTTACAGATACTAAGCCGTTTAGCACTGCAGGTTATTACACCTACACTGAGCTGTCCGACGGTTCCATCGTTATTGGCAGTGCAGTTAGCACAACCAGCGTATCCCTTACTAAGGACACAGCAGTTATTGTACCTGGTGCATCTAGCGTTTATGCAAATGCTTCTACCAAGGTTACCGTTATTGAGTACACAAGCAACTATGCTGCTACAAGCGTAACTACTTACACCGGAATTGCAAACTTCCCGAGCACAACCCTCAGCGAGGCTGCACTTGTTATTAAGGACAACAACAACGTTGCTACCAGCGTAACAATTGTTAAGGCTCAGAACGTTGCAAGCTCTGTAAACTATGCAATTTACAAGGGCGCTGGCGAGAATTCTCTGACTGACGGTCAGTACTATGAGTTCTATGTAGGCGGCGAGGTTGTCTCCTACGTAATGTCCAATACTGCTGATTTCTCCGCTACTGCTGGTGATGTTGTTGGTCTTACCCTGACCTCCGGTAAGCTTGCTGATAAGGGTGCTGTTGCTGATCAGACTGCAAAGATTTCCGGTGCTACTGTAACTTATGTTGACAGCACCTTCGCAGTTGCAACTAAGACCACTGTTGAGGACGAAGAAACTAAGACTACCACTTATGTCATCTACTTTGCATCTTCCTGCGAAGTTTATGACGCTGGTAACAGCTATGCAGCTGCTTCTATCGCTGTTGGCGATGTAATCGATGTTTATGGTTCTACCGCTCTTAGCGGAAATAACCTGAGGAACGCTGCATTTATCGTAATTGCTGCGTAATCAGCAACTAAAGCTGATAAAAGAGACCGCACATAGCAACAAAAACAAAAGCCCCGCGCCTTATGGCGCGGGGCTTTCTGTTTTCAATACTCCAGCATATCCACCGCGCGCACAAGCTCCGATATATCCTTGTGTGTATACCGGTCCGTTACGTCCTTACTCAGGCTGTGACCCACAATAAACTTCTGCACACTGCGCTGCACACCGGCCGTATCCAAACCCGATACAAAGGTATGCCGTGTGTCATGGGGCGTGTGGCGCATACCCAGCGCACCCATAACACTGTCAAACCAAGTGTACTTAAAAACCGAATACGTGACGGCCTGCCCGTCCTGACGCCTGAGAAGCAGACCGCCGGAGGCGCGCTCTGAAAGGGCCGAGATGACCGGCAGGATCCTAGCGCATATCGGCACAAGGCGGCGAGCGGCCTTCGTCTTAGTACCGTGCAGATCAATATAACGCTCATCAAGGTGTATGTCCTCGCAACGCAGCGCCAGAAGTTCGCTTATACGCATACCTGTATAGAGCAGCACAAGCAGAGCCTCAAGAAAGCACAGCCTGCTGCAGCACTGGGGCTGTCCGGGAAGCGGCACGCCGCTGTCATGATATCGCCACAGAAGGGATATCTCCTCCGCTGTAAAGACGCTTCGGCGGCTCTCGGCAGCCTCTGAGGGCAGCTCCACAAACTGAGAATAGTCTTTTTGCAGAATATCGTGCTTAAAGCACCACTGGTATAGCTGATGCATCAATGAACGCACCTTCGCCTGATACGCGCGGGATAGCCCCTCCATGCTGTTTATCGTTCGCTGAAGCTCCGGAAGGCGCAGCTCTGCCATTGGCCTGTTCCAAAGCTGGGCACAATGCTGCATTGCACTCTCTGTCACCCGGCGGGTGCTGGGGTAACGCTCAAAGTAACCGGGTGACCAGCTGTCATAGACCTGCCTGAAGGTCATGCGGCGCAGCCGGGCATCATAGGCGGTCATATTAAATTCAGCAAGCGCTAGAAGCGCCTCGGCTCTTGTGGAAAAATAGCCGATAGTCGCATATTGCTGTAGCTTCGGAGCGGCATCGCGCTCCTCCCAGCCGACGGTGACCCGGGCACGATAAGGTCGCCGCCTGTTGCCGGGGAGGCGTGTGACGCCCCCATAGCCGTTTGGATTTCTCATTCTATACCTCCAAAAACATTATAGCCTTACAATACACTTGTAAGACACATTCGACATTATGTTTAATTTTTCTACATACCGCAATACGACAAGTTGCACCAAAATATGCAACAGCTCCGCCTTTCCGGATATCGAAAGGCGGAGCCTAATTTTTCTATTTGGAGGTACACATGACAATAATAAAAGCAGTGCCTGAAACAAGCGGCGCACATGCCAACCAGACGATCGCAGGCAGGCTTGAGCAGCTTCCCGACGGATGGTTCGCTGTCCCAACAGAGCTTGAAACCGCAGCAATGGCGTTTCTGCCGTGGGTGGCGCTTGAGATCACTGACGGCAAGATAACGGCGATTGCGGAGAATGCCGCTGCGAGGGAAGCCTTCGAGCAGAGCCAGACTGCAGAGATTAAAAGTGAAGGAGGAGAGGAATAATGGCTGGAACCGCAAGCGGCGCTACGGAGAATTTTGGACTTAGTCAGTGGGTCAGAAGTGACGCGTTTAATCTTGACGATTTTAACGCAGACAATTCCAAGATAGACGCGGCCATCGCGTGCAGGGCGCAAATGGCTGCAGGCAGCTATGTAGGCACGGGGACATATGGAAGCAGTAACCCCTGCACACTTACATTTGATTTTGAACCGAAGCTTGTAATGATTTACGCAGAAAGTATGGGCGCGCTTACAGGAAACTATAGTGAACAGGAGGTCAGTTACACTATTATTGCGGCAGGCGGCGCTACAAAGAGTACGCGATGCGGAAATAGCGGCGCTATCACTACACCAATTACCGATTATTTTACATGGAATGATAAGTCCCTATCATGGTGGTCCGTTCCATACTACTCCTCGAGTTATACGCCCACCGGCCGTGTACAGCTTAATGAATCAGGCACGACCTATTACTACATAGCAATAGGATAAAAAACAGAAAGCCCCGCGCCATAAGGCGCGGGGCTTTTGCTATCTTAACTCAGAAGAGTGTTCGATATTCAGCTGATTAATCCTCAACCTCAGGAGCGTCAGCAGTGACCCAGATATGAGTCAGAGTGCCGTTCTTAGCGATTGCTACAACAGTCTGATTATCAGCAAGAGCAGCATCCTCACCGAGGAAGCATACCATGTCAGTGTTGTAGTTGTAATAGGTGCTACCAACCATGATGGTGGAACCATAGAGCTTGATAGTACCAGTTACAGTGGTGACAGAAGCACCAATAGTGTTATCTTCATTGTAGTAGTAAACGCCATCAGCGTCATCGGCAAGATTGAGGGTCTTGGAGGTCAGAGTCAGCTCATCGCCGTCTGCAGTGTAAGCAGTGTAGGTGTAGACGGTGGTGGTAACAGTACCGGAGGAAGTGACCTCAGAGGAAGTGGTGACCTTCTTGGTGCTGGCGTCGACAAATGCGGCATCAGCAACAACAGTACCATCGTCATAGTCACCGCCAACATAGACAACCAAGGCAACATTGTTCTCAGCGACGATCTTGGCACCCGCAGGAACAACACCGCAGTTTGCGTTGCCGGTCTTAACGGTTATGCTCTTGATATTCGCAGACTTGGACTCAGTGGTATAGAATACAAATACTGTATTGCTGTTAAGAATCTTACCATTGACAGTAGTAGCACCAGACTTAAACTCAGTACTGCTGGTAGAAACGCTAGCATCCTTAGTACCAAGGACAAGCTCACCGTCATCATTGAGCTCATATTCATAGATGCCAGTGGCAGCAGCGGTGGAAGTCTCGCCGTAGTTAACAGTGTAAGTGCCGTAAGTACCGTCGGAGAGGATACCGTAGACCTTACCGGTGTACTCGGAAGAAGTGCCACTCATCCAGTCGGTGGTGTTAGAAGGCTTCTCAGCAGCGAGAACGTTGATGTAGGTACCAGCGGTAGCAACAGAAGTTGCAGAGACGCTGGCCATCAGATAGCCATAGTTGTCAACATAGTAGCTGACGGTCTTGCCCATGTTAGCATTGTCAGTGCCGATAATCGCAGCAGCATCCAGAGTGCTGGTTGCACCTATCTGGTATACAGAGCCGCCGATGGTGAAGTCCTTGCTGTTGACAGCCTTGGTGAGGGTTCCGGAGATAACGTCGGCCTTCTCCATGCTCATGATGGTGCTGCCAGCCTTGGTGTAGAGGACAACGTCCTTCTTAGCAAAGTCAACGAAATCGGTGGTGGTAAGACCACTCTCTTTGCTGTTAAGGGTCAGGGTAGTGGTAGCAACACCGGTGGTAGGCTCAGTGGTGGTCTTCACGGAGTAAACAGTGCCAATGTAGGTGTTGATAACAACAACAGTATAAGCAGTGCTGGAAACCTTATAGACCTCAACGAGAGTGCCGTTTCCGCCAACCTTGCTGCTGGTGTTGTTGTTAGCAATGGAGAAGCTGCCGCTGGATACGCCATCTGTATAAACAGTAGCAGTAGCAGTTTTCTTAAGTCCAAGAGCACTGTAGATTGCTTTAGAGCTCACTTCAGTGGTATAAGTGAGAACAGGAGTATCTGCAACGAATACAAGGGAATCGCCATCAACAGCGTAGGTAACGCCGGGACGACCAAAATCGTCAGAGTCCTTATCCTTGCTCAGACCGAACACGGTGTCAGCAAGAGAACCCTCGACCTTCTCAGAGGCGATGCTCATGCTGGATACTGTGTAATCCTTGCCATAGATAGCATCCTTATCTGCAGCAACAGCAGCGGCCTTAGCGCCGTCAAAGGTGCTGTAATAAGTGCCGGATACAGCCAGAAGCGCTTCGCTTGCTTCAGCGTTTGCAGTCAGGACGTATCTGGTTGCAGTAGTGGTGACAGTCTTCTCACCGATAAAGAGAGCGTTCAGAAGCATCTGAGCAGCCTCGTCGCGGGTGATGTTTGCATAGTAATCAAAACCGGAGATGCCCTTTGCAAGGCCAGCATTCTCAGAAGCGAGAAGGACGTTGACATCCCAGTTGTTGCCGGTGTACTCGCCGTCAATGTCAAGAGCAACGAGGAGCATCTTGGCAAAAGCAACGCCGGTCAGCTTGCCATTAGGATCGAACTTGCCCTGATAGCCGTCGATGATACCAGCGGCGGAGCAATAGGCAACGGAGCCAGCAGCCCAGTTGCTGGTAGGAACATCGCTGAACGGAGCGGAAGTTGCCTTCAGCTTATCAGCAGTGTCAGTGCCGAGCAGCGCATAGGTGACAAGCTTGGCACCCTCAGCGCGGGTCAGTGTGCCCTCGGGATCAAACTTGTTCCCGTCCTTGCCGTTGATGACGCCCAGCCCAGTGAGCACTTCAACGGCTTCGTTGTACTCGATATCAGCATCGTCAACGAAATCGGTTGCAGACGCGGAGAGCGCCAGCGTGCCGACTGCCATGACTACTGCCAAGACCAAGCACAGGGTCTTCTTCAGAGTCTTCATGTAGTGTTTCCTCCTTAATAAAAATAAATTAATAAATAATTTTGCCCGTTACATGAACCGGACTTTGTGATATGTAAACGCCGAATGAGGCGCAAACATCGTCGTCGCAGAACCCGCCAACCTCGCGGCTGCACAGCCGCCGCTCACTGCAGGGGTTCGCTTCTCCTCTTTCTCCGCAAACGCTTCTCTGGTTTGCGTCGAATAAACAGATTTTCCGCAGAACCCTCCCTCTGAATGTCAGGCTCTGTGTGCCCTTATTATCAAAGTACAGTGCTGTAAGCTCTCCTAAGTAAAAAGGAGGAGTACGGCGAAGACTTAAGGTCGGGCGGCCCTTAACCCCCCGCCGTACACTTACATAATGAAGACTCTCACCGCCCCAAAAAAGTTCCCTAAAAAAGTTACTAATTTGAAGCAGATCTGTCGGATCCGAAACGGTAAAGAATCTGCATCGCAAAATAAAATTAACTATAGATAGAGGCCAATATTCGACATCACTCTATAAGTCGTAAACATTTTAGCATAGTGATGCTCCGATGTCAACCATCGAAAATAAATTTGTTACAAAAAAGTAACAACAGCTGAAATCATGCTTATTTCTTACTGCCGCAACAGGTTTGAGATTTTTTTCACTCTGCATGTCCGCAAAAATTTATTGGAAAATGTAACAAAAAATTAAAAGCCTTGGAGAAGTTGTTTTTTAATGTAATTATAAAGTTACCAATAAACGATGTCTTTTGACATTATACTGCACTGTTAGAATCCATTTTACTCATTTCCAGTCATTTTGCAAGTGTTTTTTACAAAATTTTGGTGAAGATTTTGTGTCTTTTTGATTAATAACACTGATACCCCATCCCCTCGGTCTGAAACCGATGGGATGGGGTACGCCGTCTATGCGAATGATCCCAAAGAGATTATATTTTAATAAATCTTATCTTATTACAGCGCCAAGCTTTTCGTTCAGCGCCGCAAGGATGCTGCTTACCGTCTCATCGACCTGAGCATCCGTGAGCGTGCCGGTATCGGAACGAAGCGTAAGTGAATAGGCAGTTGAGCGCTTTCCTTCCATAATCCCCGCGCCGGTGTAGACATCAAACAGGCTGACGTCCTTGAGTATCTCCCCGGCGGAGGCGCGAATAACGTCCTCGATCTCGGCAACTGTAACTTCCGTCGCGCATACGATCGCAAGATCACGGGTGACTGACGGATAGCGCGGCAGTGCTTTATAGGTCGCTGAGACACCGCGCACATCCATGAGAGCGTTAAACTCAAGCTCCGCGGCAAACATCTCGCCGTCGCAGTCAAAGTTCTTGCAGACGAGCGGATGTACCTGACCGAACACTCCCACGTACCTGCCGTGGGCTGTGACTACAGCACAGCGTCCGGGATGGTAGGACGGGTTGTCACCGTCAGCGGTAAAGCGCACATCCTCAGCGCGGAGGCTTTCAAGGAGCGCCTCAACGGTACCTTTAAATTTATAGAAGTCCATTCCCCCTCCGTATGCGCCGAGGGAGAGGATCTTCGGCTCGTTTGCCATGCCGTCGGCGCGTTTAAAGTACACCTTTGCAAGCTCGTAAAGTCGTACGGAGTCGTTGCGTGCGGCTTTGTTGCGGGCCAGTATATCGAGCATGCTCGGAAGGGCGGACGTGCGCATGACGGAAGTGTCCTCCCCAAGTGGGTTTAATATCTTCAGCTGATCGCGCAGGGGCGAATCGGCCGGAATACGGATCTTGTTCAGTGCCGATGGGCTTACAAAGGAGTATGTGATTATCTCGGAATAGCCGCAGGAACGGCAGAGCGCACCCAGGCTGCGCTCCACCTGCTGTGCCTCCGAATAGCCGCCGCGTGTTGCGGCGCCCCGCTGAAGGGTGCTGGGGATGTTGTTATAGCCGAAGAAGCGGGCGACCTCCTCCGCGATGTCGGAGTAGTGCTCCACGTCACCGCGCCATGAGGGCACCTTGATAATATCGCCGTCAAGCTCAAAATCCAGCTTTGTGAGTATACGGCGCATCTCCTCCTCAGAGACGTCAGTGCCGAGCAGCGCGTTGACCTTATCCGGCTCCAGCTTAACGGTTTTCTCTTCCGGGACGGAGGGAAAAACGTCAATAATTCCGTCCACAACCTCACCGCAGCCCAAAAGCTCCACAAGCTCGCAGGCGCGGTTCACGGCTTTTACCGTGTTCATTACGTCAAGACCCTTCTCGAAGCGTCCGGAGGAGTCCGTACGCATACCGAGAGCCGCTGCCGTACGGCGGACGGAGGTGCCGTCAAAGTTTGCCGATTCAAACATTACCATGGCGGTGTCCCCGACAATCTCAGAGTTGGCGCCGCCCATAACTCCCGCAACGCAGACTGGCTTATGCTCGTCGCAGATGCAGAGCATGCTGGTGGTGAGCTTACGGTCATTGCCGTCCAGCGTCGTGATGGTCTCGCCCTCACGGGCGGTACGGACGACTATTTTCCCGCCGTCCACGCAGGAAAAGTCAAAGGCGTGCATGGGCTGGCCGTACTCCAGCATGACATAGTTCGTGATATCAACTATATTTGAGATCGGGCGCACTCCGCTGGCCTTAAGGCGCTCACGCATCCACAGGGGCGATGGGGCGATCTTTACGTTTTTCACCATTCTGGCGGTGTAGCGGGGGCAGAGCTTAGGATCGTCGATGGTTATGGAGACGTAATCGCTAACCTCTCCGCCGTTGCCCTTGACGACCGGGGTATGGAGCCTGAGCTCAGTTCCGAAGGTCGCGGCGCTCTCCCGCGCAAGTCCGATAACGGACAGGCAGTCGGGCCTGTTTGGTGTTATTTCAAACTCCACCATGGTGTCGTCAGCACCGATAACGGAGCGTATATCGTCACCGGGCTTGGGGTCCTTTGCCATGATGTCCGGGTCTGAATTCAGGATAAACAGGCCGTTCACAACACTGTGTGGCCAGTCGTTATCAGTGTAGCCCAGCTCCTGATAGGAGCAGAGCATACCGTTTGACTCGACTCCGCGGAGCTTGCCCTTTTCGATCTTCTTCCCTCCGGGGAGCGTGGACTTGTGAAGGGCACAGGGGACAAGATCCCCGACCCTCTGATTCTGTGCGCCGGTGACTATCTGGATTGGGGTATCGCCGCCCACATCCACCTGACATATCCACATATGGTCAGAGTTTTCATGCCGGACCATCTCGAGTATCTTGCCTACGACGACGTTCTTTATCTCATCGCCGGGACGCTGGACCGTCTCGACCTTGGAGCCGGAAAGCGTCATCTCATCGGCGTATTCCTTATCGCTGATATGGGATACATCGGTAAACTCATTCAGCCATTTACGTGAAAGTACCATTTTCTCTCCCCCCTTTAGAACTGCTTCAGGAACCTGACGTCGTTCTCGAATATCAGGCGCATATCGGAAATATTGAAGCGGCGCATGGCCATACGCTCAAGGCCGATGCCGAAGGCCCAGCCTGAATATTTTTCAGAGTCGATTCCGGCCATCTCCAGAACCTTCGGGTGGACCATGCCCGCACCGAGAAGCTCGATCCAGCCTTCGCCCTTACATACACGGCAGCCCACGCCGCCGCACTCGTGGCACTGTACATCCACCTCGCAGCTGGGCTCCGTAAAAGGAAAGTGATGCGGACGGAACCTTGTCTTGGTACCCACGCCGTAAAGCTGCTCCACAACGGTATTCAGCGTGCCCTTAAGGTCAGCCATAGTCACGCCCTCGTCGATGACAAGCCCCTCTATCTGGTGGAACATTGGCGAGTGGGTGGCGTCCACCTCGTCCTTGCGGTAGACCCTGCCGGGGGCGATCACCCGAATCGGCAGAGAGTGGGTCTCCATGGCGCGGACCTGCATGGGGCTGGTCTGGCTGCGGAGCATTACGCGGCTGTCGTTATCAAAATAAAAGGTATCCGACCACTCCCTGGAGGGGTGCCCTTCAGGGGCGTTCAGCTTATCGAAATTATACTCGGAAAGCTCCACTTCCGGCCCCTCAAGTATCTCAAAGCCCATACCCACGAAGATGTCCTTGACCTCGTCAAGAGCTATATACATCGGGTGCTTATGACCCATCTCCGGCTTTTCTCCGGGGATAGTGACATCCAGAGTCTCCGCCTTGAGGCGCATCTCCAGCGCCTTCTCCTCAATCTCCGACTTTGCAGAGGCTATCCGCTCCTCAATGGCTGTGCGGACCTCGTTTGCAAGGCTCCCCATCGTCGGGCGCTCCTCAGGGGGAAGCTTTCCCATCTGTTTGAGGATAGCGGTCATCTCGCCCTTTTTTCCGAGATACTTAACGCGCAGCTCCTCAAGCTCTGCGGAGCTATTAACCTCCGCCAGCTTCTCCAGCGCTTCGTCGCGTATCTGCTTTAGCTTGTCTTTCATCGTATCACTCCATATTCCTTACATTTGTAAAAGCTTTTACACTCTGTGCGTTTTTGTCCAATGTTTTGACAAAATAAAAATCCTTCCGCCCTGTTAAGGGACGAAAGGACACTTCCGCGGTACCACCCAAATTCGTGCAACAGCACGCGCTCTGACCCTTTAACGGAGGCCGACCGCCGGTAATTAGCCGGGGCTCCGGAGCGAACCAAGCACGCATCCCGCAGGAAGCTTTCAGCCGATGGCTCCCCTCTCTTTCGCGCTAAGCCGTGCTATTTTCTCCTTCTCAGCATTTTTCGAGAATAGTTATATCATAACTTGGAAAATAAGGCAACAGAAATTTTCAATTTTAATTTTAAATAAAACCCAGATAAGCCGTAAACCTCCGTCCCCGTGGGGCAGCGGCCGTATCCAAGGCCGTGAGTTTGATTCCTTAAGCCGATTGACTATTCCGCCGGTTTGAAATATAATCCTTTATAAACAACAAAAAGGAGGCGCTAACATGAAGCTATGTACTTCCGCGGAAGCCCGCGGTATGGATGAATATACTATAAATACACTGGGCGTACCCTCCATCACGCTTATGGAACGCGCTTCCTCGCACCTTGCGCGTGAGGCCGTGCATCTCTTGGGGGAGAATACGAATGCCGCGGTGTTTATAGGTCACGGTAACAACGGCGGAGACGGTATCGGGGCAGCCATCTGCCTTTTGGACGCCGGCAAATCAGTGCGCGTATTTCTCGTCGGAAACCGTGAAAAAATGACCCCCGACACAATGGAGATGGAGCGCAGGCTGAACCTTTTGGGAGCAGATATTGAGGAGCTTCCGGATACGGATGACGATCTCTCCCAGTACCTTGGCACCTGCTCAGTAATAATCGACGCCATATACGGCTTCGGCTTTCACCTTCCTCTTAAAGGCGAGGCGATACGCGCCTGCCGCCTGATAAACTCATCGGATGCAATGGTCGTAGCCGCCGACATCCCCTCCGGGGTTGAGACTGACACCGGCTTTGCGGCCTCAGATGCGGTTATGGCCGACGTGACCGTCACCTTCTCCAGAGCCAAGGTCGGACAGTTTATAACACCCGGCGCACTGTATTGCGGCGAGGTTCTCGTTCGGGACATCGGCGTTTCCGAACCCGAGGGCAGCCAAAAGCTTACCGGCACATTTGCCGTTGAGGACGAGGACGTAGTCCTCCCTGTCCGCCGGCGGGACGCCCACAAGGGCGACTTTGGAAAGTGCCTTATTATCGCCGGGAGCACCGGCTACACCGGCGCCGCCTCCTTTGCCTCCCGTGCGGCTGTTAGGATGGGCGCGGGCCTTGTATTTCTCGGCGTTCCCGAGCATATTTACCAGATAGAAGCGGTCAAGAACGACGAAGCGATCGTCTTCCCGCTCCCTTGTGACCGGCGCGGAAGGCTCTCAGCCGGTGCCGCGGACGACATTCTTGAGCGTCTTTCAAAATGCAGCGTCTGCCTCATCGGTCCGGGACTTGGTATTTCTTCCGACGTGGATAAGATCATAAACGCCGTCATAGCCTGCTCAGCAGTCCCGCTTGTTATCGACGCCGACGGCATAACCTCGGTTTCCGGGAATATAGATATATTGTCCAAGGCCAAGTGCCCTCTGATACTCACTCCCCACGACGGGGAATTTGCCCGCTTGGGCGGCGACCTTATATCAAGAGACCGCCTGACCGCCGCCCGCAGCTTTGCCTCCGCCCACAATGTGATACTGGTCCTGAAGGGCTGCCGTACCATAACCGCCTTTCCCGACGGCTCAGCTTATGTGAACACCTCCGGCAACCCCGGGATGGCCAAGGGCGGCAGCGGAGACGTCCTTGCGGGCATGATAGCGTCGCTCATCGGTCAGGGACTTGGGCTTAAGGAGGCCGTAACAGGCGCGGTATATCTTCACGGAAGGGCCGGGGATGTTTGCTCCGCCGCCTTCGGTGAGTATGCCATGACCCCTTCGGACATGATCGGCGCTATAAAAGATGTAACGAGGTGAGAAGATATTGCGTAAGGCAACGCTTTGCGCACTAATGATAAGCCTGCCGCTTTTGCTGAGTTCCTGCTCAGTAATGACCGGCACGGATGATATCCTTAAAATCCAGGAGGATTTTTCCGCATCAGAGAACATAAGCTTTACGGCGGAGCTGACCGCCGACTACGGACAGCACCTCTATGAATACCGTATAAGCTTCGACGGGCTTCCCGACAGCGGTACGATCACAATAATCGAGCCCGAGAGCATCGCAGGTACGCAGGTGGCTATTGAAGACGGCGCAAGCTCCCTTTGCTTTGACGGCGCCCAGATATACACGGGCGAGATACTTCCCGACGGACTTTCCCCGGTTGATGCCGTTCCCATGCTGCTGGAGGCGTGGCGTACGGGGCTTGTTACGGAGTGCGCAAAGGAGAGCTTCGACGGAGAGGATTGCCTTAACGCGGTTTTCCGCATAACAGATGATGTCAACCTGCGCACGTGGTTCGGTTTTGAGTCAGGGCTTCCGCTGTATGCTGAGGTGGACTTTGACGGATACACCGTTATATCCTGCACATTTTATAATGTAATAGCTTAATTAAAGAAGGACAAAATATGGATCTGCAAAAGAGGACCTGGGCCGAGATAGACCTGGACAACATTGAACATAATTACCACACCATAAAAGCCGGCCTGCCTGATGGCTGCAAGTTTTTAGGTGTGGTCAAGGCTGACGCCTATGGGCACGGGGCCGTACCTGTGGCAAGGTGCCTGGAAGCTGCCGGGGCGGACTACTTAGCGGTCTCCTGTCTGGATGAGGCGCTGGAGCTTCGGCATGCTCATGTGAAGCTGCCTATACTCATTCTGGGCCACACACCGCCTGAGTATGTACCGGTCCTCATAGATGAGGACATCACCCAGACGGTCACCTGTGAGGCAAAGGCTCTTGAATACTCCCAGATGGCCACAGCCCACGGCGGCACCCTTAGGATACACATAAAGCTCGACACCGGCATGTCCCGGCTGGGCTTTTTGTGCGGCGGCGAGCATTTTGACCTGGGTGTTCAGAACATCATAAGTGCCTGCAAGCTCCCGAACCTCCTGCCTGAGGGGATATATACGCACTTTGCAGTCTCTGATGAGCCGGGTAAGGAGGCCCGTGAATATACGCTTGGGCAGTTTAAGCTCTTTACGGACGTCATTGACGCGGTGGAAAAAAACGGCGGTGTCAGATTCGGTATCCGGCATTGCGCAAACAGCGGAGCTGTGGTAAACTATAAAGAGACATGTCTCGACATGGTTCGCCCCGGATTGCTTCTCTACGGCTATGGGGATAACGGTACGCTGGGGCTTCGCCCCTGTATGCGGCTCATGACCCATGTAAGTACAATCAAAATTTATGACGAGGGCACTTTTGTGAGCTACGGCGGCATCTTTAAGACCACCCGCCGCACAAGAATGGGCGTTCTGCCCATCGGTTACGCCGACGGACTTTTAAGGGCACTGTCAAACAACTGCTCCTTCTATACCGGCGGCGGCTTCGCCCCCCAGCGCGGCAGGATATGTATGGATATGTGCATGGTTGATCTTTCCGACCTGCCTGAGGCAAACATTGACAGCCTTGTTGAGATATTTGGAAAAAACGCGCCGCTTGAAGATCTGGCCAAAAGGGCCGGCACCATCCCCTACGAGCTTATGTGTTCGGTCTCAAAGCGCGTACCGCGCGTATATGTGCGCGGCGGTATCCCCGTATAAGCACCCGGCATATACTGTATAGGGGAGCCTTCCCCGGCATGCAGTGTGCCCGCAAATCAAATTTGAAATTTTCAGGTTCAGATTTGATGGGTATATTTTGTTTTGCTTTGTGAAAGAATTATAGTAGCCCGGTTACATAACAATGTACCGCGGCAACTATAAATTCGTCGGAGAGTGAAGCTTTGTGCTTAGCGGAGTCAAAAGAGGAGACATCTACTACGCCGACCTGAGTCCCGTTGTCGGGAGCGAACAGGGCGGCATGCGGCCTGTACTTATTGTCCAAAACGACACTGGCAACAAGCACAGCCCGACGGTGATCGCAGCGGCGATCACATCACAAATTGGAAAGGCGCGTCTGCCGACACATATCGAGCTTGAGGCCAAGTCCTTCGGGCTTACCAAGGACTCGGTAATACTGCTGGAGCAGATACGCACCATCGACAAGCGCCGGCTCAAGGAACACATGGGCCGAGTGGACGAGGAGCTTATGAACAAGGTGGATAATGCCATCGCCGTGAGCTTCGGACTGCATTAAACATTATCTGATCGAAATTTTTACTGTTTTGATCAGACGGCGCCGGGGATCCTCCCCGGCGCCCGCCCCGCGATCAGGAGGTACATACTAATGACAAAAAAGAGGAAATTCGTTATCGCCTTGGGCGTGCTTTTGGCTGTGGCGCTTGTCGCCGGGCTCTCCACGCTCGCCGCCACGACCTACGGCACCCAATCAGACCCTCTGGTGACCCTCAGCTACCTTGAAAAGACCGTGACACCGAACATTATGAACCAGCTTCAGGACAGCATAGACAATAAAGCCGCGGAGCTTAAGGCTGAATTTGATAAGAAACTCTCCGAGAGCGGCAGCACCACCTCCGGCTTCTCGGTTATATCGCTTACTTCCGGACAGACCGTCACCTGCTCCGTCGGTACAGAGATAATGCTCCGTGTTGGGACTGCAGTCTCCGCAGGCGCCGATTCGCCGCGCCTTATAGACGAAACCACCGGCAGCAGCGTCACCTCCGCCGGTACCTCCCTTACGAAAAACCATATGTATATGGTGACCATTCAGGGGAACGGTATAAAGGCCACTTCCTCGGTAAAAATACTTATACGCGGCGACTATACGATAAGCTGATATCCCAAAAACTATAATAAATTCAGGCACCCGGGCATAGATATTAATGCCCGGGCGTTTTTGTCCCGAGGCAGAGGAGGTCTGTTATGTCTATCTTCGGGACATATGATGTTTTTCTAAACGGCGATATCGCCGGTGAGCTTACCGTATCACGCAGGCAGCTTCTAAATGTGTTCGCCTTCCGCGCAAATACTGTCTTTGACGTGTCCCGCCTTATATGCCTGTCCGGCGGCAGAGCCGTATCCATCGGCATCCCCGTCCCGGAAGCGGGCGGCATGTCCCTCACCCGCAGTCTTTCAGATGACAGTCTCAGGCGTATGGGCCTCAGTTCCATTGACCGCTGCCTAATCATTGACTTAAACACCCCGCTGTCTGATTTTTCGGAGCCTTCGGAAAAGGCCGCGCCGGAAGTCTCCGCACAGGAAAATTCCGGCCCGCCCTCACAGAATGAAAGCCCCAGCGGTTATAACGGGCCTGTCCTTCAGGAACCGGCCGGGAGCTGCGGCGCGCCGGAAGATAAGGAGGAGACCGTCCCCTCCGTACCCACGGCGGCGGAAGATCAGCCGTCCTCCTGTGATGGACCTGACCTTGCGGAAGCTGCGGCGGCGGGTATGACGGAGGACTCGCCGGCAGGTTCGGCTGCGGCGGAGGCCGTCGAAACGCCCCGCCAGCGCCTTGCCGTACCCGGGGCCGAAGGCTGGTACTTTGAACCGGAGCCGTGGCGGCTGTTCAGCGACGCCTCCTTAAGCTCCCTCTGCAGGGGGCTTGACGGCGCCATGGTTCGCGATAACGGCACCTCGATATTTCTGGCACTGCCCTATTCCCCAAACTCCCCGTTCCCGCTTATCCCGGCATTTCGCAGCGGCTCCGCCGCGACCATCGGCGGAAAGAGCTTTATAGTATACAGGATTGAGGATGGGCGGCCCGGCTGACCTAAATATAAGGAATAATTACCATGTAAATTCCACAAAATATTGTTTAAGATTATAATTTTCGCTTTACAGCAGGAAAATTTTTGTTATAATTAATTTGTTGGTTGTGCAATCTTTATCACACGCGTAAAGGAGGGACACGGGCATGGATATGCAGGATTACACAAGGAAATTTGACGTTGTTGACAAGAAGATCGGAACTCGGGAGATACTGTCTTCGGTATATGACTCTTTGAAGCTGAAGGGATACAATCCCGTCAATCAGATAGTCGGTTATATTCTGTCCGAGGATCCGACTTACATCACAAATTACAACAACGCCCGCAGCCTGATCTGCCGTATTGACCGGGATGAGCTGCTTCAGGAGCTGGTAATAAGCTACCTCGAAAAGGACAGCTAATAAATTTTCCACAACAAGTAAAAAAGCGGAGAAGCACTTTTGTGCTTCTCCGCTTTCTCTGTCTTTTCAATATCGTTCCGGCCTTTACAAATCACGTTTTCTGGCTGTGTTACCTTATACGGCCGGCTCCGTTATTAAATATTCTTTACCCGCATTGCGCGCATGGCGTTTAGAATAGCTATCACGGACACTCCCACATCCGCAAATACCGCCAGCCACATACCGGCATAGCCCAGCGCCCCGAGGACAAGTATAGCTGCCTTTACCGCAAGCGCAAACACTATATTCTGCCGGACTATGGACATAGTGCGTTTTGAGATCCGTATCGCCTCCACAAGCCGCGAGGGCTTGTCGTCCATCAGCACCACATCCGCCGCTTCTATGGCTGCATCCGAGCCAAGAGCGCCCATGGCCACTCCAACGTCCGCCCGCGTGAGTACCGGAGCATCGTTTATTCCGTCGCCTGTAAATACCAGCGCCCCGTCGCAGTCCTCAAGAAGCTTTTCCACAGCCGCGACCTTATCCCCCGGCATAAGCTGGCTCATAGTTTCGTCAACGCCAAGACTCTCTCCAACAGCAGCGGCTGTTTTCTCTCTGTCGCCGGTCAGCATTACGACTCTGCTCACACCCATCTTGTGGAGCTTATCTATCGTATCAGCCGAATCGGGCTTTACCTCGTCGGATATGACTATGCATCCAATGTACTTACCGTCCAGCGCCGTGTATACTACAGTCCCATCATCTCCGCAGGCCGTGTATTCAATATTCCCGCTCTCCATAAGCCCTGCATTTCCCGCGAGGACCTGCTTTCCGCCGACTACTGCCTTTACTCCGAGTCCCGCAAGCTCCTGTACCTCCTCCGCGTCCTTTAGCGGCGTCTCAGACGCCTCCCGGATAGCCTTGGATATCGGGTGGCTGGAATAGGTCTCAGCCGCGGCGGTCAGTGATAAAAGCTCCTCCTCCGATACCTCCTCCGGGTACACCGCAGTGACCTTAAAAGTACCCTTCGTGAGCGTACCGGTCTTGTCAAATACGACCGTCCCCGTTTTAGCAAGCGTCTCCATGTAATTGGAGCCTTTTACAAGTATACCGCGCTGGGAGGCTCCGCCTATGCCGCCGAAGAAGGACAGCGGCACCGATATGACCAGCGCGCATGGGCATGACACCACCAGAAACACAAGCGCCCTATGTACCCAGCCGCTCCAGCCTCCGCCTGAAACAAGCGGGGGTATGACCGCGAGGAGTACCGCACACCCAACAACCGCGGGCGTATACCATCTGGCAAAGCGGGTAATGAAATTCTCCGTTTTCGCCTTCTTATCCGCGGAATTTTCCACCATATCAAGTATGCGGGCAACAGTCGACTCGCCATAGACCGTCTTTACGCGGGCTGTAAGCACACTGTTCAGATTTATCGAACCGCTTATAAGCTCATCCCCAGGCCCAACATCCACCGGCACGGACTCTCCGGTGAGTGCGGAGGTATTGACGCTCCCCGCCCCCTCAAGCACCACCGCATCCAGGGGCACCCGCTCCCCGGGACGGATCAGTATCGTCTCTCCGACCTGTACCTCCTCAGGATCGATCTCCAGTGTCTCGCCGTCCCTTATAACGTTGGCATGATCGGGACGGATATCCATAAGTGCGGATATCGAGCGGCGGCTCTTGCCAACGGCGTAGCTCTGAAACAACTCCCCCACCTGATAAAACAGCATAACCGCCACTCCCTCGGCGTATTCCGAGGTAAACATCGCTCCCACGGTGGCTATGGACATAAGGAAATTTTCATCAAACACCTGTCCGTGGAGTATATTGCGCACCGACCGCCAAAGCACATCCCAGCCTATCAGAAAATATGGCACCAGAAATGCCGCAAGCTTAGGCCAGCCTTCAAGCGGCAAAAGCGCCGCTGTTATAAGCAGCACGCCCGACGCCGCTATGCGTATAAAGGTCCTCTTCTGTTTTCTGCTCATAACCCCATTACCGGATGATCACACAGTCCGGTTCAACCTTTCTGCAGACTTTTTCAACCTCATCCATTATCTCCTCAAAACGCCCGTCCTCGGCTTCCAGGGTCATCTTCTGGGACATAAAGCTGACGGAAGCATCGCTCACGCCATTAATCTTTTTAATATTGCGTTCCATTTTTGCGGCGCAATTGGCACAGTCAAGGTCACGAAGCTTAAAGGTCTTTTTCATAATAACCGCCTCCATATTAAAAAATAATGTTGCAATTTATATGTATGGCTCAGCCCTCTGTCACATGGGACATGCCCTGAGCAATTATAAGACGAACATGGTCGTCAGCCAGACGGCACACCGTGCTCTTTCCTTCCCTACGGGATGTCACAAGCTTACTCTGCTTAAGAACCCGGAGCTGATGGGATATTGCCGACTGGGTCATATTAAGAAGCTCCGCGATGTCGCATACGCACATCTCGGATTCCAGAAGCACAAACAGTATCTTCATCCTTGTGGAATCGCCGAATATTTTAAAGAGATCAGCAAGCTCATACAGCGTATCCTCATCAGGCATGAGCTTACGCACCTTGTCGATGACCTCACCATCATGAATACATTCATCCTCACAGCGCACTTCACTGTTTATATCATTGATATCATCTTTCAAGCTTGTTCATCCTTTCATATGAGCATTTGTTCATACGTTCATGATAATACTTTATTCATAATCTGTCAATACTATATGATAATTAAATTGGTTACAATCCTGTAACCTTTTGTTTCTTCAGGAAGTTATTTCCTACGGCACGGAAAGCATACAGCAAACGTCAAAAAATTCAATTATTCGGCTTTATAACCGATCAAATAACCACAAAAATGCGAATTTGGGACATTTTTAAGACTTTTTCTGATATGCCACTTTTTTGTTTCCAATGTGTTGACAAACAGGAAACAACGTGTTACAATTTGGTTACGTTATTTTACTGGAGGTAAGTTGATGGCTGTTAAAAACGAGGACATACTTGAATATCGCGGACATCCCCTTCGCAGGAAGGACAACATCATATACTACGGCAGTATGTCGGACAAATACGTCATCATGCTTCAGATAACCGACACCAAAAAGGTCGATGACCTTGATGTCGCAACCAGGGTGTCCGTTCAGCTGCAGCTTACGGATCCTGATCTCAAGTCCCGCGACCGTATCGTAAAGAAGACCGATAAGGATAGTCTTTACGCTGCCATGGACGTTGCTTCCGTTTGGCTTGAGAGAGCTCTTTCTTCCAAATAACCCGCTAAAAGAAAGGATCTAATACCATGAAACAGCTGAAGAAACTGGTCTATATGCTTATAGTCCTGTCGATGTGTCTTACATTATGCGCCTTTTCCGTATCGGCAGCTGACGTGGCATACGGCGCTGCGACAGTAAATGCCACATCGCTTAACGTCCGTTCAGGCCCTGACACATCATATGACAGAGTGACGGTTTTAAGCAGCGGAACGATAGTAGTTATCCTTGAAAAGACCAACTCCACTTGGTACAAGATAAACTATAACGGTTACATAGGCTATGTCAATACCGATTATCTCACAAACGTACTTACTGCTGAGAATTTCAATGCTACCGGAACAGTAAACGGGACCTCCGTCCGCGCAAGAAGCACCCCCTCAACCGACGGTAACGTTGTTGCGATGTATGACACCGGCGACGTTCTCCCTGTTATCGGCATTAACAACGGCTGGTATAAGATCTCTGACGGCAACGTTGTTGGTTATATCCGCTCCGACCTTATGGATATCACCGGCGGCTCTGCTTCCGTCACAAGCTCCAGCGCATCCAGTCTCGGTCAGGAAATTGCAAACTATGCATTGAATTATGTAGGCTACAGCTACGTTTACGGCGCTGAGTCCCCCTCTACGGGCTTTGACTGCTCCGGACTTGTTTACTATGTTTACGGGCAGTACGGCTACTCGCTATCCAGAACAGCCTCTCAGCAGTACAAGAACAACGGCACCCACGTCAGTAAGTCAGAGCTTCAGCAGGGCGATCTGGTGTTCTTCTCCTCTAACGGCTACTCTGTGACCCACGTTGGCATCTACATAGGAGACGGTCAGTTTGTGCACGCCTCCACCTCCAAGACCGGCGTTATCATCTCCGACCTTAACAGCGACTATTACACCCGCGTCTGGTTCGGTGCCACCCGTATCGTATAAAATACATAATCTTCGCGGCACGCAAAAGCGTGCCGCTTTTTTCTTTATACGGTTTAATGAAACGTACAGAAGCGTCAAGTTCTGAGACGTCAGCATTTAGAGATAAAACCGGCTTTTCTTTTGTTTGCTTGCTGTTTGGCGTTGTTTATATTATAATTGATAAAAAATTACCAACGAGGCTCTTTTTATGATAACAGCAATTATCGGCGGCGGGGCGGCGGGAATGATGGCCGCACTCACCGCCTCAGGCATCCCAGGCTGCCGCGTCATCCTTCTGGAACGCGCCGACAGGCTCGGACGGAAGCTCTCCGTTACAGGAAACGGCCGGTGCAACATCACGAATACCGACCTTGCGCCTTATCATTACCATGGTTCAGATCCGGATTTTGTCCTGCCGGCGCTTAGGCGCTTTGGGCTGAATGAGACGCTCGAATTTTTCCGCTCTCTCGGGCTTATAACCGTAACTGAGCCGTCGGGCAGAGTATATCCCCACTCCGATCAGGCCGGAAGCGTGGTCGACGTCATGCGTCTTTCACTGGGCAGTCGCAACGTGGATGTACGCACGGGAGCTGAGGTGTACTCCGCAAAGAAGGAGGGCCGCCTCTTTACAGTGAGACTCTCCAACGGCGTCATTACCTGCGACAGGCTTATTATAGCCTGCGGTGGACTTGCTGGCACACGCGCCGGAGGCTCTGCCTCCGGGTATGAGCTTTTAAAGTCCTTTGGACACCGCTGCTCTAAGCTTTACCCGTCGCTTGTGCAGCTTAAAACCGACAACGTATTTACCCGTCCCCTGAAGGGCGTGCGCGCCGACGCGCAGGTATCCGTAATTGAAAACGGACGTGAGCTTGCGTCCAGCGCAGGCGAGGTTCAGTTTACGGATTACGGCGTCAGCGGCCCCACAGTTTTTGAAGTCTCCCGCGCCGCCTCTTTCGCGCGCGGCAATGTGATAATACGCCTTGACCTGATGCGCGGTCTTTCGGAGGCCGAGCTTATCCACATAATGCGCTCACGCTTAGCATCTCAGCTCACGCTTGAAAATCTTTTGACGGGCGTTCTTCACAACAAGCTGGGGAGGACTGTGATATCCCGGTGCGGCTATTCTCTCGCCTGTCCTGCTAAAGACCTGCGGGATGAGGATCTTGCAAAAATTGCCGCCCTTATAAAGTGCTGTGACCTAAAGCTTCTCGGAACAACGGGCATGGACGGCGCTCAGGTCACGGCGGGCGGTATACTAACGAATGACTTTAATCCGTATACCCTTGAAAGCCGCTTAGTTTCCGGCCTATACGCCGCCGGAGAGGTCCTTGATATCGACGGCGACTGCGGCGGCTACAACCTGCAGTGGGCGTGGTCAAGCGGACACACGGCGGGGCTCTTATCCTCGGAGGCACAAAAATGATAAGAATACACGATATATCTCTAAGACCGGAAGAGGATTCATCAAAAAACCTGCTCCGCGCCGCCGCCCGTGTCATACACATTCCGGAGCGCCAGATCTCGGAGCTTACGATACACCGCCGCTCTATAGACGCCCGCAAAAAGAGCGATATCAGAATAATCTACACTGTGGATGTGTCCGTCACCTGCGGCGACAGCTCGATCCTATCGCGCACTAAGGACAGGCGTATCGAAAAGGCAGCGCATTATAACTACACTATCCCCCATCTGGCTGCTGTCCCGCAGGAGAGACCCGTTATAATCGGCTTTGGTCCGGCGGGGATGTTCGCCGCACTCGTCCTTGCGGAAGCTGGGTTAAATCCCATTGTCATTGAGCGCGGTAAGAATGTGGACTCCCGCCATGAGGCCGTCAGCCGCTTCTGGGAAGGCGGAGAGTTGGACACAAGCTGCAACGTACAGTTTGGTGAGGGCGGAGCAGGAGCCTTCTCCGACGGCAAGCTCAATACAGGTACGAAAAATCCGCGCATACGCTGGGTTTTGGAACAGCTTGTAAGCGCCGGTGCAAACGAAAATATTCTATTTGACGCTAAGCCCCATGTCGGCACCGACAAGCTGCGCATTGCGGTAAAGAACCTGCGCCGGCGTATTATCGCCCTGGGCGGTGAGGTTCGCTTTGAAACAACGCTCACCGGGATCCATACCGACGGCGGCAGTATAAAGGAAATTCTTTTGACATGCCGTGGCGAAGAGTACTCCCTCCCCTGCTCAAAGCTCATACTTGCCATCGGCCACAGCGCCCGGGACACCTTCTGTATGCTGGATTCTCTGGATGTAAAGATGGAACCGAAGGCATTTTCCATGGGCGTTCGAATTGAGCACCGGCAGGAGGACATAAACGCCGCCCAATACGGCGCCTTTGCAGGAAGTCCGGCGCTGGGCGCTGCGGACTATAAGCTGAGCTGCCATTTAGACGACGGCTCGGCCTACACCTTCTGTATGTGCCCCGGCGGTTACGTTGTGGCGGCGGCATCTGAGGCCTGCGGCGTAGTTACCAACGGCATGAGCTACTCCGGCCGCAGCGGAGAAAACGCAAACTCAGCCCTGCTCGTGGGTCTCTCCCCGCAGGATTTTCCATATCCAGGTCCGCTGGGTGGGATGTACTGGCAGCGTGAGATCGAGCAGCGGGCATACAAGGCCGGCGGAGGGGGTTGCTTTGCGCCGGCGGAGACCGTAGGCAGCTTTCTCGGTACAGAAACCGCTCCCACAGTCGCACCTACCTATAAGCCGGGCGTGACATACTGCCGTCTTGAGACAGTCCTCCCGGAGAAGGTCACGAGGGTCCTGCGCGAGGCTCTGCCTGTTCTGGACAAAAAGCTTCGCGGCTTTGCCGCGCCGGGCGCTGTTATGACCGCGCCGGAAACGCGAAGCTCCTCCCCAGTACGCATACTGCGGGACGGTGCCTTTGAGTCGCCATCGGTAGGAGGCCTTTACCCCTGCGGAGAGGGTGCGGGCTATGCGGGAGGGATCATGTCCGCGGCGGTTGACGGTATGCTCTGCGCCGAGGCGCTTATAGCCTCACTTCCCTCCGATAAGGCATAATATAAGAAAAAAACAGGGTGAAAAGCAGTGCTTTTCACCCTGTTTTTAATTCATATTAGGAAAATCACTTATTTGCCACACTCTGGCGGACAAGGGCGCGCTTGAGCTTTGCCTCAGCCATTGCAGTCTCACGCTTTGAGAGATTAGCCCTATCGGAAAGCTTAGCTTCAGCCTCAGCCTTTGCTCGGGCGGCTCTGTCGGCATCTATATCCTCCGCCCACTCAAAGGTGCTTGGCACCAGCTTGACCTCATTATTTGAAACGGACAGCATGCCTCCGATGCAGGCGGCGCGGCGCTCTGCTCCATCAGAAACGACGACGGCCTCACCCATACCAAGGGAAGTAACATAGTTTATATGGCGCGGCAGAATACAGACCTCACCGGTCACCGTTCTAACTATGAGCTTCTCAGCCTGGCCGTCAAAGCTCAGCCCATCGGGGGTGACTATCTGCAGATGAAAAGAAGCCATGCCGCTCACCCTTTTTTGGCCTTCTCGACCACTTCATCAATAGAGCCTGCAAACAGGAACGCGGACTCAGGGATATCGTCGTGCTTGCCCTCAATTATCTCCTTAAAGCCGCGGATTGTCTCACTAAGCGGGACATACTTGCCCTCGTAGCCGGTGAACTGCTCCGCCACGGAGAAGGGCTGGGACAGAAAACGCTGGATCTTTCTTGCTCTCGCGACGGTGAGCTTGTCCTCCTCGGAAAGCTCGTCCATACCCATGATTGCGATGATATCCTGAAGCTCCTTGTATCTCTGGAGCATCTGCTGTACGCCTCTTGCCACGTCATAGTGCTCCTGACCGACTATCTCCGGCGTCAGGATACGGCTGGTAGAGTCAAGCGGATCCACCGCAGGATAAATACCAAGCGAAGCGATGGAACGGTCAAGGACAGTCGTCGCGTCAAGGTGTGCAAAGGTAGTGGCAGGGGCCGGATCCGTCAGGTCATCCGCCGGGACATAGACCGCCTGAACGGAGGTGATGGATCCACGCTTTGTGGAGGTTATACGCTCCTGAAGAGCGCCCATCTCAGTAGCCAGCGTCGGCTGATATCCGACTGCCGAGGGCATACGTCCGAGAAGTGCCGACACCTCGGAGCCTGCCTGAGTGAAACGGAATATGTTGTCTATAAAGAGCAGCACGTCCTGATTCTTCACATCGCGGAAATACTCCGCCATAGTAAGTCCGGAGAGTCCCACGCGCATACGCGCTCCTGGCGGCTCGTTCATCTGTCCGTAGACCAGCGCGGTCTTGGCGAGAACGCCGGACTCCTTCATCTCATTATAGAGGTCATTGCCCTCACGTGTACGCTCACCAACGCCGGTGAACACAGAGAGTCCGCCGTGCTGGGTGGCGATGTTGTGTATAAGCTCCATTATGAGGACCGTCTTGCCGACGCCTGCGCCGCCGAAAAGGCCTATCTTTCCGCCCTTTGCGTAGGGGCAGATAAGGTCGACGACCTTTATGCCGGTCTCAAAAATTTCTGTGGCGCTCTCCTGCTCATCATAGGATGGTGCGGGACGGTGGATGGGCCAGCGCTCCTTTGTTTCCGGAGCGGGCATGTTGTCCACAGGGTCGCCAAGCAGGTTGAACACCCTGCCAAGGCACTCCTCGCCCACTGGGACAGATATCGGGCCGCCGGTGTCCTCAGCCTCAAGTCCACGGCGCAGTCCGTCCGTGGAACCCATGGCTATGCACCTTGCGACGTTATCTCCAATGTGCTGCGCGACCTCGCAGGTCAGCTTCCTGCCGTCGTTTTCTATCTCTATTGCGTTAAGAAGCTCCGGAAGCTCCCCATCCTTAAACTGTATATCAAGGACAGGCCCCAGAATCTGCACAACGCTTCCAATATGCTTTGCTGCCAATTAGGTCAACTCCTTACTTATAACCGGAGGCTCCGAGCCTTACGCATCAGCACCTGCGACTATCTCGGTGATCTCCTGAGTTATCGCGCCCTGTCTGGCGCGGTTGTACTTAAGACTCAGATCGTCTATCATTTCCTCAGCGTTCTTGGTGGCCGCATCCATAGCTGTCCTGCGGGCGCCCTGCTCACTGGCAATGGACTCGCGCAGCGCGCCGTAAATAAGGCCGCCCAGATACTCCGGAATTATCCTGTTAAAAACAGTCTCGCTGTCCGGCTCATACAGCGTGATCGAATGTGGTGCGCCGCTCCTCTCCTCGCCGCACTTGAGCGGCAGGAGCTGCATAACGCAGGGCGTCTGGACAAGCATCGAGGCAAAATTGGTGTAAGCGATGTATACCTCGTCAAACTCGCCCTCGGAAAAATCCTTGCAAAGCCCGCGGGCCATTGTGAAGCAGTCGCTTATAGAAAGCGCTCCCGCCTCGGGATAAGCCTCCGACAATATCTCATAGCCATGAGCGCGGAAGTTCTCAAGAGACTTCTTGCCTATGGGCATTACAACGGCATTTTTGCCGGACATGGTCTCCTCAGCCAGCTTCAGGATATTGTGGTTATAGCCTCCGGCGAGGCCCCTGTCACCTGCAATTACGATATAGCAGCTCTTCTTTACTTCCCGTTCACAGACATATGGGGATGTAAACTCGCTGTTATTCGAGGCAATATCCGTTATCGCGCTGTAGAGCACCTCAAAATAAGGCCTGCTGCGCAGAACATTCTCCTGTGCACGGCGGAGCTTTGAGGCGGCGACCATCTCCATGGCCTTTGTTATCTGCTTGGTGCTCTCCATGCTTCGGATACGCAGTTTTATGTCCTTCATGGAAACTCCGGCCATTATCTCGCCTCCTTAAGCGTTTTTCAAAAACTCCGCTGTGTACTGCTCCAAAGCGGCCTTGAGCTTGTCCTCCGTCTCGGCATCAAGGTTCCCGGTCGTGCGTATGCTCTCAAGCACCTCCGGCGCATTGTCATCCATATACTCGTAAAGACCGGACTCAAAGCTCCTTATATCTTCCACGTCCACCTGTTTTAAATAGCCCTTGGTGGCGGCATAGAATATGCACACCTGATGTGCTACCTCGACCGGCTCGCCGTTTCTCTGCTTCAGGACCTCAACAATGCGCTCGCCCTGAGCCAAGCGGTCCTTGGTGTCCTGATCCAGATCAGATCCGAACTGTGCGAAGCTTTGCAGCTCCCTGTACTGGGAGTACAGCAGCTTCAGGGATCCGGCGACCTTCTTCATGGCCTTTATCTGGGCGCTGCCGCCGACACGTGAAACGGAAATGCCCGGATTTACCGCGGGCATGATTCCCGAGTGGAAAAGCTCCGTCTCAAGGAATATCTGTCCGTCGGTTATTGATATAACATTCGTCGGGATGTAGGCTGAGACGTCTCCGGCCTGCGTCTCGATTATCGGCAGGGCTGTAAGGGAGCCGCCGCCGTACTCCGGAGCCAAACGTGCCGCACGCTCAAGAAGTCTGGAGTGCAGATAGAATACGTCGCCCGGATAGGCCTCACGTCCCGGCGGGCGGCGTATAAGCAGCGATATCGCCCTGTATGCCACCGCGTGCTTAGAGAGGTCATCGTAAATCACAAGCACGTCCTTACCCTGGTGCATAAAATACTCGCCCATGGTACAGCCGGAATAAGGGGCGATATACTGCATCGGCGCAAGCTCAGAAGCCGTTGCACTGACTACAATGGTGTAATCCATGGCTCCGGCACTCTCAAGGGTTGACACGACCTGCGCCACAGTGGAGCGCTTCTGGCCGATGGCTACGTAGATGCAGACGCAGTCCTTACCCTTCTGATTGATAATAGTGTCTATAGCAATAGTTGATTTGCCCGTCTGGCGGTCGCCGATTATAAGCTCACGCTGACCGCGTCCTATGGGTATCATCGAGTCGATAGCCTTTATGCCGGTCTGAAGCGGCACAGATACGCCCTTTCTCTCGATTATTCCCGGTGCAGGCGCTTCAATGGGCATAAATGCCGCGGCATCGATCTCTCCCTTTCCGTCAATGGGGCTTCCGAGGGCGTCGACAACTCGGCCGATAAGCTTCTCTCCGACAGGGACGGAAACGACCCTGCCCGTGCGCTTAACAACATCGCCCTCCTTGATGCCCGTGTCCTGTCCGAGTATAACTATGGACACGGAATTCTCCTCAAGGTTCTGGGCCATGCCGTACTCACCGTTGGGGAACTCAATAAGCTCGTTCATCAGGCAGTTTACAAGCCCGGAGGCTCTGGCAATGCCGTCTCCAACAAGTATTACCGTGCCAGTCTCATTCTGCTCGATCTTCTTCTCGTAGTTTTTTATCTGGGCACGGATTATTTTCGTGATCTCCTCTGGTCTCAATTCCATGATATACCAGCTTTCCTAGTAAAATTCCAAAAAACGCGGGTCAAAGGACAGTACCGCTGAGCTTCTTGCTTATCTCGTCAAGCCTTGTGCGGACTGTACCGTCAAGACTCTTTCCGTCCATCTCAAGCCGGATCCCTCCGATAACAGAGGCGTCGATCCTTTCATGAAGCTCAATTTTCTTTCCTGTGACCGCAGCAAGCTTTGCCCTGAGCCTTTCACGAAGCTCCTTTTTAAGCGGAACCGCCGTCACCGCCGCCACCGGCATAATGCCGTTATCCTCATAATAGAGGGCCCGGTAAGCCTCCTCACAGTTTGGAAGCTCGCGGATGGTGCCGTTCTCCACAAGTATCTTCATAAAGCTCAGCAGGTACTTATGTACCCGGCCGCTGAGGCACTCATCCAGCACCTGGCAGCGTTCTTTCTTTGGTATGGACGGCAGGGACAGAAGCTCGGCATACTGGGGGTTATTCTTAAAGGCGCCCACGCACATATGCAGCTGCTCAAGCAGCTCCCCTCCTAACCCCTCATCCCGGGCAAGCTCGTAAAGAGCACGTCCGTAGGTCTGGGCGGTCTGGGTCATTCGTCCTCACCTATTTTCCCGATAAATTCCTCCACCAGTGCCTGGTGGTCCTTCTCATTAATTTCCTTCTCAACGACCTTGGTCGCTATCTCCATGGCTATGCCGGAGATCTCATTTTTCATCTCGTTGAGGGCCTTCTTCTTCTCCTGCGCGATATCGGACTCCGCCTTTTGACGTATGGCGTTTGCCTCCTCCATTGCTGCGGAGACAATATCCTGCTCGCGCTTCTGTCCGCGGGCAGTGGCGTCACGGAGGATCTCCTCACGTTCGCTCTTGGCCTCAGCAAGATGGCGCTGGTAATCAGCCTTGAGCGCCTCAGCCTCTCCCTTTGCGCGGTCAGCATCGGCGTACTGGTCGTCTATTTCCTTCTGCCTTTCATCTACCATCTTTTTTACCGGCTTAAACAGGAACTTCTTAAGCAGCAAAAAGGTGATGATCATATTCAGGAAGGTAAACAGAGCGGTCCAGAAATTAACGCCAACAACACTTTCAAAACCGGACAACCCGGTCACCCCTTTCTGGTATGGTCTGTTTTACCGCTGAAATCAGAATACGAACAGCAGAAGCAGCGCAATAACCAGAGAGTAGATACCGGTGGACTCGGTGATGGCGCAGCCCAGGATCATGTTTGTACGCAGAGTTCCTGCGGACTCCGGCTGGCGGGCCATACCCTCAAGAGCCTTACCGACAGCATTTCCTTCTCCGAGAGCAGGGCCGATAGCACCCAGTCCCATGCACAGTCCAGCGCCGATAGCGCAAGCAGCCTTGATGATTGCATCTTCCATTTTGGTTTTCCTCCTAATATGAGTGTAAATTAAAATTTTTTATTTCAGCCGTCTCCGACGGCAAATATAACTAGTTTAAGATTTTTTGGTTCTCTCCTCGGGAGGCGGGCAGGCGATTCCTATATAGACCATCGTCAGGAGGCTGAACACAAGCGCCTGAACTCCTCCGGAGAATACGTCAAAGTAAAGGGACAGCACAGCCGGGATTCCGAGAGCAAGTACCGGCACACCCGTCAATACCCCCGTCGCCTCAAGCAGCGAGGCAAGTCCCAAAAGCGCAAACAGGGCGCCAAGTATCTTTAATATCATCTTTTTCTTCTTAGTGAAACCCAAAACAAGCAGCGCCGCGCCGACGCCCAGCACGATTATCGAAACGGCTATTCCGCTGGAGCATATGAGTCCGATCACAAGTGAAGAGGCCGCGGCAAGGGCTGAATAAAGGAGCGACATAAGCACGCCTCCGCCCATGATATTTCCAAAATGACGGAAGGCCATGGACACCGGCTGGGCGATATCGCTTACGATATTAAGGGGATTGATATATCCCTTGAGCCACTTTCCAAATCCCATAGAGCGTATGCTGCACGCCCACACAAGTACGCTGGTCATAACGGCCCATGTTATCGTCGTGGAAAGATCAGATGTCGTGGAACGCAAAAAGCCCGTCATTCCGATGAGCGAGCCGCCCACAGACGAGAGGAACAGCGCGCCGATGTAAGGCGTCCAGTAGGAGTTGTGCTTTCCCATGGTGTCCTCCACCATGCTATATAGCATCATAACAAGCTTCTCCGTTATCACCTGCAGCCTGCCAGGCCGTTTTGTAAGCTTCTTCCCGAGAAAATATCCCGCTGTGCAGATTATCACCATCACCAAAAAGGACGAAACTGCCGTCTGTGTGATAGGTATTCCGCCAAATATGGGGATCTCAAAGTAAATCTTCGGTCCGTTCATTTTTGTTTACCACCATCCCTGCGAAAAAACTCAAGAATTGTAATGCTGAGCTGCACAAAAAGCAGCGGAAGTATTGACGCCACAGGGTCGCACATGCCGGCCTTGAGCACGATAATATAGATAACAGCCAGTATAAGCAGCCTGATGACAGACGAGCTTTGAACGGAGAGCTTTGCCTTGCCTGTCTCTCCGGTGGACTCTGCACGGTCGGCGGCACGGGAGACAGTGACGCTCAGCATAAAGAAATTGAGCACCGCCAAAACTCCGCCAAGCGCGCCCCCTAGGAGCACCTGCCTGGAAAGCCTGCCGATAAGTGCGTAGACGCCAAACATCAGTCCGACGCAGACTATCTCGCAGATCAGCACGCCGACGAGTTGACGTATGGCCCCCCTATTATGATACATAACCTAACTCTCCTCAAAAAACGGGCTACTCATGGTCGTTATACGATTTAGGAGGCTTCTTGTCCTCCTCACCGGCCTCACGCTGTATGTTCCTCATTGATGACCACAGTCCCGATATGGCCCCGCAGACACCCAACAGCACCCCTACAGCCATGATCCAACCGCCAAGCCCAAAACGGTTCCTGAGCCAGACTGCCGCCAATATACACAGCACCAGCGGCACCGCAACTGAAAGCCCCAGCTGCGTGATCCAGACAATATTCCGCAAGAATTTGTACTTCGATTTCATAGAGCACCTCCCTGCAAGAACCATGTCAAAAATCGACCCAATTTAATATACACGCCTTGCGTGTTCCAGTCAAGTAAAATTTTGTTGAATTTGATTCATTTTTCTTGATAACCACGCAATATTTTGGTCAGAATTTGTGTTTTTTTTAACAATTTCATGGATGTGCACTTCATGGTGGTCACTTGACGCCGCGGAAATAAAGCCCTCCGGTTCTGGAAAAATCGGCAGTTTTGCCGGAAATAAAGTCATAAATGACGCTTTTTGCATCACTTTTTGACTCAACAGTGAAATATAATGTTAAAAAGTCCACATGAGCCACGTCCTTATCCGCTATGTGCAGCGGCACCGAATTAAGCAGAGTCCCAAAGCGTCTGTCCTCGCATACTAGGGGGAACTCTGCGTTCTTTCTGTCCGTTATGACAGGCTGGCCATCACAGCCGGAGCACCCCTTACCGCCTTTTGCCGGACAGCTTCTAAAGCGCATAAGCGGCAGCCTCCCATAGGCGATAAGCCCTCTGGGTATGTCTCCCCCAAGCGAGGCTATCCTGTTCATGGAAAGCTCAAAGGAGACCGTCGCATCATCAAGCCCCAACGCCGCGTACTCCTCCAGCGCGTCGGTATTCATGATGTTAAGTCCGAAATCCCCGTGCAGCCTAAAGCCTTTTTCCCGGCAAAGCCTTAAGCTGTAGGCATTCGGGCAGGACACGTCCCTAAGTCCAAGCTCATAAAGCCTTTGAAGCTGTTCTGAAAGCTTCTCCCTATCGCCGTCAAAGAGAAGCGCCGGCACCTCACCTATCAGCTTTCCCTCCAGGCGCTCAATAATTTGGGGCTCCTTGGCTATCTCGCTCACAGGCAGCGAAACATACTCAAGCACGTCCAGCCCGCAGAGCTGCTGTAAGCTTGAAAACCTCCCCCGGAGCGAACGTTTTTCCGCCCGGTAAGGCTTTATCTCCCGCTCCGTTCTTGGGAGGAGCTTCGCGATCTTGGGTGTTTCCCTAAGTCTGGTAAGCTCCTCAAGGGCATTGCGCCGCATAGCGTTAAGGGATGATGCCGGAAGCATAAGCCCCTCGCCAATATCCGCCGTCAGGTCCTTAAGCAGGTATGGCGTCCCACCGGTCTTTTCAAGGCTTTTCCTTGCGTAACCGATATCCAGAGGCCGCTTCTGCGCCTTTTGCGGCACATCCCCGCAGACCGTCACCGAGTCTGCCCCGCATACTGCACTCAGCGCTGAACCTCCGTCCTTAACGGTGAGCTTCATACAGACCGGCACCGACTGCCTCTCCGCCCGGTATAATCCTGCAAGCTCCCCAAGCACGCGGTCCGCGGCGGTAACATCCTCCTTGCGCCGGGTGCCAAACATATTTACGTCTCTTTTTCCTGTCAAATAGCCGTCTGTAAAGCCGCTTCGGGAAAACACAGCCCTAAGTGAGTCAATATCGTACGGCTGCCCCTCCAGGGCTCTGCGGCAGGCGGTAACGGCAGCGGCAACGTACTCCGGTCTTTTCATGCGCCCCTCAATTTTAAATGAGGCGACTCCTATATCGCTCAGCTCTTTTACATACTTAAGGTGCGACATATCCTTAAGCGACAGCACGTATTCCCTGCCCCCGGAGCGGAAATCCAGCCTGCACGGCTGGGCGCAGAGCCCCCTGTTACCGCTTCTGCCGCCCAGCATGGAGGACAGGTAGCACGCGCCGGACATACACATACACAGCGCCCCGTGGACAAAAACCTCCGTCTCGATCCCGCACCGGGCCGTTATATATTCTATCTCCTTAAGCGACAGCTCCCTCGACAGCACAACCCTGTCAAAACCCATGTCCGCCATAAGCTTCGCCCCGTCAAGGTTGTGGATGGTCATCTGTGTGGAGGCGTGCCGCTTTATATCCGGACACCTGTCCCGGAACCGCCGCAGAACGGCCAGGTCCTGTATTATGGCGGCGTCGGCCCCGGCGGCGGCTATCTCGTCAACAGTATCGTCCAGTAATGAAAACTCGCTGTCCATAACGAGAGTGTTCACCGTCACATGTACTGCAACATCCCGCACGCGGCAGTACGCCACGGCCGCAGAGAGCGAACCTCCGGCAAAGTTTTCCGCATTTCTTCGGGCGTTAAAGCCTCCTGTCCCAAGATACACTGCATCAGCCCCGCATCTCACCGCGGCGATAAGCTGTTCCTCACCGCCTGCCGGCGCCAAAATCTCAGGCATCCTCGTCACTCTCCCGTCTGCGCAGAAAATCCCCCGGATAGATCCGTTCCTCACAGGGGACAAAGACGATCTGGTTGGGATGCGGGGCCGACTCCTGCAGCTCTCCCTCCTCATTTTCTATGCGGTTAACTGTAAAGCTCACAATCCCCTGCTTTGGTGACAGCACCTCAAGCACATCTCCTACCTTAAAATTGTTGCGCTGACGTATTTTGGCAATCCCGTTTTCCCAGCCAAGTACGTTACCTATAAATTTACAGCTTTGGCTGTAGCGTCCGCTGTTATAGTGCCCGTCCTTCAGGTATCCAAAGTAAAAGCCCGTGGAATAGGGACGGTGCTTTATGCAGTCAAGCTCCGCGCGGCAGCTTTCTATGGAGTCAGTCCCATCGATCGCCTTTCTGTAGGCGTTCACCGCCGTGGCCACATAATACGCTGTTTTCATGCGCCCCTCTATCTTAAAAGAGCTTACCCCTGACGCTCGGAGCTTATCCAAAAATTCAATGCAGCACAGGTCGTGTGAGCTTAAAATAGCGGTTCCGTTATCGCTCTCCTCCACCGGGAAATACTCCCCCGGGCGTTTTTCCTCCACAAGCGAGTAGCTCCAGCGGCAGGGCTGGGTACACTCCCCCCTGTTGCCGCTTCTGCCTGTAAGGAAGGAGCTAATGATGCACCTGCCGGAATAGGCCATACACATTGCCCCGTGTACAAAGGCCTCAAGCTCCAGCTCCGGCGGCGTGTTATCACGAAGGGCCTTGATCTCATCAAGGCTCATCTCTCTGGCCAGCACCACGCGCTTTGCGCCCATCTCGGCATAGACCTTGGCCGCCCGCCAGTTCATGCAATTTGCCTGTGTGCTTACGTGCCTCTCAAGCTCCGGGGCAGCCTGAGCAAACTCCGCCAGTACCCCGATATCCGATATTATCGCCGCGTCGGCGCCCGCGTCCCGCAAAAAGCGCGCGTACTCCCCTGCCAGCCGGATCTCTCCGTTTCTGGCGAAGGAATTCACAGTCACATAAAGCCTCTTACCCCGGCGGTGAAGAAGCTCCGCCGCCCGGCCGATATCATCTCTGGAAAATCCCGCCTTCGCTGACCGCAGCTGCAGCGTGTCCCCTCCCAAATATATGGCGTCGGCGCCGAAATTAACGGCCGCCTCAAGGCTCTCCCAGTCCCCGGACGGCGCCAAAAGCTCTGTGTTTTTCAAGGTGTGCACTCCATATTGTTTTTATATGTATCCTATCACATCTTGCCCATTCGGGCAATTCAAACTTGCTGTTTTTTTTAATCGCTTTTAAGATAAAGCTCTCCGGCCGGACTAAGTTATATTTTCACATAATACAGTTCTGTAATTGCAATAAAAAAGGAGCTTAAGCGCCGCTTAAGCTCCTTTTTTTACGCGGCAAACTGCCTGCCCGTATGGTCTATAGTATATTCTCCGGAGATTATAAGCTGGCCTATAGGGACTATCTCATATCCCTCGCTTATTAAGAACTTAACAACGTCCTCCAGCGCCTCAGGCGTATGCAGGGCTGCATTGTGAAACAGCACTATGCTCCCGGGGGCAACCTTGCTTGTTACGCGTGAGTATATCTCCGACGCCGACAGGTCCTTCCAGTCCAGGCTGTCCACATCCCACTGTATAGGCTCAATGCCCATGCTTCTGACCGCGGCTATAACGTGATCGTCATACTCTCCGTAAGGCGGTCTGAACAATGTCGGTCTCACTCCCGTTATCGCCTCGATCTTGTCGCTGCACGCATTTATGTTATCAACTATCTGATCCGATGTGAGAGAATTAAAGTGTGCATGGTCATTCGAGTGGTTCATGACCTCGTGTCCGGCGTCCGCCAGAGCCTTCACAGATTCCGGGTACTTATCCACCCACTCCCCTACAACAAAGAAGGTGACCTTCACATCATATTTTGCCAGGATATCAATGAGCATCTGCGTGTCCTCGTTCCCCCACGCCGCGTCAAAGGAAAGCGAAACCATTTTTTGATCTCTCTCCACACTGTAGATGGGCAGCTGCCGTGTATTTGCGGCGCTGATCATCGTCGGCGTCTCCACAGCTAAAAATATCGCAGCGACTAATATGACAACCAGCGCGGCGGATAACAGCTTCTTCTGCTTTTGTGTGAGCCTCGCAAGCTTGTTTTTTGCCTGTTTGAACACATTCATCACCTCTTGATTTAACCTATGTCCAATTCAGCCGCAATAGCACAAAATCGTTATATACAGAAAATCTTACAAAAAGGCAAGGCGCGCAGGATACCTGCGGCGCCTTGCCTTTTTGTCTTCTTATTTGTTATGTGCCGTTTTAAAAAATCAGTCCAGCAGTAAGAGGTGCCTTCATTCATTTTAATCAGATGGTGTTTATGATAGGTACGCAGTGGGTGACGATCCTTGTACTGTGGTACGGACACTTCAGCGGCTTTGAAGGGTCCGTTATGGGAACAAATGTCCCGTCCGCGTGCACCTTCCAGTTCCATTCATTGTTTTCTGTACATATAAAGCGCCGGATGAAGTCCCATGTCTCCAGTGCCTTCTGCGCAAGCTCCTCTGAGCCGTTAAGCCTGAATCCGTAGAGCATGGCGATAGCTGATTCCGATTCCTCCCACCACATTTTATCCGTGCTCATGGTCCCATCGGAATTAAGCCGGTCAAATACTCCGCCGTTTTGGGCGTCATAGCCCACCGTTGCGAGCCTTGTTATCATTTTTTCAGCCGCGGCATTGACGGTCCCGGTAAATACTGCATCTCCAATCGCGGAAGCCGCCTCAAGTATCATCCACGCCCCCTCCGCATCGTCTGCAAAGCGGTCGGAAACATCCTGGGTACAGCTCCAGTCCCGGTTAAGCCCCTGATAAAGCCCGCCGTCAGGCCTTAAAAATTTCTCCGTGAGGATGGACACCACACGCCGAAGCGATGCTCTCAGCTCTTCATCATCCCACGCCTTCAGTAGGTTTGCATACGACTCCGTGAGGTGCAGATATGTATCCACCTCCAAGCCGCCGCCAAGATCGCTCCAATCTCTGCCGCATACGGCGGTATAGCCTCCGAACTCATTAGAATATGCGTGCTCCTCGATTCTTCGGAATATATCCTTAGCCTTATTGAGGCTCTCCTCCCCGCCTCCGGCGAGGTAATACTCTGAAAGTCCGTAAATTGCATAGCTCTGGGTGTAGGTGCTCTTATTATCAGAATAAGGCGTACCATCAGCCTCCAGCCCCACATACAAGCCGCCGAATTGACGGTCCAAGAAATTTTTCATCAGATCCTCATAGGCAAGCCCAGCAACTTCCAGATAGTGCCTCTCCCCGGTCAGGCGGTATGCCGCTGAAAACGCCCAAAGCACACGTGAGACCAGCACCGCCGACCTGCGTCCGCTTTTAAGGGGCCTGTTATCGCAGCCCAGAGTTAAAAATATGCCCTTTTCCCCATCCCAGGAGGTCTTCTCCCAATAAGCAAGTATGCGTGGAAGCTCCTCAAGGAGCTGCTGTTCCATGGTCTTAAGCTTTCGTTTCATATTAATCTCCATTCTGCTGTATAATACTTTATCCTTGGGCTGCTTCACGACTCGGTTTCCCACTTTCCGAGGAGGTTGTCTCACCTTCTCCGGCGGAGCAGCGCTGTCGGTGTACAAAGCTTTTGCCAACACCGTAGTATCCATCCATTTTAAAGGGGAATTGATTTTTATTTTACAAAACAGGAAAATGCTTGTCAAGGCGTCGCCTTGCAGAATGCCGCGCAGATCAAAGCAAAAAAAACAGGCACGCTGAATTGCGTGCCTGACAAGGAAAGAGAAAATGAAAAAGTCTGCCGTTTCATTGGCTGGTATTATCTTAACCGTTTTATGTAAAATATCAAACAGAAAATGTGTAAAATATAAATTATTTTTTGAAATTCCTTGACTTGGAGTAAACTTAAAGTGTTATGCTATAAAAAGGAATAACATGCCTCACCGTGATATTTGCAGGAAAGGCTGAGTTTTACAAAAATCACATTTTATGCGGTACTGGATACCGGCCCCGAGCCGGCACAGGCGGCAAAAAGGGGCAATCACGGTCCGTCCGCATAGCCTATTAATATCCGGGAGAGAACGCACTGTCAAACGGCGTGAGAAAGCAATAAATAAACAAGATGGAGGTCTTGAACAATGGAAAAAGCAAAGGTCTATTTTACAAAGGAGATCACCTCTGACGCACTATTGAGGATTTTTGACGCTATGGGCCGCCGGCTCGGCGGTAAGGTGGCCGTTAAAATATCCTCCGGTGAGCCGGGTGGACACAATTTCTTGGATCCCAAGCTTATAAAGCCGCTGGTGGATAAACTCTCCGGCACTATCGTCGAGTGCAACACCGCCTACGGCGGGCGGCGCAGCACCTCAGAGGAGCACTGGAAGGCTATAAAGGAACACGGCTTTTTGGATATCGCACCCTGCGATATCATGGATGAGGAGGGCGATATGCCCCTTCCGGTGAAAAACGGCCATCATTTAAAGGAAAATTTCGTCGGCTCGCACCTTAAAAACTATGATTCCATGTTGGTGCTGTCCCATTTTAAGGGCCACGCAATGGGCGGCTTTGGCGGGGCGCTCAAAAATATGTCCATCGGCATTGGCTCGGCCCGCGGCAAGGCAGTAATACACGGCGCAGGTGACCCTGATAAGCTTTGGACCGCAGATCACGACAGCTTCCTTGAGTCTATGGCCGATGCTGATGAGAGTGTTATGGACTTCATGGGCAGGGATAATATCCTGTACATCAACGTGGCAAACAAATTGAGTGTGGACTGTGACTGCGATTCAAATCCTCACGACCCGGAGATGGCCGACATCGGCATATTTGCGTCCACAGACCCTGTGGCTGTGGATCAGGCCAGCGTAGACGCGGTGTACGCCTCTCCCGATCCCGGTAAAGCCGCGCTGATAGAGCGCATGGAGTCACGGAACGGCATTCACACGATTGAGGCCGCTGTGGAGCTTGGACTTGGGCTGCGCCAGTACGAGATAATCTCTATAGATTGATACGGACCAGATGCCGCAAAGGACACTACAGTGCACACGAAAAACCGAGAAAATATACTGATTATTTCGCCGTAATGGTGTATAATGTATCCGCTTGGCAAGCCGGAGCCGCAGGCAAACGGCGAGCTTAGCGGTACACATACCCGTCACTTAGCGAAATCAAGCTTTTGCGCCGATTGAGCTTAGTGTAAGCGGTATAATGTATCCGCTTAGCGAACCGGAGCCGCAGGCAAACGGTGAGCTTAGCGGTACACATGCCCGTCACTTAGCGAAATCAAGCTTTTGCGCCGATTGAGCTTAGTGTAAGCGGTACATCTGCCTGTCACATTAGGGCAAATTCTATTTTCGGCGGTAAATAAATGAAAAAAGAGATACCATATTTCACTATAGGTGATTCCTATGGCGGAAATCAGGATTGGTTTCCGGGGACTATGATGAAACGGGGCGGCTGTGCCGCGGCTACGGCCTGCGACTGCTGTATATGCCTTGCGAAAAATCAGGGCGCGGCAGGACTGTGTCCAATAGATATATGCGATATAACTAAAGATGATTATATACGCTTTGCCGGCATAATGGAGCCGTATATCCACCCAAGACCGGGCGGAGTGGACAAGCTGGAGATCTTCACCGAGGGTTTTGGGCGGTATGCCAGCGATGTGGGCATCGGCTTAACGTTCGGAACGGTTTCCGGGGACGCACCGGCGGAACAGGCAAAATCAGCGCTTAAGGACAGTATAGACAGGAATGTCCCCGCTGCCTGCCTCATTCTGCACCACGACAATCCTGCTATGGATTTTTATGTGTGGCACTGGTTTATTCTCGCAGGCTATGAGGAGGCAGAGGAGGCCTTCATGGTTAAGGCCGTCACATACAGTGAGTACCGTTGGCTGGACTTTGACGTGCTTTGGGACACTGGCCACGAAAAAAAGGGCGGGCTTGTGATGCCCCGCCTTAGGGAGAACATATCATGACTATAGCAGAGGTCAGCAAAAAATACGACATAAGCGCAGACACCCTGCGCTACTATGAGCGGATAGGGCTGCTTCCGCCCGTTCCGAGGACTAAGGGCGGGATCAGGGATTATGACGAGGAATCCTTAGGCTGGATAGAGCTTATGAAATGCATGCGCTCAGCAGGAATGCAGATTGATGCGCTTATCGAATATGTGAAGCTGTTCCGTCAGGGCGGCGACACCGCCGAGGCGAGGAAGCAAATACTTATCGAGCAGCGGGAGCTTCTTGTCAAGCGCATAGCGGAGATGCAGGCGGCGCTGGGCAGACTGAACTGCAAGATCGAACACTATGACACGCTGATCCTATCATCGGAGGAAAGGCTTCGTGAATCCTCTCATAACATATAACCGTATCGACAATAAAGCAAGCGGTATCCAAAAAGGATGCCGCTTGCTTTCATATACACATTTTAAATACGAATGTAACGGTCTATTATGGGAGCAAGTCCCCGACCACCTCTCTAAGGTGTACAGGAGACAGCTGGCAGCTATTAAAAAGCAGCGCCATCAGCTTTGCAATACAGCTATCCGTTGTTACATCATGCAGCGTGTCCATAGGCTCCCAGCCATGTTCCGTCTCACAGCCGACCTGTATTCCATAAGTGATATAGCGCCCAAATTCCGGGTGGTCTATCGTTTCTTCCATCACCCGGTAATTCCAGCCCGCGCTCATATAATCACCTCCTGTTCCTCCGTATCGATTGCAGACTGCAGATAATCGGTGATCTTTGTCACCATATTAATGCTGGGGTTTGCCTTGCCGTGCTCAATAAGCCGCAAATAGGATTCACTGATAAACAGATCGTTTGCCACCTTCTCCTGCGTATACCCGCATTGCCTGCGCATCTCTCTAATATTGATTCCGATTCTTTCATTTTCTTTCATTTTGAATTCACCTTCTGACAAATTATAACGGATAATTCACCTTTTTTACCAGTCAATATATTGGCGGTATAACAAATTTCGACATTTTTGCAGAATAGTATTTCCTGCTCATAATATAAAAAGGAGACCAGCAGGTCTCCTTTTTTATAGCTTCATGTAGTTTAATCCGGAATACTATACCCTCATAATTCGACGGACGCGGAACTTTCGGGTTCCTGTTCCGAAGCTTCCAAAGGCTCCGGAGCACCGGCAGCTTCTGCAGCATTACCGGAGCTGTGCCTCAATATCAGGTCGGCGGCTATGGCAACAATAAAGACCACGGCCGCGCCAACGATGGTAGACAATAATCTGTAAATACTATAAGTAAGCGGAGAGGCGGAGGGTGTAAAGTAAACAAGTATAAAAGATACCGCACCTATTCTGGCACTTATGGGAGGTACCTTTGCCAGTTTACAGGCGGCAAGGGTGATCAACACACCAATCAATACAAAGATAATAGAAATCCACTCATTATTTATGCAGCCGTTGAGCATATAGATCAAAACGGCGGCAGAAGCTCCTATCACCGTAATGATAAGACGTGTCACACCGGATCTTAAGCTGAATTTTGCATTTTCCTGAGTGCAGAGAAGCACCGATACGCAAGCCGTCATAAGCTGAATTTTGTCCCAAACAAAATTTGAAAGTATGATACATATGCCTACTGACACGGCTATCTGAAGTTCCATATGGCCTACAAGTGTTTTTACTTTCATAAAGGGCACCACCTTATAACATGATATGCGATATGGAATTATTTACTTATATACCAGATACCCATAATTATGTCAATAAATATTTTAAAATATTGAAAATATATCGAGACTTCCCGCTGTATTTTTGCTATAATTGGTTGTGGCCACATATGGCTGTAAGGAGGATTCTTATGAGTATTAGTAATGGCAGAAAGCTCTCAACCGCGCTTTCATCAGTAGGTCTGCTGGTGGCAATAATTTCGCTGGCTCTGGATCAGTACAGCGCGCTGCTTTCAAACATAGTATTCGGCGTCGGTGCCGTAATGGTCATAGCAGGTATGGTAATACGCTATAAGGTATGGCGCTGTCCTTACTGCAAGATCCCGCTGCCCTTTTACGCCGTTATCAAGCATATCCCCGACTATAAATGCGACCGCTGCGGAAAGCACATCGACATATGACCAGAGAATGTCATGAAGCTTGACTTCAGACCGGCCCGATGAAAAAAACAGTAATAAAAATGGAGTGAGGGCAGCGCCCCCACTCCATTTTTTTGCCGCAGCACCGGGAGTCCTTGACGTTCTCCCCTTGCACACTTTGATAATATATTCAATTATTCGGGTGTAATAGCTTTTATTCCATTCTGCCGAATTTCATTTCCTTGCCCGCGCTGTCATACTTCTTTCTCTTTCCTGTTATGCAGCTTATATGTATGCGCCATACATGGGTGATTTTAAAGCTGCGCTCCGCTTCCGGCTCGAACTGCGCCATATTCTCCGGAGTGTGGCGGGAGCATATGAGCCGCAGCGCCTCAAGCTTCTCACCGTCGTCCTCAACCTCCGACGCTGTTCCGAAAATCACCGCAGACTCATATTCCGTTGAAAACTCATCCTTCAGCCTATTGGTATCCCCAACGCAGGTAAGGCACACCTTGGGATTTAACCGAAATGCGTCTACCTTCTCTCCCTCCCCGGCGCAGTGGAAATATATATACTCCCCGCTCCGGGCTATCGAAAGGGGTACGCCGTAGGGCGCGCCGTCCCGGCGCACCACGGAGAGCACGGCGTACTCACATTTATCAGCCACAGAGAGCGCAAAGCCCTCGTCCATCTCCCGGTCCTTTCTCCTCATTTTCCGGCTCCCCTCTCCTCATTTTTTGGATCTCTTTTATTCGGTCCTCAGCGCCTCCACCGGGTTCTTCTTGGCCGCCAAGCCAGAAGGCACAAGCCCGGCAATTATCGTCAGCAGCGCGCTTATCGCCACAAGTATCACCGCAGCTCCTGCCGGCAGTACGGCCGAAAGCTCAGCTATGCCCGTCAGCTTATGTACCACAATATTTATCGGGATAATAAGCAGCAGTGTGACCGCTATGCCTATAAGCCCGGCGGCAAAGCCGACGATCAGTGTCTCGGCATTAAACACTCTTGACACATCACGCTTTGAGGCGCCAATAGCGCGGAGTATACCTATCTCCTTCGTGCGCTCAAGGACGGAGATATAAGTGATAACTCCTATCATTATTGAGGAGACCACGAGGGATATCGCTACAAAGCCGATAAGCAAATAGCTAATGGCGTTTATGATATCGGTTATGGAGCTCATAAGAAGAGCGATATAATCGGTGTAGTTTATCTCATCCTCCTCGCTCTGGGTACTGTTATACTCCGCTATCAGGTCTGCTATCTTATCCTTATCCGAGAAGGTACCGGCGTAGATGCTGATAGTAGACGGGCTGTCTATATCCACATACCCAAGCAGGTCGAGGTTTTCCTCATAGGTGGAGTCGGAGCGGGTGGGCGGCATGTAATTATCAAAAAGGTACTCATACTGGCCGTCCGTGAGCGTCACCTCCGCGAAGGCCGCGTCAAGCATACCGGCAAGCCCAGCCTCCGGCACAGAGTAAAGCTGTGCTTTTACTGCTTCGGCATACTGCCGGCGAACCTCGGTGGCCGCGGCCTCCTCCATCTGTGATAGAAGCTGCTCATCGCTCATAGATGAGATATAGGACATTATGGTATCGGAATCCACACCCATTTCGGTGGAATACTGCTGAACTATCATCTGCTCTATGGTGTCGCGGGTCACATTCTTCATCTGTTCCTGGACCACGCTGTCCACATAAGCCTCATCCGCCTGGCTCATAACATCCACATATGCCTCCGCCTTCGCAGAGTCAGCCTGTGCGCTGAGATATTCGGTTATTTTGCTTGCCTTTTCCTCCGCCGTCGGCTCGGTGTCATCCTCCTTTGGGAAGGGCAGGCCGTTTATCACATCGGTATCGGGATCCTCCAGCTGCGAGCTTACGATCTCGGTGCTGTTTGCGGTCTCTATGGCATGGGTGGTAAGTGCGCTTGTGTAGCCCACGGTACCGGTACTCATGCTTCCTAAGCCAGAATCTCCCGAGGCCCTTGCGATACCGACGATCTTAAGGCGCGTTCCCACCTCGTCACTGTCGTACAGGAGCTTCATGCCGGCCTCAGTCTCCGACAGGTCCACATACCTCCCTGAGGATGCGTCATAGCGGTAACGCTCGGCAGGAAGGATGAGCTTAAAGGAGGTCTCGCAAAGCTCCTCATAGCTCCAGCTCTGCCGGGTTTCCTCCATTGTCTCGCCGTTCTGCATGGCAGTGAGCATGTCGGTCATCTGCTCCTTCGGCAAAAGTCCGAGTGCGTAGAGCATAAGATCGGATATCTCATTGTTACCGTCAACGAAGAGCACGACCTCGTCATATGATTCCGGCCATTTGCCGTAAACCATGTCGTACTGGTTCTTGACCTGCTCCGATATAAGCTCGCCATCCTCTCCGGGCAGCAGCTCCGACCAGACGCTCATCATGTCATACATGGAACCCATGGACTCAAAGTATGATGAGTAATTTCCTCCGTAAAGGGAGGTCATGGCCTGCTCAAGGAGCGATGCCATATCATTTTTTATAACATTCCCGCTCTCGTCCTCATTATAGACGTCGAAAGAGAAATCATAGCTGTACTGTATCGTGGCAAGCTCCGGGATTCCTCCGCCGCCCTCGTCAAGATATTCCTTAAAGGCTGTGAGGTTGTTCTTCGTTGTCTCGGCGCTGACCATCGAGTTTAACAGGTCGTACATAACGGTGGATACATATACCCTGTCCGGATCCCGCGCGTCTACCTCCTCTGTGCGGTTGGCGCCCATGAGGGATGTCAGCATCGAGGTCATATCCACGCTCTCCGCCTCAATGGTGATCGGATAACTGGAGAGCGTCTCCTCCTGAACCTTGTCTATATAGTTGTTTATGCCGGTGGACAGGGACAGTATAAGCGCAATGCCGATTATCCCTATGCTTCCGGCGAAGCTTGTCAGGAAGGTGCGCCCCTTCTTGGTCATCAGGTTATTGAGCGACAGGGACAGCGCCGTAAGCAGGGACATTGAGCGCTTTTTCTTATCGTTCTTATCGCGCTTCTGCCCCTTTTTGCTTACAGCGGGAGCCTTTGTATCATCCTCAAAGGGGTCTGTGTCGTCAGTTACGCGCCCATCAAAAAGCTTAACGATCCTTGTGGAGTATTTCTCGGCAAGCTCCGGATTATGAGTTACCATTATGACAAGCCTATCCTTGGCTATGTCTTTTAGAAGCTCCATCACCTGTATGCTCGTCTCGGAATCCAGTGCCCCGGTCGGCTCATCTGCCAGAAGGATGTCCGGGTTATTGATAAGCGCCCGGGCTATGGACACGCGCTGCATCTGGCCGCCGGACATCTGGTTCGGCTTTTTATGTATGTGTTCCTCAAGCCCCACCGCCTTAAGCGCATCGATGGCCCGCCTTCTTCGCTCAGCCTTGGATACGCCTGAGAGGGTAAGGGCCAGCTCCACGTTTGCCAGCACGCTCTGGTGCGGTATCAGGTTATAGTTCTGAAATACAAAGCCTATTGAGTGGTTTCGGTAGGTATCCCAATCCGCATCGTTGTATTCCTTCGTACTCTTGCCGTTTATGATCAGGTCACCCGATGTATACTGGTCAAGACCTCCGATTATGTTCAGTAGCGTAGTCTTTCCCGAGCCGCTCTGTCCGAGTATAGAGACAAACTCGCTCTTTCTGAAGCTTATGCTTATGCCGTCAAGGGCACTCTGCGTCATATCCCCGGTGACATATGTCTTTGTGATATTATTTAATCTCAGCATTGAAAATTTTTCCTTATCAGATGATTTTATATAGGTGCTCTCTATATTATATATTTTAAATCAACAAAATCCAAACAAACAGTAAACAATATGTTAATTTATTCAACTATTTCAAAGGTGTCATCCCGTGTTTAAATACATATATTACACCATGTATACAAAATTTTAAGCTTTTTGAAAGCTTAAATACATATCCAAAACCATGACGCCGGAGTGCTCCGGCGCTTTTTATATCTGTTGAACGATAAAATTTTATTGAAAAACAATAAATTTTTATTGCAATTCAAAAGCGTTCGTGCTATTATATCCCAAAAGGAGGAGATATATATGAAACAACATGAGCTGTCCATTTGGCTTCGAATAGTGGTGGCTATACTGACTGTGTTTTTGCTTCTGATATGCATATTTGCCGTTCCCATGTTTGGCAAGTCGGCGGTGTGGCATTACCGCGAGCTGACCTTTCTCAGATGGAGCGTCCCTGTTTTTCTTTGGTTCACGGCGCTGCCGGTCTTTCTCTCCCTGTTTTTAGCATGGAGGATATTTTCCGAAATCGGCCGGGATAACAGCTTCTGCCGCAAAAACGCCATCCGGCTGCGGGCGATAAGTATTCTGGCCTTAATTGACACGGTTCTCTATATTGCCGCGGCAATCTTTATGGCAGCGGTGGGAGCACTCGTTCTGAGTCTGCTTATACGCTTTATTGTAATCATCCTGTTCGGTGCCGCCATGTCGGTGGCATGCGCGGCGCTGTCGCATCTTACCCGTAAGGCGTCCGACCTCAAGGACGACAGCGACCTGACAATATGAGGTGCTTACATGGCTATAATCGTTAATCTTGACGTCATGCTGGCAAAAAGGAAGATGAGCCTGACGGAGTTATCCGAGCGCGTTGGGATAACCATTGCAAATTTATCTGTTTTAAAGACGGGAAAGGCCAAGGCCGTGCGCTTCTCAACCCTTGAAGCGCTGTGCCGGGAGCTGAGGTGCCAGCCGGGGGATATACTCGAATTCACGGAGGACAACGACAATGGATGAAAACAATTCCGCTTATCCAAACGATCTCCCACAGGAGCCGAAAGCCTCGAATACACCGGAGTCCGAGGAAAAAACCGTTCCCGCTCCCACAGCCGTGTTCTCGCCAAAGGACTGGCTGGCGCTGGGCTGCGGCATACTGCTGGCGGTCTTGTGGTTTCAGGTGTTTGGATTAAACAGCTTAATCCGGGGCATCCCGGGAATAGGCGTATTTCTGTTTGCAGCCGGTTCGGTCGCCTCGGCGGTAATATTTCTGGGACGGCACACAGTATGGAACCGGGAGTCCGTTTTTATACTGGTCTTCACGCTGCTTCTGGCACTAAGCTGCGGCGTATTTGCAGACACCATACTGCGGATGCTTAATATAGTCCTGCTGTCCTTTTTTATCCCTGCTTGCGTGTTTTCCCTCTCCGGCCGCGGGTTTTCCTGGAGCTCACCAAGAGTCATACCGGACACGATACGCCTGTTTTTTGCAGGCCTGTTCCGTCATGTCCCAAAACCCTTTAGGGCGGCAGGCCGGCTTTTCCACTCGGAGCGTACCTCCGCCGCAGGCATCCTATTCGGCATCATCGTCTCCATCCCCATCCTCACCATCGTAATATGGCTGCTGTCCTCGGCGGATACCGTTTTCAGCAGCCTTCTCTCAGGCATCTCGCAGTTTTTTGAGCAGCTGAAGCTCGGAAATGTCCTCTTAAATATTATAAAGACAGCTGTAATGGGGCTTATGCTCTTCTCGCTGATCTATTCCCTCGCCCAGCCCGCGCGGGAGCGCCCGAAGCCTGGCGAAAAGCTCAAAATAACAATGGTCTCCCCCTTCGCCATCGTTCTCGGCCTTTTGGACGCGGTGTATATCGTGTTCGCGGTGATACAGTTTGTGTTCCTCTTTGGGGGTGCCGAGACCGCCGCCATGCAGGGCGGCTACGCCCAGTATGCGCGCAGGGGATTTTTCCAGCTTCTGGCCGTGGCCGCGATTAACCTCTCCGCGGTGCTCATATGCGTGGGCGCTGCAAACGCACAAAAGGGAAGATCGGTAAAAATACTCTCCCTTGTGCTTGTGGGGCTTACAGCGGTTATCCTTGTCTCCGCTGTATTCCGGATGTGCCTTTATATCTCCGTTTACGGTATGAGCCTTCTGCGTATGATGACTCTGTTCGGCATGGCTTATATCGCCCTGCTGCTCATCGCGGCGGCATACAAGACGCTGAATCCGGACTTTCGTTTCTGGCCCGTGCTCTTCGCCGTAGGACTTGCAGGATGGACGGCGTTCAACTTCATTAACCCCGACAGGATAATAGCGGAATATAACGTAAGCGCGTACCTTGACGGCGAGCTTGAGAATATCGACGTTATCTACCTTACGGGGCTTGGAGCTGATACAATACCTGCGCTGGAGCGCCTGCGGAACAGTACGGAGGATGCGGAGCTGTCCGAATATCTGGAGGACTGCATCAATGGCATCCGGACTTCCGATGATGACCTTCCGTGGCATAGCTGGACGCTTGCAAGTCTCAGATAGACCAGCTCTGCCGTTTTAGCTCTTAAACGTTCTGCTAAGCAAGCCCTTCAATCGCGGCACTTTTCAATTCGGCAGGATCGCAGATTCATCAATACAGCGGCGCACAAACAAAAATCACAGGCACTTTGGTGCCTGTGATTTTTTCCTTATTTCTTCCCGAGGAGCCTCACAAGTACGGCCTTCTGGGCGTGCAGGCGGTTTTCCGCCTCGTTGAATATCTCCTCCGAGTGCTGCTCAAACACCTCGTCGGTTATCTCCTCGCCCCGGTGTGCCGGCAGGCAGTGCAGAACGATCGCGTCAGGCTTTGCGCAGGACATGAGCTTTGAATCAACACAGTAGCCCGCAAAATCCCGGCGGCGCTGCTCCGCCTCCTCCTCCATGCCCATAGAGGCCCAGACGTCCGTATAGACAGCGTCCGCGTCCTTTGCGGCCTCGAATATATCGTCTGTAATGGTCAGGTCTCCGTTTTCCTGCGCCCATTTTACGATCTGGGCATCCGGCTTGTACGCCGCCGGGCAGCCAATGGCCACACTCATGCCCATCTTTATGCCGCCGACTATAAGGGAGTTTGCCATGTTGTTGCCGTCGCCTATGAAGGTGAGCTTCTTGCCCTGAAGTGAGCCTTTATACTCCCTTATAGCCTGAAGGTCCGCAAGCACCTGGCAGGGATGTGCGTAATCCGTCAGGCCGTTTATCACAGGGATGGTGCCGTATTCGGCCAGCGCCTCCACCTCCGCCTGCTCGAAGGTACGTATCATAATTCCGTCAAGGTATCTGGAGAGCACTCTTGCGGTGTCCTGCACCGGCTCGCCGCGCCCTATCTGCAGGTCACGGGAGCTTAAAAACAGTGCGTTGCCCCCGAGCTGATACATGCCCGCCTCAAAGGACACTCTCGTACGGGTAGATGATTTTTGAAATATCATCCCAAGGGTCTTCCCCGCAAGGTGCGGATGGGGTATGCCGTTCTTGCGCTCAAATTTCAGTTGATCGGCAAGGCCGAGTATATCGGTTATCTCCTCTTTTGTGAGATCTCCAAGCTTTAACAGATGCTTCATTCCGCAATCACCTCTTTAAGTATTTTTACAGCTTCACTGAGCTGTTCCATCGTAATCGAAAGCGGCGGCACAAGGCGCACCTTTGAATGTGCCGAAAGGACTATCACCCCGCGGCGGAGCGCCCCATTAAGCACATCGGACACGGGCTTTTCGCACTCCAAGCCTATCATAAGCCCAAGCCCGGATACGCTCTTAACGCCCTTGGTGCCCGCAAGCTCCCCGCGCACATACGCGGCCTTCTCGTTTACTTCCGCAAGGAAAGCGTCGTCAAGCCTTGAAATTATGCTTATTGCCCCGGCACAGCACACAGGGTTTCCGCCGAAGGTCGAGCCGTGGGAGCCGGCATCCAGCGTATCCTTTACTCTCTCCCCCAGCATACAGGCGCCTAGTGGAAGCCCGCCGCCTAGCCCCTTTGCCGTGGACACTATGTCCGGCATAAAGCCATACTGCTGGAAGGCATAGAGCGTTCCGGTGCGGCCGTTTCCGGTCTGAACCTCGTCGATAATAATGAGCAGGTCGTGCTCTCTCGCTATCTCAACTACCTGGTCAACATAATCATGCTCAAGAGCGATAACGCCGCCCTCGCCCTGGCAAAGCTCCATCATCACCGCGCAGCAGTCTCCCCGCTCTGCAAGCTCGCGCACCTCAGCGGCGTCCTGCGCAGAGGCATAGACAAAGCCAGGGGTGAAGGGGGCGAATTTTGTGTGGAAGGCATCCTGCCCTGTGGCGGCAAGGGTCGTTATCGTCCTGCCGTGGAAGCTGTTTTTAAGTGTGATTATCGCCCCGTGGCTGTAATCACCGTACTTATCAAAGGCCCACTTACGCGCGGTCTTTATGGCGCACTCGTTTGCCTCCGCGCCGGAATTTCCAAAGAACACGCGCTTCATCCCCGTGCGCTCACACAGCATCTCGGCCAGTTTAACGCACGGCTCGGTGTAATATAAATTCGACATATGCTGCAGCTTATTCAGCTGCTTAGTCACAGCGCCTATCCACGTCTCGTCGGCACAGCCGAAGACGTTTACCGCTATCCCCGCGCCAAGGTCTATATAGCGCTTTCCGGTATCGTCATACACTTCAGCGCCCTTTCCGGAGGTGAACAGCACGTCCGCCCTGGCATAAGTGTTTGCGACAAATTCTTTATCAAGCTCTTTAATATTCATAATATCTCCTTATGCCGTGAACATAGTGCCCAGGCCGGCGTTTGTCAGCAGCTCCATAAGTATTGAATGAGGTACGCGTCCGTCTATTATGAACACACGTTTGACGCCCCGCCTTATTGCCTCAACACAGCACTGTATCTTAGGTATCATCCCGCCGGATATGATGCCCTCCGAGACCATCTGCGGGACCTCGCTCACCGATACCCGGGAAATAAGCGTCTCCGGGTCGTCCTTATCCCGCAGCAGCCCCGCGATATCGGTCATCGCAAGCATGCTCTCCGCTCCCAGCTTTCCGGCGATACGCGCCGCCGCGGTATCGGCGTTTATGTTATATAAGTTTCCCTCTTTATCGCAGCCTATGGTGGATATAACGGGGATATAACCCATATCCAGCATATTCGTCACGATATCAATATTTATATCGGTTATCTCGCCAACGTGTCCGAGGCGCTCGTCCTTAACAGCGGCATTGATAAGATGCCCGTCAACTCCGGATATCCCGACGGCCCTGCCTCCGGCTATCTCCACAAGGTTCACAAGCTCCTTGTTCACCTTCCCCGCCAGCACCATCTGAACTATATCCATAGTCTCGTCGTCCGTAACGCGGAGGCCGTCCACAAACTCGGACTTCTTCCCGGTCTTTTGGAGCATATCATTGATCTCCGGACCGCCGCCGTGTACGACGACCACCTTTACCCCTATCATCGACAGGAGCACAATATCGCCCATAACGGCTCGCTTTAATTCCTCGTTTTTCATGGCGTTTCCGCCGTATTTTATAAGGATCACCTTACCTGCGTACTTCTGTATGTACGGAAGCGCCTCCGTCAGGGTCTGCGCCCTGAGAGCATTATCGAGTGTCATCTAAGCCCCTCCCATCAGGTCCTGTAGTCGCCGTTTATCTTGACGTAATCGTAAGTCAGATCGCATCCCCATGCCTCAGCTTTAGCCGTGCCGGAATTAAGCTCGACGTTTATGTCTATCTCCTTTTCAAGGAGTATGCTTTTTGCCAGCTCCTCGGAAAACTCAACGCCGGCACCGTCCTTGCAGACCTCGATTTTACCGGCCTTTGACGAAAAGCTTACATCCACCTTGTCAACATCCACCTGTGCTCCGGAATAGCCTATCGCGCACAGCACTCTGCCCCAGTTAGCGTCCGCGCCGAACATAGCGGCCTTTACCAGGGAGGAGCATATGACGGACTTTGCGGTGGTCTTGGCCGTCTTCTCATCCGATGCCCCGGTGACCTTGCATGCGATGAGCTTTGTGGCCCCCTCGCCGTCTGCTGCGATCATCCGGCAGAGCGCCACCGTGACGGCGTTAAGCGCCGCGCAGAAGGCATCAAAGTCCTCCCCCTCACCGGATATCTCGCGGTTTCCTGCAAGTCCGTTTGCCATTACGGCCACGGTGTCGTTTGTTGATGTGTCGCCGTCAATACTCACCATATTGAAGCTTGACTTGACATCTTCAGAAAGCGCCTTTTGGAGCATCTCAGAAGTTATCGCGCAGTCCGTGGTGACAAACACCAGCATGGTTGCCATGTTGGGATGTATCATACCGGAGCCTTTGGCTATACCGCCGATACGGCACTGGGTACCGCCAATGCTGAAGGAGAAAGCTATCTCCTTTCTCTTTGTATCTGTCGTCATTATGGCCTCGGCAGCGTCGGAGCTGTTATCACCCAATGACGCCGTAAGTTCCTCCATGCCGTTTGCAATCGGCTCAAGGGACAGGGGCTGTCCGATAACTCCGGTAGATCCAACTATTACGTCCGATGCCGCAATCCCGATATACTTCTCAACCAAGCTGCTCATGCCCTCGGCTATCTCAACGCCGTTTGCGTTGCAGGTATTGGCGTTGCCGCTGTTGCAGATGACCGCCTGTGCCATACCGTCGGCCACATGGCTCTTCGTCACCTTTATCGGCGCGCTTTTAACAAGGTTTGTCGTATAAACGCAGGCGGCCGAGGCCCTGACCTGGCTGACGATAAGCGCCAGATCGCGCTTCGTCTGGTTTTTTCTGATGCCGCAGTGCACACCGCCTGCCTTAAAGCCCTTTGCGGCGCACACGCCGCCGGAAATCTCTATCATAACTGACCTCCTCACAGTACGAGACCCGTCGTCTCGTCTGCACCCATAAGAATATTCATATTCTGAACAGCCGCGCCGGAAGCGCCCTTACCCAGATTATCAAGCCGCGCGGACAGCATAAGCTGACTCTCATTTCCGCAGACGAATATCTGCAGGATATCCCTGCCCGCCAGATTATTGGAACCCATAAACCCGCAGGAGGGCGCGTCCTCAGGCCTCAGCTCCACAACAGCGCTGCCTGCGTAATAATCCGAATATATGTTCCTCACCGCGCCAATGGACCTGCCGCCGTTAAGCTGCCCCATATCGATAAGCACCGTCACCACCATGCCCTGCGGGTAATCGCATATTATCGGGGAAAAGAGCGGCTTACGTGTAAGTCCCGAGACCGCCATCATCTCAGGTATGTGCTTATGGTTCAAGCTGACGCCATAGTGGCGGGGGCTGTCAAGCTCCACATCCCGCTCCGGCGACTCATACTCCGCGATCGTCTTTTTTCCGCCTCCCGTGTAACCGGAGAGTGCGTGACAGGCTATAACGCTGTCCGCCGGAAGGGTCCCGGTCTCCACAAGGGGTCTTATAAGGGATATAAAGCCCGTGGCGTAGCAGCCGGGATTTGCCACGCGTTTTGACCCGGCGATTTTCTCCCGCTGCCCCTTAAGCTCCGGAAAGCCGTAAGTCCAGCCATCCGCTGTGCGGTGGGCGGTGGAGGCGTCTATAACGCGCACGTCCGGATTTTCTATAAGCGAAACGGCCTGACGGGCCGCATCATCCGGCAGGCACAAAAATGCGATATCGCAGGAGTTCAGCGCCTCTTTACGGGCGCTTGGGTCCTTTCGCGCCTCGTCGGAGAGCGTCATAAGCTCAATGTCCTCACGTGCTTCCAACCGTCCGTATATCTGCAGGCCGGTGGTTCCGGCGCTGCCGTCAATAAATACTTTCATTTCAGCCTCTTTAACACATAATCTATCTGCTCTTTAACAGAGCTTTCCGTCGGCCCTCCGGCGGATATTCTGCGTTTAACACATTCGTCAATGTCTATCGCGGTGTAAAGGTCCTCGCCAAAAAGCTCGCTGTGCTTTTTATATGCCTCAAGCTCAAGCGTCTCAAGCGTCCTGCCGCTCTCTACACACTCTGCCACGATGCCTCCCACCAGCTTATACGCAGTTCTGAAGGGCATCCCCTTCCCGACCAAGTAATCGGCCAGATCCGTGGCGTTTATAAATCCGCCCGCCGCCGCGGCACGCATCTTATCGGCGTTTACCGTCATAGTGGCGACCATCGGAGAGAACACCCCTAGGCAGGCCTTTACGGTGTCGAAGGCGTCGAATATCGCCTCCTTATCCTCCTGCATATCCTTGTTATATGCCAGCGGTATACCCTTGAGCACGGTGAGAAGAGCCATAAGGTCTCCGTAGACCCTGCCGGTCTTACCGCGGCACAGCTCAGCCATGTCAGGGTTCTTCTTCTGGGGCATTATTGACGAGCCTGTGGAGTAGGCATCCGAAAGCTCTATGAATTTAAACTCCCAGCTTGCCCAGAGGATTATCTCCTCTGAAAAGCGCGACAGGTGCGTCATAATAAGTGAAAGCGCGGCGCACAGCTCCACACAGAAATCCCTGTCCGACACGCCGTCAAGGGAATTCATGGCAATATCGGAAAAGCCAAGCTCCGAGGCCTCCATGGCCCTGTCCGTGTCATAGGTCGTCCCTGCAAGGGCGCAGCATCCTATCGGGGATACGTTCATCCTCTCCGCCGCGTCCTCAAGCCTTCCGATATCACGCATGAACATCATGACGTAGGCCATTAGGTGGTGTCCAAAGGTCACTGGCTGCGCCCGCTGCATATGCGTATAGCCAGGCATGACGGTGCCGGAATACTTTTCGGCTTTGTCACACAGTGTCCGGACCAGTTTTTTAAGAAGCTCCTGAGTCTCAGCACATTCACGCCTCAGATAAAGGCGGATATCCAACGCCACCTGGTCGTTTCGGCTTCTCGCCGTGTGAAGGCGCTTTCCCGGCTCGCCGACGCGCCGTGTAAGCTCCGCCTCAATAAAGGAGTGGATATCCTCAGCGTTCGGATCCATTTTTATTGTGCCGTTTTCAATGCCCTCAAGTATGTCCGTAAGCCCCTCAACCACCGTCTCCATATCCGACGGGGATATTATGCCCCGGGCGCCAAGCATATGGGCGTGGGCTATTGAGCCGGTTATATCCTCCCTGTACATCCGGGAGTCAAATCTTATGGAGGAGTTAAAATCGTCGGCGGCGTGATCTATCTCTCCCGAAGATCTGCCGGCCCATATTTTTACCATATCGTGTACGCTCCCCTGTTACCAGATAAAACTCATCATTCCGGAAAGAGAGCTTCCCGGAATGATGGCGCATTTTTTACTTTACCGTCCTTAATTACTTACCGGCGTTCTTCTTGTTTACCTGAGCCTGAACGCTCACGGGCAGGCCGAACAGGTTAATGAAGCCGTTGGCGTCCTTCTGGTCGTAGTCGGATACGCCGAAGGTTGCAAGCTCGTCGGAATAGAGGCTCCAGTCGCTCCAAACGCCGGCCTTAATGATGTTGCCCTTATAGAGCTTCAAGCGCACCTTTCCGGTGACATGCTCCTGAGTCTTGTCAACAAAAGCTGAAAGCGCCTCTCTTAAGGGTGTGAACCACTGGCCGTTATACACAAGCTCGGCAAAGGTGATGGAAAGCTCCTGCTTTTTGTGCATGGTCAGCTTGTCAAGGCAGATCGTCTCAAGATAGCTGTGAGCCTTATAGAGTATCTCGCCGCCCGGGGTCTCGTATACGCCGCGGCACTTCATGCCCACAAGGCGGTTCTCGACTATATCGAGAAGTCCAATGCCGTTTGCTCCGCCAAGCTCGTTGAGCTTAAGGATGATGTTCTTTGCGCTCATCTTCTCGCCGTCAATGGCGACAGGCTTGCCGCTCTCAAACTCTATCTCCACATAGGTGGGCTTGTCCGGAGCGTCAATGGGGGACACGCCCATCTCAAGGAAGCCCTTCTTCTCGTACTGAGGCTCGCTGCCGGTGTCCTCAAGGTCAAGGCCCTCATGGGACAGGTGCCACATATTCTTGTCCTTGGAGTAATTAGTCTCGCGGTTTATCTTAAGCGGGACGTTGTGGGCCTCGGCATAATCTATCTCCTGCTCTCTTGACTGGATGTCCCAAATACGCCAGGGGGCGATTATCTCAAGATCAGGCGCGAAATACTTAAGAGCAAGCTCAAAACGCACCTGGTCGTTGCCCTTGCCTGTGCAGCCGTGGGCTATGGCATCGCAGCCCTCCTTAATGGCGATCTCCGCAAGCCTCTTGGCTATTACAGGACGTGCCATGCTGGTCCCAAGCATATATTCCTCGTAAAGCGCACCGGCCTTGACGGTGGGGATAATGAAATCATCCACAAACTCATTCGTCAGATCCTCGATGTAGAGCTTGGAGGCTCCGGTCTTCTTCGCCTTTTCCTCAAGCCCCTCGTTCTCGGATCCCTGCCCCACATCGGCACATACGGCGATGATCTCACAGCCGGGGTAATTCTCCTTAAGCCAAGGGATTATTATTGATGTATCAAGTCCGCCGGAATAAGCCAGCGCTATTTTCTTGATGGTCTTTTCACTCATATCAAAACGCCTCCGCATTTAATTTGTTTTTCTCTGTGTTGTAGATAATTATGCAACGGTTTCGTCAAAAAGTCAATAGATATTCATATATACGCCGTTATTTGTAACAAAGGCCAAGCGTTAAGACAGAACTGCCGGCTTTTTTGTGCAGCTTCCTGCCGAAAACACTTGGCCTTTGGTCTCGCCTATAGAATATTTATTCTAAAATAATGAATAAATATTCTATAGGTCACCATATATACTCATCGCTCTCAGAGAGTGTAACTAATCCGTCTGTCACCTGGCGGACAGTTATCACATCGCCCGTCTCCGGCTCATCCATGCTTACGCAGAGGGTGCCGTTTACAAGCTGTGTGTTAAGCCCGTCGCCGTTTACGGCGACATGACTCCACTCTGTGAAATTCTTGCCCCGTATGTAAAGGACCCCATCCTCCCACGAGGCGCCCGTGATAGTGATAGGCTGGGTGCCCATGGTTATTTCAGTGGCGGTATACGGGTTCTCTCCGCCGAAGCAGTAAAACTCCCCGTACAGCATATCGTACTCAAGAAGCTCCAGCCCCTTGACATAGTCGTCATCTTCCGAGCACTGCTGATGATACTTTGTGAGTATGCCGCTGTCTATTCCCAGCCTTCCGAGAACCTCCGCCGAGAGCTGAAAGGCGCTCAGGTCCTTGACCTGCCGTTCCATGGGGAAGTTTGCCCATATAACATACTCCGTCTGGAATATATCGCCGTTTTCCAGCTGCTCAGAGCCTATGCTGAAGTTAGGCAGATGGTCGCCGTACAGTACGACAACACATTTCTCGTCCCGCTTCTCAAGCTCCTTGAGCAGTTCTCCTATAAACTCATCGGTCTCCTTCAGCTGGCTGAGGTAGTACGCAAAAGCGTCCTCATCATCGGCATCGTCATACCATGTGACGTCCAGCTTCTCGGCCTCCTCACTGTCAACTCCACGCTGGTATTTCCCGTGTCCCTGCACAGTGATGGTAAATACGAAGTCCTGCTCCTCCGTCGAATCGAGAGCCTTGATTATCTCCCCGGTTAATGCGCTGTCCTTTGCCCAACCTATCGGATTATAGTTTACGTCCTGCATATACTCTATGGACGTAAAGGTATCAAATCCCAGCTGAGCCAGGACCTCATACCGGTCATAGAAGGTCCCGGTGTTGTTGTGTATCGCGTGCGCCGAATAGCCAAGCTGCTTTAAATTCGTCGCTACTGTCTCGCAGGCCTCCTCCTGAAGGATGGTCTTGTACGGGTACTCGCCCATCCCGAAAAAGTCAAGGCTCATACCGGAGATCACCTCAAACTCTGTGTTGGCGGTACCCGCCCCCACAGAGGGAACGGTTAAAAAACCTGTGGAGCAGGTTCGCTCCAGCTTTGTGAACACCGGGATGGGATTTTCATCATAGCTCACGTCGTCAAGGTGGCTGACGTCAAAAAACGACTCAAGCTGTATCATTATTATGTTCGGAGTCTCCTCAGCTCCGGCGCCTGACTCAAGTCCCGAGACTATCTTTTTCATCGCCACTCTTGAATAGCCATCCGGACGGCTGATCCCCCTGTCAACAGCTCCGGTACAGAAGCAGTACACAAAGCCATAGTCACTGTATGCCTGGGCTATATTCGCAAAGCTCTCGGCGCGGGTATCCTCATCGTCAATGACGGTGAGGCCATACGCCCCACCGCCCCCCAAGGCAACGACAAGCAGAAAAATAACGGCGCGCTTAATATTAGTTCTTTTCTTCGGCGCTTTTATAAACAGGATAACAAGCCCTGCTATAACAAGCAGGATAACCACTGCGATGAGCACTATCTCCAACGGATCCAGATAGACGTCTATTATACTGAACACCGAGCTGAGAAGCGCAATATCTATCATCCCCAAAGGCGTCGTTCGGAAGCTCAGAAGGATACAGTTTACTATTCCCAGTGCCAGCCACACAGTTGAAAACAGCGCAAGAAAGAACGACCGCTTTTTTAACAGCAGGCTCAGTGACAAGGTAAACATTATTATAAACGCATTTGAAAGAAATCTCACCGGGTGCGATACCATAAAAAGCACCCCCTGCCATAGGGAGTGGCGGCTGAGCACCTCTGTAAGCAAAGTAATCATAACTGCCAAACATGCTGTTACTACTATCGGATACCTGTCAAAAATCTCTGCGAGTTTTCCGGCAGCGCGCCGCAGCCGGCCACGGCTCTTTTGTGCTTCCACCTGATTTGACGGCATTTCACTCACCTTTCCATAACTCAAAAAGACACATTCCTAAATTTGTCCCGTACATAATAGCAAATGGCCGCGTGTTTTTCAACCTTACTAAGGTACATAAATTATTGCTATTTTATGATAATTTTTTCGTATATTGATACTTAAAATCAAAGAGACAGGCAGGCACATCTGTGCCTGCCTGTCTCTTTGGCCGGTTATAAAACCTTTTATATTCTGGCCACGCCTGTCCTGCGCGCGGCCTCCGCAACGGCTGCAGCGACCGCAGGCGCTACTCGCTTGTCAAATGCCGGAGGGATAATATAGTCCGCCGAAAGCTCCTCGTCGGAAACAAGTCCAGCAAGTGCGTATGCTGCGGCGATCTTCATCTCCTCGTTTATCTCCGACGCGCGCACGTCAAATGCCCCCCGGAACACTCCCGGGAAAGCCAGAACGTTATTTATCTGGTTCGGGAAATCGCTGCGGCCTGTGCCCACTACTGCCGCGCCCGCGGCTTTGGCAAGGTCGGGCATTATCTCAGGCACCGGATTTGCCATCGGGAACATGATGGGATCCTTGGCCATGGTCTTTATCATCTCCGGCGTAACAAGATTTGCCTTGGATACACCGACAAATATATCCGCTCCGCGCAGAGCCTCCGCAAGCCCGCCCTCAACATGGTCGGGGTTTGTCTCCGCCGCAAGCTGGCGCTTAACGTCGTCAAGCCTCTCGTCGTCCGCTCTCATAATTCCGAAACGGTCAACAAGTATCGCCTTTTTAAGTCCCATATTGCGCAGAAGCTTAAATATGGCGGTGCCTGCCGCTCCGATACCGTTAAATACGGCAGTGACCTCGTCAAGCTTCTTTCCCACCACCTTAAGGGCATTCATCATGCAGGCTGCAACGATTATGGCCGTGCCGTGCTGATCGTCATGGAAAATGGGTATATCGCAGCGCTCCTTAAGCTTTTGTTCAATCTCAAAGCAGCGCGGAGCGGAAATGTCCTCAAGATTCACCCCTCCGAAGCTGCCGCTTATCTGATAAATAGTCTCAACTATGGTGTCCACGTCCTGACTCTTAATGCACATCGGCACGGCATCTACCCCGCCGAAGGCCTTAAACAGCACGCACTTGCCCTCCATGACCGGCATACCGGCCTCAGGGCCTATGTTTCCAAGCCCCAGTACGGCGCTTCCGTCAGTTGCCACTAAGCACAGGTTATGGCGCCTTGTGAGCGTGTAGCTTTTTTCTATGTCCTTCTGTATCTCAAGGCACGGCTGGGCTACGCCCGGCGTATATGCCAAAGACAGCTCATCTCTTGATGTAACGGGAACCGTGGGGACGATCTCGATCTTTCCAGCCACGCGCTCATGCAGCTTAAGTGATTCCTGCGCGTAATCCATATTACTCTCTCCCAAACTTAAAAATTTTAACAGAGGCTGAACGCCCCTTTTTGAACTTATTCTTTTGCTCTCGGAAGCGTGGAGCCCCCGTAGGGCATCACAAGCACCGATGCGTCGGCTCCAAGCCGTGAAAACGCCTCATGGAGCGCCTGCTGAACACTGTCCGCCGGCTTTAAAAACAGGCTCTTTACCTTCTCCGGCGGAAGCTCGGAAACAAGATATATGTCCGCATCCTCCAGAACCATGGCTATGGCCGCGGCCTTGTGCCCGCCAAGCTGAAAGTCAGTCTGAATGCGCTCAATAAGGCTGTGGGCTGTGGGCGCCGACTCCATCCAACTCTCAAAGGTCTTTTCACCGAGTCCCTCCCTGCAGGAGCCGACAAGGATGATGATTCCGCCCTTTTTGACAGCGTGCTTGGCGTTATCCAGAGCCTTTTGGGTCTGATAAAGGTTAAGATCCTTCGGCGCGCCTCCCTGCGAGACTATAACTATGTCGGCGCGGCGGTCGATCTCCTTAAGATAAAGGGTATCAAGGAACCGGCAGCCGGCTCTGTGAGCCTGTGTTACGTCCCCGGCTACGGCCTTTATTATCTGCTTATGCTCATCCAACACCACATTCAAAATAAAATCAACGCCGCACATATCCGTGGCCTCTTCAATATCTTCCCGGACATTGTTGCCGGTAAGATTTCCCGCACAGGAGGTCTTTTCAACCATCCTGCTGTGGTTTGACTGTATGGCCGCGCGTGTGGACACACCCGGCATAATGGCCTTGGCGCCGCCCGAATACCCGGCGAAATAGTGATATTCGATATTCCCAAGGCATATGCGCCTGTCGGCCTTGGCAACGACTCGTGTAATGTCCACCGGCGTCCCCCGCCGTGTCGTCCCCAGATGCACGCAGTCCGTAGGATCGCCGTCCACACAGCGTATCTGGGAAAAGGCAAACTCCCCGGCAAGATGGCGCTGCTCCTCCTGTGTATGTCTTCGGTGGCTCCCCAGCGCAAATACAAGGGTAATGTCCTCTTTAGATATCCCCGCTGAATAAAGCTCCTCAAGGAGCGGCGGCATCACCGTATATGTAGGCATGGGCCTGGTTATGTCGCTTGTAACTATGGCAATCTTTTCTCCGGGCATTACAATGTCACGGAGTCTCGGCGTGCCTATAGGCTCAGACAGCGCCCTGCGCACCTCCGCCTCACCGGTCAGTTCTTTTTTTACCTCGTTAGGCACAAGCACACAGGCAAGGTTCTTATCCGGTATACTTACCTTCTGTACACCAGTCCCGAATCCCAGCTCCAGTTCCATAGGACACCTCCAAAAAGCTTAGCACATATATCTAATTATACCAATGAAATCTGTTATTGGCAAATACATCGGGTGTTTTTATCCATACAATAGCCGCCAAAAAATTCAGCGCTTTAACAGCCAAAAATCTGCATTTTGCTGTTTTTTCTCCTAGATAAGGGAGCGGTAAAAATCCAGCGTACCAAAGCTCCTGCCGAGCTGGCTCAAAAGATAGCTCTCGCAGACCTTGGATAACTGCTTTTCTGTTTCGGGACTCACCTTAAAGGAATAGAGCCTCTTAGGCTCCGCGCGCACGATGTGCCGCATGGCGGCAAGCGTCCCCGGGGACAGCAGAAGCCGCTCTCCCTCCGTCTCCGAGCGGCAGCCCGCGCAGCAAAGCACTCCGCCCACAAGCGATAACACCGGAGCCTCCATGTCCGTCCTTCCGCAGACACTGCAAGACTCCAGCAGCGGCTCAAAGCCGGAAATGCACATAAGCCGCAGCTCAAAGGCCGCCTTTATTATTTCCCGGGAATTTTTATCCTCACTCAGCGCATATAGGGCATTAAGCCCAAGCGAGAGCATCTCCGGATTGGGGATGTCCTCATCCGAGAGGTTCTCCAAAAGCTCGGCAAAGTACGAGCCGAGAGCCAGCTTCTCAAGGTCCTCGCTCAGTCCCCTGAAAAGCTCGATGCTCCGCGCCTCCGTAAGGGTGTACCTGTCCTTCTGGGAAAACAGCGTCATCTCCGAGAAGGCCAAAAGCTGGGTTGATGCCGCAGTCTTGCTGCCCTTGCGCTTTGCCCCCTTTGCCAGGACCGTTATCTTCCCCTCGGTGGAGGTCAGGACCGTAAGTATCCTGCTGGACTCCTTATATTCAGTTTCCCTCAGGACAAGCCCCGTCGTCTGTATGTACATCAGCGCCTCCGGGCGGCGAGATCGCCGCCCCTTCCGGCAGTTAAGCCGTTTTATCCTCCGCTTCCTCAGGCTCCAGTTCTTTATAGATGGAGTAGAGCGCCGGCGCGCCTGTCTCCCAAAAGAGCCTCCATATAGCTTCTCTGTCCATTTTTATACCTCATAACCCCCGCGCATATTTATTGTTAGCCACCGCTGTGGGAATATGTGAGGTAAAATTTGATCCAGATTTCAATTACAGCCAGCAGAACTATTTCATGTACGCTGTCTTTACAGCTGTCATAATGCCGCAGGCACACCTATGCTGCCGAGCCGTTATATAATCGAATTATACCATTGATAATTTACGTTTTCAACAGGACGGGTTTTTCTCATTACAGGCACTCAGCAATTACTATACATTCAATTCATATAAGCAATCAGCAAACTCCAGATCATCATCTCTTCCCATCAGCACCGGCAATTAAATTGCAGGCGTTTAACAAGAACTGTCAAACAACCTGCAATTTAAAATATTGTTGTTTAATTTTATTGGAGCATTTGATTGATTTCCTTTACCCGGCAGCAGGAGACGGCGCTGCGGATATCCCGGCAGAAAGCTGTACCTGGGTATATGGGCGTTCCTACAACAGACTTTTCCGAGCTGGAATAAGTATAGAGAAATATGTCCGCCCCGTCTGCACTATTTCCGGAAGCTGGGGCGGAAATCCGTGCATATACCCCCATCTTTCTTCTCCGCTGTGCCGAGCAGACCGGTCAGCAGAGGGTTTGTATACTTGTAGTCGCTGCGCTTGTGCTGACCGCGGGTCTCCCTGCGGTTCATCACCGACAGGAAGGCGATCTCCCCCATGTCCATGATGTCAAGGACCTCCACCGTGCGCATGAGCTCGTGGGCGTTATCCGCCTTAAGCTGTTCCAGCGCCATAGCTTTCAAATCCCGCAGATACTTAAGTCCCGACTTCATCATGGACTCCGACTTCAGATCCGAACCCAGATAGTCCTGCATAATCTGCATGGCGGTGGAATTTACCTCCTGCCAGTCGGCACCGTTCTCCCTCGTCAGGAAGCTCTGATAGAGTTCCGCCTTCTCCTCAATGAGAGAGTTTCCCTCCACCGGCGTCTCAGGCACCGTCTTTATGTATTCCGCCGCGTTCTCCCCTGCCAGCATACCGAAAACCGCCGCGCAGGTGATACCGCCGCTCACATTTCCGCAGATATTTCCGGAGGCATAGAGTCCCGGGAGGCTCGCCTCCGCCTTTTTGTTGATATCAATACCTCCCCTGGCCAGCCGCAGGCCCGTGGAGCCAAACTCGATCATGCTCTTGCCAAGATCAATGTCATGCTGCTCAAAATAGTCGCTCAGGGCAGATATCCCCTCCGTGTCAAAGCAGTGGAGCATATACTGCAGATCCTCCGGACTCATCTCCGTGCAGTCCATGTAGGTCGGCCCGGATGAATCCTTCATTCGGGCCTGGAACACGCCGGGCCATATATCCGTCAGCGGGTCTCCGTACTCTCTTGACGGCTTCGAGGCGAAGGAGCCCACCGGCTTTCCGTCGGAGCCGGTGACGATTCCAAGCCAGGTCGCCTTGCCTGCGCGCTCAAAATAGCGGGGAGAGGCGTGGCGGCCGAGCAGATCGCAGTTGACAAGCCGTGCGCCGGCTCTATAGGCGATTGCCGCGGCACAGGCGTTGGCAGGGCAGTGGGTGACGTTAAACATAAACGCGGGCGTCGTGTTGGGGAAAATGCGCACATCGGCGCCGCCCGCAGTGATGATGGCAGCCCTTACTTCAAATACAACAAGCTGCGGCTCCTCATCAGACGTGTCAAAGCCTATAGCGCCGGTCACGCGGCCGCTTTCATCGGTAAGAAGCTCCGTGATCGTTGTGTGGTTATATATGACAACACCGCGCTTCTTTGCCGCCTCCGTCAGCAGGGGCTTCTGGTTGGTGCCGTCATATTTCAGGTGATAGCGCTGCCGCCCGGGCAGGGTGTGCCCCTCAAACAGATATTCGCCGAAGGGGTGCATGGGGATGCCGTAGCTCTCCCACAGGTGGATGACCTTCTCTGACTTAAGCAGCATCTCCCGGAGCATCCCCTGATCGCAGTTGGCGCCGATCATGGTGTCCTGGGTCTCACGGATTACCCTCTCAAAGTCGTCACCGTGATATTTGGGCATATAGCAGGCAAAATGGTCATTGCCCGTACTGCCGTTTCCGGAGCGTCTGGTGTCGGCCTTCTCCGCCACGAGCACCCTTGCGCCGGCCTCCGCCGCCGAGATTGCCGCCTGCATACCGCCGACACCGCCTCCGATAATGAGGACGTCCCCTTTAATGATCTTCTGACAAGCTTTTAAATTCATTCTTCTCACCCCGCCTATACATCCTTTTCCATATGTAGAACAAAATGGGACAACGGATAACGCATAGTGATGGCCTGTTTCGGACAGTCAATCAAGCAGGCGCGGCAGTGCCAGCACTCGTTGGGATAGCGCACATAGACAGCTCTGTCCTCTGCAGAGTGAAAAAGGACGTTGATCGGGCAGATCTGGACACAGTGCCCACAGCGCACACACTTGTTTTTGTCAATAATCGGCGGCAATTTTATTCCCTCTTTCTCCAAAAGTAACAAAACGGCACTTGAAAAAAAGCGCTTCAAGTGATATGTTATATGTTATATGTGTATTTTATTCAAAATACTGCACAAATCAGAACGTTGTCTTGTGTTTTTGATTATATTATAGAGCGTATTCTGGTTGCAATTCGTTTTCAGACTAACATATATTCCGGTTTGGAACTAAAGGAGGGAGTCGGCCGCCGTGGATATCAGCTATTTCCGGGAGTTTACGATTCTTGCAGAAACCGGCTCGTACTCTCTTGCGTCTGAGAAGCTCTACATTTCCCAGTCGACGCTTTCCAAGCATATCAAGAATTTTGAGGCGGAGCTTGGCCAGCAGCTCTTTGAGCGCACCACCAGAAAAATCGAGCTGACCCGCTTTGGGCAGCACTTTCTGACCTATGCCAGGCAGATCCTGACCATACAGGATGCCTATACCAAGGACTTGCTCCACTTTGAAAACAATCTTGTCACGCTTGGTCTCGTCTCCGCCTTGGTGAAGAAAAGGTTCATCGACATTATCATTGACTTTCGGCGGGAGTACCCGCAATACGACATTAATCTCATCGACTCCGACTCCCTCACCCTGGTTAAAAGGCTTTATGAGAAAAAGTGTGATTTTGCCATCATACACGAGCTGGACTCCGAGGAGACCCATACGCCCGAGTATCAGCGGGTCCCCATCGAGAAGAACCATCTTGTGGTGATTCTCCCGTCAAGCCACCGGCTGGCAGGCAGGGAGTCGATCGAAATCGCCGAGCTTAAAGACGAGCCCTTCATTTTTCTCTCTGAGCAGACCTTTATGTACAGCCTTGCCGTGACCCTGTGCCGCCGGGCGGGCTTTGAGCCCAACATCATCCTCACCAGTCCCCGGCGTGAAAACATCCTGCAGTCGGTGGAATACGGGCTCGGCGTCAGCATCCTCTCCCGGGAGCACATTCCCGCCCACGATAACGTAAGACTTGTGAATATCGCCCCCTGCGTTACCTCCTCCCTGAACCTGTGCTATCGGCGGGAGACGCTCTCCCCGGCGGCAGGCGCTTTCCTTCGCTGGATCCAGGAGCATCTTATGACGGAGGCGCCTTAAGCAGCCCCTGCTCCGATTCGGCCATATCATGCCATTCATAGACGGTGTGTCCTGCTTAAACTGCTGCCAGGAAAACCCCTCCAACTTAAAAAGATAAAAAGCCTTGGAATTTCTTCCAAGGCTTTTCTTTTTGCTCATTATTCGAGGGATTTTACGGCTGTTGTATCGTCAGTTTTCACTGGTATACCCGAAGGTCCTGAGGTTTGCGCCGCTGTCACGCCAGTTCTCCTTGACCTTCACCCATGTGGTGAGATACACCTTTGTGTCAAGGAGCTTCTCCATGTCGCGCCGGGCCTGCTCACCCACGGTCTTAAGCATCTCGCCGTTTTTGCCGATTATGATGCCCTTGTGGCTCTCCTTT